>NZ_CP023671.1:679884-1359768 GCF_003606265.1 Clostridium septicum
AACCTTTACGTCTTTATCATGTTCAACTGCTGCTTTAATGCATAATTCTAATCCTGAAGTTATATCATCTAATGACATATATGGAGTATTAGGTTTTGAGATTACTTGTGATGAAACATAAGGAACATGAATAAATCCACCCTTTTTATTTGGATACTTTTTATTTATTAAATAAAGCACACCATACATAACATGATTACATACAAAAGTACCTGCTGTATTAGAAAGACTAGCTGGTAATCCTCCATCTGTTACTTCTTTCACCATAGCTTTAACTGGCAAGTTAGAAAAATATGCATTTTCTCCATCTTCAAATATTCTTATATCTAAGGGTTGATTTCCTTCATTATCTTTTATTCTTGCATCGTCTATATTAATTGCAACTCTTTCAGGAGTTATTCCAAATCTGCCTCCTGCTTGACCCACTGAAATAATAATATCTGGATTTTTTTTTATTATAGCTTCTTCAATCTTTTCAAGAGATTTTCTAAATACTGTTGGAATTTCTAATTTTATTATTTCTGCTCCTGATATTATTTCTGGAAGTTTCTTAACAGCCTCCAAAGCTGGATTTATTGGTTCTCCTCCAAAAGGATCAAATCCTGTTATTAATACTTTCATTATTCATCGCTCCTATTCATTTCTTAAATTTTAAAATGCTAAGAAGTACATTAGTGGTATATGTATTAACAATAAAACTATTGCATATATTGACTGTGCTTTTATTACTCCATTATTATCTTCAATATCTAGCAAAACTGCTGGAAGTATATTGAAATTAGCAGCCATTGGTGTTAACAATGTCCCACAAAATCCTGCCGTCATGGCTATTGCTGATGCTATTATAGGATCTCCTCCTTGAGCAAAAACAAAAGGTGCACCTATGCCAGCTGTAATAACTGTAAAAGCTGCAAAAGCATTACCCATTATAGCTGTAAATAAAGCCATTCCTACACAATAAGCAGTTATTCCAATCCAAACATTTCCTTCAGGTATTACACCAGAAATCATATTTGATATAATATCTCCAACTCCAGCTGCTGCAAATAATGCTCCTAATGATGCTAATAGTTGTGGTAATATTGCTGTTGATCCTATTGCTTGCAACATTCTATCACTATCTACTATAGCTTCCTTAGGCTTTGCTCCAGTAATAAAAAATGTTATTATTATTGCAACTACTGCTGATATTCCTATAGCTGTTACGCCTGATAACTTAGTAAATTGTGCTATTCCAAGAGCAACAAATGCTATTATTAAAGAAGGTAAAAATATTTTTATCCCGATTTTTTCTGCTTTTACTCTTGCAAAAGTTTCATTTAATTGAGCTATTGTTCCTACATTTATTTGATTAAATGCTCCTAAAACTCCAATAATAACAATTAAACCTCCTACAACAATAGAAGGAATAAATTCACCAAATATAAATATTGTAGCTAGTATTCCCCAAAATGTTGCTGTACCTAATCTTGTTTTATGATTTGTATCTTTTAATGTATATACCATTGTTATAATCATCATAATACCAATCATTATATAAAAAATATTTAATAAAAGGTTTGAAAGTTTAGCTATATCCATTTATTTCTCCCCCTTTTTATTATCTTTAATTCCATACTTTTTAGATAATTTTCTGTCTAAATAAATATTTTGAATTACTCCTAATATAAATGCAATTATAGCTACTGGTATAGATGCTTTTGCTACCGCTAAAGTATCAACATTAGATCCTATTCCTGGTAAATTCAATTCACTAAGAGCTCCCGCTATTAATAGAACTCCTGAATTAGCCATAAAAACATTTTGTCCAAAAAAATTACCATAGTTATCTGTAGCTGCTGCATATGATTTAATCATATCCTCATCTTTTCTATCTATTTCACCATACTTTGCAATAGCTGCCCCTTGAGCCATAGGATTTATTAATGGACGAATAAATTGAGGATGCCCTCCAAGTCTTACAGATAATGTGCTTGCTAACTCTCTAATAAATAAGTATCCAGTAAGTAACTTTCCTGTAGAAAGTCCTTTTACTTTTTCTATAAGCATAATTGCCATCTGCTTTAAGCCATATCTCTCACATAATCCTATAACAGGTAAAGTTAGTAAGAATAAACACATTTCTCTTTTAGCTACAAAGGTTTCTCCTAAAGTACTTAAAACATCTACAAAACTCATATCTGAAACAAGTCCTGTTACAATTCCTGCTGATATAATAACTGCAATTGTATTTAGTTTTAATGCAAATCCAATTATTATGATTAAAATTCCTATTAGTGCCATATTCATCTCCCTTTCATAATTGTATATTTTATGTTTTATTTATCCATTATACATATTTATTTTGAAAATTTCTACAGAAATTTTGCCATTCTACATTTTATTTCTCTATATTTATAGTTAAATTCTTAAAATTTCATTCTATTTTTTAATAATTATGTATTTTATAAAATAATATATTCTTACTACCTTCATTAATTAATCCATGTATATTTACTAAGTATACAAATATAAATATTTCTTCTTAACAAGTCTAAACTACCCTTTATAATCATTACCCTCCTTATCTTTAAGATTTAATAATACTATTTAGAACCATACCAATTACTACTAAAATTATTCCAACTATTCCTATAGTTGTTGGAATCTTATCATTTAATATAAATATCCCTCCTAAAAGTGTAAATATTACTTCCCCAGCTTGAGTTGATTCTATTATTGCTATTTTATGTGCATTATTACTTACCATATCAGTAGCTTTAAAAAATAGTATAGTTGCAATAACACCTGAAAACATAGCAACAATAAAGGATTGAACTACTTGTCCCTTGCTTGGAAGTCCTACAATTATTGTGCCCCAAATTGATATAAATAACCAAAAAGGTATACTACATAATGTCATTCCAAACACTCTTTGAAATGTAGTAAATTCATTTTTGCAAACTTCCATCATTTTACGATTGCCCAGTGGATAAGCAAATGCAGCTATAACTACAGGCATAATTATTAAAAATGTTCTACCTATTGAAATATCTTTTGCTTCTTCAAACATCATAATAAATATTCCTAATAATATTATTGATGACATCATTAAAGATTTTTTAGGAATACTATTCCTTACATATACTACATTTTTTCCAACTTCTATTTTTTTAGTAAATAATGGTGTCATAATTGCACCTGCTACTATTGTTATTTGCCAAGTTCCTGCAACTAACCATGAAGCGCCGTATTCTGATGCAAAGCTAAGTGGTGCATAAAATAATCCAAATCCTACTGTACTCCAAATAATCCATTGAATAGGTCTTTTAAAAATATCTTTTATTACAGGATTTAACTGATTATTTAAAATCATAATAATAAATAAAATTGGCAACATAAAAATATATCTAAGAGATGAACTCCATATCCAACTTCCTCCTTCAATATTTATTTGCCTATTTAATATAAATGTTAACGAAAAAAATAGGGATGCTCCAATACCAAATAAAATTGCTTTCTTCAACTCTATTCCTCCTTATTTTATATGTTATATTGTAAAATATACGTTATATTGTATAATATATATTTTACAAAATCAATCTAATATTATAAAATAATATCTGTTAAAACATACAAATTCTAATAGGAGATTAAAATGAAAGATTTAAATTTAATTATAGGTAATAAACTTAAAATCATAAGAAATACGCGTAATTTAACCTTAGATGAAGTCTCTAAAATAACAGGAGTTAGTAAAGCTATGCTTGGTCAAATAGAGCGTGGTCAATCAAACCCTACTGTTTCTACCCTATGGAAAATTGCAAATGGTTTAAAAGTATCCTTTTCTTTATTTATTGAAGAAAATCAAAATGATCTTCAAATAATACATCAAAATGAAGTAACACCAATAATAGAAGATAATAAAAAAATGAGTTTGTACCCAATCTTTCCTTTTGATGTTAATAAGGGCTTTGAAATATTCACCATAGAACTTAATCCTGGATGTAATCATATATCTAATCCTCATAATGATGGGGTAGAAGAATATATAATAGTTACTGAAGGGGAAATTGTTATTGATATAGATTCAAAGTCCTTTGAGTTAAAAAAGGGAGATTCTATTAGATTTATAGCTAATAAATCTCATACATATAAAAACATAAAAGAAAATAAAGCAGTATTTCAAAATATAATAAACTATTCTAAAATATAAATTTTTATAGCTGTAATCATATTAGTATTAATTACAATTACATTATATTAAAACTATAATTTAATAATTATTTTTGAAAAATCACAAAAAACAGCCCCTAGTAAACTTAATTTTTCTTACTAGGGACTATTTTTATATACCTTTAATAAAATAATATATTATTCCTTAAATACTTTTTCATAAGATTTATTTAATAGTTCATCTTCACTTAAAATTTCATTCCAATCATTAATCTCAATAATTTTATTATCTGAGAACATTAAATAAGTATTTCTATCTTCTTTTTTATAAACTTGTATTTCCGATGGAAGATTTGTTTCCTTTTTTATATATTTTATATTAAATTTTTTTAACCAATCCATCTTCTTATTAACAACATACTCTACAGTCCATTTATAATCACTTTCAAATAAATCATAACTTAAATCAATTCTTTCTCCTTTAACACTATAATATAATGTAGATGCTAAAATCCCCTTTTCTTCATCAATATGCTTACCCTCATCATTTATACTCTTATCATTAAAATCATTTAAAACTATTGGATAATTTTCCTCTTCAATTTTAGTATCACTTGAATTAATTTTTGAAAAAACTTCACTAAAAACTAATACGTTAATCCCAATAAAAATAATTATTGTAAAAACAACATAAACTATTATGTTTAAAGTTTTTTTATCTTTACAATTACTTCTACTTATAAAATTCATTATTATAGATAATAAACCTGTTGCTAATAAAATTAATACTAACAATTTTAACATATATGCTTCTCCACTTGTCCCCATATATATAATTAATGATAGCATTAATAGTATACTTATATTATTAAGAACTAATCTAACCTTCATTGCTTTAAAGCAGTTATATGACACAACATCTCCTTTTTTTAAAGCAACTTTACCCTTAACACCCCAAATAACAAAATTAACTACGCCTATTACTCCATGTATTATAAATATAGATAAAATAAATAATAAAAATATTTGTATATCATTTGCTAAAAAGTTTACATTATAACTTCTAAATATGGTTATATATTGAATATATACAACTGATAATATCATAATTAAACTTGATAAAACATGCTTTAAAGATGCTTTAAAAATACAATTAAACTTTTCCTCTTCATCAGTGTGAATAGGATTATTACTTAAATCACTTTCACTGCAATAAATTTGTATTTTTTCTCTTTCGCAAACAAATTCCCATCCTGCTGCTTTACAATATTCTCTGTATTCTAATGCACTCTCACTATTTTTGCCATCAAAAAATGATATCTTATCCATTATATCTACTGAATATTTTATTTTCTTAGGTTCTATTCTTTTAAACTTCAATAGATATCCTCTCATATTTAAGAACTTCTTTACTTTTAATTGATATTACATCTACTTTGTCATAATATACATTATAAAAATTACTAAAAATGGTGTATACAGAAATATAAATTATATCTCCCTATACACCATTAATTATAAGCCTAAGAGTTCTTTTTTCTTTACATTAAATTCTTCTTGTGTTAATGCTCCCATATCTAATAATTGTTTATATTTAATTAATTCATCTGCAGCAGATTTAGTATTTGCCACTTGAGTCAATGGAGTTGTTTTAGACTGTTTATATATTTCCATCTCTTTATTAACTGCATCAGCAAAGAAACTTACTGTTATATTAGGCACATTTTCTATAGTCCTTGTGGTTGTTCCATCTGTAATAGATATTTTACCATATAAAAAGCCTTTACAATGTGATATACTATTAATTCTATCTAAAGGAATATCTATTAATTCTAATCCATAGATTATACCTTTATCTAACATTAATACACGCTTATTAGTACATACTATAAGCCAAGTCTTTTTATCTATTAGCCCACTTGTCAGTGCTTTAATATGTTCATCTACTCCAAGTACAGTAGGTAACTCTTGAATCTCTGCTATAGCTTCATCTTCAACTTTGTAATTTAGAGCTGATATTTCAACTTGAATATCCAGTGCTCTTTGCTTCATCTCATTTTAAAATTTACACAAAATAACACTTAAATATTAAATATATATAATATTATTAAATAAATTCCATTACGCAGATGCGCTTTAACTTATTATATACATTAGTAATTTAAACTTATGAAATTAGTAAAAATATTAATAATATCTCAGTAATTTCGAATAGTAATATTACTAAATGGTCTTAACTCACTATAAAAGATGCATTAAATGTGAACTATATTTGTTACATAAAGATCCCATTTAATGCACTTTTCACAGTATTACTTATTGTTAAATTTTTCAATATTATAAGAATAACCCTAGATTTTTAAATTCCAAGGTTATCTCTTTATAACAATATTTAAAATATTTCTTTTATATTTTTAAGTTCTATAACTTCACTTTTATCCTTAGTACACACATAAATCAAACTGCTTCTATTGAACATTTTGACTCTTTATTTCTGATTCTAAATTAGCTTTTTTGCTATTTAAATCTTCTAAAGCACTTTTTTACTTTCTAGTAACCTCTTATTACTCTCAACTTTAGAATTTATATCTTTTTCTAATGATTTAGAAACTGTTCCTATTCCGCCCATAAAACTTCCAATTATAAATACTATATATATAATTATTATTTTTTTAAATTCTTCTTAAACAAATTTACTATTCTCCATTTCTTCCATATATATTAATAAATTTACCTTCTAAAACTTAAGTTAGTTTAGAGTTTATTTTAATTACATTTTGAACATGGTGCTATTCCTTTTTCCCTTGCACTCTTAAGATTAACTAAATTAAACCTTATAAATAAATATAAAAATAGAGATTACAAATTGAGTAATCTCTATTTTTATATTTCAGCATTTATTATTTATTTTTTCTAATTAGTAAATCTAATCCTATAGAAGATATTAATAATCCAAATAATCCTACTGCTACAGCAGGTGTTTTACCTGTCTCTGGCAAGCTTCCTTTGTTAATATTATTACTATTATTGCCCTTATTTGATTCGTCTTGTACTATATCATTATTGCTATTTTTAACTAAAACCTTTAAAGCACCTTCTAATTCTTTTTGTGATTTATTAACTTGTTCTAAAGTGGCATTTTTATCATTAAATATTTCTCTTGCTTTAATTAATGCCTCTTCTAAAGTCTTATAACTATCTACAGTACATTTAGTTGCATCTATACCCTCTGCTTTATTTATTAACTCTTCAAGCTTAGACTTATCTGGTATTAATATTAAATTTAAATATGCTTTATTTAAATTATTGTGTGCTAAATCAACCTCTGATTGAGTTGCTTCCTTATTAGTTAATACATTTAAAGCATTTTTTAATTCAGCTTCTAAAACCTCCCATGTTGATGTTATATACTCATATTTATTTAAACCATTAATTTTATCTACAAGCTCTTGAAGCACCTCCTTGTTTACATTAGAAATTTCTAGTTTACCTATAACTTCTTGCAAACCCTTAAGTGCTTCATCTACTTCCTTTTGCGTTGTATTTTCATCAGCTATTACTGAATTTGCTTTTTCTAATGCTTTATTAAATTTTTCTAGAACTGTTGGCGATACTCCTTCTAATGCTCCTTCAGATTTAAGTTTTTCTGCATAATCTATTACCTCTTTTAATGCACTCTTATCTACTTCTTCTCCATTTGTAGATAACTTTATTCCAACAACTGAATGAGCAGGAACTTCATATTCCACATTATCTGGATCAATAATAACTTCACTTTTAACTACATCTACTTTATTTGGTTCTTCTAATGAATTAACATCATACACACCATTTCCAGATAGAGTCATTACCTCTGCCTTATTATCTTTTATCTCTGAATTATTTACATCAATTTTAACTTTTACATTTTCTTCTCTATCCATATTTATAAGAAGTACATAAATACTATCCTTGTCTTTACTTGTCATTGCATGGATCGTGTCTACGTTATTATAGAACTTTTTATTATTTATAATTTTAGTTTCTATAAGATCATTAGCTATCATATTATTTAATATACTAAAGACCTTTAAAGAAGGAGTTCCATAAAATCTATAACTTCCATCTGGCTGTTTTATAGATTGTATTAAAGCTTGTTTTCCTGGACCTAATACATCTCCACCTGGGAAATCTATTAAACAATGCTTATTAGTAAATGCAGTGTTAAACTTCATAAACTCTATAATATTTGCTGCTATATATATAGCATGAGTTTGTGATTGTACAACATCACCAGGATGATTAAATATTCCAAATTCTGATATAGCTACTTTTTACTTCCATCTGGCCAATATTTTTTTAAGACATTCTCTCGGCTTCTAACTTGTGATACAACACTTGTTTCAATTCTTTCCATTATCTTTTCATAAAATAACGGATCATTATCTTGTAAGCTTCCATTACTATGCGAATACGGATGTACCGCTACACCATCAAATTTCCCTCCATCTTTACTTGCTTTTTCTGATTCAGCAATAGCTTGCGCTATATTAGAATTTGAATATCCTGAATATACTTTAACATCTGGGTCAACTTTTTTCATTTCTTCATAATAATCAGCCAATCCATCTTTATAAACAGTATATGATACTCTTATATCTGAATTTTTAGGTGGAATTGCTCCATTTATACCATCACCAAAAAGTATTTCTCCATTTTCATAATTAACTTGCACTACCCTAGCATTTGCATCTGCTTTTTTAATATCTTTTACAATTGCCCATTCTTCATTATTTATATATACATGTACACTATCACTTTCAACTGCTTTTGACTTATCAATTTGATCAGTTACATCATTTGCATAACGCATATACTTCTTTTGATTTGCTGTTCCATCACTAAAATATGAAGCCTTTGACTTATCATTAGATGTATTCCAGTTATCTATCTCTGCTACCTTTTCTTTCACAAATTCTCTAACTGCTCCTTCTGCATACATTCTAGCAACATCTAATCCATTTCCTGACCATTGATCTGGACTGTTTTGCATCCAATATCCACATCCTTCGTCAACTTCATTACCAATTTCGAATAATTTAACATTATAAGGTTTAGCATGACCATTATTAGCACGTACTTCAGCCCAGTCAATTCCACCATTAGGATTTTCACCTACTTCGCAATTTAGATATTCTACTAAATCAGCTGCATCTAATGCTGATCCATTACCAAATCCATATACATATATCATTTCTCCATTACTTTCATCAATAATATATCTAGCTGCCTCATCTAAACCAAAATTAGGCGTTATAGTTGGTTCATTCCAATTTCCATGAATAGTTGTAATACGATTTTCTACATCCCCTATAGATCTTTTCCATTGAAATAAATTAGCTACAATTCCACCTGGATATCTTACAGAACCAAAATTTGCACTATTGGATAACTGTTTAAATTCACCATATAAATTTTGAGTTTCTGGATTGTAACTTCCGTACCCATCCATATGATACCTATGATTTACTCCAAACATATAATCTGGTATGTTTTTAATTATATTATTATAATTAACAGATATTTTTACTGGTAAGTCTTTTGCCGTTTCATTATATATATTAATTAGTGCTTCTAATTCTGTCTTTACTAAGGCTATCTCACTATAAGGTGAATCTATAGTAATATTTTTTGCTTCTTCAACTTTACTATATAAATCAGTGTACTCTTTATATTCATCTGTTAATATTCCATGTTCTAAAAGCTCTTCAGCTAAATTTATTGTATTACCAAGCCCTTCGAAAACAATTACATTTCTATGCTCATTAAATAATGCATCAACCATATTATTATCTGCTGATTTATTATAAATACGAATACTATCTATTTTACCTTTAAAAGCATGTCCTGTATCTGTATTTTTATGACATCCAAATTGTAAATCAGTAATACCTCCATTAATTAAAGTTAAATCCTGAATTACCTCTTCTTTACGCAACTCTCCATTTGCATATACTTTAAAGGTAATACTTTCATCATCATTAACATTACTTGTTATAATAACATTTTGCCACTGTCCATATTCTTCTACTTTACTAGATATAATATCCTTTCCTGTAACATAGCTTCCATATTTTTTATTCTTTAAATATAGTAAGGTTCTCCCAGCCCCTGTTTGTTGTATAATATTTATTGATGTTGAATCAGTTGGCTGTGAATTATCGTTATATAGCCATAATGAAACTGTATAATTTTCTTTTGCATTAATTATATTCGGTACTCTAAAATAACTTTCACTTCCATCAAATTTTAATCCATCTTCTAAAATTCCTTTATCTATAGTTATATTTGTTCCATTATCGTTATTTAATGAACCTAATTTACCATTATATTTTTCTCCAAGTGTAGCTAAATTAGTAACTGTCATATTATTTATACTGTCATTCTCAAATGTATAATATCCTAATAGTGAGTCATTTAGATCAAAGTCTTTTATAGTATTAGCTGATACCAATTTAAAATTAAAACATGTTGCAACTAAAATAATAGTTGCTAAAATAATACTTATAAATTTTTTATTCATATTTCCCCCCATTATTCCTTTATCATTTCATATCTTTTGTTAAATATGATTTCCTCCTTTCTTTTCTATTACTATATTATGAATAATTTTTATTTATATGTTTTAAACTGATAAAACTTTATACACTTTTTTTCTTTTATTATCATTTATATCTTTTAATGCTATTTTTTCTATAATTCCATCTACTATCCCATATTATTAGAATTATACTTCCAACTAAATAACATAAAATATCCTTTATATCAAATGTACTACCAATAATAATTGAAAATACTTTATTATTTTGTAATCCAAACCTTTCTACAATATTAAATAATTGCATTATCTCAACAAATGTAGCAAACAAAAATAAATATATAGGTAAATACTTTATTTTTTTCTTAATAAAACTTCTTATAAAAGTGTACATTAAAATAATTATTAATATATCTCCAATGTAAGGTCTAATAATTTCATCATTTTATAAAAAGTGCAATTACCACCTCAATTATAAATATGCTAATAAAAGCTATTAAATATTTAATATTAATTTTCATATTTCCTCCTTATTAATTAATTATTTTATATGAAATATTTTCCATAATATTTATAAGTTAATTATATATTAAAAGAGCTAGCTTTTACACTAACTCCTCTAAAATATAACTATCACTCTTAATTATTTTTCTATATCATTAAATCATATGAGTAGTATTTTCTTCAGATCCTCCAATAAAACTCACTATTACTTTATTAAATTTATCTCTTTCATCATAAAAAACTCCATGACCACTATTTTGAAACTTTATCAGCTTAGAATTTTTAATAAGCTTTTTTTGTTCTTCTGCTAAAGGAAATAAACACACTTTATCATGAATACCATGAGCAATTAATGTTGGAACTTTTATTTTCTTAATATCTTCAAATAATTTTTCTTCATCAAGCCATGTATTAGCAACCTCTGCTGTAGCCCAACCTGCCGCTTGGAAGCCTAGTTGTAAAAACCATTCCATAAACCACTTACTTGGCTTTTTATAAAAAAAAGTATCTCCGAAATTTTTCAACATTTTAGGTCTATCACTATATGTTCCTTTTATTATTTCTTCAACATCTTCCTTTTTTAATCCATAAGGAAAATATTGACGTCTAATAAGACTTGGTGCCGCTGCTGCACAAAGAATTAATTTATCTACTCCTCTTCCCCAATGTCTTGCCATATATCGTATAGCTATAGCTCCTCCTGTTGAATGTCCTAATAATGTAAAATTACTTAAACCTAGTTGATCTACTACAGCTTTCACATCATCGCTTAATGTATCATAATCATATCCATATGCAGGTCTATCTGATTTACCAAATCCCCTTTGATCTAAGCCAATACATCTAAATCCCTTTTGTATTAAATAATCATACTGATATTCAAATAATTCGTGACTACCTGGCCAACCATGTAAAAAAACAATTGTTTTATCTCCCTTTTCATTAATATCTTCTACATATACTTTAACTCCTGAATCAACATTAACGTAGTATCCCATAACTTTCCCCCGGTAAAATACTTTACTAACAAATTATTCCTAAACATATTTTATTGTTCCTTTCAACATAAAAAAGTGGCTTTCGCCACGCTCCCTTCGGGAATTTAATTTTAAGTACCTTAAGAAGCATAGAACCGATATCTGTTCTATGCTATATTTTTCCTATTAATTAATACTTTATTCCATATACTCCAGTATACTCTTTAGGCCTCATTACTCCTCCGCACTTTTCACATGAAAAGCATGGTGGTTCATCAACATTGCTTTGATCCATTTCATCAAAATATTCAACTACTTCTTTAGGAATATTTTCTTTCGCTCCGCAAATAGTACAAATATATAATATTTCCTCTGTTTTCATTTTACTTCCTCCAACTAAGTTGTTTTCGGAATTATTTTACCACTTAATATACGTTTAGTAATAGCATAATTTTCTATAGCCTTTTCTAATTTTTCTTCATTCTCTTCTATAATCTTAATTCTCAGCCGTTCCCTCATAGACCCATATTTAGGATATACAATATCATGAAATCTCATTTTATTACCACAGTTAGGACATTTACACGGATTTACACCACTTATTGCCAGTATTCTATTCTCCCAAGTTGCTATAGATCTTCTTATACTTAATATCTTTTCATCTATCATTTTTATAAAATTAAATTTTCCTTTGCTTCTTCTAGAATAAATTCCAAAGTATCTTATCATTTTAAAATTTTTCTCTGGAATATGTCTTATTATTCTTTTTATGAACTCATATACATGTACAGTTTCAACTATGACCTTATTATCTTCATGTCTAGTATATTTATAAGTCACATTTTCACCATCATATTTAAGAATCCTTGATTCCGCTATCGCAGGACGTCCCACATATCTCCCTACATATTTTGCTGCTGTCTTCGCTGATTTTATCTCAGTTTTAGCATGAACATAAAAACCTTTATCTTTCTCTTTATATAGTTTATTTTTTAGTAATTTAATTTCTTTTGTATTTCCATTTATATAAGTTATTTCATCTAACAAAACCTTTTGCCATCTTTTTCTTAATGATTCATAAGATATGTGCCTTATATGCCTCCATTCTGTTATATTTCCTCTCCCTCCTTCTGTAACCATCATATGTACATGAGGATTCCACTTTAAATCTCTTCCAAATGTATGTATTACAGTTACTATACCTGGTGTGAATTCCTCCTTTCTATTTAAACTATGCATCCAACTCGTAACAGCTCTCGCTGCGCACTTCGGCAATATCTTAAGTCTTTGTCTATCCAGTCCAAAGAATTCTCTTAATTCTTTTGGTATAGTAAAAACTATATGTCTATGCCTAACATTTATTAAATTTCCCAACATATTATCAATCCAATTATCCGTATAAATCTTTCCACATGAAGTACAAAATCTACTTTTACATGTAAATCCGATTCTCTTTGTAGTATTACAATTATTACACTTCAATTCAATAAATCCATACTTTGTATCTTTACACTTTAAAACTTTTTCTACTTCCTTTTTAACATTAGGTCTAATCTTATTTTTATATAACTTTTCAAACTCTTTCCAATGGTCTTCTAATATTCTTTTTATCTTACCTTTTTTCATCTGTTAAACCTCTAATTTATAATTAATTAATCTAACATATTTGAAGGCTAAAAGCTAGATAATATCTAACTTTCAGCCTTCAAAATTTTTATACTTTCCTGTACATTTAAAAAGAGTTAGTTTTTATACTAACTCTTCCAAACCTAAAAAATATTATACAATTTTTGTAGTCCAATCCTCACAGTTCCATATATCTGTTACAACATCTCTATAAAACTCTGGTTCATGGCATACAAGTAATATTGTTCCTTTATATTCTTGTAATGCTCTCTTTAATTCGTCTTTTGCATCTACATCTAAATGATTTGTAGGCTCATCTAGTATAAGTATATTGGTTTCATTATTTATAAGCTTACATAATCTAACTTTAGCTTGTTCTCCACCACTTAATACACAAACTTTACTTTCTATATGTTTTGTTGTAAGTCCGCATTTAGCTAATGCTGCTCTTACTTCATATTGTGTAAATGAAGGGAACTCTTCCCAAACTTCTTCTATACAAGTTTTATAGTTGGCCTCTTTTATTTCTTGCTCAAAGTATCCTAGCATTTGGTAATCCCCAAGTTCCACTTCTCCGCTTATTGGTTTTATTAACCCCATTAAGCTTTTAAGTAATGTTGATTTACCTAATCCATTAGCTCCAACTAAGGCTATCTTTTGTCCTCTTTCCATTGATATGTTAAGTGGCTTAGTTAATGGCTCATTATATCCTATTACTAAATCTCTTGTTTCAAATATTAACTTTCCTGAAGTTCTTCCTTGCTTAAATCTAAATTCTGGCTTTGGTTTTTCTGCTTGAAGTTCTATTATTTCCATTTTATCAAGTTTCTTTTGTCTTGATTTAGCCATACCTGTAGTTGCAACTCTAGCTTTATTTCTAGCTATGAAGTCTTTAAGTCCAGCTATTTCTTGTTGTTGTCTTTCATAAGCTGCTTCTAACTGTCTCTTATTAGCTTCATAAATTCTTTGGAAGTTTTCATAATCTCCAACATATCTAGTAAGCTTTCTATTTTCAACATGATAAATTAAATTAATAACAGAATTTAAAAATGGAATATCATGTGATATTAAAATAAAAGCATTTTCGTAATTTTGAAGGAATCTTTTAAGCCATTCTATATGTTGTTCATCTAAATAATTTGTAGGCTCATCTAAAAGTAATATATCTGGATTTTCAAGTAGAAGCTTTCCTAGTAATACTTTTGTTCTTTGTCCACCACTTAAATCTGTAACATCTCTATCAAGCCCTATATCTTTAAGACCTAATCCAGCAGCAATTTCTTCAACCTTTGCATCTATAAGATAGAATCCATTATTATCTAACATGTCTTGGATAACTGCAGTCTTTTCTAGAGACTTATTCATTTCATCCTCGTCCATTTCTCCCATTCTTCCATAGATATCATTCATTTCAGCTTCTAAATCAAATAAGTATTTAAACGCACCTTTTAATGTATCTCTTATAGTAGTTCCTTTAACTAATTCTGCATGTTGATCCATATAACCAACTCTAACTCTATTGCTCCACTCAATCTTTCCTTCATCAGGCATTAATTTTCCAGTTATTATATTCATAAATGTTGATTTACCTTCTCCATTTGCTCCAATTAAACCAACATGCTCCCCCTTTAATAATCTAAAGGATACATCTTCAAATATTGCTCTATCGCCAAACCCATGATTCATATTTTTAACGGTTAAAACGCTCATTTTATCCCCTCCGTAAGTATCATTTATAATAAATTTATAATTTCCTAATTAAAAATAAGGTGTGATATTTTATCACACCTTATTTATTATATACGATTATTTTATAAAATAAAGAAATTTCTTTTAGTAAATTTAATTATCTTTTCTAATATTCATATTCTTTTACATTTTCACAAATAGATATCTTTAATTGTTTATTATCTACTACCTTTTTATATGAGCATAAAAATTCATTTAATTCTAAATCTGCTAGATCTATTTTTCCAAAGCTTTTAAGTATTACATTTTCTTCTTCTAGTAAAATACCTACGTTGTTCTTTTCATTATTAATTGAATAGGTACTTACTGCTTTCATTTGCATTTTATCTTTATATTTTTCTTGAAAGCTCATAGTCTTTCTTATTTTTTCAACATCTGTTGAAGCTCCTGCTATTTTATCTAATCCTAAAGCTTTAACTTGTTCTTCTAAACTTGATGCATCAAAGCCATATCTCTCCATAAGTTTTGTTTGCATTTTCAAAAACTTATCTTGTGAAATATTATTTTTCTCCATATATGACATCATTTCTTTAGTAAAATCAGCCATTGTTAGTTTTCCTGCTGACATATCATAGTATAGTGAATATATATAAGATTCAAATTTATCTATATCTTTATCATTAACTCTATTTTTTAACTCATTAAAATCAATTACTCTATCCATCTTTAAGCACACTCCTCTAAATCAAAATAGATGTTTATATTATTATACATCAATGCTTTATTTTATTCTACAATAGTGGTAAATAGTTCAAACTTTCTTAAGAATAATTAATAAAAAAGTAAGAAACTGTACTTGTTAACTAATTTAAATACAATCTCTTACTTTTAAATTATTGTTTATCTACTTTATGTGTCATTACCTCTAGCCAAATATTCTCATATAACTTTAAGTCTTCTTGAGAAAAGTATTTGTAAACTTCACATTTATCCGTAACTTCTTTTGGCATATATGCACCTGGATTATTTCTAACTTCCTCTGGTTGAGCTTCCATAGCTTGTTTTTGAGGAGTTGTATATCCTATTTGATCTGCTATTTTTAATGCATTATCTTTTTCACTTACAAAATTAATAAATATTTCAGCAGCTTCTTTATCATTAGCATCTACTGGTATTGCCCATGAATCTAACCAATAATTTGCACCTTCTTTTGGAACAACATATTCTAAATTCTCATGTTCATCTGCTAAATTTAAACCTTCTCCTGACCATATCATAGCCACAGCTCTTTCCCCTGAAATCATTAAATCTTGAACTTCATCAGCCCCATAAATAGTTCCTAATTCCTTTTGTTCTATTAAAAGTTTCTTTGCTTCTTCTAATTCCTTAGGATTTGTACTATTTAAAGAATAACCAAGCTTTTTCAAAGCCATTCCTATAGCATCTCTTGGCGAGTCAAGAACAAAAATTTCATTTTTATATTCAGGATTCCACATTATATCCCAACTATCTACTTGTTCTGTAACTATATCTTTATTATATATTATACCAATTGTCCCATTCATATAAGGAACTGTATATTCATTATTAGGATCATAAGATCTTCCCATATCCCCTTCATTCATACTTTTTAAATTTGGTATATTATTTTTATTTATTTTTTGAATTAAACCTTCTTGAATAACTCTATCAGCCATATAATCTGAAACTAACACAGCATCCCATTTTGTTTTACCTGATGTTAATTCAATATACATCTTTTCCATTGTATCAAATGTAACTTCATTAACTTTTATGTTATATTGTTGTTCAAATTCTTTTAATAAACCATCTGCTATATTTTCACCATAGTTTAATATATTTATTGTCTTCTTCTTTTCTTTAGAACTACATCCTGTGAAAAGTGACACCATAAGAACAAACACACACATAAAAGAGGTAATCTTAATTGTTTTTCTCATTAATCATTCTCCTTTAAAATTATTATAAATACGAACATACTCATTATATATTTAATTAACATACTTGAAAAGTAAAAAAATAAAAACCTTGGAGATAATACTTCCAAGATTTTCATTTAAAAAACATTCTAAACTTCAACTAATTTAGCTACAACACCTTTTATTTCATTTAGTTCATTACTTAATTTAGATATTTCTTCTTTTTCTTCATGAATTAAGTTTAAAATTACAAGCCCTGAGTTTGAACAAATATTTTTACTTGCTTCATGTAATCCTAATCTAGTTTGAATTATACATCCAAACTTAGTAAGTACTTCTTGAACTTTAGGTGCTGCTGAGTCTCTTGGCTCTATCTTTATAGCCATTATCGTAAACATAAGATACCTCCTAAGTTAGCTTCATAATATATACTTTCCAAAATTCTCTAATTTTATTCTTATTAAATATAGTTTAGTAAATATTGATTTGAGAACATATGTTCTGTATAATAAAAGAATACTACTTATTATAGAGGTGATACTTTTGAATATTAATGAAAAACTAAGAATCTTATCAGCTGCAGCTAAATATGATGTTTCTTGTTCCTCTTCTGGATCTAAAAGAAAGAATAAAAATGGTATTGGTAATACTTCCTCTAATGGTATTTGTCACTCTTTTACTCCTGATGGAAGATGTATATCTTTACTTAAAATTCTTTTAACTAATATTTGTATTTATGACTGTAAATATTGTATTAACGCAGTAAGCAAAGATATTGAAAGAGCCGCTTTTACCCCTGAAGAAATTATAGAACTTACTATTAATTTTTATAAAAGAAATTATATAGAAGGTTTATTTTTAAGCTCTGCCGTTTTTAAATCACCCAATTATACTATGGAGCTTTTATTAAAAATAGTAAAAAAACTTAGAATTAATGAAAATTTTAATGGTTATATACATCTAAAAGTAATTCCTGGAGCAGATGATATATTAATAAAGGAAGCTGGAAAGTATGTAGATAGAATGAGTGTTAATATAGAACTTCCGTCTTCTAGCAGTTTAAAATTACTTGCACCTCAAAAGAAAAAAGAAAATATTTTAAAACCAATGGGACTTATTACATCTTCTATTACAGAAAATACTGATTTAAAAAGAAAATTTAACTATGCTAATAGTTTTGTTCCTGGAGGACAAAGCACTCAACTAATTATTGGTGCTACCCCTGAAAGTGATTTTAAAATTTTAAATCTTTCAGAAAATCTTTATAATAAATATAAACTTAAACGTGTTTATTATTCTGCATATGTACCTGTTATAAAAAATAATAAATTTTTACCTAATATAACTCATCCTCCATTAATTAGAGAACATAGATTATATCAAGCAGATTGGTTACTTAGATTTTATGGTTTTAAAGCTAATGAACTTTTAAATAATGAAAATGATAATTTTGATTTAAACTTTGACCCTAAAACTAGTTGGGCATTAAATAATATTAATTATTTTCCTATTGAAATCAATAAAGCCTCCTATGAAATGTTATTGAGAATACCTGGTATAGGTGTTATATCAGCAAAAAGAATACTACTAACTAGAAAGGTTCATTCTTTAAGCTTTGATGATTTAAAAAAGCTTGGTATTGTATTAAAAAGAGCACAATATTTTATTACTTGCAGAGGAAAATATTATGGTGATGTTAATTTCGATAACGAAAAAATTAAAAATAGATTATTATATTTTGATAAGCCTAATATAGATAAAGAATTATCAAAACAAATATCGTTTTTCGATGATATTTCTACTAATGGTATATTATTAAATAAATCACCTAAAATATTATTACCAAAAGATACTATCACATCAATAACTGGTGAATTTTAATTTAAGGAGTATAAATAATGATTACATACATTTATGATGGTTCTTTTCAAGGGTTACTTTCAGCTATATATGATAGTTTTTACTCTAAAATACCACCTAATTCAATATTAGCAAAAAATGAATATTCTATAGATCTTTTATCTACTTATATAAATATAAATACTGATTACAAAAAATATAAAAAAGTTAAAGAATCTATAATATTAAAAATTGATAGGCTATGTCTTGAAAAAATATATAAACTATATCTATCTTCTGAAAAAGATAAAGGAATACTATGCTTTAAATACTTAAAACTTGCTTTTAAAGTTTCTAATAAAATTCATAGTTTCTTACATTTAGACATAGTTAGAAATATTAATTTAATAGATAGACGTGTGTCATTAGAAGCTCATAGATTTACTGGTCTTGTTCGATTCTCTTATATAGGAAATAAGTTTTTATATTCACAAATATATCCTGATAATAATATACTTGAACTTATATCTCCTCACTTTGAAAAAAGACTTCCAAATGAATATTGGATTATACATGACACTAAACGAAATATAGCCACTATATATAATAAAATTTCTTGGGAAATAACAGAGCTAGATAAGAATGATTACATGAATTTATCCAAATCATTTGATAATTTTGAAGAACTTTGGAAAGAATATTTTAAATCTACAACTATAGATGAAAGGCTTAATTTAAAACTTCAAAAAAGAAGTATGCCTAAAAGATATTGGAAAAATCTTACCGAGTTAAAATAAAAAAAGACTTATCAAAAAATAATTTGATAAGTCTTTTTGAAATTATTCTAAACTTGCAATTGCTTCTATTTCTATAACAGAATCTTTAGGTAATCTAGCTACTTCTACACAACTTCTAGCAGGTTTATTATTATTAAAATATTTAGCATAAACTTCATTTACAACAGCAAAATCATTCATGTCATTTAAAAATACTCCAACTTTTATTACTTTATCTAAGCTACTTCCAGCCTCTTCTAATATTGCTTTTACATTTTCTAAAGATTGCTTTGTTGCCTCTTTTATTTCAGTAATAAGCTCTCCTGTTGCTGGATTTATTGGAATTTGCCCTGATGTAAATACCATATTACCAAATTTAATTCCTTGTGAATATGGTCCTATTGCTTGTGGTGCCTTTTCTGTGGAAATTATTTCTCTCGTCATTCTTATACTTCCTTTCTAAAACTATAGTATATTAATTTAATTTTAACCAATACTAACTACAAATAATCTTATTTGGAGGAGTTAATATGGGTAAAAAAACTTCTAAAATTAATACTAAAATAAATAATAAATACTTTAAAAATA
The DNA here is from genome assembly GCF_003606265.1 of Clostridium septicum. Taxonomy (NCBI): domain Bacteria; kingdom Bacillati; phylum Bacillota; class Clostridia; order Eubacteriales; family Clostridiaceae; genus Clostridium; species Clostridium septicum. Next base: position 700,556 of record NZ_CP023671.1, read on the forward strand.
GCTCTCCAGAACCTAATGATGGTACCTTTATAGATAACTATCCTAATGATAATTATTCTACAGAGGGTACTGTTAGATATGGAGAAGAAGCTGATAACTGTGATCTTTAATAGTCACAGTTCCCATTAAAATTTGGTGCTAGGATTTTTCCAAATAATTTTATTAATTGGTCCAATGAATTAACACTTTTATTTTATCCTAGCACCTTAATTCAAATCTTAAATTTAACATGTCATATTTTAACTATACATTCTTTTTCCAGTACTTTCAACTTCTTTTAATTAAGTTTATTCAATCCAAATAATTCATTTATTCATAATTAATTATATATTTTCGAAAATTAAATCTTTATGCTTTATTGAAATAATGATAAAATTAGATATTATATAATTTAAGGAGGTATTATTTTGGAAAAAAATGTAGATATTGATTGGAATAACTTAGGATTTAGTTATATAAAAACTGACTATAGATATGTTTCTATATGGAAAGACGGAAAATGGGATGAAGGAAAATTAGTAGAGGATAATATGCTAACTATTAGTGAAGCTTCTACAGCATTACATTATGGACAACAATGTTTTGAAGGTTTAAAGGCTTATAGACGAAAAGATGGAAAAGTTCAATTATTTAGAGTAGATAGAAATGCTGAAAGACTAAACGTTAGTAATAAAAGATTATTAATGCCTGAAGTTCCTGTTGAAAAATTCATAGATGCTTGTAAGCAAGTAGTTAAAGCTAATGAACATTTTGTTCCTCCATATGGAACAGGTGCTACTCTTTACTTAAGACCATTTATGATTGGTGTTGGTAATAACATAGGTGTTAAACCAGCTCCTGAATACATATTCTGTGTTTTTGCAGTTCCTGTTGGCCCTTACTTTAAAGAAGGATTAGCTCCATGTAACTTTATGATAGCTGATTATGATAGAGCTGCACCTCTTGGTACAGGTGGACAAAAGGTTGGTGGAAACTATGCCGCTTCTCTTCATCCTCATCAAATTGCAGCTGATAGAGGATTTGCAGATTGTATATACTTAGATCCTGCAACTCACACTAAAATAGAAGAAGTTGGAGCTGCTAATTTCTTTGGTATAACTAAAAATAATGAGTTTGTTACACCTAACTCACCTTCAATTCTTCCAAGTATAACAAAATATTCGCTTATGGATATAGCTAAAAACTACTTAAATATGCCTGTATTTGAAAGAGATGTACTTATAGATAACTTAGATGAATTTAAAGAAGCAGGTGCTTGTGGTACTGCAGCTGTAATAACTCCTATTGGTGGAATAGAATATAAAAATAATCTTCACGTTTTCTACAGTGAAACTGAAGTTGGTCCTACAACGAAAGAACTTTACAGAATTCTTTGTGGAATTCAATTTGGTGATATTGAAGCTCCAGAAGGTTGGATATTTGAAGTTTAATACTAAAAGATAGAGCTCCATTTTGGACTCTATTTTTATTTATAAACATTTTATATTTATAATAAATCTTAAGAAATTTGTAACTTTTATTTAATGCATTCTTAACTTAACAATGTTATTATTTCTAAGATACTACTAATTAAAGAGGTGACATTATGTACATAGTAAACTTTATAAGAGGATTTTGTATGGCTCTAGCTGATAGCGTTCCTGGAGTTTCTGGAGGAACTATCGCTTTTATATTAGGATTTTATGATGATTTTATAAATTCCCTTAATTCATTAGTGTCTATTAAAGGTGGACTTGAAAGAAAAAAATCTTCTATGGCTTTCTTATTTAAATTAGGAATTGGTTGGGTTGTAGGTATGGTTTCTTCAATCTTTCTTTTATCCTCTATATTTGATAAAGAAATTTATAATATAAGCTCTGTTTTTGTTGGATTTATATTATTTTCTATCCCAATAATAATACGTGAAGAAAAAGATATATTAAAAGAAAACTATAAAAATATAATATATGCTATATTAGGAATTATAGTAGTTGCAGCAATTACATATTTCAATCCTACATCTTCTGGTTCTTCATCAGTTGATTTAAGTAATATTTCTTTTTCTCTTGGAATTTATGTATTTGTTGTTGGTATGATTGCTATTTCTGCTATGGTTTTACCAGGTATATCAGGTTCAACTTTACTTCTTGTATTTGGACTTTATGCTCCAATTATAAGTGCAGTCAAAGAGTTTTTAACTTTTAACTTAAGCTATCTTCCTATATTAATTATATTTGGTTTTGGAGTACTTACTGGTATCGTAACTACAATAAGGTTAATAAGATATTTATTAAAAAAACATAGATCTAAAATGATTTACTTTATAATAGGGTTAATGATTGGTTCTTTCTATGCAGTGTTTATGGGACCTACTACATTAAAAGTTCCTAGACCTGCTATGAATTTAGAAAGTTTTAGCTTTATTTTCTTCATTATAGGTGGACTATTAATCGTAATATTAGAAAAGAGTAAACATTTTTTAGAAAAAAGATCAAAATAGAGAGGTTGCAAAGCAACCTCTTTATTTATATTTATTATAACTTATAACTTCCTCTATATTTTTTCTTACCTTTTTTCTAGGTTCTTTATTTTCAAAATATCCTACTGATATAACCAAGTATATTTCTTTATTTTTAGGTATATCTAATATATTTTTTATCTCTTTTTCTTTAAACCATCCTATCATACAGGTTCCTAAACCTAATTCTGTTGCCGCTAAGCATATATGCTCACAAGCTATGCCTATATCTATTGATGTATAGTCTTTTTTCTTAACTAACTCTCCAAATTTTGAAGTTAAATTTCTTCTTTCTCCCACAACTACTATAAATGCCCTTGAAGTAGTTGTAAATTTATTTATTCCTATCAATGGGTCGTATAATGTTTTAGCTAAATCTTTTGTTAGTTTTTCACTATCTACAACAACAAATTTCCAAGGTTGTGAATTACAAGCTGATGGTGCTACCCTTGCTGCATCAATTATCTTTTCTATTTTTTCTCTTTCTACTACCTTATCAAAATACCCTCTAACACTTTCCCTTTTATATATTAGATTAAAGAAACTCATATAACTCCTCACTTCATTTATAATTCTTACTTTTATTATACTTTAATGTAAAACTTATATAAATAAAAGAGTTAGACCATTTTAAAATGAATCTAACTCTTTTTGTTTTACTTCTTAGTATTAGTTATATAGTAATATGGTAACGCTAAGAATAATGCTCCACCTATAAAGTTTCCTATAGTTACAACAATTATATTATACATATATCCACTTACAGTTATAGCTGATGGATCAATAAAAATCCCCATAGCTAATAATCCCATATTAGCTACACTATGCTCAAACCCTGCTGTTATAAATGTAAATAAGCACCAAAAAATCATTAATATTTTAGCTGTTTCTTCTTTTAACTTATAGCACATCCAAACAGCTAAGCATACAAGTATATTACATAAAATACCCTTTATTAAAAGTGGCATAAATGGAGTATTTATCTTAGCTAATGCATTATTTACTATAAACTCTCCTATATAATCACTTTTCCCTGATGTTAATCCTGCTTGTACAAATAAGAAAGCTCCAATTACTCCACCTAATATATTTCCAAACCAACTTGCAAACCATATCTTTAAAGCATCCATCCAGGTTACTGATTTTTCTAAAGCTCCCATAGTCATTATCATACTATTACTTGTAAAAAGATCTCCCCCAGCCATTAGTACTAAACTTAATGCAACACCAAAAGATACACCCATAATAATTTTATAAAATGGTGAACCACCATGATGCATGATTCCACCAATAGAATAAATCAGCATAATTCCTAAACTAATAAATAAACTACCTAACATAGCACTTACTATGTATCTTGATTTACTTCTTTTTAATAAATCTGCTTTCACTTCAGCCGAATGAGCCAGATTATGAATTTCATTACTGTACATACTACACCTACCTATATATTATTAATTAACTTGTTATATTTTTAATAAGTTTGTATTTATTGGAGCATCTATAGCCCACATTTATATATAATACAATCTTACTTTAAAATTTTCAATGAAAACTTTCTAATTTTGTCTATTTTTTATATATTCTTGTTTATTTATTAAAAAAGTACGCTAAATGCGTACTTTTTATAAAACTCTCTCTATTTGATTAATATATAAGTTTCTTACTTTTTTATATTCTAATAGCGCTTTAAGATTTATATCTACTTTTATTCCTTCCTCTAAAAATTTAGATTTCCAAGATTTTTCATCACCTGCTATATCTAACTTAGCATGGTTACCTGCTATAACTAATAAAGGTAATATTAATACTTCATCAATATTTTCATTTTTTAATTTATCAACTATAAAATCTCTTGTTCTATCCCCTTCTAAAGTTCCTATTAACAGGTTACTATATCCCTTATCTCTAAATTTACTTTCAAGTATATAATATGCCTCAGTAGTAATTGTTTTTGATCCATGCCCTACTAAAACTATATTTTTATCTTTTGGCAATTCCTCATCCATTGCACATATTAATCTATCACAAGCATTCTCTAACTCACTTCCATAATAACCCAGTAAAGTTTTTCCTATCTTTATGCTTTTAAATGTATAATCATAGCTATATATTACTTTTTTTATTTCTTCATATTCCAAACATTCCATAATATGAAGAGGTTGTATTATTACCTCTTCAAATCCTTCACTACTTAGTTTAAATAATGCTTCATCTAATTTTAAGACAGAAATATTATGTTTAACCTTTAATGAATTTATTATAGTTTTAGATGTAAATACTCTAATTACAGGATATTTCTTATTTATCCTTACTCTAACTTCATCTTCTATTTTATCTAAATTCTTTAATGCTTCTAAATCTGTTGTTCCAAAAGAAGCTATAATAATTGCTTTTGACATAAATTCACCCTTTTACTAACTATTCAAATTCTCTAAAAGCTTGTAAAAACTTATTTATATGCTCTTCATTATGTTCCGTACACAAGAATAACGCCTCATATTGTGACGGTGGTATATTAAATCCTTTATTTATCATATGTAAGAAATATTTCTTAAAAATATCACTATTACATTTTTTTACATCATCATAAGTTTTTATTTCTTTTAGGTTATTAAAAAATATTGTTAACATTCCACCTTGCCTATTTATAACCATTGGAATATTTTTTTCTTTAGCTATTGCTAACATACCTTTTTCTAACTTATCACCTAGTTTATTTATATGATTATAATACTTTTCTTTATTTTCTTTTATTTTATTTAGTGTAGCAATTCCAGCAGCCATTACTACAGGGTTTCCTGACATTGTTCCTGCTTGATATACACCACCTACTGGAGATAAGCATTCCATTATTTCTTTTTTACCTCCATAAGCTCCACAAGGTAGTCCTCCACCTATTATCTTAGCATAAGTTACTAAATCTGGCTTAACATCAAATAGACTTTGTGCTCCTTCAAAGTCTACTCTAAATCCACTCATAACTTCATCAAATATAAGTAAAGCTCCATATTTATCACATAGTTCTCTTAACCCTATCATAAAATTATCTTCGGCTTTTATAACTCCCATATTTCCTGCTACCGGCTCTATAATTATTCCTGCGATATCATTGCCATACTCTTGGAATAAACTCTTTACTTGTTCTAAATCATTATAAACTCCTATAAGAGTGTTTTTTATACTATCTTGAGGTACTCCTAAGCAACCTGGTATTCCTTCTGTTAATACACCTGAACCAGCTTCAACTAAAAAGCCATCAAAATGTCCATGATAGCATCCTGCAAATTTTACTATTTTATTTTTCTTAGTATAACCTCTAGCTAGCTTAATTGCACTCATAGTTGCTTCTGTCCCTGAATTAACCATTCTAACCATTTCTATATTTTTTAAATTATCACATAGAAATTTAGCCATTATTAGTTCTAATTCTGTTGGTGCTCCAAAAGCAATAGCATGTTCTGATATTTCTTTTATGGAAGTAACAACATCTTCATCACAATGTCCTAAAATCATAGGACCCCAAGCTAATACAAAATCAATATATTCCTTTCCTTCTTCGTCCTTTATTATAGCACCTTTACCACTCCTAATTATTGGAGGATCTATGTTCATATCTCTATATGCTCTAACAGGTGAATTAACTCCACCTGGCATAAATTTCTTAGACTCATGAAATATAACTTGATTTCTCATTTTAATACTCCTTTAACCATTTAGCTGCTTCTAAAGCATAGTATGTTATTATCATATCTGCTCCAGCTCTTTTCATAGAAAGTAACATTTCTAATGTAATTCCTTTTTCATCTATAAGACCTGCCTTTGCAGCTGCCTTAACCATTGCAAATTCTCCACTTACATTATAAGCACAGATAGGAAGATTTATTCTATCTTTAGTGGCTCTAACTATATCTAAATATGACATAGCTGGCTTAATCATTATTATATCTGCACCTTCATCTATATCCATTTCTATTTCTCTTAAAGCTTCAATTCCATTTGAAGGATCCATTTGATAAGTTTTTCTATCTCCAAATTGTGGAGCTGAATGTGCCGCTTCTCTAAATGGTCCATAAAAAGCAGAACAATATTTTGCTGAATAACTCATTATAGCAACATTCTCATAATTATTTTTATCTAATATATTTCTTATGTAAGCAACTCTTCCATCCATCATATCTGATGGTGCAACCATATGAGCTCCTGCCCTTGCATGAGATAATGCTATTTCCCCTAACTTTTCTAAAGTCAAATCATTATCAATATTATTTCCTTCTAATATTCCACAATGTCCATGACTTGTATATTGGCACATACAAACATCTGTTATTACATATAACTTTTCTGAAATTTCTCTTATTTTCTTTACTGCCTTTTGAACTATTCCTTCATCACTATATGCTTCAGATCCACACTCATCCTTATGCTCTGGTAAACCAAAAACAATAACGCCTTTAATTCCTAAATTTTCAACATCTTTAATAACTTCATCTAATCTATCTAAAGACCAATGATAATTTCCTTCTAATGATTTTATTTCTTCCTTTCTATTTTCACCTTCAACTACAAATATAGGGAAAATTAAATCATTACTAGTTAATGTATTTTCTCTTACTAAATCTCTTATTGCAGCATTTGCTCTTAATCTTCTACCCCTCTTTATCACTGACTTCACCTTAACTTTCTTATAAACTTTTATATATATCTGTTATCTCTTTTAAAAAACCATCTTCTGAATGTTTTTTGCACATATGACTCTTTATATTATTTTCTTCTAGAGTCTTAAATGTTTGTGGTCCAATAGCTATATTTTTTTTCTCTTTTATCTTTTCTATTCCAAACATATTAATCATGTTTTTAACTGTACTTGGACTAGTATACAATACTATATCTACTTCTTCAAAAGCTTTATTATTTTTAACATCACCACATTTAGTATTATAAGTATTTACTCTATCTACTTCTAAACCTAGTTTTTCTATTTCATCCTTTAAATATTCTCTACTTGATGATGAACAAGGAATAAGAACCTTCTCCCCTTTATTAAGATATGGCTTTAAGGCTCTAAATAAACCTTCACCAACAAATTCCTTTGCCATAACAAAAGCCATTATCCCTCTATTCTCTAAAGCTTTTTTAGTTGCTTTTCCTACTACAGAAAATTTTGCATCTATATTTCTTATATCATACTTCTTTTCTATTAAATAATCAAAAAACATATTTACTCCATTTACTGATGTTAAAAGAATATGATTATATTTATCTAATTTATCTAAGTATCCTTCTAAATTCTCTTTAGTTCCTTCAATTTTTATGGAGTTTATTTCTGTAACTTCTGCACCAAGATCTCTTAATTTACATTTAAGATTTGATGATTGCTCTCTTGATCTTGTTACGCATATATTAGAACCAAATAAGGGCTTTTCTTCATACCAAGATAACTTATCATTTAAAGTTACAACTTCTCCAACTACTATAATACATGGTGATCTAAATCCTGCTTCTTTAGCTATTTCTTCTATATTATCTAAGGTTCCTATAACCTTTCTTTGTTTAGATGATGTTCCTCTCATTACTACAGCTGCAGGAGTTTTTCTATCTTTTCCATTTGATATTAAATTTCCTACTATTTTATCTAAATTGCTAAGTCCCATCATAAATACTAATGTTCCTTTTTCCTTTGCTAAGGCTTCCCAATTAATATTTAAGACACCAGCTGTCATTCCTGTAACTATATGAAAACTTTGCGCTATCCCCCTTTGAGTAATGGGAATTCCTGCATAATTTAGTACAGATATTGGCGAAGTTACTCCTGGTACCACTTCAAAATCTATATTTTCTTCAGCTAATGCTATAACCTCTTCTCCTCCACGTCCAAAGACATACGGATCTCCACCTTTAATTCGTCCTACAATATGACCTTTTTTAGCTAATTCTATTAACATATCATTAATTTCTTCTTGGGTTTTATAATGACATCCAGGTTCTTTTCCACAATAGTAAATTTCGCAATCCTCTGAAAGATAATTTAATATATTGTTTGATACCAATCTATCATATAATACTGCTGTACATCTTTTTAATACATCAACTGCTTTTAATGTTAAAAGTTCCTCATTGCCTGGTCCTGTTCCAATTATATATACCTTACTCATTGATATCCTCCTAAACTGATAAAATCTTTTCAGCTAATTTTATTCCAAGTAAAATATTTTCTTCTTTGTTTCCTAAAATATCTTTTTTAACTATTTTATCTCCTACACTAAAAGTTCCTATCATATATAAATCATTGCCTTTAACTTCTGTATAAGCTCCTATTAATGTATGACAACCTCCATTTAATGCTTTCATAAAGCTTCTTTCTGCATCTACTGTTATTCTAACATCTTTACTATCTAATGCCTTAAAATACTTATTATATACTCCATTTTTTAAGCATTCTATACCTAACGCTCCTTGACCTATAGCAGGCAAAAATACTTTAGGGTCAAAATAATCTGTTATAATATTTTCCATACCTAATCTTTTTAGTCCCGCACCTGCTAATATTATTCCATCCAATCTCTCTTGTTCCATTTTTAAAAGTCTAGTTTGAACATTTCCTCTAATAGAAACTATATCCAAATCTGGTCTAATTTCTTTAAGTTGTGCTGCTCTTCTAATACTACTTGTTCCAACTCTTGCCCCAATTTTCAACTCATTAATTTTAATTCCATTAGGTGATATAAAAGCATCTCTTATATCTTCTCTTTCTGGCATTGCAATTAATTCAAAGTCCTCCGGAAGTTCAAAAGGTACATCTTTCATGCTATGTACAGCTGCATGGGCTTCATTATTTAGAATTGCAAGCTCTATTTCTTTTACAAATAGACCTTTTCCACCTATTTTATTTAAAGATACATCTAATCTTCTATCCCCTTCTGTTACAACTAATAATTTTTTAGAGTCTACTCCTTGTTTTTCCTTTATTAAATCTATTACTTTATCTGCCTGCACTTGAGCTAATTTACTCTTTCTAGTTGCAATAATTAATTCCATAAATCCACCTCATCTTATTTATACAACTTATTTATTATGTCCTCATTAAAAAACATAGTTAGTACCTCTTTATGTTTTTTAATATTATATATAAACTTAAAATCTTCCGTACATACAAAATCTATTATTTCTTTTTTATATTCTTCAATATATTTTGCATTATTTCTAACTTTAGAAGAATACTCTATAAATTCATCATATTCCTCTAAAATACTTAAAGCTTTATTAGCCACTAATAAAGCTCCTTTAGGATTACCTAATTTTGTGCTTACTGCAAAATTTAAATTTTTACTCTCTCTTTGCACGGGAATTATTGCTTTCCCATTTTTAAAATCTGTTGCATTAACATATATTTTAGAACTTTCATCACAGTGTACTATTATTTTTTCTACTAATTCATAATCATCTACTGCTATTACTACAATATGTTTATCTTCTATAAACTCTTTAGAGTAACTCCCTTGATTTAATTTTAAACAATCACTTCTATTACTCAATAATTCTTCATTAAAATTCTTTGATATAATTTCAACAAAACATCCTTTTTTTAAAAAACTGCGTGCCTTAATTAAAGCTGCTTTTCCTCCACCTATAATTCCAATTCTTAGGCTATCTGATTTTAATGATAGGTATATATAGTCTTTTTCTATATTTGAAATATCCTTTTTAATATTCTTAGACATTCTTCTTCACAACCCTTTAACTTTTCTTCTTTTAGAACTTCTATAGCTCTATTTACATAGGCATCAGAAGTACTTTTTATTAAAACATTAGCAAGCTGGATATCTTGTGGATTTTTACACTTATGAGAAAATGTCTTACATCTTTCTTCAACTACCTTATTACCTGATATTTTTAACTCTTTAATATTTTGTGCTATTCCCCTTAATTTTTTCCATTCTAAAAATTCTTTTATGTACTGATAAGGTATATATTTAAAATACTGCATACGCTCATCTCTTAATTTTTTATTTTCATCATCTATAGAGCTAATATCATCTATGTCTAAAAGTTCTACTCTATTAAAATTTTTAACTTTTTCATCAACGTCTCTAGGAACAGCTAAGTCAAATATTATTAATCTATCTCCATATTCTTTTATATGCTTTTGTTCTATTATTAAATGAGGTGCCGATGTACATGAAATAACACAATCCATATCGTTTATTATTTCTCTTCCATGTTTATAATCCATTACCTCAACTCTGATATCATCTATATATTCTATTTTAGTTATATCCCTAACTACTAATTTTAATGAATCTATATTATGGGATAGAGCATACTTAACGACTAATGTCCCAACTTCTCCATATCCTATAACCATAAACTTTTTAGCACCTTTATTTATAGCATCATTTACCGCAATAGATGATGATGAAACTGGTATTTCATACAACCTACCTTCAGTTCTAAACCTTTTTCCACAAGTAATTGCATCTTGAAATAATCTCTGAAGCTCAAGCTTAACGGCTCCCATTTCTAATGATTTTTGATATGCAGACTTTATTTGCCCTAATATTTGATCTTCTCCAAGTATTCTTGAATGAAAACCACATACTACTTCCATTAAGTGCTTAACAGTTTCTTTTTCATCTAAATAAAAACAATACTTAGATAAATTTATATCCCATTTAAATATCTCAAAAACCTTTTTTAATCCTTCTTCCCCTGATAAAGAACCATTAAAATAAATTTCTGTTCTGTTACATGTACTTATTATCACTACTTCATCAAAGTAATTTAAAAGTTCTTTTGTGTAATTTTCTTGTTTTTTACTATGTAATGCTAATTTTTCTCTTATTTCTATATCTATATTTTTTTTTATTCCAACTAGTTGTATCATAATTTCGCTCCTAAACACATCATATATAGAATCTCTTATTTAGATTATCTGTAATTACTTTTATTATACCTCTTTTACTTTAATTTTCATAAGATTTTTTCATCAATTTGAACTAAGACCGCTATTTAAAGTAAATAGCGGTCTAAACTTAACTTTTATATCTAACCTTATATGGACTAACCTAAATAAATATTAAATCAAAAAATTTATTTAATCCAATATAAAATTTTTATATTTACTATAACTAAAACATTATATATAAATATTTTAGTACTTTATACCATTCCAATATACATTTTCTTTAAGAATAGCTTTATCTGAAAGTTCAACTCCCTCTAAGGCCCATTTCTTAAATTCCATAAATCCAGTTCTATCAACTATATATCCTACATGTTCTTTTCCACCTGGAGCAGCTCTATCTATATATTGTTCTACATATTTATAAGTATTTAATATAATCTTTATAATACTTTCTTCATCTACCCATACTATAAAATCTTCTGCAAGTCTTGGATTCTTCTTACCTGTTCTACCCATTATAGCTAATCTATAATATTTTTCCTTACTTCTTGTCCATGCACCAGTTGGACAGTTTATAACACACTCCCCACAACCTATACACTTACTATGATCTCTAACTGGTCTATAGTTTTCTGCATGTAAAGCTTCTGTTGATTTCTTTTTACAAGCTCTAACACAAGCTCCACATGATATACATTTATCTCTATCAAATTGTGGTTCTGTCATTCCTAAAATACCAAAGTCATGCATTCTTGCTTTTATACAATCATTTGGACATCCTGTTAATGCAATTTTAAAATGTAAATCATTTGGGAAAATTGCTTTTTCTATTTTCTTAGCAAAATTAGTTGTATTATAGTTTGCATATGGACAAACATTATTTCCTATACATGCTGATACATTTCTAGTACCTGCAGAAGTATATCCCTTTCCTGGAATTTCTTGATTTATTTCTAACCCTTCAATTATAGGTTGTATAAGTTCATTTACCTTTTCCATATTATTCATATCTATTCCAGGTATTTCAAATCCTTGTCTTGTTGTAATATGGACTGAACCATTACCGTACTTTTCTGCAATTTCTTGAATAAGTCCTAGGTACTCTGCTTTTAAGAATCCACCTGGAACTCTTATTCTTGAAGATGTTATTCCTCTTCTTTTTGTAACTCTAAAAGCATTTTTTTTAAGCTTTTTAGTATTTATATCCATAGTAAATCCTCCCTAGTCTATTAATTGTTTACCTTTTGAGTAATTAAACACTGGTCCATCTAAACAGATATATGTATCATCTATTCTACAGTGTCCACATTTACCTAAACCACAACACATTTTTCTTTCTTGTGATATCCAAATATTATTTTCATCTATTCCAAGCTTTAAAAATTCTAAAACTGTAAATTTCATCATCATTGGAGGTCCAACTACTATAACTTGTACATTGTTCATATCTTTTATTTTAAGCTCTGAAACATACTTTGTAACAAGTCCAACATTTCCTTCATATCCTTCTTCTGCACTGTCTACAGTTAATATGAAGTTCATATTTTTATTCCATTCTTCCATATCTTTCTTAAATAATATGTCCTTTGGTGACTTAAATCCTGATATTAATGTAAAACCATTTGCATCATTTGGATTTTTCGAAAAATAATCTACTATTCCTTTAACTGGTGAAAGACCTGTTCCCCCTGCTACTACTATAACTTCATTTCCCTTATAGTTTTCTATGTCAAATCCATTTCCGTAAGGTCCTCTTAAAAATAGCTTATCTCCAGCATAATTTTTAAATACTTCATTTGTAACTTTACCAACTTTTCTAATTGTTAAGTCAACATAATTTTCACCTATTCCACTAACTGATATAGGAGCTTCTCCAAACTTAGGTAATGACACTTCAAAAAATTGTCCTGGCTTAACATCTCCTGTAAAAGACATTCTAAAAGTATATTCTATTTCTGTATGTTTAATAACTTCTAATATTTCTGATATAAATGGTGTATAAACATTCTTACTCATTTACTTCACCTCTTCCATGGCATTTTCTAATTTATTTATACAATTCGAGAATGATATATATTCTGGACATATATCGTCGCATCTTCCACAGCCAACACACATATGGTATCCCCATCTCTTTTTGTAATCATAAACCTTATGAAGCACCTTGTATCTCATTCTTTGACCTTTAGCTTTTCTAAAACTATGTCCTCCTGCCATATCAGTATATCCATCTACTTGACATGAAGCCCATACTCTTCTTCTTTCTCCAGCTTTTCCATTATCTTTATAAAATATATCTTGCATTGTAAAGCAAGTACATGTTGGACAAACGAAATTACATCTTCCACATGCTATACATCTTTGTGAATATTCATCCCACATTTTTGAATCCATAACTTTAAGTTCTAAGTTATTTGGAATATTAACCTTTACTTCATTTTCTGAAACGAATTCTGGTTTTACTTCTAACTTTTCAACATCTACATTAGTAAATGATGCTTCTAACTTTTCATCTTTTAAATCTATATATGCATCTTGTCCATCTAACTTTAAATATGCATCATATTCATCAGTTTTATTTGTTCCCATATTAACACAAAAGCAATTTTCAAAACTTTTATTACATCCAATTAAAACAAACTTAGCCTTTTCTCTTAATTTTTCATAATAAGGATCTACAAATCCATTTCTTAAATAAATATCATCTATTCTTTTTAATGAATGTATATCACAGCTTCTTAAAAATATTAATAATGATTTTTCTTCTATACTTGCTTCTTTAACTTCATCTTCTGTAAAGAAAAATAGCGTTTGAGTAATTGGAAGAATTACTTCCTTATATGAAAACTGTGACTTCTTTTCAAATTCAATTTCTTCTACCTTAGAAATTTCACCATATCTTACTATATCAGTATCTGAAAAAGTTCCTTTTCCTTCAAGAACTTTCGGCGCATATATTTTATATTCCTTTGAAAGTTCCCTTAAAGCAATATTTAAGTTTTCTAAGTTAAGCTTATATCCCATTTTAAACACCTCTTAATTTGCTTTCTTTTTTAATATGATATTAATGCCATTCATCTAACCATACTAAATAAAATTACTACTTAAAAATATTAAATGTATTCCATATGCTTATTACTGTTTCTATTTTCTAATAATAAAATCGCTTTTATATGCAATTCTCATCATGTAAAAACAGTCAAATTTAACTTTAAATGGAAGTAAAATTAAATTTTAAAGCCTTTATATTGTTATTTAAATAACAACCATAATAACTATTATACTTATGCATAAAAAAAAGACTGTGATAATTATCACAATCCCTTGAAAAAATTCGAAAGTTTTTCTCTATCTCTTACTACAAGTTTTTTATTTTTATGTATTATTAATCCTTCTTTTTGAAGTATCTTTACTGCTCTAGATATAGTTTCCCTTGGCATTCCAAACATATCTGCCAAATAGGTTATACTTATGTTTAAATCAATTAAAACTCCATCTTCACTTTCTATACCATAATCTTTAGCTAGCTTCCAAATTTTAGCTGCTACTCTTTTCTCTACCTTAATTGGTGTAGAATTTTTCATTTGTCTATAAAGTCTTCTAACTTTTATTGCTAAAGATCTTATTACAACCTTTGATAATTCAAAATCACTTTCCATTATTTCTATAAATTTATTTCTATCAAAGGATAAAATCTCAGCATTTTCAAATATTTCACAATTAATAGATGCTGGTAAATTATCTATTACAACTGCATTTATTATTCTATCTTCTCCTAAAATAAATACTACTTTTTTTTGCGCAGATTCATTCATTTTATATAGCGCAACTTTTCCTGAGTAAACAATATATATCTTTTTAACTTCATCTTTATCTCTAAAAATATGTGATCCCTTTAAATAACAAGTAATTTCTCCAAGTGAACATAACTTTTCTATAGTTCTATCAGATACATCCTTAAATGTTTCCATACTACGTAGCTGTTCTTCTTTTATAAATTTCATAATATCACCCTAAATTTTATCTTCTTACTTTAACTATATATCAACCATTTAAATTTGTATATAAAATTTCTTAAAACAAAAGAGAATCTAGTTAAACTAAATCCTCTTCTATTAAACCCTCTTATTATTCAGACCTTAAAGCTTTATTTGCAATAACTATAAACCATATTAATGCTCCACCTAACATAACATGACTTAATCCCGCTATATGACTTAACCCTGCAAAGTCACTGCCATTAACTTGCATTATTCCTCTAATTGTTAAAGATATAATCATATAAATAAATGATACATTATAAAATATTAACCACTTATTAAATGATTTTACTGAAGATATTTTAAAACTCTTTTCTAATAGCAATATTACTAAGAAGAATATAAATCCTAAAATTAAAATATGTGAATGTATTCCATCTAAAACTGTAACACCTTCAAAAGAATTCATTTTAGTAAATTCTCTGTAAAACACACCAAAGGCTAGTCCTAAAATTAAATAAAATGTTGATAAATTTAAATACTTTTTCATATCGCCATCTCCTATTAACAAATAATTGTTATTAACTCTATATTACATATTAAATCCTATTTACAAAAAAATCAATAAAAAATTTAATATTTAATTTATTTTTAACTTACTAAAAAAATAAATTTCTATTATTATAATATGTATATACTTAATATATTTAGGAGGTTTACTATGGCTAATTTATATAAACATACTATATCAATTTCTAATACTCAAGCTATGATTGATATTACAAATATTATTAAAGAGGATTTAAATAAAAGTAATGTAACTAATGGTATTATGGTTGTTTATTGTCCACATACTACTGCCGGTATAACTATTAATGAAAATGCTGATCCCGATGTTACTAGAGATATGATTTATGGTTTTGAAAAAGTATATCCAACTATGGATTCTAAATATCGTCATTTTGAAGGAAACTCTCATGCTCATTTAAAATCCTCTACTGTTGGTACATCCCAAAATCTAATTATAAATAATGGGAATTTAATTTTAGGTACTTGGCAAGACATATATTTTTGTGAATTCGATGGACCTAGAAATAGAACATTTTACGTAAAAATAATAGAAGGATAATTTTTAAGGACTTGATTATTATTTCAAGCCCTTTTTATGTATTTATTAAATATTTATTGGGAATAATTTAATTATTATATTATAAGGAGTTGAATTTATGAGAGTACCTAAACATATAGGAATTATTCCAGATGGTAATAGACGATTTGCAGTGTCTAAAGGTCTAACTAAAGATAAGGGGTATTCCTTAGGCATAGATCCTGGATTAATTTTATTTAAACTTTGTCAAAAAGAAGGAATAGATGAAATAACTTATTATGGCTTTACAACAGATAATACAAAAAGGCCATCTGATCAAAAAGAAGCCTTTATTGATGCTTGTATAAAAGCTGTAAATCTTTTAACTCATGAAGACTGTGAAATATTAGTAATTGGAAATACCGAATCTCATGTTTTCCCAAAAGAACTATCTGAATTTACTACTAGAAAAACATTTGGCAAAGGTGGAACTAAAGTTAATTTTTTAATTAACTATGGATGGGAATGGGACTTAAACTCTCTAAAATCTGCTGATATTAAGAAAAGGAATATTACTAGAAATTTAAAATCAAACGATATATCTCGTATAGACTTAATTATACGATGGGGCGGTAGGAGAAGACTTAGTGGATTTTTACCTGTCCAATCAGTATACTCTGACTTTTATGTAGTTGATGATTTATGGCCTGATTTTAAACCGCAGCATTTTTATGATGCATTAGATTGGTATAATAAACAAGATATAACCCTTGGAGGTTAAACTCAATGGATAAAAAACTTATAAAAATAACGTAAAAAAGTGGCATATAGCCTCTCTTTTACGTTATACTTAAAATATTTTCCATATCTATTTTAGGATCATTAAATTTTTCTAACTCTACTATATTAATATTACATTTTTTAGTATAATATTTAATTATTATTTCCATTGATTTTAATATAGCAGAATTCACCTCTAAAGGTTCATTTTCATCATCTAATTTATATTTTTCCTTTAAATTTATAAATCTAGTTCTTGGCGATGACTTAAGACCTTCTAAAATATCAGTAATAAATGTATAATTTTTATCTATAAACTCCTTTATATTGCATCTATCTTTGCAAAAATATGAAAGATTATATACTATGTCAGCATCAATTGATTTAAAGAATAATTTTAAATGTTCAGTATTCCCATCATACCTAATTATAGTTATATTATTCCCTAGTTCATCTAAAACCTTTTTAGTTTGTTCTTTTCTAATAATTATATATAATTCAGTATCATTTAGAATTAGGTATTTACTAAAGTACACCATAAAATCATCTATAGCACCTAGTAAAACTATCCTTTTTCTCATTTCTTACCCCTTAATTTAAGTACTATACTTTATTATATTAATTTAATAAAAAAATGTCATTATCAATTTAATATTTGCTATTTTATATTATCTATACTTCCTGAAAACCTAGTTTTTCTACTGGTGCTCCAGTTATTATTAAGCTATCAAACTTTTCTTCTTTAATATCATCAAAATAATTATAAAATTTTTCTAGATGTTCTATAGGTATATTCAATAGATATCTTAAAATTTGATTTTCTGATTGGGACTTTAAGTGGCATTAAGTTAAATATAGCAATTTTAAGTGGCCTAATATCTTGATTTTTAGTTCTTTTAGTATTTATAAAAAATATATTTTCTTCTGACAGAACTTTAAAAACTGGTAATTCCTTAGGAATCTTAATTGGCACTTTAACCCCATTCTTATAAAAAATATTAAATCATATATTATGGGTAATTTGAATAAATTTACAAATAACATTTTTTAAATTCCCCTTTGACATATTTTCGCTTCTTAACTATAATAAGTAACAATAACCTTCGTATATGCTTAATAATATGGTTTAAGCGTTTCTACAATACTACCGTAAAAAGTATTACTATGAAGATAATAAAAATATCCACGGAGGTTAATTTTTATTTAAAAGGTGGATTATTATAATGAACAAAAGATGTTTTATTCAGCAAATTAAAGCTGCTTCTAAATCAACTTTATGTGATTTAGTTATTAAAAATATTACTGTTATAGATGTATTTCAAAATGATTCTTTCATTAGCGATGTAGGTATTAAAGATGGTTTCTTTGTTGGTCTTGGTAATTATGAAGGTTTAGAAACTATTGATGGTACTGGTAAATTCATATGTCCTGGGCTTATTGATGCTCATGCTCATATAGAGTCTTCTTTAATTACTCCAAATGAGTATTATAAAACTGCACTTCTTCATGGAATAACCTCAATGATTACAGATCCTCATGAAATAGCAAATGTTCTAGGAATTAAAGGAATAGAATTAATGATTAATTTAAGTGAAAATATACCATTTGATTTTTACTTTATGCTTCCTTCCTGTGTTCCTGCAACTTCATTTGAAAGTTCTGGAGCAATATTAGAAAAGGATGATTTATCCCCTCTTTATAATAGCCATAAAGTTTTAGGATTAGCTGAAGTTATGAATTTTCCTGCAGTATTAAACTGTGATGAAAAAATGATAGATAAAATATGGGATGCTAAAAGTAAAGGCTTAATTATAGATGGACATGCTGCTGGTTTCAATGAAACCCATTTAAACGCTTATGCTACAGCTAATATATTAACAGATCATGAATGTCATAATGCTAATGAAGTTATAAATAGACTAAGACGTGGAATGTATGTATTAATAAGAGAAGGAACTGTAGCTAAAAATTTAAAAGAACTAATTAAGGCTGCATCAATATCAAATAGTAGACGTATTTGTTTATGTACAGATGATAAACATATAGATGATTTAATTATCAATGGAAGTATTGATAACTCTATTAAGATGATTATTAATTATGGTTTAAAACCTGAAACCGCAATTCAAATGTCCACTTTAAATACTTCTGAATGTTATAATTTAAAACATAAAGGTGCTATTGCTCCAGGATATATTGCAGACTTTTTAATATTAGATGACTTAAATAACTTTAAAATAAATTCCGTTTATAAAAATGGAAATCTTGTTGTTAAGGATAATAAACTTGTAAACATATATGATAGTAAAGATCCTAAATTAGATTTTAAAAATAGTATTAATCTTCCTTCTATATCAAAAGAAAACTTTAAAATCACTACTAAAAATAAATCTTTTTTAAATGTTATTGAAATAATACCAAATAAATTAGAAAGCAATCATTTAAAAATAAATATTGATAATCTTAAATTAAAAGAAGAATTTCATTCTAATGTAACTTTAGATCTTTTAAAAGTTGCTGTAATTGAAAGACATAATGCAACTTCTAACATAGGTCTAGGAATTATAAAAGGCTTAAATATTAAAGAAGGTGCTATTGCTACAACTATTGCCCATGATTCCCATAATATGATAGTTTGTGGTTGCAATGATGATGATATGCTATTTGCTATTGAAGAGTTGAAAAAATTAAATGGTGGAATAATAGTTGTAAAAAATAGAAAAGTTTTAGCATCTATTCAATTAGAAATAGGAGGTCTAATAACTTCTAGAAAGTCAGAAGAGGTTGTTAAGGATTTAAATAATTTACATACATCAATTAATACAATTGCTCCAACTATAGACTTTAATCCTTTTTTAACCCTTTCTTTTTTATCATTACCTGTAATACCTTCATTGAAAATTACAGATAAGGGACTTTTTGATGTAACTAAATTTAAATTTATAAATATAGCTGAATAAAAACTATAATTTCTCAAAACTATAGTTTGTTAATTATTTTTGCAATTATTAAAATAAAAAGCAACTAGTAAGATTAAATATAAGCTTTTATCCCTGTTATAGACATAAAACAGTCCATATTCTTATTAGTTGCTTTTTTATTTATTCATTTATAGTTAAATTTTTATATAACTGTATAATAATGCTTATAACTAATCTAAATTCTTCTTACTATCTTCTAAAACTACTATAGTTCTATCAAGAATTCCAGTTAAGTATGCTATTAAAACTCCATAGTTTGTTATAGGAATACCTTTTTCTTTACATAAATCCACTCTATTTAATACAGTTTTCCTATTTATCATACAAGCTCCACAATGAATTATCAAATCATATTCTTCTATGTTTTCTGGAAAGTCATGCCCTACTCTATATTCATAATTAAGGTCAGCACCTATATAATTGTTTAACATTTTAGGTATTTTTACTCTTCCTATATCCTCATGAGATATATTATGAGAACAACTTTCAGATATAAGTATTTTAGAATTCTTTTTTAAATTTCGAACTTTACTTGCTCCTTCTACAAAGGCATTAATATCACCTTTATGTCTAGCAAATAATATAGAAAAACTTGTAAGCTTTATATTCTTTGGTACAATTCTATCTACCTTCTTAAAAATCTGAGAGTCAGTTATAACTAAATCTACATCTTTAATATCTTTTAAAGCAGATTCTAACTCTGTATCTCTTACAACATAGCTTTTTATTCCATGATCTAGACAGTCCCTTATACATTGTACTTGAGGGAGAATTATTCTACCTTTTGGAGTTTCTGAATCTATTGGGACAACTAATATTACCTTTCCATTATAAGGTACTAAATCCCCTAAAATAGGTATTTCCCTTTCATCATCTTGTAGCTTTTTTATAAGTAATTCCTTTAACCCTTCAACCCCTTGATTTTCACATGTTGAAATAAAAACTGCTTCTTCAAAATTTGATTTTATTTCTTCTAACTTTTCATAACTTAATGTATCTATTTTATTTATAACTGTTATATAAGGAATATTATATTTTTTAAATTTTAGTTTCATGTCTTTGTATGAATTAAAATCTAAATCGTTGCTATCCATTATATATAAAGCTAAGTCTGTTCTCATTAAAATCTCAAGAGTCCTTTTTACTCTCATTTCTCCAAGAATAGTAGTATCATTAAGTCCTGCTGTATCTATAAATAATACTGGACCTACTGGAATAAGTTCCATTGCTTTTGATACTGGATCTGTAGTTGTTCCCTCTAATTCTGAAACTAAAGATATTTCTTGTCCTAAAAGCTTATTCATTAAAGAAGATTTTCCTGAGTTAGTTTTTCCATATATAGCTATATGTTTTCTATTAGAATTTGGAGTATTATTCATAATTAACCACCTACTATAAATAAAGGTCTCTTTCACCTTTTTTTAGTTTTTCTATATTATTTTTTACAAGCTCCCTAATATCATCTCTTTTTATATTTTTTATTTCATTTCTAACAAGCTTCTCTGATTTTTCTAATATTTCTTTATCACCATAATCTAAAGCAAATTCCATTAATGTCATCATGGCATTAGGTTCACATACATATTGTATATTTCCTGATTTAGCTAGTTTCATAAATCTTTCACCAGTTCTTCCTTTTCTATAGCAAGCAGTACAGTAACTCGGAATATATCCATCATCTAAAAGTGCTTTTAAAACTTCTAGAGGTGTTCTTTCATCTGATGTTTTAAATTGTAGTACTTCTCTACCTTCTTCTCTTTCTTTATATCCACCAACACCTGTACTTGAACCTGCACTTACTTGTGAAACTCCATACTTTAATAATTCTCTTCTCATTTCTTCTGTTTCTCTAGTAGACATTATTATACCTGTAAATGGTATTGCTATTCTTGTAATTGCTACTATTCTTTTAAACATATTATCATCTAATAAATTAGGAAAACTTTCTAAATCCATTCCTTTTGCTTTTTTTAATCTTGGGAAAGAAACTGTATGGAATCCAACTCCAAATTTTTCTTCTAAATGTTCATTATGAATCATTAAAGCTAAAACCTCAAACTTTGGATCTGAAAGACCAAATAATACTCCTCCACCAACATCATCTATTCCAGCTTCCATTGCTCTATCAAATGCAGTTAAATGATAAGTGTAATCCCCTTTTATTGATTTTGGATGCATTTTTTCATAAGTAGGCTTATGATATGTTTCTTGGAATAATATATATGTTCCTATGTTAGCCTTCTTTAATTTTTTATAATTTTCAACTGTTGTGGCAGCTATATTTACATTAACTCTTCTTATTTCTCCATTACTATTTTGAGTTTTATATATAGTGTCTAAACACTCTAAAACATATTCTATTGGTGCATTAACTGGATCTTCTCCAAGCTCTAAAGCTAATCTCTTATGTCCCATTTTTTCTAGTATTCTTACTTCTTCTTTAACTTCCTCTTGAGTTAATCTTCTTCTCTCAAATTCATTACAGTGTTGATATCCACAATAAACACAATTATTTACACAGTAATTACTAACATATAGTGGAGCGAAAATAACAACTCTCTTTCCATATATTGAATTTTTTATATCTCCAGCTATTTTGTACATTTCCTTTAAATTTTCATCATCTGCTTGAAGTAAAATAGCAATATCTTCATGTGATAATCCTTTTCTCTCTTTAGCTCTTTCTAAAACATTTTGTATATCATCTTTAGTAGCTGATTTAGCTTCTTCTAAAATTCTTTCTATATATTCATGATCTATAAACATAATTTACTCTCCTTTTATATTAATAATTTTATAAATTATTAATTCTTATATTCTCAACTTTAACTTTATTTCCAGTCCCTTTATTTACATTATTAGATTTAGCCCAAAGTATATTATCTCCCCTTGTTACCTCTACTCTAAATCCAGCTTTTTTTATTCTTCCTTCTATACACATTCTACATTCTGCAGCCTCATCACCAGTACATATCTTTCCATCATACAATGAATATTTTTCTCTAACTCTTGTTGGTGATAAGTTAGGCATTACAACATTTCCTCCTGCCTTTATTCCTTTTTCTCTACCATTAGGATCAATACTTCCAAGAGCAGTAGTTGAAGGTAATAAAACATTAGGAAGTAATAATCTTATTAAAGCTAACATTGTAGTAGTTTTCTCTACTGTTCCTGCAACTTCATTTTTAAGCGGAGTATCTTTATGAGGAATAAATGGTCCTATTCCACACATATGTGGTTCTAATTCCTTAACAAATATCAAATCATTAACTAAATCTTCATTAGTTTGGTTTGGTATTTCAACCATAAATCCAGCACCAATTTGATACCCTATTTTCTTTAAATCTTTTAAGCACTTTCTTCTATTTTCAAAGCTAGCTCCTGGATGTAAAGATTCATAAAGCTCTTTTGTTGCAGTTTCATGTCTTAAAAGATATCTATCGGCTCCTGCTTCAAACATTTTCTTATAAGATTCATAACTTCTCTCTCCTAAAGATAATGTTATTGCATTATTAGGATATTTTTCTTTTATTCCTTTTATAATTTCTATCATCTTCTCGTCAGTAAAATAAGCATCTTCTCCACCTTGAAGTACATAAGTTTTATAACCTAATTTATCCCCAATGTCAGCACATTCCATTATGTCTTCATATGTTAGTCTATATCTATCTGCTTTTTTATTGCTTCTTCTAATTCCACAATATATACAATCTTTTTTACAAAAGTTTGTAAACTCAATAAGTCCCCTCATGTAAACTTTATCTCCATATGTCCTCATTCTAGTTTCATGAGCCTTTTCTATAAGATATTCCTTATCTTTATCATTTAAATTATTTAATAAAAATAAAAGTTCGTCTCTTGTTGCATTATTTTCTTTATAAATCTTATCAATTATTAATTTTACCTTAATATTAATCACTCCCATATTTAAATTTCTATTTTCGATATAGCAGTTTTTACTGTAACTCCTTGTATATTACCAAGCTTTCCTGTAAGGCTATTAATATCATTTAGTTCTCCAACTACAGTTATTGAAATAACAGAAACTCCTTCTTCAAAAGGTATTCCCATTCTGCCTCTTATACTTCCTCTAAAGGTTGCTACAACTTCGTTAAACTCTTGTTGACACTTTGAAGGATTTTCTAAAATTGCACTTATTACAGCTATCTTCTTAATAATAATTCCTCCTTTTTTATTAATCTAACTTCCTAAATAATTAATAACTAATAAAAAAGTCTAGTTTTCTTATTCTTCTAAAAGAAAACTAGACTTTAATAATATTAATTCCATTAAAAATAAAGCTGATAAATAATCAACTATGCTTAATCTATATTTAATATCATTAATTTACTTTAAAATATTTAAAGCTTTTAACTATTTTCTTTCAGATTAGATTACTCTTTTCTGTTAGATTAATTTTATTTTTATAAATAATAAACAAATATAAAAAGATTACTCTCTTAATAATTGAATATTATTTACCATAATTTATTATATATTATTTTTATTAAATAAGAAACTACGTTAATTAATTTAACGTAGTTTCTATAATTATACTATTACATTTTAAAATATATTCTTACTTTCTTTTTTTATAAATAGTAATACCTAATGCTGAAGCTATTAATCCTAATAAAGAAACTGCTCCACTTGGAACCCCTCCTGTTTGTGGTAATTTACTACCACTTGTGCTTCCTCCATTATTTGATGAACCTCCATTATTTGATGATCCCCCATTATTGGATGAGCCTCCGTTATTACCTTCATTATTCTTAGCTATAAGATTATCAAGAGCATTTCTTAAAGCTTTTTCAGAATTCTTTACCTCTTCTATAGTAGCCTCTTCGTTTCCATAAACCTCCTTAGCTTTTGCTAATGCATCACTTACAGACCTCCAACTTTCTTCTGTGTATTTGTTTGAATCACGATTTTCAGCATCCTTTATTAATTCTTCTAAAATATCTTTATTCGGCTTTAATCTTAAATTTAATTCTGCTCTTAATAATTTATCATAAATTTGAGAAACTTCTTCTTCCATAGCATTTACATCATTAATAACTCCATTTGCTTCTGCTAAAACACCTTGTAATACATCCCAAGTTGATTTAATGTATAAATCTCCTTGTAATGTATTAATTCTTTCTACAAGCTTTATTAATTCTGACTTATCACCCTTTAAGAATGATAACTTATGCATTACTGAACTTAATCTTTCAAATGACTTATCAACATCTTCACGAGTAGCTTTTTCATTTGCCAATATTCCTTCTGCTTCTTCAAGTGCTGCTCTAAACTCTTCTACAACTACTGGAACAACATTTTCAAGATCCTCTTCTTTTACCTTTTTAGCTTCTTCTATTGCAATTTCAAGATGTCTCTTAAATACTTCATTATTTTCATTTTCTACTAGATTATTTATAGAATTTTCTAATGCCACCTTTGCATTATCCACCTCTTCTTGAGTTGCATTTTCCTTAGATAATATAGCTTTTGCCTCATTAAGTGCTGTTAACATTAAATTATAACTTTCTTCTGTATAATTATCTTTAGTTATCTCTGATGCTCTATCTACTACCTCTTGTAATTCTGACTTATTAACATCTGGAGTAACTACACCGCCCCCATCAACTTTTATTAACACTTTATTTGATGATACAGTTTTTCCATTTTCAGTAACTTCTACCCATATATCTGCTGAGCCTTTTGAAACACCATTAATTTGTCCATTTTCTATTGTAACTACAGCTGGATTTGAAGTTTTATACTCTACAGTTGCTGATGATAAATCAACATTTTCTCCATTATTCTTTAAAGCATTAGTATAAACATCAACTGTTTCACCTGATGCTATATTATTTATCATAGTATTTAAATTAACATATTCTATAGTTGCATTTTCTATAGATTTATTTATTTCTTTTACATAAATGTTATCTACTATTAATTCTTTAAATCCATTTCCCTTATCTATTGAAATATAGTAGTCATTTACATCTCCTGTTGTAAACTCTCTCTTTATATCTTTTTTATTTGTAGCATCTAATGGAATACTTACTAATGTTCCTTGTGACTTAGATTTAATATTTACAGTATAACCTGGATCTGCACTTGCTAAAGAATATATAAATCCTAACTCATAAGTTTTATTTGCTTCTAACTTAAATGTTGATTCCTCAGTAATTAACATTTGTCCTGTTTCGTTTGGTTGTTGATTAGTCTTTAGTGAGAATCTACCATCTAATACCCAAGTCATTTGTTGTCTACCTAAAAGATCTTTTTCTGCTAAATGGGATCTATTTGAGTGTCCTCTTCCTGGAGCTAAATAGAATGGGCTAATTCCTTCATCAACATTTTCAAAATCTTCATAGAATACATAACCATCCTTATTAGTATGTCCAGGATTATTCCATATTCTAAAGTCGTCAACATAAACAGCTGAATCTCCCTTTGCAGCAGTTAAATAAATCTCTGCTCCTGTTTCTCCTTTTGGAACTGTAAATTCAACTTCAATTCTACTAAATCTATCATCTATCCATTTTACACCTTCACCTTGCCTTGGTTCTGATTGTCTTGTTACCATATTTGTAATATTTTTATCCCCTGATTTTACACCTAATGTAACTTCTCTATTTCCTTCATTTTTTACCCATGCAGATATTGAATAAGTTACACCTTCTTCTAAGTCACTTATTTGTTGTTTTATTGTTGTTTCTTTTCCTGCACCTATTTTAACTAAATCATTACCTTTTCTCCTAGAATTTGTTTCATTTTCAATTATTACATGGTTTGTATTTCTTGCCTTAGTTTCAACTGTCCAGTAATTAAATGTTTGTGAATCAAATCCTGGATCTTTTATTTGAGCACCCTCTCCCCAATCTGCTATTCTCTTTTCCTCAACTTCACCTTTCATAACTAAATAAGGTTTATTTTGATCTACATCTAATTGAACTTTTCCACTTTTAACTTTAACATCTTTTACAAATGTTCTTCCTAAATCACTAAGTTCATATAATTTAACGGTAGAAATATTTTCCCAACTTTCTGGCAATTCCCATTCTGAACTTGTTCCTAATGGATTCCAATGATAAATCTTTTCATCTTCTTCTACTGGATTCCAAGGTAAAAATAATTTTGTTTTACCTATTCCTGTTGAGCCAAGTGAATTTTCAGGAGTTGTTGCCACTAATCTATTATCTCTATAATAGTTAATATTTGCTCCTTCTCTTACTGCTCTAACACCATTTTCCATTTTTATTTCATTATCAGTCATCTTCACTATAGGGAAATGTTGAAGATACTTAGTAGGTAATACTTGGTTGTAGAATACATCCATACCATATTCACCTTCTATACTATGTCTAGTTCCCCATCCGCCTGATAAAAGATGCTTATTTCCTTTTAATAATGGATCTGCTAAGAATGAATCTTGAGTATCATTCTTCATAAACCTCATTATTTTACTTTCATTTCCTCTATTAGGATATGCAGGGTCTCCACCCCAATGGGTCCATGGTACTTGTTGTTCTAATGGTCCATTCATTTCTGTTGCTAACATATATCCTAATTCATTTATTTTACTTGCTAATTGATGGGCATTCCATCCATTGCCTGTATATACATCAACATAAACCCATCCTAAATTTGGAGCATCTTCCTTTAACATATCTAATCTTCTAAATAACTCACCAGTCATTATGTCTTGTCTTTGATCCACATAATATGCTTGATCTAACCATCCCCATCCAGGAGCATTTTCATTTACAATTGCTCCTGGATATTCAAATGCATCTTTAATATATTCTGTTGCATTTATATGAACACCTATTTTAGCATTATACTTAGCACCTTCATTTATTAATGTATTAAAATCTTCTTTTCCACCTTGTCTAATTCCTATGTGTCCACCATAATCTGGATGAGAATCATCATGTCCTTCTGCTTGATATCCTTTATGCAATACTAATTGTCCAAAATTATCTGTAAAGTTTGATATTTTCTTTACTGTATCTAATGATCTTAAAAACGGATTTTGAGTATATCCTATATTAAATGCTATATAAGATAAATTATTTTTTATATCTTCTCCACCCATTGGAACTTTCATATTCTGTCTATAAAGTATAGCTGCATCTTGCCAATCAACTGTGGAGTCTCCATTATTATCCTTAGTTATCATTACTTCTGACCATGGAAGTTCGCCTTGATATAGATTACTACCTAATGCTGTTGTATTTTCAAGTACTTCTCTATATGTCCAAGTACCATTAGAAATACCAGTTTTCTTATAGGTACCATTTTCATCTCCTCTATTTTCTGTAGTTAAAACTACTCTATTACCGCCTTCTACAGTATTATTATTTATAGTTATTGCAAAATCACTATTATTTATAAATGCATATGTTTTTCCTCTAACTCCTGTTTGCAAATCTTCTACATCTGTAAACTCCTCAATTATATTATTCCAGTCACCTGTTGTAAGAACTGATGCTGTTTTTCCTCCATCTCTATCAGTTACTGACGCTAAACTTTGTCCTGGGAAATTTAAAGATTGAAGCTTAGTTTCTCCATTTTCTTGTACTTCAGTAACATCCATTCTTAATTTATTTTCTTCAATTGACATTTTTAATTTAATATTCATATTAAGCTCATCAAAAGTTAATGTATATTCTAAAGAATTATTTTCCAATTTGTTTGAGCTAACTTTAGGAATGTGCTTATCTCCATTTACTTCAACAATATATAATTGCTCTTCTTCACCTATAAGTGTAGATTTATCTTCTTTCCACTCATATTGCTTTACTCTTGGGAAATTTGAATCTAAAGTTACTTTCATTTTGTTAGATTCTATTGTTTCATATGATTCATTTACTTCAGGAGGTGCTAATGGAGTTAATTCCTCAACTCTTACATTATCTAAAGTAACAACTTTTGAACTATGCCAAGCTGATAAACCAATTTTTCCAGCTTCACTTGGAAAATTAGAAACAGAAGCTTTTCCTATTAATTGTCCATCTATCCAAAGTGACACATTATTGTCTTCTACTTTTAATTTCATTCTATAAGTTGTATTTTGCCTAATACTAAATGAACCTGGGAAATTACCATATGACTCTTGTCCATTATTTTTTGCTTTCCATACCCAAGAACCAGCATCATAGCAAATTGCACCCCAATTATTTGCATCTTTTATTCTAAATCCAAGTCCAACTCTTCCTAAGTCAGTACTTGTTGAGAAATCAGTTTCATATATAAAATTCTTTACTGATGGTGAATTCATATCAGCTGAAGTTGATACGCCATTCATTGGCACCTTAACTACACCATTTTCTACTGTTGCACTTCCACCACCTTGAAGTACTTGCCAATTACCACTTGTTTCTTCCGCTTCAAAGTTTGTTTCATATACAACTGCTTCATTTCTAACTATTATATTAGCCACAGCTTTAATTTCTGTACCTGCTACTGTTCCATTAACTTTAAAAGTTCCTGGATTTAAATAACTTTCTGGTGAGATATAATCCCACTGAACACTTCTACTAGTTTTAGAACCATCATTAAATGTTACGTTAACTTTATCTGGTAATGTTGGTTTTAATCTTGGATATGTTTCAGCTGAAACTTCATCTATACTTGTTACTTGTAATTCTGGTAATGCTTGGCTTTGTAGTGAACCAAGTTCTCCAGCTTTTAAGTAATCTACTTTTATATCTTTATTATCAAACCAAGTTCTATATCCAAACTTACCTGCACCTGTAGGCCAACCATTTAAATTAACTACATCATTAAATATTTGCTCTCCATTAACTACTAATGTAACTTTATTACCAACTACTCTAACGGTCATAGTTACAGCTTCACCAGCGGATATTTGTGGTCCATCTATATCGTCCTTCCATGCATTTGCTGTTTCTATTAACCATTTTCCACCTTGGTTATATCCTATAAACGCATAGCTATTTGCACTTGTTCCTCTTAGTACTAATCCGAACCTTCCAGTAACATTATCACCTTCTGATGGATTTAATGTAAATCTAATTTCAGCTTCTCCATCTACTAATGATGGTGATTGTTCTTCTATAAATACTAATTTATTATCTGTTGAATCTCTTTTTATATTTAATACACCTTCATCTTTATTTTTGGAAATAGTTCCGTTACCTTGTAACCTAGTCCATGTAAGCCCTGAATCATCATCATAATTTTGCTCATATAATCCTGCTACTTTAGATTCTGCAGCTCTTTCAACTATTGGTAAATTTTGATTGGATTCTGCCAATGTTGTAACTGGTAATTGTCCTACCATAATAGCACCAGCAATTATATATGCTATATTTCTATTCATACATGATCTTTTTTTCAACTCTCTCATCCCCTTTAATAAATTTATTAGATGTAAACATCTTCATAAATCTATATTATACATATAATTACATATTTTCTATAATTATGTTGCGTTTATGTATAACGATATTGACTTTAAAAAATTAGGCTTATTTTATAAATAAATAAAAAGTTGTATCGAAATAAATCGATACAACCACCTTAATCTATTCTTTTACTATTTACATATAAAATATATAAAAACGTTGCTTCCTTAAAATTTCTTATATCATATGAAGTTTCCTTTTTTATTTTTTCTATTCTATATATTAACGTGTTCCTGTGTATATATAAATTTTTTGCCGCTTGAGTTAATGAAAAGTTACATCGTAATATTTCTTCAATAGTTAGTATAAGTTCATGATTCAAACTCTTGCAAATATTATCGTACTCGCTTTTCAAACTTTTAGAGTACTGATTTTTTAAATTATAAATTGTATTCTCTATTTCCATATCTTTGGATATATAAACTTCTGGAACAATTTTCAATGCCTTTCCTGTTTTTATTGCTTCTGTAGCCTTCCTATATCCCTTTAAAAAGCCTTTATGGGTACCATCTAAATTTGAAACTGAAATAAATACTTTTTCCCCTGTATTTTGTATTATACTTTCTCTTAAAGAAAGCCCATGCTCAATTTCCTCTTCCAAATCTCCAACCAATATTATTTGTTCATAAACTTCCTCAATAAAAACATCTTCTTGACAATAGCTATTTTTTATAACTTTAAGTGCCTCACCTTTATTATTACAGTCTATTATAAATAGTTTACCCTTTCTAAACAATAAAGTTTCTTTAAAAGAATCCCACGGTTTTTCTCCTTCTAATAATAATTGAATACTGTTATTTTTCTCAATAAATTTATCTAGGGAAAACTCTATAAATGGAATTAAAATTTCATTTTCTCTTTTTATATAAATTTTATATATACCATTATTTATATTTATATTTTTTATAATTATATCTAAATCTAAATTTAGGTTATTAAATATTTCTTCTCCTTTATCATTAGTTAATCTATACTTAATATTTGTTTTATCACATAACTCTTTGAGTAAATTTTTTAAATTATCCATAGCCTCTCCCACAACAATATATACTTTAAATATTCCCTTTTATAATTTATCTAAATACTATTATTAAAGCTACTAACCATAAAATGATTAGTAGCTAAAGTTGCTATTTATTAAAGCATGATAATAATCTTTCCTTTTCACCTTCTGCAAATTCATATGAATTTAAATTATCTATGCCTATCCATTTATATGAGGTAATATCCTTACCCATATTTATACTTTCTTTTACGTTTCCAGTATAAAGTAAAATATTTTCATCATCATTTATTTTATATTCATCTATAATTTGTAAATCAAAAATATTTACCTTTAAATCATCTTTAACAGCTCTAGTTATACATTTTTCCGTGCTCTCCTTACCTCTAAGAGTTCTACCAACCAAATACCATAACTTTGGCTCATTTCTTTTTACCTTTTTTTGAACTATTAATATATTATTAAAATCATCTTTAATAACAACAGAACAACCTACTATTTTTCCCATGGATATCCCCCTTTAATATAATAGCATAAAAACATAATTACTCATTGATATTATTCTACTTTAACTTTCAATTTCCTCTGTAATATTTTACCTTAACTTAATTTTCTAACAAATTTATTAATAAATTTTACTTGGTAATAATTTTATTTATTACCATTTTTACTAATCTAAAATATATGACTTTATTACTGCTAAAAACTCTCTAGTGTACATTATTGGTATTAAAGGAAAAAATGTATTATTGGTGTAAAAGCTAATTTTTTCATATCCATTTCTCTTAGCTAACATATTACTTCTAAAAGCATGAAAATCTGATGTTACAACCTTTATTTTAACACTTTTTATCTTTCCATCTACTATATTTTCTATCTTCTCCTTAGAATAAATTAAATTTTCACTAGTACTTGTAGATTTATTTTCCATTATAATATTATCTTCTTTAACTCCATTTTTAATCAAATATCTTTTCATTGCTTCTGCTTCTGTTATATCTTCTCCTGGACCTTGTCCACCAGATACTACTATATTTATACCATTATCATAGTTTTCTATATATTCTAAAGCTTTATTTAATCGTTGCTCCAATGTCATACTAAGTTTTTCTCCCTTTAAGCCGGCACCTAGTATTATCATATAATCAGCTTTATCTATATTCTTTTTAGGATATAAAATAATAGCTGCTTCTATAGTAATAAAAATAATTATGAATACTAATATTATTGGTTTTACTACTTTTAATACCTTATTTATACCTTTGATTTTATCTTTGATAAAGTGATATATTATTAAAATAATACCTAATATAAAAAATGAATAACTAAAACTAACTTTTCCACAAATTAAATTTATCAATACAACGTATATACATAGAACAATTCCTATTATTAAATTTATATTTTTCTTTAACTTCTCCATATGTCCTCCTTAATTAATTATAAAACTCAATAGCTTAACTAATAATATTATAATTATAAATATTGTAACTATTAACGATGTTGCAAATCTTTTATCTGAATTAAAATCATTTTTACCCACTTTATTATTTCACACCTTTATAATTACTAGGAACATCTCCTGTATATTTTTTAAAATTAGATGAAAACTGTCTATAATCACTATATCCAACTTCCTTTGCTATATTTGAAATAGAATAACCCTTTTTTAATAAATCCATTGCTTTTTCTATTCTCAACTTCCTTATGTATTCTGAAAAACCCATTCCTAGTGTTTGTTTTAATTCTCTAGACAAGTAACTTTCATTTAAATAAACACTACTTGCTACAATTTTTAGTGATATGTTTTTATTAAAATTACTATTTATAAATTTAATAGCTCTTTTTATGCTACTATCCTCTAACTCTCCCCTATACTCTCTTATATTTTCTATTGCAACTACTATAAATGTCTCTAAATCCTTTTTCAAATAAAGCATTTGATCATAATCATTTTCTAATTCTATTGCTTCTAAAGATTCAACCGAAATATCAAGTTCTTGAAAACCTTGTTTTACTCTAAGTATTAATTCAAATACTAACTTAATTATCTTACTTTTTTTAATTTCATTGTTACTAAAAATTTCAAATAACTTATTAACATTTTTTTCACTTTTCTTTATATCTATATTTAAAATATTATTAACTATTTCATTTACTAAATCATCTAATTTTTCATAATTAGGTTTTATATTCTCTTCTTTATTTTCATTAAAAACCTTTCCATATCCTTCATAAAAACATTTACTATATAAATTCTTTGCTCTCTTATAAAGCTCCTCTAACTTTAAAGGTGATTCAACATTAGTTATGGATATTGTAAGTACACCTTCCACTTCTTCTATTACCTTTTTTATTAATTCCTTAAAGTTTAAATTATATTCTTCAGTTATAATTAACGCAATTCTATTTGCATGTGGTTCTACTATATATACTTTACCTAAATTAATCTTTATCCATTCTTTTATTATATAACTAATTTTAGTATTAATATTTGATTTATTATTATTTACAAAATAATCATAGCTATCATTATTAATAAGTACAATTTTTACACTATCCTCATTATTGAAGTAACTATGTACAAACTCTATAGGAGTTTGTCCTCTTAAAATCCTTAATATCTGCTTTTCAGTAGATATAGTAGTTGTTAACCTTTCTTTTTCTATTAACTTTACTGCATTTGTAATAGCCTCGGTAAATTCTCCTACTTGAATTGGCTTTAAAATAAAGTCTAACGCATTTATTTTTACTGCTCCTCTTGCATATTGAAAATTATCATATCCTGTTATTACTACAAACTTTACATCTGGCAAAAACTTTTTTATCCTCTTTGCCATTTCTATTCCATCTATTTCTGGCATATTTATATCTGTTACTATTATATCTGGATTAATTTTTTCTGCTAAATCTATAGCTTCATAAGCATTTGATGCTTCTCCAAGAACATTACATTTCATTTCCTCCCATGGAATTATGCATTTAAGTCCTTTTCTTGAATAATACTCATCATCTACTATTAATACTTTAATCACTTAATTCGCACTCCTTTTTAGGCACTACAATAGAAAATATCGTGAATTCATCTTCCCTTTTATAATCTACTCCAAATTCCTCTCCATAAAATAACTTTATTCTTTTATTAACATTACTAATTCCTATCCCTTCTCCTTTTTTACTATTTCCTCGAATACCTACGCCATTATCTTTAATTTCAAAACATAGCTTTTCTTCCATTTCAAATGCATTTATAATTAGAATTCCTTGTCCAATCTTCTTCTCTAAACCATGAATAATAGCATTTTCAACTAATGGTTGTAATATTAATTTTAAAATATTCCAATCTAATATATTTTCATCTACATTTATTTTTATTGTAAATTTATCTTTATACCTGTAATTTTGTATTGTAAGGTAACTTTTTATTTGCTCAAATTCCTTTTTCACTGGAACTATATCTTCTGTATTATTTACACTATATCTAAAAAATTTAGCTAAAGCATCTGTTGCCTTTATTACATCCTCAACTTCTCCAAGCCTTGCCATCCAATTTACTAATCCCAAAGAATTATAAAGAAAATGTGGATTTACTTGAGATTTTAATGCTTTAAATTCTGCTTGTTGAACTAAAAGTTCTTTTCTATAACCTTCATCTATAAGTCTTCTTAGTTCTTTTGTCATATCATTAAATCCTCTAGATAATTCACCTATTTCATCATTACTATAATTTTCTATAGAAACATCTAAATTTCCCTTTTCAACTTCTTTCATTAAATATGTCATTTCTATTATGGGCTTAGACATTTTTTTAGAAGTTATTAAAACAACTATAATACATAATGTAATTACTACTAGAGCTAAAATAATTAATACTTTCATATTTTCTAGTACTTCACTAAAAAAATATTTCCTAGGAATTAATTCAATTACCTTTATTTTTGTATTCTTAGTATTAGTATAATATCCTTCATAATTAACATCATCTATATTCATTTTTAATGTGCCTGTTCCATGACTATTCATTTTATTTAAATAATCAATTGGATATTTAAATCCTGTTGAGTTTTTATAATTTTTATCTGTAATTATATATCCATTATCATCAAGTAACATTACATTTGAACCTTTAACAAAAGATATAGCTTTAAAAATATTGTCAAAATAAGCATCATATATATCAGCTATAACATAACCTATTACTTCTCTTGTCTCTTTATCTACTATTGCCTTTCCTATTACTAACACAGTATCCTTAGAATCTTTTCCTTCTACTCTTCTATGAATTTGAGTAATAGCAATGTCTTCATTATTATCTAGCTTTTTATAAAAATCTCCTCTTATATCAT
Source organism: Clostridium septicum (assembly GCF_003606265.1). Lineage (NCBI taxonomy): Bacteria > Bacillati > Bacillota > Clostridia > Eubacteriales > Clostridiaceae > Clostridium > Clostridium septicum. The sequence continues at coordinate 736,562 of NZ_CP023671.1, forward strand.
TATATATAGGCGCATAATAATCTGTAGTTGAGAATCTACTTGTTTTATCTAAATTAACTATGTGAATTGGTATTTCTGTATTTTGAGTTGATAATATGGCCATTATTATTTTATATAGTTCTTGAGTATCATTAAATCTTTTTTCTCTACTGTAATTTTCTTCTGAATATTCTTTATTTATTATTTTTTGAATATCTTGGTTCTCAGCTATATAATTAACCATTTTTGTATATGTATTTATATTATTATCTATTAATTCAGATGCAATTTCTATATTACTCTTTGTATAATACTCTATTTTTTCATAAGTTGTTTTCATAATAAATATAGCATCATATATCCATAATAATACTAATGGAATTATTCCAACTAATAAAAATACCATTAGTAATTTTTTCTTAAAACTATAGTTATTTTTAAACATTTTAATTCTCCTAGTATAATAATTAAAAATATTTCCATTATTTATAATAAACTATTTTTAACAAAAATAATAGTGACCTAAAATATCTCTAGAAAATTTTAGGCCACTACTTTTAATCTTTCAATTCATAAATTTGTGTTATATATTCATTTGTACCGCATTGGACCAAAAGTTCATTTATTTCCATTGTCTTTGGTAATTCTACAGTAATTAAACAGCTTTTTATTTCATTAGTTTCATCAATGTCATTTACATAAAATTCTATATTTGCAATCTTTATTCCTTTTTTCAGCATATATCCTTCAATGCAGCTCATAGCTTCTTGCTTATCTATATACTCAATATATACCTTACATATGCCACGATTATTTATAAATCTATTTTCAAATCTTTTTAATGTTACTAAAACTAATACTATTGCTATTCCTGCTAAAATACTTATTGAATAGTACCCAAATCCAGTAGCCAGTCCAACGCAAGCAACTACCCATAAAGACGCTGCTGTAGTTAATCCTTTTATCGATCCTTTAGTATGGATTATTGTTCCTGCTCCTAAGAAGCCTATTCCACTAACAACCTGAGCACCTAGTCTTCCCATATCTATTTTTATAGAATTTGCTAAAGTAGGATCTGCTGCTATTAATACCATTGATTTATTTACCATTTCTACTTGTATTAATGAAATTACAGTAGCCCCTAATGCAACTAGAATATGAGTCCTAAACCCAGCTGGACTATTTGTTGATTCTCTCTCATATCCTATTACTCCACCTATTATTATTGACAGCAACAATCTTAATCCAATTTCCTGTAAAGGCATAAGTTTATAATACCTCCTTTACTAGATTATATGAACATTCTCCTTGCTAAAGTTAATCATTACATCTTGTCCTTCCTCATATATCTTCTTTATTTGAGGATTAAAATCCTCACATTTTATTATTGTTTCTCCAACTTGTATTGAATAGTCTTGGAATGCTCCCATAAATGTTGAAGTTATAATTTTACCTTTAAATATTCCTTTTTCTCCTATTTCTATTGCTTCAGGTCTTAATACAATCTTACAAGTATCACCAGTTGATTTTGCTCCTTTATATGGTACTTTAAATACCTCATCTTGTACTTTTATTCTTACACTTTCATATTCAGCATCAATAATTTTTCCTGGTAAGAAATTTGCTGTTCCAATAAAATCTGCAACAAACTCTGTAGCTGGTGTATGATATATTTCCTTAGGAGTTCCTACTTGTTCAACTATTCCCTTGTTCATTATTATTATTCTATCAGAAAGACTCATTGCTTCTGATTGATCATGTGTTACATAAACAGCAGTAATTCCAACCTTTTTTTGAATCTTTCTTATTTCAGTTCTCATATAAACCCTTAGTTTTGCATCTAGGTTTGATAAAGGTTCATCAAATAATAATACTCCTGGTTCCATAACTAATGCTCTTGCAAGAGCAACTCTTTGTTGTTGTCCCCCTGATAATTGGTTGGGATATCTGGCTTCCATTCCTTTTAATCCTACTAAATCTATTATATTCCTAACCTTATTGTCTAGTACCTTCTTCTCCATTTTTTTAAGCTTTAATCCATATGCAATATTATCGTATATATTTAAGTGTGGGAATAATGCATAACTTTGAAAAACCATTGCTGTATCTCTCTTATCTGGAGTTAAAATATTTATTTTATCTCCTCCTAAATATATTTCACCTTCTGTTGGTATTTCAAAACCCGCTATCATTCTTAATGTTGTTGTTTTACCACAACCTGATGGTCCTAGTAAAGTTACAAATTCTCCTGCTTTTATATCAATTGAAATATTATCTACAGCTTTAAATTCTGAATTTCCACTGTGCGCCAAATATATTTTAGTTAAATTTTTTATATTAACACCTTTACTTCTTTGCATATCTATCACTCCCTATAATAAGTTATCATCACTTTTACTTACACCAAATTTATTTAATATAAAGTACATAAATGCAATAGCAATTAAAACTATCCCTATTAACACTGTTGAATATGCTGATGCTACACCAAATCTTCCATTATCTACTTGAGATAAAATTGAAGCTGTTAATAGTTGATACTTTGGTGTCACCAAGAAAACCACCGCACTTACAGCTGTCATACTTCTTACAAAAGTATATACAAGTCCACTGAAAAATGCTGGCTTTATTAATGGTAATGTTACTGATGAAAATACTTTCGTTGAATTAGCCCCTAAATCTTGAGCCGCTTCTTCTATTGCTGGATCTATTTGTTGCAATGATGCAACTCCTGATCTTACACCTACTGGTAAACTTCTAACAATAAAAGCTATAACTATTATAAATGCAGTTCCTGTTAATATTAATGGTTTTGTATTGTATGCATTTATATATCCAAGACCTAATACAGTACCTGGAACTGCCATTGCTAAAAGTGAAGTAAACTCTATAAATCCTCTGCCTATAAACTTCTTTCTTACTATTAAGAAAGCTATAATCATACCTAGTATACCTGTTATTGGTGTTGCATAAATTGATAATAACGTAGTATCTCTAAGAGGTTTTAATCCTAAATTAAACACATATTTAAAATGATCTGTGGTAAATGTATAATCAATTCCCATTACTTTAAATATTCCACCTAAAGGTACTAATATATAAAATGCAAATACAAATATTGAAATTAATAAGCATATTATATCTATTGGCCATACTATATTTTTTTCTGTTATTAAATCTCTATCCCTTGAAGCCTTACCTGTAACTGTTACGTATGACTTCTTTTCTATCCAAAATTTTTCTAGAACAAAAAGTAATATTGATAAAGTTAATAACATAACTGCTATGGCAGCTCCACCTTTCATATCATAGTTACCTATAGCTTGCATATAAATTTTTGTAGCTAATGTTGAAAAATTTCCTCCTATAACCATAGGATTTGAAAAGTCTGCTACAACTTCTATAAATGTAAGTAAAAATGCATTTGCAAGTCCAGGTAACATTAAAGGAAGTGTTACTGTTCTGAATGTTTTCCACCTTGATGCTCCCATACTTCTTGCTGCTTCTTCTAATGATGGATCTATCTTCTTTAACAATCCTATTAGTAAAAGATAAGCAACTGGGAAGAATGTCATAGTTTGTACCATTACAATTCCCTTAAATCCATAAATATTAGCATCTGTTATACCTAAAAGTTGTCTAGTTATAAGTCCAAACTGTCCAAATAACATTATTGCAGATAATGCTAGAACAAATGGTGGTGAAACTATTGGTAAAATTGACACTAACTTAAAAAGCTTTCTAAAATGTGATTTTATATATGCATCAGCATATGCAAAAATAAATCCTATTATTGTTGATAAAACACCTACTGTAACCCCTAAAAGAATGGTATTTATAAACGTTTGTCTAAAATCTATATCTTTTAACACTTGTCTATAAGCACTTAGTGAAAAACTTCCACTTTCAATAAAACTAGCTTTTAGTACAGAATATAGAGGATATAGTATAAATATAGATAAAGTTACTATTAAAAATATTATTGTTGTTAAAAGTATAGGATCTCTCCATATCTTTTTCATATCATTAAGTTTATGCTTTCTAGCCATTTGACGTCTGCTAGCACTCATTCTTATCACCCCTATATATTTAATTGGGAATAGACACTTTAAAGCCTATTCCCCCAAATATTATTTAATGGCATTATTCCATTTTTCTACAAGTTCGCTTCTAACTTTTCCAGCCCATTCTAAATCATAATCAATTAATTTTGTATCTTTTATTTCATCTGCTATAGCAGGAGCTTTTGCTGTTTCGTTAGTTAAGAATTGATATGAACCTACTGTTTGTCCTACTTCTTGACCCTTCTTACTTAAAACAAAATCAATAAACATTTTAGCTGTTTCTTGATCTGGTCCATTTTTAACTATTGCAGTTGCACCTATTTCATAACCTGTACCTTCCTTTGGTGAAGTTAAAACTATATCTTTCATACCTTCTTCTCTATATTTGATACCATCATGTAAATATGAAACCCCAATCATCACTTCTCCTTGTCCTGCAAGTCTTGCTGGAGCTGTTCCTGATTTTTCATAAGACTTAACATTTTTATTAAGTTCTTTCATATATTCCAAACCTTTTTCTTCACCTTTAAGTTGAACCATTGTAGCCAATGCTGTATATGCTGTTCCTGATGATCCTGGATTTGCAATTGATATTTGTCCTTTAAATTCTGGTTTTAATAAATCTTCCCAGCTTTCTGGAGCCTTTACCCCTTTTTCTTCTAATAATTTTTTATTTGAAGCAAAACCTAAATATCCAACATATATCCCTGTCCATGATCCATCTTTATCTTTATATTTATCTGGAATATCTTTAGCATTATCTGATACATATTTTTCTAGTAATCCATCTTCTTTAGCTTGTACAAAAGCATCTGCTGGACCACCATACCATACTGAAGCTTTAGGATTATCTTTTTCAGCTCTTAATCTACCAAGAACCTCTCCTGAAGACATTCTAACTGCTTCTGCTTGAATTCCTGTTTCGTTTTTAAATTCTTCAACAATCTTAACCATATGATCTTCCATTAATCCACAATAAATAGTTAATTTCATATCATTTTTTGATGTTTCTTTAGAACCACATGCTGTAAATAAACCTGCAGTTAATAAAGTAGCAACTGAAAGTGCTAATAATCTTTTCCTCTTCATTATTAATCCCCCTTAGATCTTTTATAATCAATAATTTATACTCTTATTATATAGTAAACCTTTTCTTAAATTTGATATAAGTAAATATTTCTTACCTACAGGTAAAAAAAGCGTACATAAAAAAAACAGCTAATATTTAATAAGCTGTTTATATCTTTGATATTTTTATTACTTCTTCCTTGAATTTTTCTATTCCTATTCTTTCAATAAAGAAACTTAATTTTTCTCCTGCATCTGCATTATTTTTATAATATTCAAATATGCTATCTACAAGTCTTAATGCCTGTTCTTCATTTAAATCTACTTCTATTATGTCTGCAACTCTTGGATTGTATCCGGCTGATCCACCTGCAATTACCATTAATCCAGTTTTGTCTGCTATTATACCAACATCTTTTGAATATGTACTTGCACAAGCATTCTTACAACCTGCTACCCCTATTTTAGTTCTGCAAGGCATTTCCATCCATTGATATTTATTAGATAATCTCATTCCAATACCTATAGTATTATATTTTGCTCTTTTACAAAATCCTGCTGGGCACATTTCTACATTTTTAACGGAATTTTGGCATTTTACTGCTGGTTTCATTTCTAACTCTTCCCATATATTAGGTAAATCAGAATCTTTCAAATTTGTAATTAAAATTCTTTGACCAGAAGTAATTTTCAACACACCATTATATTTCCTAGCTATATTAGCTATTTTTTCTAACATATCTGGTGTAACAAAACCTCCTGGTAAATGAGGTGTTATTCCATAAGTTCTTACTCCATCTCTAATTTTTTGAAGATTTCCATAAGTATTACTCATTACTTTTCTCCTTTATTAATATAGGTATTTAATATAAACATTTTACTATACAAATTTTCTTTATGCAAAATATATTACTCATACTATTATTAAAAATAAAAAGAGATGCAAAACACCTCTTTTTCATTAACTATAATACAAACTTTTCTATTACTTCTGCAACTCCATCTTCTTCGTTAGTTGATGTTATGTAATTTGCTGCTTTCTTAACTTCTTCAAAAGCATTGCCCATAGCAACGCCAAGTCCTGCATACTCTATCATATGTAAGTCATTTCCTGCATCACCCATAGCTATAACTTCTTCTTTCTTTATTCCTAAATGTTTTGCTAAAAGTTCTAATCCTGTACCTTTATTGGCATCTTTATTTAAGAATTCTAAAAAATAAGGAGTACTTTTTACTACTGTATATTTTTCATAAATTTCTTTTGGTAAATTCTCTGCTGTTGGTGATAATAATTCTGGTTCATCTATCATCATTACTTTTGCTATAACTTCATTTTTATCTATAGCATCAAAATCTGTTTCTTTAATATTTATTCCATTTATTGTTGCTTCTACCTCTGTGTATTTACTTGTTTTAGGTGTAATTAAACCTTGTATTTCTGAGAAAGCATGAATATTAACTCCATTTTCTTTACTTAATTTATATAAGTGATGTACATCTTCACCTTTCAAGCTAACTTTAGAAACCACTTCTTTGCTTTTAGTTTTTTGAACTAAAGCTCCATTATAACTTAATACATAATCACTATCTTTATACATATCAAGTTCTTCTAAATATCTTGATACTCCTTCTATAGGTCTTCCTGTAGCTAAAACAACAGTTACTCCTTTTTCTCTTGCTTTTTGTATAGCTAACTTTGTTCTTTCAGATATACTTTTATCTTCTTTTAATAAAGTTCCATCCATATCTAGTGCAATTAACTTGTACATTCATTAATCCTCCACAAATTTGATTCATTGAAATTATAACATAAAGTAATATCTTATTCCATAAAGTATATACTTAATAGATTTTAAATTAAGACTATTTTCTATACTCTATATATGCTTTTAAAATATCACTAAATTCATCTCTTTTAAGAATATAAAATACTACTCCTACAACTTCATAACTAGATGTTAAAAGAGAATCTTTTCTTATCTCTAGTATCTTTCTTTCAATATCTTGTGCTAATATCTTCAAATCTGACTCATTCATCATTTCTCCAATATCATCTGCTGCATTTTCTATACTTGTTATTATTTTTTTAGAATCAAATTCCTCTATTCTACCATCCTTTTTTATTATTTTCATTTTACTCACCTTCCTTTTATTATATTATGTGAATTTTTACTGTTAACTATTAAATTTATAAAAAATCACAAATGTGACTTTAGAGTAATTAACTTTAAATACCACAAAAAGCCTTCGCTATCATTTTCCATATATCTTTTTTCAATATTTTCAAATCTGATTCATTAAGAAATACTCCTATATCAGTAGCTGAATTTTCTATACTTGTCATAATTTTATGAGGGTCAAAAATCTCTAGTTTTCCTGTTTTTTTTAATATATTCACAATATTACCCCCTTTTATATAATATATGTTAATTTCTGTTAATGTTTATATGCATATACCATTACTTATTTATAAAAATGTCATATCAATTTAAAGCTTAAAAAACTTCAAAAAAATAGACAACTCACAAATTAAATCTTATGAGCTGTCTTATTTTCAATACTTTCAAAAAGTTAATACTCTACCTTTTTATTTTACTTTTTAGCTTTACTAATTTTTACATTCTTGCCTTTTATAGATACTTCTTTATACTTTTTAATAATTTCATTCCCTTTTCCATTTAAAATATCAACAAATGAACATATATCCTGAACATCTATAATTCCTATATCTTCACCTGTTAGTTCCTTTAAGTTACTTAGACATCCTACTATATCTATTGGACGAATTTTCTTCTTTTTACCTGCTGTTAGATGAAGTTTAGTTACATCCTTATGTATAGATTTTTTATTATTTCCTATGTTTTTGCTTAATTCTTTTTGACTTTCTCTAAATACTTTTCTTCCTTCTATAACTTTTTCTTGCGATGGTAAATTCCCCATTGGAATTTTATAACCTATATATTCCTCTATTCCTTCTAATAATTTATTTTCATAATTAGAAACAAATGATATAGCAAATCCCTCTTTTCCAGCTCGTCCTGTTCTTCCTATTCTATGTACATAACTTTCTCTTTCCATAGGAATTTCATAATTAAATACATGAGTTATATGATCTACATGTATTCCTCTAGCCGCAATATCTGTAGCTACCAATATTTTAAATTCTTTATTTTTAAATCTTTCCATAGTATTTAATCTGTCTTTTTGCTCCATATCACCATGAAGTTGTTCTACTTTTATACCATCTCTCTTTAATTCATTATAAAGACTTTTAACCTTATCTTTTGTATTACAAAAAACTATTGCAGCTTCTGGAGCATGTGCATACAAACATCTACATAATTCTTCATCTTTATTATTAGAATCTATGTTTATGTAACTTTCTTTTATTTTTTCTCTATTAAAAACCTTAGATTGTACAGTTAGACTTTTAGGATTTTTCATATACTTTGAACATAGATTTTCTATTTCCTCAGGTAAAGTAGCTGAAAATAATGCAGTATTTCTTTCTTTAGGCAATCTATCTAATATTTCACCTATTTGATCTATAAATCCCATATTAAGCATTTTATCTGCTTCATCTATAACTACATATTTAATATGCTCTAAGTTTAAATTCCCCCTATTTATATGATCATTTATTCTTCCAGGAGTTCCTGCTACTATATGTACTCTTTGTTTAAGCTCTCTAATTTGTTCATTAAAAGGCTGTTTGCCAAATACTGCTGCGCATCTAACTTTTTTAAGTCTTCCTATATTGGATATATCATCCTTTACTTGAATTGCTAACTCTCTTGTTGGTACTAAAATTAGTCCTTGAACTTTTGTTTCTTCAACTATTGCCATTTCACATAATGGTATACCAAAACTTGCTGTCTTTCCACTACCGGTTTGTGATTTTACTATTATGTCTTCTTTATTTAACATATTAGGTATAGCTTCTTTTTGAACTTCTGATGGATTGCTAAATCCTAAGTTATTTAAAGCTTTAAGTATCTCTTCACTTAATCCCATATTTTTAAATGTTTTATTATTCATTAAAATACCTCGATTTCTAAATTTATAGTATTATTTTAACCTATATAATATTTATTAACAATTAAAAGAGAGGTTTTACAACCCCTCTTATTATGTAACTAACTAAATAAGGCTAGTACTTAAACTATTACCCTTTAGTTTGCTAAACTAATTTAAAGTTTAGTTAATATGCTTTATTAAAAAGTATATTATAAATTTAAATTTATTTCAAATATTTTAATAATTTAAATAAAAAAGTAACCAAATGCATACCCTGCATATATAAATATAGCATTCCATATTGCTATTCCTATAGTAGAGTATATCGTGAAATTTACTATATTCATTCTAAATGTCCCCGCTACAAAAGGTATTAAAGTTCTTCCAACTGGTACTAATCTAGTTACTAAAACTCCTTTATTACCATATTTCTCTACATAGCTATATGTTTTCTCTATAGACTTTCTTGTCTTTGGAAATCTTTTATATATTTTATCTAAAATAGAGTTTCCAAAGTAATATGATATAGCATATAAAATATAACTAGCTATTACTCCTGCTAATATTGATACTCCTAATGCAACAAAAAAGTTAGTTCCTGATTTAGAAGCAACAATACCTGCAGCAGGCATAATAATAGCTGCTCCTAAACCTGGAAAATTAAGATACTCTAAAAATATAATAAAAAACAAGAACATCATACCATATTGAGAAATGTATTGCATAATTTCTTGTATGCCCAATGTTAAACCTTCTTTCATATGTATTTTCTAGTTTATTTTAGTTTAACTGATACATCTTAAATTAATCTTAATTTTTAATTTTTATTCTCTTAAATTTACTTTGATTTCTCTGGTTTATTATATTTTTCTCCCTTTGTATCAACAGTAATTGATTCAATAATTACATCTGTTTTTGGCTTATCATTAGAATCAGTTTCTACCTTCTCTACTTTTTCTAATACATCTATTCCTGATATTACTTTACCAAATGCTGCATATTGTCCATCTAGATGAGAAGCATCTTCTGTCATTATAAAAAATTGACTTCCAGCTGAATTAGGATCATTAGTTCTTGCCATTGATAACACTCCCTTTTCATGCTTTAAGTTATTTTCAAATCCATTTGATTTAAATTCTCCTTTAATTGAATATCCAGGGCCACCTACACCTGTACCTTCTGGATCTCCTCCTTGAATCATAAAACCTTCTATTATTCTATGAAATGTTAAATTATTATAGAATCCATCATTAGCTAAAGATATAAAGTTATTTACAGTATTAGGTGCTATGTCGGGATAAAGTTCTGCTTCTATATTCCCATAATCTTTTATTTTAATAGTTGCTATTGGTAAATTTTCTGTTGATCCTTCTTTTTTTCCATTATTTTTAGAAGAGGTACATCCAACTAAAACTACTAAACTTAAGCTGGTTGCTAACATAGTTAATAAATATTTTTTTAAATTCTTTCTCATAACACAATCTCCTTTTATTTACAAATTAACATTATTTATTATACTATTTTAATACATAGTAAAACAATATGTTAAAATATATAATAATTATTTATTAATAAAAACGATATAGGATGTTAACCTATATCTTCAATTAAAACCTTCTAAGATATTTGTAGTATGTATTTTATTGAATTTCTTATTTGATGAACAATACATGTTTGAATATTTACTGATGGAAATACTGTTTTTATAGCTTGTGGAAGCCCTTTTAATTCATCCATACAAGCAATTAAAATCTCTTTTACACCTCTATTTTTTTAATCATTGCAAATTCCTAACCAGAATTTAGCACCTTCAGCTTCATCAACCCATATACCTAAAATATCTTTATATCCTTCCATAGTGTATCCTAAGCATATATAGACAGCCTTGTTAACTATCTTTCCATTACTTCTAACTTTAAAGTACATAGCATCTAAATAAACTATTGGATATATTTTATCTAATGCTCTATTTTGCCATTCGGCGGCGCTAGCAAGCACTTTATCAGTTATTTTAGATACCATCGATGGTGATATAGTTATTCCATATAAGTCTTCAATTTCAGCCTGAATATCAGATGTTGACATACCTTTAGCATATAAAGATATAATCTTTTTATCTAACTCAGTACACACAGTTTCATATTTTTTTATAATTTATGGCTCAAATTCAGCATTTCTATCACGGGGTAGTCTAGATCGACGTCACCGAAGGAACTTCTTAAATTCTTGCGACTATAACCATTCCTGTAGTTCTTCTTAGTTTGATCAACTGCTTCTACACGTTCATATTTATTTCTTCCTAGATATTCTTCCATTTCACCTTCTAATATATTTTCAAGAACATCTTTAACTAATCTTTGTATTAATCCGTTTTTACCCATCACATCATCGATTGTTTTGCATCTTTTAATTTCCTCGTTGTAATCAAAGTCGGTATCAATTTTTCTTGTCATAATAATTCCTCCTAATTTATATAGTATATTATTCCAAAACTTCCAACTGTTGATACAAAAAAAAACAGTAGATAGTTTTGTTTTTACACAAAACTATCTACTGTCTCAATTATTCAATTGAGTTTCCATCAAAATCTGTGTACTCAGCTCTATTTTTATCATTTCCTACATTGTTTTGATTCCCATGAAGTCTTTGTCTTCTTTCACCTTTTTGTTGAGACTCTTTTGTTTTATTATTTTTTGGCATATATAAGCACATCCTTTCTATAAAGTACTATTTGTCCTTCTTACTTATTTTGTACCTATAGAAATTTTTAATGCATTTATATTTTTATACTTCAAAGTTCTCTATTTCAATAGAGTATACTCCACAGTTTTTACATACTATTACTGTTACAAGATAACTACGATCGACTTTTCCTTCTCTATAAAGCTTAGTAAATGATTTTTTTTCATATTCATCGTCTATACTACTTGTTATAAATTTACCATCTTTTCCATAAGCATAAAAGAAAAACTCTAGAAAATCAAATACCTTTTTCTTTTCTTCTTTTCCAGCTCTGCACTCCTCACAACAAGTTTCATAATATGCAGTATCAAAATCTACATCGTCACTATTTGCAAGTAATTCTAAAACTTTTTTTTCATCTATTCCTTCTAATTCAAATTCTTCATCATTTGCAAAGTAATCTAAATTATCTTCTTTTAATTCATATTCTTTTCCTTCAAAATTAAACTTATATGTCATAAATTAATCTCCTTTTTACTATTGATTTTTACTATAATCAACATTAATTTATATAAATTAGTTTAACATACCTTAATATTCTTTGCACCTATAAAGATTTTTTGCATTAATTTTAAAAATTTATTTTATAGGAATTTGTATTTCTGTTATGAATTCATTTTCTATAGATGTTTCGTGAACATCTAATTTATATATTTCTATTGGATCATCTAATATTTCATAAGAATTTCTTTCTATAAACTCAAACATTTCTTTTAAATAAATTTTATTTTTACTATAGGCACCTTTATATGAATATGTAACATATTTACCTTCTTTTAAAACTAAATTGTATCCTTCATCTAAATCCTCTAAAAGACAAAATACAGATTTATATTGATTGTATATACCTTTATCTAACTTATTTGAATTATAAATCGCACCAATATGATTATTTCCTAAAAGGTAAAATTTCTCTTCATATTCCTTTTGAAGTTTTTTAACTAAAAAATCTACTTCTACATCTCTTGATATATCTCCATTTAACTTTAATGCTTTTCTTTCTTTTATATAAACAACTTCTACTTTATTAATTAAACTGTTCTCTATTACTTCTTCTATATCTTTAAGCCTTTTAGATATATTAGCTTTTTGTTTATTTAAATCTATTATTTTTTTGTTTAATAACCGTATTTCTTCATTTAACATTTCTTTAGTAGAAGTTATATTTCTATTATTAATATATTCTTTTATCTTTGCCATTGAAAAATTTAACTCTCTTAATTCTTTAATTAAATTTAACTTCCATATATCACTAATACTATATAACCTATAATCATTTGTATCTCTAATAGGCTTTAATATGCCTATTTCCTCGTAATACATTAGAGAGTCTCTTCCAATTCCATAAATCTTAGAAATTTCACCTATCTTATAATACTCCTTCATAAAATCTCCTTATTTCTACTAAAATAAATTTGACCTTAGTATTATACCATAGTTTATATTTATTAATAGGTAGTATCAAATTTCACTTAAGGAGTTATACAATGAAGGAAAAAAAAGAAAATATAAATGATAACCTCACACTTAGAAAAAAATTTATTAAATATTTGCTACCATCAGTAGCTGCAATGTGGGTATTTTCATTATATACAATGATAGATGGAATATTTGTTAGTAGAGGTGTAGGTCCCGTGGCTTTAGCTGCTGTAAATATATCTATGCCATTTGTTAATTTTATATTTGCACTTTCTATGCTTTTTTCAACAGGGGTATCTACTGTAATTGCTATTTATTTAGGACAAAAAAAATTGGACAAAGCTAGAGAAGCTTTTAGTTTTAATGTGCTTTGTATAATAGTAGTATCTATTTCAATTACTATTATAAGTTTAATAAATATAGATAAAATAACATTATTTTTAGGAGCTACAGATGCTACATTTCAATTAGTTAAAGATTATTTAAAGATTATAATGATTTTTAATGCTTTCTTTATAATTTCTTATTGTCTTGAAGTATTAAGTAAAACTGATGGATTTCCTCATTTATCTATAATAGGAATGATTATTTCAGCTGTAACAAATATAGTATTAGATTTTATTTTTGTTATACTATTAGGCTTTGGAATTAAAGGAGCTGCTTTTGCAACAATAATATCACAAGGTGTTTCTTGTTTATTTTTCTTAATACATTTTTTAAGTTCTCGTGGAAAATTGAAATTTGTTAAATTTAAAATTAATTTTGAAATGCTAAAGAGAATATTATATATAGGCTTTCCTGATGCAATTACCGAATTAACATCTGGAGTAGTAATACTTTTATTTAATCAAACAATTTTAAAATATATTGGAGAAGATGGGATAATAACTTATAGTATAATTTCCTATGTAAATACTTTAGTTATAATGACAATGATTGCAATAACTCAAGGTATGCAACCACTTTCTAGTTATCATTATGGAAAAAATGAAAATAATGTAGTAAAAAAACTTTTAAAGATGAGCATAAAAACAATTGCTTTTTCTTCAATATTTATATTTATGCTATGTATTGTTTTTGCTAGTCCAATAGTATCTATATTCTTAAAGGGACAATCCCCTGAATTATTTGCCTATTCAGTAAGTTCCTTTAGAATATTTTCTATTACTTTTTTAGTTCTTGGTTTTAATGTTTTAACATCAGGTTACTTTGCTTCAATTGAAAAAACTTTTGACGCCACTATAATTTCTTTGTCTAGAGGCCTTGTTTTAATTACTATTGTTTTAATTGCTATGACCTCTTTATTTGGTGAAAAAGGAATTTGGATTTCTACTTTAATTTCTGAATTATTATGTTTAATAATTTCAATAACATTACTTTATAAAAACAAATTATCTTTTTAAAAAACATTTGATAAAACCATTTGATATATAAATTATATTTTTAACAAACTGAAAAGGATTATCGTACGATAATCCTTTTATATTTAAAGTCTAAATTATTTTCTTAATTCATATTTTAACTCATTTAATAACTCAATTTCATTGGTTATAATACTTGTAACACCAAACTCAATTGCCTTTTTCATATCTATTTTATTATTTATAGTGTACGGATTGACTTTAATATAATTTTCCTTTAACTCATTCATTATATTCTCATCAAATATAGAATAATAATACGGATGATAACACTCACACTTTATATTTTTCAAATATTCATGAACATTTACAAGTGTTGTTTCAGTTAATGCTCCTGTAATTATATTTTTATTTAATGCCTTAACCTTTAATAAACTGTAATGATTAAATGAAGATATAATTACTCTATTTTCAATATTATATTTTCTTATTAAATCTAAAACTATTTCCTCCAACCCATGATATTTTATTATACTATTTTTAAGTTCTATATTTAACACTTTTAAACTAGAATCTTTAAATAATATTATTAATTCCTCTAAAGTTGGAATTTCATGATTATTTTTACTTCTAAAAGACTTTAATTCATTTAAAGAATAATCCTTAACAAACCCTTTTCCATTCATAGTTCTCTCTAAAGTTTCATCATGAATTATAACTGGAATACCATCCTTTGATAACTGCACATCGGTTTCAATACCATCTGCTCCAAACTCTATAGCCTTTTTAAAAGCTATCATTGTATTTTCATCATATTTTCCACTATATCCTCTGTGAGAAATATTTAAAATCATTTCATATCCTTCTCTCTATAATAAAATTATGCCTCTAATAATTTTATCATATCTTTTATCCTAATTATTCCCTTTTTATTTTTTCTTTTTATTATAAAGTTAGATAGAGATTTATTTTTTGAATAGTAAGTGTTATTTCCAATTGCTATTACTATACCTAAAGCTGTTCCTTTTACAATTTCTGTTCCCTTCAAACATATATTATCTAATTCTGTTATTTTTTTATTTAGGTAATAATCTCCCCGTATATTCTCATGTTTCTTTACTAAAGTATCTCTTCCTGTTAACGTATACTCACTAATATATAAATTGTTACAATGTATAATTCTAACATCTGCTGGTACATATTCACCTATATTTAAATGTATTACATCTCCAATAGTTAAATATTCTACTGATACCAATATCTCTGCACCTTCTCTTGTTACTTTATAGTACTTTTTTTCTTTTATTTCTTTTAAGGAATTTTCTATTTTATTTTCTCCATATTTTTTTCTTCTTAATTCTGCTTCTTCATTACTAATTCCTCTTATACTAGTTTTCAAAATCCTATATACGTCATTTATATTTATTTTGCTAAACCTAATTAATTTATCTATTGATATATTGCTATTTCTTCCGTTAACCATACCCATACCTCCCAAATTACAATAGTAAATAAATATAACTTTTAACATTACTTTATTAAACCATTTTAGAGATTATCTTAGATTATACTTAAGAAATAGTAGATGCTATAAAGATTAAAGGTTCTAGAAATTTAGGCTAGGAATTTTCTACCTTGGAAGAATAGACCTTACTTCCATTTCTTTGATGAACTATATATTTTAAACGCTCTCCACTATCACTCTCTAAAATGTACTCTGGTTCCATTCTTCCACCTCCAAAAATATATTTCTTTATAAAAAATAAACCCTTGTTTGTACTTGAACAAACAAGGGTATTATTTAACTAATAAATACACTTTCTCGTTCAAGTTTTAGCTCTTTAAGGCAATGAAATTGAATTAAATTAAACCTTCTTTGTTCGGTAAAATTTGCTAACCAGCTTAGAGTGTTTCCACTCTTTCACGGTATCAATCCGTATCCTTAAAGTAACCTCACCTACCGAGGATTATTTTATTTATAGTTTATTATATTTAAAATTGTTAAATTTGTGACTATTTCTTAAATCCTTAATAATATTTTGTTAATCTCATCACTTACCTGTAATCTCTCTTTATATATCCAGTTTACATCAAAATCTAAACCAAATATTTTACAAAAAGAATAATACATATTTATTCTTTGATAATAACATTCTAATTCATCTAAATTTCCCTTATAACATTGTGGTTTTGTAATAGTTTTATTTTTAATTACAAATAATTCTTCTACATAATCTAAAAATGTGTCCATAAGTTCATTTTTTGAAACATCAAAAGGTACCTTTAATAACTCCCATTGAATACTTTCTTTAAGCTTATATCTTTTAATATTTTCTAAGATTATTAGATATTCATTTATATCCATTTTTCTATAAAAATCAACCTTTTCCTCTCTAGTTGCCCATAAGGCCAGCTTTTCATTTAAAGGTAGTCCCTGTACTTTTAAAATAGCTTCAGATGGACCTACTACAGCCTCTTTTATTACTCTATCATTTTCTTGTAGCTTTTCTTTGATAAATTTTTGATTATCTCTAACTGTAGCAACATAGCCTACTTCATATATTCCTTTTCTTCCTGCTCTACCTGCAACCTGTTTAACTTCCTGTGATGTTAAAGGTCTTATTTCTTCTCCATCAAACTTTTGCAAATCTAGAAATATTATTCTTTTTATTGGAAGATTTACACCCATTCCAATAGCATCCGTTGTAATTAATATTTTATTCTCTTTATTTATAAATTGATCATATTGCTTTCTTCTAACCTCTGGAGGTAAATCTCCATATATTATACTTGCTTTTATTCCCAAATTAGAATACTGCTCTGCTAAACTTAAAACCTTCTTTTTAGAAAATACAACTATTGCATCTCCTGCGTCTGCCTCAACATTATTAAAGTTTCTATTTTCAACTTCTAAAGGTATATTTCTTTTATACTCCTTAAATTCATAATCATCGCCACAATCCTCTATTATCTTTTCTAGTATTTCCTTTGCATTTAATGCTCCACAAATATGAATTTCATTACATCTTAATCCTAATAATGCTCTACTCCAAGCTGCTCCCCTTTGTGAATCATCAATCATTTGAATTTCATCGATTATAGCAATATCATACTCCTCATTTAAATTTACCTTTTCTATTGTACATGATATATGAGTAGCATTATTATTAATTAATTCTTCTTCTCCGGTTAATAAATTACATACTACTCCTTCATTATTTAATTTCTCATAATTTTCTAAAGCTAATATTCTAAGTGGAGATAAATATATTCCCTTTTTAGCACTTTTAAGCCTTTCCATAGCAGTATAAGTTTTTCCTGTATTCGTTTCCCCTAAATGTATGAAAATTTTTCTTCTCATACTTCTTGCAACTTTATATTCCTCTTTAGGATTAGCTGGGAAGTTTTCTTCAAACTCTTTAGATATAAGTTTAGGTATGTGTTGTTTAGTTAATACTGTCATAAAACCAGAATTTATAAAAACATTCTAATTTCCTCTTAATACTTGATAAAAATCAAAATCTGTATTATTTTTTCTATTATAATCATCTAAGATTCTCTTTGATATATATTCTAATAACTCTTCATATCTTTCATATAAATCTTTATATTCCTTAAAGCCTTCTTTTTCCATATCTTTAAGATGTCTTATTTTTTTTCGAACCGCTGACTCATGTTCAATTAAAGCACCTATCTTTGAATTGTGAACTATTTCTTCAATTTGATTTATTTGTGATTTAAGTTTTTTAAAATCTCTTTGCATTGCATTCTTTTTCAACTTCTCACCTCTTAAATATTTACTACTTTTAATTTTCCTATAAAAAATATTCAGTACATAAATAAAAAATCCTTCTTTAGTCATTTATACTCTTTAAATTATTATATTCTAAATCTGTCTATACTTATACTATTTATTATTAAATATTACTTTAAATAATTAACATTATTACATATTAATATTAAATTTATTAATTTTCTAAAAACTATTGATATTATTTATTTTACTTGATATAAATATAATAATACTTTTTTCAAAGGGAGGAATAAAATTGAGAGTGTTTGAAAAACTTAATTCTAATAATTATAATCCGCATGACTTTAATAACAACGTAAATTATTTCATTGGAGGTAATCCTATTACTTCATTTAATAAAGAATCTAAATTTCCTAATATACATCCTACTGTTTTCATAGGTTCATTTTCATCTATAATAGGTGATGTTACTATTTCTGAAAACGTATTTATAGCTTGTAATGCTGTTATTCGTGCTGATGAAGGGACTCCTTTTTTTATTGGTGTTAATACAAATATTCAAGATGGTGTTATACTTCACGGATTGGAAGATGGAAAAGTAAATGTAGATTCTAAAGAATATTCAATTTATATTTCTGATAATGTTTCATGTGCTCACGGAGCTTTAATTCATGGACCATGCTTATTACATAGCAAGTGCTTTATAAGTTTTAATTCTATTGTTTTTAATGCGACTATTGGTAAAAACACATATGTTTCTCCAAATGCAATTGTTACAGGTGGAGTTATTGTTGCAGATAATAAATTTATACCACCATCTATGATTGTGGATACTCAAGAAATTGCAGATATGTTACCCCAACTACCTAAAGATAAAGAGGATTTTTCTGAAACCGTTAGAAAGATAAATAAAGAATTTCCAGCTTCATATACTACTATGTTTGGATCTGCTAGATGTAGCTGTGGATTATGTTATAATCCTTCAAAAATAATGAATAATTTTTAAGCCTTAGTAAACCGATACACCCTTAATAAAAATAGAAGATAGTAAACTTTCTATCTTCTATTTGAAAATGCCTATAGCTCTTACTGGACATCCATCTGATTCCTTAAAATTTAAAGGTGTTGCTATAAACATAAACTTTCCATATAAATTATTAAGATTAGTTAAATTCTCTATTATTATCTTTTCCTTTGATAACAATATTTTGTGTATATTAAAATCCTTTGAATGGACTTTATCTACAGATATAGTATCTACCCCTATTCCTTTTATATTTAACATAGATAACCATAATGCAGCTTCTTCTGATAACACTGGAAAATCATTAAAATATTTTTCATTATTCCAATATTTCTCCCAACCTGTTTTTAATATTAAAAACTCACTTTTCTTTATTTCCTCTTGGTATAATTTTAAAAACTCTAAAGTAATTTCATTTTCTTTATTTTTAGTTACATCTAAAATAAAAGCATTTCCTAGGAAATTTTCTACAGGAAATTCACTTAATTTTTTACCTTCTTTAAAGATATGATAAGGGGAATCCATATGTGTTCCATTATGTGAATATATATTGATATTTGTTTCATTATAACCAGCTTCTTCTATAGAAGATACCTTATTAAAATTAGGTCTTTCTTTCTCTGAATAAACTGTCATACTTCTTGTAATTTCATGAGATAAATCAAATACTTTCATTTCTTTCATTCCTTAATATAGCTTTTAAATATCTATGGTATTTTTATTATTATTATAATTTGTTTTTTTACTCCAATGCTTAGTCTTCTTCTTAATCCAATTATAAAGTTTAAATAATATAGGATAATTTTTTTCTTCTTCAATTTTCACTTTTAATTCAGTCATTAACATTATAGGTTTAAGTAATTCTATGGTATCATAGTATCCTTCTCGTATTCTTATTCTTTTTGATTCCTCATCTAAATTTAAAGTTCCCTTAATTACATTTTCATCTAACTTTTTAGGAGCTAATTCTATTATTTCTGTATTAGGATATAACGACCTATCTATTCTACTTTCTTTAGATAATAAAACTACTATAATGATATCACATCCTTCACCATATACTGGTTGAATAGGAGTGTTATCAGCAACTCCACCATCTATATATTTATGTCCTAAAATTTCTGTACAATCATATATAAGTGGTAAGGATGCAGATGCAACTACCATTTCTTTGGCTAATTTATCATCATAATCATTTATTTTAAAATACTTAGCTGTAAAATCTGGCAATTCAGTACATGCAGCATAACATATTTTTTTACGCTCTTTCACTCTAGAAATATCTAAATATTTATCTATTATTTCTTTTGCCCCATCTTTAGGAACCGCACCCTCTTCTAATTTTTGTAACATATATTTTTTAGCTATGTTTAAGTACTTACCACCTATTGCAAGCTCAAACCCCTTTTTAAAAAGTTCAAATTTACCTATAGGGACTAGTTTGTCCATAGTTACTTCGTCCCATAATTCTTCTGCTGCATACATATCGTCCTGTGCAAATAATACAGCATTAAAAGCCCCTATAGATGTCCCTGAAAAAACGTCTATATATTTGTCTATTTCTAGCTCTTTTAGAGCTTTCCAAACACCTAATTCGTAAGCACCTTTTCCGCCACCACCTGACAATACTAATCCTATTCTCATTTTAACCTCCTTTTTAAGAAAAATTTCCACCTTATTTTAATATATACATTATTATAAGTTAATTCTTATCTTTTTTCAAAAACTTATAAACCTTTATTTTAATAATATATTACTAAAATAAAAATGTATCTAAATAGAAAAATCTTTCCATTTAGATACATTTCAATTTATATTGTTATTTACTTTTAATTTCTAAATAAAAATTTGCTTCTGTTAATTTTTGATATGGATATACCCATAAGGCTCCTATTCCTAAGGTTAAAGCACTTACTAACCACCAGCCTAAAAAACTTAACATTAAAACAAAGTAATCAAATTTATAGCCTATCATCATTTCTCTACTTTCTGATAAACATTGAATAATTCCTTTTTCATTATCTTCACTTAAAATGAAAAATGTTTGTGAAAACATTAAAGCAAATATAAGTCCTGGTACAACTAAAAATATAGTTCCTATTCCTATTATAATTCCAAGTAAAATATTTAATCCTAATGTTTTAAAATAAACATTAAACCCTGAAAAAAGATCTGTAAACTTTGCACTACTATCTTTTTTAGTTAAATTCAATAGAAATTTACTTATACCTAAAGTAAGAACTCCACTTAACAATAATGATGATAAATCTAATATTATTTCAATATTATTATTATATATACTATCACTATAACCAAATATACTAATAATTAAACTATAAACAAGAATAGTGATTATTGCTAATCCCCAATTTCCTCTTAATTGATCTTTTGAATTACTTTTTAACTCTCTTCTTATTATCATACTTAGCCACCTTCCATAAATATTAACTATTAATCTTATTATTAGTATAAATTAATTTTTAAAACCTACATTTTAAAAATTTTATCTAAGTATGAATAACATTAAAATATTTTTAATTTATTAGTTTACTTTTCAATAGCTCCTGTATAATCTAAAATTCCTCCTCTTAAATTATATAATTTAGTAAATCCTTCATTTTCTAAAATATCGCAGGCTACACTACTTCTCATTCCTACTTTACAATAGACAAGTATTGGATTATCTTTATGATTTTCTAAAGTTTCCATCTCCCATTCCAAATCATCAACAGGTATATTTATAGCATTAGGTATTCTATTTTCCTTAAATTCAGTAAATCTTCTTACATCCAATATAAGAAGTTCTTTATCTTCTTTTATTAAATTTTCCGCTTGTATATTACTAATAGATTTTGTAAATTGCAAACTTTTCACCTCTTTTTAATTATAATTAATTTAAGCTAATTATAATCCTGTATAATTTTAAATTCAATGAAATATATTTGCAATTTTCTAAATAAATAACATTTTTACTAACTAATTTTCCTTATTATTTAATACTTTTTCACCTTGCTCTTCTTTTATATTTTCTATCACTATTTCTTCATTAACTTTATTATTATCCGAATTATTTATATTACCTTTATTTTTTGATAAATCTTTTACTAAATCTATAATATCTATTCCTGTTAATGAATTTATTACTTCAGGAATTTCAGCCATTATATTAGTAATATTTTTAGTTACTTTTGATGCTCCACCTTGATTTCCATTATCTATAATAACCATCTTTTCAGTTTTTCCTAAAGGTTCTGAAACATATTTAGCTACTTCTGGTAGCTTATCTGCTAACATTTGAATAATAGCGGCTTCACCATACATCTTATATGCCTCTGCCTTTTCTTTCATAGCCTCTGCCTCTGCTTTCATAGCATCTGCTGTAGCCTCACCTTTAAGTCTAATTGCATCTGCTTCTGCCATACCTTTTATCTTTATAGATTCTGCTTCTGCCTCTGCTTGTTTTATTAATTTATATCTATCTGCTTCTGCTTTTTGTTCTTCACTATATTTATCTGCTTCTGCAACTTTCTTAATAGTAGCTTCAAGTTCCATTTCTTTTTTTCTTGCTTGTTGTTCTGCTATTTCTGTTTGTCTTTGCTCTTCAAATAACTCAGCATTTTTTCTTGCTTCTATTACTTGTTTTTGAACTATATTCTTTTCTACCTCATATGCAAAGTCAGCCTTTGCTTGAGCCTTCTTTTCTTCTTCTTTATAAGCTTGAACTTTAAGCTCTTTATCCTTAGTAGCTCTTGCTATTTCTGTTTCTGCTTTTATTTGTGCTTCTGTTCCAAGTCTTTTAGCTTCTGCTGTTTTCTGCATTTCTTCTTTTTTAGCTTCAGCTTCTGCTATAGATGCATTTTTCTTAACCTCCGCTATTTGCTTTGCTCCAAGAGCTGTTAAATATCCCTTAGTATCATCTATATCTCTAATTGTAAATGTCTTAATTTCTAATCCCATTCTTTCTAAATCATCTTTTGCCACATTTTCAACTTCATTTGCAAACATTTCTCTATCTTTATAAATTTCTTCAATAGACATTTTAGAAACTATTTCTCTAAGCTTTCCTTCAAGGACATCTTGTACTGTACCTCTTATAACTTCTATAGTTTCTCTTTCTTTTCCAGTGTTAAATTGCTCAATGGCAAGTAAAACACCATCTGAAGATGATTTAACTTTTATAATAGCAACTCCATCTGTATCTATTGGTACTCCATTTCTGTCTAGTGATTCATGAGTTTTAACTTCAACCTTCATATTTTCTAAAGATATTC
This sequence comes from Clostridium septicum, assembly GCF_003606265.1. Lineage (NCBI taxonomy): Bacteria > Bacillati > Bacillota > Clostridia > Eubacteriales > Clostridiaceae > Clostridium > Clostridium septicum. The sequence continues at coordinate 760,261 of NZ_CP023671.1, forward strand.
TATCTGTCTGTTCAAAAAAAGGTACAACCAATCCACCTTTTCCACTAATTACCCGTCTTTTTAACCCAGTTACTACAATTGCCTTATCTTGAGGTGCCTTTTTCCAAGTAGATAAAATAATTAGTATTACTACTAATATAGGAACCCCTATAGTAGCAAATTTAATAAGCATTTCTTGCATAATATTTCTCCCCTTTTTAATATACTAATCCTTATACTTATATTAACAATTATTCAATTTTATATCAATTAAATTAATAAATAATTAAAGGGATTTAACTAAAATTTATTTTTGAAATAATTTATAAACTATATTCTCCAAATTAATTGTTACTGTTTTTAATACTAAAAAGCCATAATAAAAAACTGTAATTTACAAACAATGAAATCTTTGAATATAAACTACAGTTTATTTAATAAATAATATTTAAAATCTTTTTAAAACTATTAAGGCACCATCTTATTCTTAGCTTTTGATAAAACTAAGCTTAATAAGAATAGTACTATAGAAAGCATAATTAACGCTAAAACCATCGGTATTATTTCTAAAAAACTGCTACCTTCTTGTAATTTCTCAATTGCATTAATTGCCCACCTTTGAGGACATAAATTTCCTAACCTTTGCATTGATTCTGGCATAAATCCAAAATCCCAAAATGCCCCTGATAGCATTGATGTAGGCATTATTACTAAAACACTTAAATTTGATGCTAAGTTAGGATTTTTAATAAATGATACAATACATAAATTAAATGTTACCGATAGTAAGTTTACTAATAATAATATTAATAAAAAGTATGTGCTATTTTCCATTCCAAAATTAAAGTTTAATAATTTACAAATAGAATAATAAAATATTGATGTTAATGAAGAACATATAAAGAATATAGTTAATATACCTGCAAAATAGTTTCTTTCAGATATATTACTTAATAATATTCTATCCTTTGTTCCATTTTCCTCATCATCTAAAATGAATCTTGTTATAACTTGACCTGATATAAATATTATCATAATAACTATACCAAGAGATTGCATAACAGATATTGAATTGTTAACTTCATTAAGTACATATTTAGGCATATTACTTCTATACTCTTTTTCTAAAGCTTTAAACTTTTTTAAATCACCCTTTGCTAATTTACTTAAAACATATAAATTTTTACTTTCCGCTTCTATTATTGATTTTACTACTGGCTTAATATCACTTTCAGATACAGAGCTAATTTTTATAGAATTTTCTTTTCCTTTAAGAACATCTTCCGAAAATCCTTTATCTATTACAATAGCTAATTCTATTTCTCTTGATGCTAAAAAACTTTCATATTCGTTTTCCTTAACATTCTCTATCTTTACTCCATCAATATTCTCAATTCTATTTTTTATAACTTCTGATATTTCAGCATTATCATTATTAATAATACCTATTTTATATACAGTTTGTTGACCTAACATATAGCTAAAGACAATTGTAAAAACTGCCGGTAATAGTATTGATACTATTATAAAGCTTTTTTTCTTAGTTAATATTTTGAATGTATTTAACATTATTTTAAGCAATTATCTTTCCCCCTTTTATCTTTCTTATGAAAAAATAGCTTAAAACCAATACTAATGATAATATTAATGACACTAATATTGATGTTAATCCACTATTATTATCAACTCCTGTATTTAAACTAATTAAAGCAGTATTTGCCCAATATACAGGACTAACCTTAACTAAAGATGATAAAATAGGAATTGATTTTATCATTGAAAGTGGTGCATAGCACCCCCCTAACATGCAAATTACTATAATGCTAGAATTTAATATTCCATTTATATTTTTAGAATCCCTTGCTAGTAAACCTACTATAATTCCTATAACTGATGAAAATATAGATAATGATATTAAAACTAATACCATTATAGGTAACTTGTCTCCCCATTCAACATTTAATATAAATGTTGAAAAAATATATACTTCAACTATTTGAAGTATAGCTATAATTATTCCTACAATACCTTTAGAAAAAATAAGCTGAAAATCATTAGACTTAGATATTCTAATTCTATTTATAGTAGTTAACTTATTTTCTTCATATACTGAATAAGCTATAGTAATGGAGATATATAAAATAATAAGAGCAAGTTCTGCGAAAGTATAATACTCAAAAGAAGTTATCCCTTTTCCTCCTATAGATCCTTCACTAACGTATTTGTTGCTTTCTTCTTTTAAGACTTCTTGAAGCCTGGTTGGATCTTCCTCCAAAATAGTATCTACTAAGGAATAATTAGCTAATGTTTGTTCAAACACTCCTCTAAATATTTTTCCTGCTGTAGTTTCTCCACTCTTTCTTCTATAAAAATTATATCCCTCTTCATTTATACTTATATACCCTATAGCTTGTCTTTCATCTACTAATGCCTTTGCTTGGTCTGTATTACCTACTTCTTTAAATTCAACACTTGAAATTTTATTAAACTTATTTTTAAAAATTTCAAATCCATGATAGTACTTTGATTTTTCTTCTACTTTATACAAAACCTTAGTATCTTTAAATATATTTAATTCTCCTCCCATAACGCCCTTTAAAGCAAAAACAAGGCATGTAATTAAAACTAATGGAAATATAAAAAGCATTATTACATTTCCCTTATATCTAAAGAACTGCTTTACTTCCTTATTTATCATTGATAAAAGTATCATATATACCTCCTAGTCCCTTAAATTCTTTCCTGTTAACGCTAAAAATACAGTTTCTAAACTAGGAGTTTCATTTTTAATATTTTTTATAATTCCATTCTCCTTAGAAATAGTTGAAACTAATTGTTCTATAACATTACTTTCTTTTAAGTAGTAACATTTTATTTCATTGCCTTCTACTATAACTTTTTCTATTCCAGTAATTGTTTTTAAATTTTCTTCAATTCCCTTTACTTTATTAACTAAAGATACTGAAAATATATTTTTATCACTAACTAAATTTTTTAAATGCTCACTACTACCTTCTGCAATTATATTCCCATGATCCATAATTGAAATTCTATCACAAATTTCATCAACCTCTTCCATATAATGAGATGTATATATTATAGTTGCTCCATCAGATCTTAGTTGTTTTACGGATTCTAAAATATGATTTCTTGATTGTGGATCTATTCCAACTGTAGGCTCATCCATTATTATAAGCTTTGGTGTATGAGCAATTGCACATGCCATATTAAGCCTTCTTTTCATTCCACCTGAAAACTCTTTTGCCTTCTTCTTTCTAAATTGTGTAAGTCCAACAAACTCTAAAGCTTTATAAACTCTATTTTTTAATTCCTTCCCTTTAAAGCCATAAAGTGAACAGAAAAACTTTATATTTTCTTCTGCAGATAATTCCCAATACAAAGCAAAATCTTGTGGAACTAATCCTATATTATTTTTCCACTTATTTATGTTAGTTTCATTTTCTTCAAAAATTACTTTACCACTATTTACTTTACTTAATCCTGTTATCATGCTAATAGTTGTACTTTTCCCAGCCCCATTTGGTCCTAATAGTCCATATATTTCACCTTTACTAATAGAGAAACTTATATCATCTACAGCTACATTATTTTCATACTCTTTATATAGATTTTTAACATCTAATATTTTCATTCTTATCCCTCCTAATATTATTGTATAAAAAAAGTGACTTTTCTTTTAGTTAGAAAACTCACTTTTTTATATAACAAATGTAATATTATAATCTTACTTATTATAATTTAAAATCATACAAACTCCACATCCTATATTGCCTAACACCAATAAAGCAATTCTGACTTTTTTTCATTTTACTTCCTCTTTTAAGTTACTTATTACTAATATAACCATTATAACCTTGAGTATTATATTTTTCCATATATTTCTTAAGAATTGTTAAAGTCTTTTTTATTTTAATATAAAAAAACGAGAAAAATGAAAATTCACTTTTCTCGCAATAAAAATTAACGCTTACCTGAATCAAATGGCTCACCAGCAGCCTTTGGTGCTTGTGATGATTTTGAAAATAAAACTAATGCTAATAATGTTATGGCATAAGGGAATACTTTTAATATAACTTGTGGAACTGCAGCTAATTCTGGCGTAACTTGTGAAATATTAGCTACTGTAACTGCTGTTCCAAAAAATAATGTAGCTCCTAATATTCCAAGTGGCCTCCATTGACCAAATATTAATGCTGCTAAAGCAAGGAATCCAAGCCCTGCAACGCTTCCATTAAATTCTCCTGAATATGTTACTAATATAATTACTCCTCCTAAAGCTGAAAATGCTCCAGAAATCATGACACCTATATATCTCATTTTATATACATTTATTCCTGCTGCATCTGCTGCTTGAGGATGTTCTCCACAAGCTCTTAACCTTAATCCAAAACTTGTTTTATAAAGTATAAATATACTTATTATAAGAATTACTAAAACTAGCCATGTTGTAATATAACTATCACTAAAGAATAAATCTCCTAGTATAGGTATTTTAGAAAGTACCGGTACATCTTGTGGTATAAATCCTTTAATAATTCTTATATTACCACTTCCTGTAATAGTCCTTGCTAAGAAAATTGTTAATGATCCTGCAATCATATTTATAGCAGTACCACTTATAACTTGATTTGCATTTAGGTTTATACTTGCAAATGCATGTAATAGTGAAAATAACATTCCTATTATCATTGCCACTAAGAGTCCTATCCATAAAGGTAAAGAACTACCTGGCATCTTTTCTTGTAATTTAACTATTGTAAATGCTCCTGCAAATGAACCTATAATCATAAGTCCATCAAGACCTACATTTACTATACCACTTCTTTCGCAAAATAAAGCTCCCAATGCTACTATTAAAAGAGGAATAGTAAATGCTATAGCATTTGGGAATACTTGTTGCATTATATCCCACATATTATTTATCCCCCTTTCTTTCTTTTTTATCATTTCTTTCTGAAGTACCATCAGTAGCTAATTTATTAGTATTCATTTGAACCTTCCTACGTCTAAACTTATCAAACACTCTATCCATTACTGCACTTGTTGCTGCAAAATAAATAATTGTTGCCATTATTGTATCTGCTATTTCTGGTGGAATAGATGTCATAGCACTCATAAATCCTTTACCTGTATACAGTAATCCAAAGAATAAAGCAGCAAATAAAACTCCAATAGGTGAATTAGAACCAAGCAAAGCTACTGCTATACCATCAAATCCTTGAGATGGTGTAACACCAATTTGCATATTAGCTATATTTCCTGCGTATTGAGCAACTCCTGCAAGTCCTGCAAGTCCTCCTGATATCATCATAGAAAGTACAATATTTCTTTTTACAGGCATTCCTGAATATTCTGCTGCATATCTATTAAATCCAACAGCTTTTAATTCATATCCAAGAACTGTTTTGTTTAAAATAAATGCTATTAATAAAACCGCTATAATTGCAATTAAAAATCCATAGTTAATAAAAGATCCTTGAAATAACTCTGAAATCCAGGGTGCTTGTAATGAAGCTTCTGGAGACAACTTAGCTGATTCTGTTTCTAAGAAAGCTCCTTTAAAATACGCTGGTATTGTATAATAGACAACCCAATAAGCTATCCAGTTCATCATAATTGTTGAAACAACTTCGTTTACATTGTATCTAGCCTTAAATATTCCTGGAATTGCTGCACAAAGAGCACCACCTAAAAAACCTGCTAAAATCATTGTTATTAATAATAGTGGTCTTGGAAGATTTACTGTTAATCCAACTGCTGTTGCACAAAGTCCTCCAAATAACATTTGTCCTGCTGCTCCTATATTGAATAGGCCTGTTCTAAAAGCAAATGCAACTGAAAGTCCTGTAAGTATAAGTGGAGTTGCAGTTGCTACTGTATTAGCAATTCTTTCTATGTTCTTTAATCCACCTTGGAATAAATAACTATATCCTTCTATTGGATTACTTCCTATAATAGCCATTAATATTGCTCCAGCTAACAAACCTAAAACAACTGCAAGAATGGATTTTAATCCTTTATTCTTCATGGCTTTCTCCTCCCTTTACTCCAGCCATCATAAGGCCAATTTCATTTTCGTTTGTTTCTTTTGCACTTACTATACCAACTAGTTCACCATTATTTATAACAGCTATTCTATCTGATACATTTAATACTTCCTCTAGCTCTAAAGATATAAGTAAAACTGCTTTTCCATTATCTCTTTGCTCTACTAATCTTTTATGAATATATTCTATTGATCCAACATCTAGTCCCCTTGTAGGTTGTACTGCAAGAAGTACCTCTGGATTTAATTCAATTTCTCTACCTATAATAGCCTTTTGTTGGTTACCACCAGATAATGTTCTAGCTATAGAATCTGCACCTTCTCCAGATCTTACATCAAAAGTATCTATTATTTTTTGAGCATGATCTTTTATTAACTTCTTGTTTAATAAGCCTCTTTTAGAAAAAGGAGCTTTATTATAAGATTCTAAAACCATATTTTCTTCTATAGTGTAATCAAGAACTAGTCCTCTTTTATGACGATCTTCTGGAATATGAGCTATTCCTTTTTCAACTCTAGATCTAACTGGAATTGAAGTTATGTCTTCATTATTATAAATAATGTTTCCTGAATGAACTGGTCTTAAGCCTGTTATTGCCTCTACAAGCTCAGTTTGTCCATTTCCTTCAACTCCTGCAATACCTACAATTTCCCCTTTTCTTATATCTAATGAAAAATCTTTTAATCCCAATACTTTTTTATTATTCATAACTGAAAGATTTTTAATACTCATAATAGTTTCTTTAGGATTGCTATCCTTTTTATCTACCTTAAATGACACTTCCCTACCTACCATCATTTTTGCCATTTCAGCTTCACTAGTAGTTTTTACATCAACTGTCCCTATATATTTACCTCTACGAATAGCAGTACATCTATCTGCTGAAGCTTTTATTTCTTTTAATTTATGGGTAATTACTATTATTGATTTTCCTTCTTTAACAAGGTCTTTCATTATTTTTATTAGTTCTTGTATTTCTTGAGGAGTTAATACAGCAGTGGGTTCATCAAATATTAGTACTTCTGCATTTCTATAAAGCATTTTTAATATTTCTACACGTTGTTGCATCCCAACTGAAATATCTTCAATTTTTGCATAAGGATCTACATTTAATCCATATTTCTTTGATAATTCTGATATTCTCTCTGCTGCTGATTTAATATCTACAACTAATCCTTTTTTAGGTTCTAACCCTAAAATTATATTTTCTGTTACTGTAAAGTTACTAACAAGCTTAAAATGTTGGTGAACCATTCCTATTCCTAAATCATTTGCAACATTAGGATTGCTTATTTTCACTTCTTTTCCTTTTATTTTTATTTTACCAACTTCTGGTTGATACATACCAAATAGAACTCCCATTAAAGTTGATTTACCAGCACCGTTTTCTCCAAGTAAAGCATGAATTTCTCCTTTTTTTAGCTGAAGGGTGATGTTATCATTTGCAACGATTCCAGGAAACTCTTTACGAATATTAAGCATCTCTACTACATATTCCATGCTAATTCCTCCTTCTTAAATTTTACACAAATAAGTAATTTATACCCTTATTTTCCAAATTGCTATATATAAAAAAAGACGGAAGAACCGTCTTTTTTATATATAATTCTTCCTTAAATAGCCCTTATTTTATTTTGCTTTGCTAAAACACAACCTAGATTAACATTCGAATTATATTAAATCACCTTTTTCAGCCGATACTTTTATTTCCCCACTCTTGATCTTTTCTAATACTTCATTTACTTTCTTAATAGTATCTTCACTTAAGTTTGGATTTTTTTCTGGAAGACCTACACCATCGTTATTAACATCATAAGTTAAAGTTTTTCCACCTGGGAACTTTCCTTCTTTTTCTGCTTTAATCATATCTGCTGCTGCATGATCAATTTTTTTCATTGCTGAAGTTAATATAACTGACTTATCTCCTTCATAGATACCATGACTATATTGGTCAACATCTACACCAATTATCCAAACTTCTTCACCTTTTTCAACTTTAGCTTTAGCTGCATTTATAGCTCCAACCCCAGTTCCACCAGCTGAACAGAATATAGCTTTAACACCGCTATTATACATTTTATTAGCTATTTGTTGTCCTGCTGGAACATCATTAAATGTTCCTTGATATACTACATTTTCTTTCTTAATTGATGCCTTAGTACCTAAATTTTCATTAGCATATTTAACGCCTTGTTGGAATCCCCAGTTAAATTTTTGTACTGGAGGAATTTCCATACCACCGATAAATCCTAATTCACCTTCTTTTATTTGTAAAGCAGTAGCAACACCTGCTATAAATCCTGATTGTTCTTCTGCAAAGAAAATTGATACTGTATTATCTGCAACTGATGCTTCTGATTTATCATCTTTTTTTGGTGCTCCATCTATTAAAACAAATTTAGCATCTTTATACTTTTCTTGTGCTTCATATATAGCAGTTTCAAATTTAAATCCTGGTGTTACAATTAATTTAAATCCTGCATCATAAAGATTTGTAATTTCTTTTATGTAGTCAGCATGAGTTTCTCCATTTGGTTGCAAGTACTTCTTTTCTAATTTTAATTCATCTGTAGCCTTTGTTACCCCTGTCCAAGTACCTTCATTAAATGACTTATCATCGATTGTACCTGAATCCGTTACCATCCCAACTTTTAAATTTGCATCTCCAGTTTCTGGGTTTTCACTTTTTCCACAACCTACTAAACCAGTTACCATAAATGCTGATAATGCTAATGCAATTACTCTTTTTTTCATCTTTTAATTTCCCCCTTAGGTTTACTAATATTGATTTTTAAATTTAACTGTCAATTCGAATTTTAATTAAATTATACAATATAAAATTCGTAAATACAACATATTTAATTCCATTTTTTTATCTGTTTTTGTCATACTTTAATTAAAGTTGTTATAATTCCATCGAATAAATACTAATTAACGTTTTCACTTGATAAAAATAAAATAGTTTTATATTGTGAAAATTCTATAAATTTACAAAACACGAACATTAACGATTTAATTCTAATTAAATATAGAGTATTTTCAAATATTTACATTACTATTATATAACGCTAAATAAAATTATATACTAGATACTAAAATATTTTGTAAATAAAATATTAAGATTATGTTGCTTTTCTATGCCTATTAGCAATTAATGAATTTAATTAATTAATATTATAAAAAATAAAGGTTTTCTACAGTAGAAAACCTCACTTTTTGTCTAAGATATTTAAATATATCTATAATAATTTAAACTATTATAACTTACTATAATTTTATCTGATATTTTTTCTTATAATATTTATTATGAAACATATAAAATTTACTAATTATTTAAAAGTTATATTATTTTTTCTACTGTAATAACTTAAAATATATTCCTATTGTTTATACATTTGTTAAATTATTTTTTGTTATTATTTCTAATTTATTTATTTATTCCATATAATTTATTATAAGTTGCTTTTTCGTTAACATTAATTAACAATAATTGTAAGGAGAGTATTATATTGTTTGGCTATGTAACTCCATTAATAGATGAACTTAAAGTTAGAGATTTTAACTTATTTAAATATTATTATTGCGGATTATGTCTTCATATAAAAGAAAGGTTTGGGAATATCCCAAGAATGACATTAAATTATGATATGACTTTTTTAGGAGTCCTTTTAGATTCACTTTCTAAAGATGAACCTAATTTTAAAATAATAAAATGTATTTCTCATCCTACTCAAAAAAGGTCTATTGTTATAAATAATCATGCATTATCCTATGCAGCTGATATAAACGTATCATTATTTTATTATAAGCTATTAGATGATATTAAAGATGATAATAAATTTAAAAGTAAACTCTATGCTACATCTCTTTATTTATATACAAAAAAATTTGATAAATCTATGTCTGCTATAAATGAACTAATAAAAAATAGACTTTCTCAGTTGTCAACCTTTGAAAAAGAAAAGTCATTTTCATCAATTGACGAAATATCTGATCCTTTTAGTGATATAGTTGGAAACATACTTAAAAATTATCCTTATTCTTTATTTAAAGATGGAAAGAATTTAAGAGATGATCTATATAACTTTGGCTATTCTCTAGGGAAATGGATATATATTATAGATGCACTAGATGACTTAAAAGAAGATATTAAAAAAAATAAATTTAATCCTATAAATCAATTGTATAACAAAGAAAATTTACCTTTTGAAAAGCTTCATACAATATTAAAACCTAAAATTGAATTTATAATTTTAAATTGTTCTTATAACTGTAGAGAATATCTAAAAAAGCTTCCTATTAAAAGAAATAAAGACATTTTATATAATATAATTGAACTTGGAATGATAAAAAAATATATAACCATAGTAAATAATTATGGACAAAACTAATTTTAGTTTTGTCCATAATTATTTATATTAACTAAGTTCTCGCGAACTTTTTATTTAATATTTTCACTTATACAAATCTTTATACTATAAAATATATAATTTCCTTAATTCATTGAACATCATTAACCCTTTACTGCTCCAATTGTAATACCTTGAGTAAATGATTTTTGGAATATTAAGAATATTATTATCATAGGTATTGATGCTAACGCTGCACCTGCCATCATTAATCCATAATTAGTAGTAAATTCAAGTTGCATTGTTGCTATGCCTAATGGAAGTGTTTGCATATCTGTACTTCTAATAAGTATTAATTGCATAAAGTAATCATTCCAAGAGCTTATAAATGTGAATATAGCTAATGCTCCAACTCCTGGTTTAACTATAGGCAATACTATATTTTTAAATATTCCAAGCTCTGTACAACCATCTATTTTTGCCGCTTCTAAAAGCTCTGTTGGGATTGTTTCACTAAATTGTTTCATAAGGAATATACCAAATGGCCATCCTACAGCTGGTAATATAAGAGACTTATAGCTGTTTATCCAATCAAGCTTTGTTAATATATTAAATAAAGGTACCATTATAACTTGTTTTGGAAGTGCCATTGCTATTATAAGTAACCAAAAGATAATATGCCTTCCTGGAAATCTCTTTTTAGCTAATACATAACCAGCAAGAGAAGAAGTTAAACAAACTAAGAATGTTGTACTAATAGCTATGAAAAAACTATTAAAGGTCCATTTTAATAATGGCTGCCTTGCTAAGTCTGTCCAGTTTTGGAATGTTGGATTATTTGGTATCCATTGTGGTGGTATAACTATAGTAGATGCTTGATCTTTAAATGCCCCTGTTATAATCCAATAAAAAGGGAAAATGAAAATTATCATAAATATACATAATAAAATTAATGAGCAAATATATTTAGGAGTCCACCTATTTCTCCAATCATATAATTCTTCTTTTTCTTTCTTCTTTTTTTCTCTTCCGAACATATGCCTTTTCTCCCTTCTATTAGTATTCAACATCTGAACCTAAATATTTATATTGAACAACTGATATAGCCATAACTATAATTGCTAATACTACTCCCATAGATGAAGCCAATCCATATTGCCCTAAAGTAAATGATCTTTCATATACTTGATACATAATTGTAGTGGTAGCATAATTGGGTCCTCCAGCTGTTAAAAGTTGAATTATTGAGAAACATTGGAAAGAATTTATTGTAGTTATTATTACTATATATAAAGTTGTTGGCTTTAATAAAGGCCATGTTATATTCCAAAATACTTGTCTTGCACTAGCTCCATCAATTTCAGCAGCTTCTAGATAATCTTTTGGTATATTACCTAAAGATGCCATATAAAGAACTATAGGCTGGCCTACTGATAATGTAACTAATACCATTAATATTGCCCATTTAGCTATACTTGGATTTCCAAGCCAAGATTGTGCTTCAACACCAAAGAAGCTTAAGACATAATTTAATATTCCATAATTAGGATGGAATATCCACCCCCAAACTACTGTAATACTAACTACAGATGCTATAGCTGGTAAATAAAATACTGATCTAAAAAATGATCTAACTTTAGATGACCTTTTGTAAATTGTTACTGCGACAAACATTGAGAAAACAAGAACTATAGGAACATTACCTATAACTAAAAATAAAGTGTTCCATAAAGACTTTCTAAATACAGGATCATTAAATATTTGGACATAATTTTTTAATCCTATAAATTCTGATGACCTAGGAGTATAGTTAAAAAAGCTTATAACTATACCACCTACCATAGGAATTATAACAAATGATAAGAAAAATATTGCTGCTGGTAATAAGAAAATATATGCTGAAAGCCATTCTTTCTTAGCTAACTTACTGTGTTTTTTCATTTTAAACTTTGGTTTTTTGCTATGCTCTAATTCAGTAACCATAATTTAAGTTTACCTCCCATATATAGTTAATATGAAGGGATATTCCCCTTCATATTAATATTTTTATTTATTTTTTATTTAATGTTTCGTTAGCTTTGTCATTAAAGTTCTTTAAAGCTTCTTTTGCTGGAGTTTGACCTAAAGTTATTTCTTGAAGTGCTGGGAACCAATGAGTTCTCATTTCTGCAAACCCATTTACAGTATTGTAATATTCAGCTGTATATTTACCCATTCCTTCAGCAAACTTCATTTCTTCTTCATCATATAACCCTTTAATTGAATCTCTAACTGAGAATGTACCAGTTGCAACTAAATTCTTTTTTTGCCAATCTGGATCATTAGCTAAGAAATCTATAAACTTCTTAGAAGCTTCTATTTTTGCATCATCTCCATTGTTAAATACACATAATCCACCTATTAATGCTTCTAAAGCAAGTTTATCTTTACTTGGTGAAGGAATTGGTAATAATACTTCTTCAAAATCTCCTATTTTTTTATCAGCATTATTCTTTTTAAGTCCTGTTGAATAAAGAATTGTAAATGCTGATTTTTGTTGTAAAAATAGATCTATAGCATCATTTGAAGCCAATGCTTCGCTACCTGAGCCAATTAGACCACTTTCTATACTCTTCTTAACCCATTCCATAGATTTTACAGCAGGTTCTTCATCAAAAGTATAAGATGTTTGATCATTATTCATTACACTACCACCATACAGATTGGAAACAAATGCTCTAGTTCCTTGGTCTCCAGCTGTACTTTTGCTAAAGAATGCCATTGGTATAACATCTGGCTTAGCTTCTTTAATACCCTTAAGTGCAGCTTCAAATTCTTCTATAGTCCATAATCTATCTTCCTTTTTCAATGGAAGTAAATCTAAAAGACCTGCTTCTTCAAACATAGTCTTATTTGCCGCCATCATAAATGTTGTTGTATTAAATGGATACATATAATAAGTATCTTCTAGTTTACATCCTGCTAATAATTCATCAGATACATCTCCATTTAAAGCTTTGATCATATCATCTACTGGTGCTAATACTCCTTGTCTTGCAAAATCAATAATTCTTCCTGGTGCATCATATAGAATGTCTGGAGCTGAATTAGATGCTATTGCTGCATTTAATTTTTCACCACCACCATTAAAAGAAATCATTTCTACATTAACCTTAATATCAGGATTTTTTTCTTCAAATGATTTTATTAACTCTTCTTCATACTTTCCAACTTGTCCATCCTTTACTTCAAAGTTAGGAAAATTCCACCATGTAATTTCTACAGGTTTATCCTTACCTGAGTCTTTCCCTCCTGAGTTTCCGCACCCAACAAAGGATGTCATTGCTACTGCTGTAGCTAATAAAACTGTTGATAGTAACTTAAGCTTTTTCATAAATATACTTCCCCCTTAAATTTTTATATTAAGAAAATTTAATATTTTCATAGTAACATTTAACTATTTTATGTTCTCGTGAACATTTAAGTTTTTAAATTTTGCCTAACTACATTGATGTGAATCGGGAAACCGTTTTCTTTTTAATTTAAATTCTCTTTTAATATTATTTCACTTTCAAGCTCTATATTTATATGTTTAGGTTTTATATCTTTATAAAGATGTTCAAACATTACTTTAGCTGAAATATATCCAAGTTCTTTATATTTCTCTTTTACTGTTGCTATAATATTATTACTTTCTATAAGCTTTTTAGTGTTATCAGATAATCCGTTAGCTACTATCTTTAACTTTCTATCTGTGTTTTTTATTACATATTCTACTATATCAACTAAAAATCTACTGCTATAAATAGCTTTAACATTATCTGTTAGATTATCTTTTATAACTTTGCCTATATTATTTTTCAAATCACTTTGATATACTATATTAGCAATTTTACAAATATTATCCTCAGTTATCTTTTCGTAAAATCCATAGTAATATGGTTTAGAAGATATCCTATCATCTTCTGTATCTATTAAAAGTATTTCCTCACCTTGATTTAATACATTTTGTAATAATTCTGCAGTTAACCTTCCAGATTTATAATAATTTGAATATATATTAAAAGTCACATTATCTAAAGGTAAATCTAATGCTATAAAGAATATATTAGGATTATTTCTTTTCAATAATTTAATTTCTTCTTTTAAAAGCGGCGTTATAATTACTCCATCTATATCACCCTTATCTATGACTCCTTTCAACTCATCTAACTGCTCCCTTGGTGAATCTATATCTGTTTCAATTATATTTAACTGATATTTATAAAATTTAAATTCCCCTTGGGCCTTTTGGAAACCTAACTTTATATCATCTGTATAGTAATTATTTTTAGCTTTTACTATAAAAGCATATATATTTTTTTTCTTTTTAAGAGCTAATGAACTACTTATAGGATTTCTTTTATATCCAAGTTCTTCACATGCTTTTAATACTTTTTCTTTAGTTTCTTCATTTACACTACCCGTACCATTTAATGCCCTGGCTACAGTTGTTCTGGAAATATTAAGCTTTTTTGCAATGTCTTCTTGTCTTATCAAAAGCCTCTCCTCCCAACCCTTTCTTTCCATTTTATGTATTAATAGTAACATTTTACAATAACATTTTCAATTAATATATTACATCTTATTAATACAAATTTATACAAATAATTAAATAATAAACTTTAAAGTTTATGTTTTTCAACATAAATTTTTCTTATATATAGATAAGGAAAAGATCTAAAAATACAATTTGTTATTTTTTTAATCATTATTAATTTATTCATAATTTACATAATAAAAAGCAACTAGTAAGATTAAATATTCTTATTAGCTGCTCTTTCATCTATTATTTTACTATTAATTTTTCTAACTAAATTATTTTAAAATACTATATATACTATTAATTTTTATTTTATCTCTATTATTTTAGGTAACTATATCTATAATAATCTCAATTAAAGCTTCAATACTCTCAAATATTATAGGCATTATTGAAAATTTTTTCTCATTTTTATTATCTTCTTTTAAAAATCTACTTTCTACTTTAATTGTTCTAGGTTTTAATTCTTGATACTCTGAATTATATCTATAAGCTTCTTCATAACTTTTAACTTCTCTATATAAAATTTTACTTTGATTATAAGCATTATTATACATTTTTTCTAAATCCCCCTCTATAAAAATATTATTTATACTAATTATATTATAAATAATAATGGGTAAAACTGCTATTAGTTTTACCCATTATTTAACACTATCTCTTTCTATTAATTTAGTTTTTAACTTTATAATTTGATTTTTATCTGAACCACCTATTATTTCTATAAGAAGCTTAAAAGCCTCTTCTCCCATACTATATATAGGTTGAGCTATTGTTGTAAGCTCTGGTTCTGAAAGTGATGAAATATTAATATTATCATATCCTAATATAGATATATCATCAGGAATTTTATAACCATTTCTTATTAAATATTTCATTCCTCCTAATGCCATTACATCACTACTATAAAATATAGCATCAATATATTTTGATCTTAAAAGTAACTCTTCTGTTGCCTTCATTCCACCTTCTATAGAAAACTCACTTTCACATATTATATCTGGATTATAAACACCTAACTTCTTTGCTATATTTTTATAACTCTCATTTCTTATTTTAGATATTTGAAATTTAGGTTCTCCTGCTACAAATGCTATTTGTCTCTTCCCCTTGTTAAAAAGATAATTTACACCTAATTCAATTCCTTGTTCATTATCACATAAGACTCCACTATATTTTTCTATAGTTTCTATCTCTCTATCTATAACTACAAATGGTACTCTATTACTTCTTAATATATTAAGACTATCTTCACTATTTCCACCAGAAGCAAATATAACTCCATCTACAAGTTTGCTTACTAATAATCTTATATACCTTTCTTCTTTTTCGTCTTTATTATATGAATTACATAAGATTACATTATATCCAAGTGACTCAGCATTTTCTTCTATTGCCTTTGCCATTTCTGAAAAAAATGGATTTTCTATATCAGGTAATATAATCCCAATAGTATTAGTTTTTCTTGTACTTAAACTTCTTGCTACGCTATTAGGTACGTAGTTTAATCTCTTTGCAATTTCAAAAATATTTTTTCTTGTTTCATTACTTACACTAATTTGCTTATTATTTAAAACCTTAGAAACTGTAGTCTTTGAAACATTAGCTTCTTTAGCAATATCACTCATTGTTACATTCCTCATAAAACACCCCATATTATATAAGTATTTCCTTTTTGTCATTTGTACTATCCAATTATATCACATATTATAAATATAGTTGTGCTTTATTACTTATATAATTTCTATAAATCTTCTTTTATAAGTATTTTTAATGATGCTGGAATCTCTTTATCAACTTTTTCTCCACTATCTATTTTTTTAGATATATCTACTCCCAAAGCCCCTATTACATCTGGTTGTTGAGCTACAGTCGCAGTCATATCTCCTTTTAAAATTGCATCTTCTGCATCAGCATTACCATCAAATCCGATTAAAATAACTTTTTTATTAGCAGTTTTTATAGCTTTTGCTGCGCCTAATGCCATCTCATCATTATGTGCAAAAACCACATCAAATTCCGGTATTGCTTGTATTATATTCTCCATAACTTGAAGTCCCTTTTGCCTATCAAAATCTGCTGATTGACTTGATACTATTTCTATATTACTATTGGAATTTACTATATCATTGAATCCTTTTCCTCTATCTCTAGTTGCAGATGCACCAGGTACACCTTGTATTTCTATAGCCTTTATATGTTCTTTATCTTTTAGTTTTTCTAGGGCAAACTCTGCTGCCATATTTCCACCCTTTACATTATCTGATGCTATATGACTAGTAACTTCACCTTCATTAGCTTGCCTATCTAATGTTATAACTGGTACTTTTTTTTCATTAGCTACTTTAATTGATGTAGAAACAGCATCACTATCTGTAGGATTTATAAGTAATGTAATTACTCCTGATTCTATTAAATCCTCAACATTTGCTCTTTCTTTAGCAGGGTCATTTTGTGAATCTAAAACTATTAATTTATACCCTAGCTCCTCTGCTCTTTTTTCTGCTCCATCTTTCATAGATACAAAGAATGGATTATTTAATGTTGAAAGTACCATACCTATTTTCTTCTTTTCTTCTTTTCTTGAACATCCTGCAAATATACTAATACTTAATGCACTTACTAAAGATATAGCTAATATTTTTAAAGCTTTTCTTTTCATATTTATCACTCCTTATATTTACATTATGTTATTTTCTTCTATCTCTCTTATCTAATAATACTGCAATTAATATTACTAATCCCTTAACTATTGATTGATAGAAAGGTGATACATTCATTAAGTTTAATCCGTTATTTAATACTCCTATAATTAAAGCACCTATAATTGTTCCTGATATCTTTCCTTCTCCACCTGCAAGGCTTGTTCCTCCAATTACTACTGCTGCTATTGCATCTAATTCAAAACCTGATCCTGCATTTGGTGAAGCTGATCCTATTCTACTTGTTATAATAACACCACTAATTGCTGCTGCAATTCCTGAAAGTACATATACTAAAGTTTTTATTTTATTTGTATTTATTCCTGAAAGTCTTGCTGAATCTTCATTTCCACCAACAGCATATAAATATCTTCCAAATCTAGTTTGTGATAACATATACATTGCGATTACTGCTACTATTATTGTAATTAAAACTGCTATAGGTAAAACTCCTATTTTTCCATTTCCTATTTTCATAAAGCTTTCTGGTAACTTTGATATAGGTGTTCCATTTGTAAATACTAATGTTGCACCTCTAAATATTGTCATTGTTGCAAGTGTTGCTATAAATGCTTGTAATTTACCTTTTGATACTAAAGCTCCATTTACTAAACCAATAATTGAACCAATTATAATAGCTACTATAATCGCAAGCCAAATATTGCCTGTTGATTTAATTATAGATGCTGCAAATGCTCCACTTAAAGCAAGTGTTGAACCTACTGATAAATCTATTCCACCTGTTAATATAACAAATGTCATACCAACTGCTATAATAGCATTTACTGATATTTGAGTTAATACATTAGTTATATTTGTTACTGTTAAAAATCTTGGAGTTATAATTGATATTATTATACATAAAGCAACTAATCCTATAAGTGATTTATACTTTGTTAAATTTACTTTTATACTTTCTTTCATTTTTAATACCTCCACATTCTTATTGCATACCAACTGCAAGCTTCATAATTTTTTCTTGAGTAGCTTCTTCTCTACTAATTTCTCCTGATATTTTACCTTCACTCATTACCATTATCCTATCACTAATACCTAAAACTTCAGGTAAATCTGAAGAAATCATTATAATTGCCTTTCCCATTGATTTTAATTCATTTAAAAGCTCATATATTTCCTTTTTAGCGCCTACATCTATCCCTCTAGTTGGTTCATCAATTATAAGAACCTTTGGAGATAATAGTAACCATTTAGCCAAAATAACCTTTTGTTGATTTCCGCCACTAAGATTTTTTATAAGTTGTTCGCTATTCGGAGTTTTTATATTAATCTTTTTAATATACTCTTCAACATCTCTTTGCTCTTCTTTTCTATTAATTGATTTATTTTTTCTTTCATACTTTCTTAAATTACATAATGTCATGTTATCTGCAACTGACATTCCTAATATACAACCTTCTTTTTTTCTGTCCTCTGAAAGATAACAAATTCCATTTTCTATAGCATCTTTACTGCATTTTATATTTACTTTATTTCCTTCTAAAAATATTTCTCCTGAAGTTTTTCTATACTCTCCAAAAATTGTTTTAACAAGTTCAGTTCTTCCTGATCCCATTAATCCTGCAACTCCAAGTATTTCACCTGCTTTTACTTCTAATGAGGCATTTTTAACTATATCTTTATAATTTAAATCGTTTACACGAAGTATAGTACTTCCCAACTTAATTTTTCTATATGGAAATTGATCTTCTATTTTTCTACCAACCATCATGGCTATTAACTTATCATTATCTATATCTGCAATTTTGGCTTCACCTGCATATTTACCATCTCTTAAAACTTCTACTCTATCACATATAGTAAAAATCTCTTCCATTCTATGAGATATGTAAATAATAGCTATACCTTTTTTCTTTAAATTATCAATTACTTCAAATAATTTCTTAGTTTCGACATCTGTTAATGCTGTAGTTGGCTCATCCATAATTATTATTTTTGCATTTTTAGTAAGTGCCTTTGCAATTTCAATCATTTGCCTTTCCCCAACGTTAATATCTTCAACTAACATATTAGGATCTAAATTACAGCCTATTTGTTCTAAAAACATCTTACTTCTTTCAATTAATAAACTTTTATTTATTTTTCCTGTAAACCTATTATATTTTTCATTTCCTAAAAATATATTTTCAGCTATTGTAAGATTAGGAATAACACTTAATTCTTGATGAATTATTGTAATTCCATGTCTTTCAGCATCCTTTATCCCTTTAATTTTAACTTCTTTTCCTTCTACAAAAACTTGTCCCTGATCTTTTTGATAAACACCACTTAATATTTTCATAAGTGTAGATTTACCTGCTCCATTTTCACCCATTAGAGCTGTAACCTCTCCGCCAAATGCTGTTACATTAACATTATCTAACGCTTTAACACCTGGAAAACTTTTGCTTACATTTACCATTTTTAACATTGGGTTCTTGGCACTCATTTAAATACCTCCTTTAAAATACAACTCCTGATTTTAAAATAATATTTGCATAAGGTGTTTGCTCACCAGTTCTTACTACTGCTTTACAATCTTTTAATAATACTTTTAATTCCTCATGTGATACTATTGTTATTTTTACATCTCCAATTAATCCTTTTATTTCTTCATAAACATTTTTATTTTTACTTTCTATTTCCGCTGCTATTACAACTTCCTCTACTTCTAATTCTAATAAAACTGCTTTTAATGTATCTATGAAAGTTGGTAAATTTTTTATTAATGCTAAATCTATTCTTTTAGTACAGCCAGGTATAGGTAAGCCACAATCACCTATAGCTAACATGTCTGTATGTCCCATTTTAGAGATTACTTCTGATAAATCACTATTTAATAATGCTGTCTTTTTCATTTTAATTCTCCTTATATACTTCTAATACTTCCTTTAAATAAGGTATTGATGGTTGTGCACCTTTTCTTTGAACTGCTATTGAAGAAACTTTATTTCCAAATCTTACAGCTTCAATTAAATTTTCAAATGTTAATTCACTTGTATTCAATTTGGAACTCAATCCGCCTATAAAGCTGTCTCCAGCAGCAGTTGTATCTATTGCATTAACTTTAAATGCATCAACAATTTTCGCTTCATTTTTAGATATTATTGCTGCTCCTTTTGAACCTAAAGTTATTATTACGAATTTAACGCCCTTTTCTATTATTTTGCTAGCTGCAACTTTAGCACTTTCTAAATCATCTACTTTCACACCAGTAATTAATTCAGCTTCCGTTTCATTAGGAATTATTATATCTGTATACTTTAATAATTCATCATCTATTGATTTTGCTGGTGCTGGATTTAGTATAGTAATTTTATTAAGATTTTTAGCTATTCTAAATGCATCTAATGTTACATCTACTGGTGTTTCAAATTGAGATATTAATATATC
Organism: Clostridium septicum; assembly: GCF_003606265.1. Classification (NCBI taxonomy): domain Bacteria; kingdom Bacillati; phylum Bacillota; class Clostridia; order Eubacteriales; family Clostridiaceae; genus Clostridium; species Clostridium septicum. Next base: position 781,310 of record NZ_CP023671.1, read on the forward strand.
ACTTTCTATTATTGCTTCTTTTGAAGCTTTTATATCTTCTCTATTTATTGTCATATTAGAACCTGGAACAACAATTATAGAATTGTTTCCATTTTTATTAACCATTATCATAGCCATTCCTGTTGGCTCTTTTTCATCTATTAAAACATATTTAGTATTTATATTATCATCTATTAATTTCTTTAATAAAAGTTGTCCATTATCATCTTTGCCTATTTTAGATATCATGTATACTGAAGCACCACTTCTTTTAGCTGCTACAGCTTGATTAGCTCCTTTACCACCTGGAATTTTTTCAAATCCATTTGATAAAATAGTTTCTCCTACCTTAGGCATATTTTCAATTTGTAAAACAAGATCCATATTTATACTTCCTAAGACACATATCTTATTCATAATTTTTCCTCCTAAGAATTATAGTCAACCGATTGACTCAACCGGTTGACTATATAATACACCTTTTAGTAAACAATTACAATAGGTTTTTATAATTATTTATCTTTATTTAATTTATAAAAAAATCTCTAACTCTACTTTTAATCCATGGATTTTTTCCATTCAAGTTCTCTCTCTTAAACTCCCCTAAAAAGAAGCTGTTACCTAAGTACTTTATTCTATTTTTTATTCTTTAAATAAACTACTTAATTTTAAAATCATCATTAAGTTATTTACAAATTCAAAAGATAATATAATTTCCTACTTTAAAATAGAGTATGTAAATTTAACATACTCTATTTTAAAGTTTATTTAATATTCATGCATAACTTATCGAATAACTTAACAAGTGTTTCTATTTCCTCTTCATTAAATCCTGTTGTTATCTTTTCATACCATAAACCTTGAAATTTATCTACTTTAGAAAGTACTTCTTTTCCTTTTGATGTTAATTCCAACTGAAAATATCTACTATCTTCTTTTCTAGGATTTTTTAAAATATAATTTAACTCTTTAAGCTTCTTTATATTTCTTGTAATAAGTGCATTATCTACATTCAAAGATTCTGCTATTGTTTTCAAGCTACAATTTTGAGTTTTATCAATAACTATCATACATCTCCAGGTTGTAAGTGTTAAATTATACTTAGCTAACTTTGGTTCACAATATTTTATAAAATCTCTATTAATATTAGAAATATATTTACCTAATATATTACATGACAAATTATTCACCTCAAAACTATCTTATTCTTTTGTATATTATAGGATCTAAAAAACCAAATGTTATTTTGCCATTTTTCTCGAAAACTTCACTTACATAAATAATATCATTTTCTATTCTTTCTCTTAGAGTAAATTTATTTTCTGCTGAAAAATAACTTATGCTTTCACCTTGAAAAATTTCATTTTCTTCATTATAAACCATAGGTTTAAACTTTTCAGATAGTATTAATTCATTATAATCCATTAGTAAATCTTTATTATCATTTCGAAACTCTTCTTTTTTTATATTCTTAGGAATTTCATATGATGTTAATACAATTTTATTATCTTCATTAAGTGTGAATAAAAATAAATGAGGTAATACATTTTTAAAATTGTCTTTTTCATAATAACTTTCTTCTATAATAAAATATCCTTTAAAATCTTTAGGTAAATTTTTTATTTTACTATTACATATTCCATTTATATGTCTTGCTTTTGGATGATTTAATTTATTTAGCTTAACTTCCTCTTTAATTTGATCACTATTATCAAACTCTCCACATAAATTAGTTATAAATTTTTCTAAATTACTCATAGACATCACCTCTAAACATACTTGATAATGTCAATTATACTATATTAATTGATAGCGTCAAGTAATATACAAAAAAATATACTATAAATCTAGTTGATAGTATATTTTTTATATTATTATTATTTTTTATGTACTAAATTTCTGTATCTAATTTTATTTTAACATTAGCTCTTTTTACAGAACCTGAAAACATTTTTTGTATCATTCCATCTAATCTATTTTCTACAAATACTTTTCTACTTATTTTTTTTCTATTATTAAAATCAACTTTTTCTTTTAAAAGCCAATTTATAGCTTCTTTAGTTGTATTATCATTCCAATAATTATTAGGAACTTGTTTTAATTCCCAAGGTTTAATCTTATTAGGATAAATAAAATTTACTACTTCATATGGTGATCCATTGAAAATTTTGGAGAACATTCCGTTTAATTTATTTTCTATAAATACCTCTCCTGTAAGATTTTCTTTTATATCTTCTAATCCCCATTTTAATTTTTCTTCAAATAACCACTTTAAAGCTTCTCTACATGTTTCTTCATTCCAATAATTATTCTCTACTTTACTTAATTCCCAAGGTTTAAATTTTCCTGGATATGCATTGTCAACTAAGTTAAAAATAGAATAATTAAAGACTTTTTCTACCATTCCACTTAATTTATATTTCTTTAAAACTATAAATCTTAAATTTTCCTTTAATTCTTCATCTGACCACATTAATATGTTTTCAATTAAATATCTAGTTAATATTGCTGCATCTTGTTTAGCTTCTGGCCTTTTCCAAAATCCTCTTGGAAACTTTTCCACGCTTCCTTCTAATATTAGTCTATATATTTTTAATGTATCCATGTCGTTTATTCTCGAATTTATTTGTTTCATATTCACTATTCCTCTCTAAAGTTTAATTTCTATATAATTTCTAAAAATAACTCCCATTTTATAAGTAAATATTATCCTATTTTGCCTTTATAATTAATGATTTTTTTATACTTATATCCCTGTTTTTTTTTATTTATTTTTTCAAATAATAAAAAACTATAAAAAAAAGCTAGAAATATAACTTAATTTCTAGCTAAACATATTAATTGCTCATTTTTTGTAAATTTTTAAATTCTTTTGGTGAAATACCTACATACTTTTTAAAAGTTCTACTAAAATATTCTACATCATTATAGGATAATTTATAGCTTACTTCATATACCTTTATATCTTCATTTAATAATAAATTTTTAGCTCTCTCCATTTTTATAAAGGTCATATGTTCAACTATAGTCTTTCCTGTAGCTTTTCTAAAAAAATGACTTATATAACTCTTATTCATATTCATATTTTTGCAAATTAGCTCTAATGAAATATTATTTTCTATATTTTCTATAATTATGTTGCATATTTCTTCTACTCTTCTATTTTTTAAATTGGTAAATTTAAATATTGCTATATCATCCATTAGTTTTTTAATTATTTCTTTAATGTGCTTTTTTATTAAACTTATATCATCACATCTAAAATTACTGCTTTTTTTCCAATTTGATATATTAACAAATTTGTTGTACCATTTATATTCTAATAGTATTTTATATATTATTTCGTCTGCAACTTTCTTTACTATATACTTATCCGATTGTAAATTTTCAAAATTTTTTTCTACTGCACTATTTATAATATCTTCAACTTTATTTAACGCAAGTTCATTATTAGTTTTTATGTACTCTATTAACTCAATAATGTCATCTTCTTTAACTAATTTATCCAACTTATTAATTTTTTCTTCTTTTTTACGTTGATTTACAAGAAATTTCTTGGCTCTTAATAAAGCTTCCTCTAACTGCTTCTCATTTATGGGCTTTGTTAAATAATCAAATGCTCCAAATATAATTCCTTCTCTTGCATATTTAAATTCACTATATTCGCTTAATAATATTACACAAACAGATGAATTCTTATCCTTAATCTTTTTCAACAATTCAAGACCATCTACTTTTGGCATCTTTATATCCGTTATTATTAAATCTATATTATTTTCTTTTATTTTTTCTAAGGCCTCTTCTCCATTAGAAGCTTCAGCTTTTACTAAGAATCCTGTTTTTTCTCCCCATACTTTTTTTCTTATTATATCTTTTCTCATTATTTGTAAATCATCTACGATCATTACATTAAACATATTTATCACCTATATTCAGTATCCTTAATTTACTTTTAATAACGAAAAATATACTACTGTCCCTTCATTTACTTTAGATTCTATCCATATTTCACCGTTATGTTTTTCTAATATTTTTTTAGCTGTTGTTAATCCTATTCCATTTCCTTCGAACTCATCTATAGAATGTACTCTTTCAAATAAATCAAATAATTTATTTGAATAAGCCATATCAAAACCTATTCCATTATCCTTTACATAAAAAATATATTTTTCTTTTTCATCCTTATATCCTACTTCTATAAATGCTTTTTCTTTATACCTTGTAAATTTAATAGCATTTGACAATAAATTGTATATTAAAATTCTAATTAATGTTTCATCAACATCTACTATTGGTAATTTATCATTTATTTTAAATACTATTTTTCTTTCTAAACATGATAATTTTATTTCTTTAAAGACTTCAAAAAATACATCCTCTATGTTAATATTTTTTCTATCTATATTTGATATGGATGTACAAGAATAATCTAACAACTTATTTGTCATGTCTGTTATATTTTGTGTTATTTTGCTTATTTCATTTAGGGTATTTATAACTTCTTCATCAAGAGTTTCGATATGATCTTCTAAGGTAAACCTTACATAAGCTTCTATTGCTCTAAGAGGAGACTTTATATCATGGGCTATTGTATAATTAAAGGCTTCTAATTCATTTACTGCAATCTGTAGTTTTCTTGTTCTATTAAAAATCTTTTCTTCTAATTCTGAATTTAATTTTATTAAATCATTTCTAGCTTTATTTCTTTCTGTTACATCTTTTCCAAAAATAGCTATTTTAGAAATTTCATTATCTTTATATATTGGATTTAATGTTACCTCTAACTCTAATCCACCTATAATTGGAACACAATCTATTTTTACCCTACCCTCTTTAATTGCCCTTTCATAATATTTATTCCAATTACTTTCATGACTATCGTAAAGTTTACTTATATCCTCTAAATTTTTATCTATATCTAAGCCATAAATTTTCTTTATATATCTAGCTAATGATGAATTATATCTAATTAATTTATACTCTTTATCTACAACCCAAATGAATTCATCTGTACTTTCTAATATTGAATTCAATTCATTTTTAGTCTTAATAATCTTTGATATATCCAATATTATTAAAGCTAATTTATTTTCTTTTAATTTAAATCCATTAACTAAAAAGTATCTATCGTTTTTTTTATTATAAACCTCTATGTATTTATATTCTTTATTTTTCTCTAGTATCTCGTAATACTTATCTAATCCCTCATCCACTAAACCTAAATCTTTTCTTCTAAGCTTTCCTATAATTTTTTCATCGCTTAAACCCATTAGATCACGATAGCTTTTATTAGCATAAACATACTGCAAATCTACTACATTCTTATTTTCATCATATACTGCTTCATAAATTACTACACTATTTAAACTTTTATAAAGTATTAGTTTATATAATTCTTCTGTTTCTTTTTGCTTATATTTTGCTTTTATGTACTCCAATTTATTTATTTCTGCTTCTTTAATTGCCTTTATAGCTTTTTCATATAAATCAATTATTTTTCCAGCTATTATTATAAGAATAGTTAAAGACATGATATAAACAAGTTTTTCTTTATCTGTAGGGGATATAATCCATCTAAAAGTTTTATCTTCTTCTATTAGATATTGAGTAATGCTAATTACTCCTAAGAAAAATGTAGTACCTATAGCTATTACTAATGCCATGATCTTTGTATTTTTTAAATCTACACTATTTGATTTAATTTTAAATATCTTTTTTATAAATGGTAATTTCATCAATGTAGTTCCAATTGATATTACCGCAAATTTACCTATTACCTCTTTTATAATAAATAATCTTATGCTAACATCTAATATAGATTTTTTATATATAACTGTAAAAACTATCATACTCAATATTACAAATATTGAGTATAGTATTTGCAATATATATATATTATTGATTATTGTTCTTTTGTTTTTTCTACTATTTTTTCCTAATCCGTGTAATACTATAAATACTAAATCGTACATAAACGTAAATATAGCTAATATTATATTACCATCAAAAATAATGAATGGATAAACCCCAGCAAGACCTATACTCATACTTAATAACCCATATATAGATCCCCAATTTAAAGTTACTAAAATAGGTAATATAAGATTTAACCCCGTTCCTATTTTTAAGTTATAAATATAAGCATTTATAAAAATAAATGTTAATATGAAACTAGTTAGTCCCAATACTATAGACATTAAGACTTTATAAAATTTATCTTTAACATTAATTTTTTTTACACTTTTATACTTCAATATTGTTCCCCTATTTTTGTATTTATCATTTTATCAATGAATATATTATTTTATTCTAAATATACTTTCCTTACAAATTTCTAATTATTAATTAAATAGCATATATATAATCTTTTCCATAATATGTGATTTTAAATCATAAAAAGTGAGGTTTATTTAGTAGCTATAAAAAAATACCTTAGCACTTCATAATTACCTCACTAATATTCCAATTTTTAATAATATATAATATCAAAAGTACCTACATTTAGTATTATAATAGCTAACATAATAATTTTTATAAATGTAAAATTTTTAGTTTTTACCTAGTTTTTTTTTTGGATTAATATTATTTATAAAAATATATTAAATTTTTATGAATATTTCTTCGTTTATTCCTATATATACGAAAAAAATAAAGGTATTAAACAAATAAAACCTTTATATCAACAAAAAACTACATTTATATCTTTTTTTAAAAAAACTACATATATCTCAATTCTAATATTTCTTTCTCAGTAAGATTACGCCACTTTCCTATTTCAATTCCATCTATTTTTATATTCATAATCCTAATACGCTCTAATTTAATAACTTTATATCCAAATACCTTGCTCATTCTTCTAATTTGTTTATTTAATCCTTGAGTTAATATAATTTTAAAAGTATCTTTTGAGATTCTAGTTACTTCACATGGTCTAGTTATAGTTTCGAAAATTTTAACTCCTGAAGACATTCCCTTAATAAATTCATCATCAAAAGGTTTGTCTACCGTTACTATATATTCTTTTTCATGTTTATTTTCAGATTCTAATATTTTATTAGCTAATTCACCATCGTTAGTCATTATTATAAGCCCTTGTGAAGCTTTATCTAATCTTCCAACTGGAAATATATAATTAGGATAATTAATAAAACTAATTATATTATCTTTAATTTCCTTTGCCGCTGTACATGTAATTCCAACTGGTTTATTTAAAGCAATATATACTTTTTCTCTTTCCTGAATTGGTTTATCATCTATAAGTATAATATCTTCTCTTTCTACCCATTGTCCTGGGATACAATACTCTCCATTTACTTTTATTCTATTTTCCTCTATTAATCTATTAGTTTCTTTTCTTGAGCAAAACCCTAGGTTGCTAAGGAGTTTATTTATTCTCATCTAAAGTTGTCTCCTTTTAATTTTATATTAAAAATATATTAATTTATAAATATTTTACTTAAATCCCTCTAAATTTACAACTATTATGTGCGATTATTAATATATATCCATTTAAACCTTATATTTAATCAGAAAAGGCTATGAATTAAGAACTTTCCATTCTATAATTCATAGCTTCCTATTTTTACTTAATTTATAAATTAGCCCCTAATTAATTTTTTCTTCTTCTCTTTCCTGTAACAATTCCACCTAAAGCAAGTAATCCTATTCCTAAGTAACCTAACATTACTCCACCACCTGTTTGTGGTAGTTTTCTATTTGAACTACCTTGAATTATTCCATTGCTACCTGATGATGTATTATCTCCATTATTTTTATCTACTGAATTATTTCCATTTGATCCTGGATTATCTGTAGATGGTTTATTGTCTCCTGGTTTTTCCTCATTTTTCTTAACTAAACCTTCTATTGCTTTATTTAATTTTTCAATAACGTCATCTACCATTTTTTGTGTAGCATTTTTATTTAAATTAACTTTATTAGCTTCATCTAATGATACTAAGAAAGCTTCATATGATTCATTTGTATATTCCTCTGAGCTATCTAAATATTTGTTAGCTTTTTCAATTAACTGAACTAATTTCTCCTTATCTACTTCATTAGAATTGTTTTCTTTTTCTTCTAATGCATTAATAGCTAATTCTAAAGATTTTGTAATTTTATTTATTTCTTTTTCACTAGCTTTTTCATTTTCTAATACATTTTTAGCTGTAGCTAATTCTTCTTCTAATGCATTCCAAGTTTTTTCAGTATATTTATTACTGTCTAGACTTTCAGCTTTCTTTATTAATTCCTCTAATTTTTCTTTACTTGGTTTTAATCTTAAATCTAAAAATGCTTTTAATAATTCTTCGTAAGCTGTACTTACTTCTTCTTCTAATGCATTTTCATCTTCTATTACTTTATTAGTTTTTTCTAAAACAATTTGTAATGCTTCCCAAGTTTCTGTTATATAATCAGAAGAGTTTAATGAATTTATTTTTGCTACTAATGCTATTAACTCTTTTTTATCTCCTTTGTAGAAAGATAACATATGCATTGCTTTACTTAATCTATGGAAAGATGCATCTATATCTTCTTGAGCAGCATCATTGCTATTTAATAGATTTTCTGCCTGAGCTAAAGCAGCCTTAAATTCTTCTACAACAGCAGGAACAACTTTATCAAGTTCTTCTTGTGAAACTTTTTTACCTTCTTCTACGGCAATTTCTAAATGTCTTACAAACTTAGCTTTTTCTTTTAATTGATTTACTGCATTTTCTAAATTAGCTTTAGCTTCATTTACTTCTTCTTGAGTGACATCTGCTTTTTCTAGAATTACCTCTGCCCCTTTAAGTGCTTCATTAAAAATAGCCCAAGTTGAAACTGTATAATCAGCTTCCACTCTATCTTTATTTACATTATATAATGCTTGTAATTCTTCCTTATTTGTATCTACTATTTCTGGATTTTCCATAATAGTACTTAATAATCTTATAAGGTCATCTACTTTATTTTGTGACGCATACTTATCTTCAAGAACTCTATCCCCTTCATCTATAGCATCTTTTAATGCATTTTTACTTTCTTGTGTCCAGTTTGATGTATCTATATTTCTAGCTTCTTCTAATTTGCTTTCCAAATAGCTCTTATCTACATTTTGATCTCCATTTGATAAAATTATTTCATGAAGTGTTGGTGCTACTTCATTCCACTCTAGTTTTACCTCTAAAATATTTCCTAAGCCTTTTGTTATAAAATCATTTAAACTACGATCTAATCTTCCAATTTCTTGCCATCCATCTACAGTTCTTACTAATACCAATGCATTAGAAATTGTATTTGGACTTTGTAGTATATTAATCTTAGTTATTTCTGTATTTTCTGAAATACGATATACTAATGATCCTGAAGTTAAATCTTGCTTATTTGGTTTATAAGTTGTATTTAAGTTTCCATCAATTAAATTACTTGGAGCATATCCAGCTACTTCAATAGGATTGCTTACAAATGTTGGATTGTTTTCAGATGGAATATATTGTCCATTATTTATAATAATTTCATTAAACCTTACCCATTTAGCAATATTTAATGTCTTAGTTACTTCAACTCTTAAATAACGAGCATTAATATTTAATCCTGCTACTGAAATAGTATTATATGAAATTTCGTGATTAGGGAATGCATCTGATATTTCTGCACTTCCATCTAAATTTCCTCCAATAGTTAAAACATCTGTCCAAGTATTACCATCTTCTGATGCTTTAATTACACCATTACGTATATAATCATGTTCATAATCATTTACTACCATTTTTAATGAATTTATATTAATTAATCTTCCTAAGTCATAAGTGAAATACTTACCTTGATCTTGATTATTTTTAAACCATGCTTGGGTTGTCCAATCATTATCAAATGCTTTATCTGTATTTTCTACTGCTGTAAAATTAGTATCCTTTAATGTTTTAACTTGATATTCTAATGAATGTACTTCTAAATTATTAAGATTAAAAGCAATAGGATTTTCTGTTTTATTAATAATTCTAATATAACGAGCATCTTGTAACTCATTTAAATTATTTATAGTTTCCCATTCTATTTCATTCATAGAAGTTTCTAAAGTAAGATTTTCACTTTCTGTATAATTTTTAACTATTTCTGTCAAATCTTTAATTCTAGGTAGTTTAATACCTACATATTCATTAGTGGCTAATGTAATTTCATTTAAATTAGAAATTATAGCAACATCATTTTGAATATTAACTTTATTATTAGCTAAAGCTGCAACATTTGTATAAATTTTAGTGTTTAAATTACTTTCTGTTACATTGAATTTAGTAAATCTAGCCCATACATTAGTTTTTGTTTTATTTCTTAAACGAACATATCTTGCTATTATATTTTCTTGTGAATAGTCTTTATTTATTTCTACCTTATTTGTGAAAGTTTCTATCTCAGTATAATCTTCCCCATTAACTGAATATTCTAATACTGCATTTACAAATATATCACCAGGAACTGATTTATCCCCTACAATATGAACTTTACCTAATCTAGCCTCCCTACCTAGGTCTACACCTATATATGCATCTTGTGGTATTCCATCTCTATCTGCTCCTTCATAAGGTGCTTTTGCGTACATTATTGGACTTGATACACCTTCTGGTCTTAAAATATCAGATTCATTTCCACCACTTCTTTTTCCTATATTTGATGATTTAATTAATGATAAGCTTAAATCTCCTTCATTTATATCTTTATTTATAGTAAATTCTCTAAATGATGCCCACTTAGGGTTTGCTTCACCTTCTGCTTTTATCTCTCCAGTTACTATAAATCTCACATACTTAGCTTCTATATCTAAATTTGAAACTTCAACTTTATTTTGGTATGGTCCATAAGTTTTATTATTTACATCAGTCCAAGTTTCTCCATCCATAGAGTATTGGAATTTACCATAATGGAAAGCATCCTTATCAGTAGCATTTTTACCTTGTTCTATTGAAAGGCTTGTTATTTTTGTTGACTTACTTAATTCAAGAGCAACATAGTCTCCTTCTTGAATATATCTTCCAAACCATACTTTTGTATTTAAATCTCCATCTACTATATTTTGAATATTTCCTTGATATACATTATTTACATTTGTATATGGAGTAACATTTAATTTTTCTTCTTCTGGATTTACAATATCTCCAACTTTTCCCGCTAAAGAATCTCCTAATTTTTTAACAAAAGGAATTAATCTTTTATATCCAGCTTCTACGTAATCTTTTCCATGGATATTTTGCACTTGAAAAGTTTTTGATAATTCAAACTTAGCAGCACCTTCTGAATAGTGACTCCAAACCTCTCCATTATTTCCATCTTCTATAGCTATTGCAGTCTTTATATACTCAATAGTTGATTGAGCTAAAGCCTTTAGAGATTGCCTCCATGGATCTATTTCTGCCTTTAATCCTTCATTTTTAGATTTAGTATCAAAATCATCTGCTGCCTTTACTATTTTTTCGTATTCATTAATTAAGGTTTGTCCTATTTCTTTAATTGATTCTCCTGCTAAATACTTTCTATTAAACTCATCTAATAAGGATTTAATTTCTTCTGATTCATCTTGAACTAATCCATGTCCATTTGGAGCTGGATCACTCATATGTTTTGCAAGTGTATATAATTCTGAGCCTGCATCTTTATCTATATACTTAAATGAATCTTCCCAACTTTTATCTGCATTAAATGTATCTTTATTCCATGTATAATCAGCAACAGCAAATAATGCCACCTTTGAAGCTTGAGCTTGTTGCATTGGATTAGTTACAATTCCCTTAAAATTTGTGACAGTTGGATCTAACATTTGTCCCTTCCCCATAACAAGACGCTTTTTATTAATATCATTTACAGGCCAATTTAACCACATAAATGGCAATCTTGATGGATTCTCTGCTGTAGAACAAGCTTGCATAAACCAGTTAAATGTATCAGTTGTTACCCAACCACAAACCCCTGAACCTGTCCACATTATTTCAATATCTTTTGGCATTTGGCTTATAGTTTTTAAATATGGTGAGTTTATGTTGTTACCTGCAAAAGATTGACAATATTCTTTTGGAACAAATATTAAGTTATATACATCACCTTTAGATTTTTTCCATTCTTCTAAATCAGTCATAAGTTTTACTTGATCTGTTGCATTTCCACCAGCATCATCACCTAAAATTCCAAATTGTCTAACTCCTATATCATATAAAGATTCAAACTTTCTAATTATTATAGCTAGATCTTCTTGATAATGTTCTTCTGTATCAAAACGTATTGCATTGTGCATAAATGGATGAATAGTCCATATAAATTTATTTTTAGATTTACTTCCTACTTTAACCATCTCTGCTAATTCTGCTAATTTTTCTTCTGGATATGGTTCTCTCCACTGTGAGTTATGATATGGATCATCTTTTGGAGCAAACATATACGCATTCATTTTAATATCTCCACCAAATTCCATTAAACTCATACGATTTTCATTGCTCCATGGAATACCATAATATCCTTCAATAAATCCACGCCATTGAGCATCTGCATAATCCTTAATTAACAAATTACGAATTTCATTAGATTCTAATTGATTAAATATCATTTTTAATGTTGTTATTCCATAAAAGGCTGAATCAGTATCTTTACCTAATACTGCTACAACATTATTGTCAACTGATACTATATGTGAATCCATATGTTTAAAATGTTCTGCATCTTTTAGGTTTTTTTCTGCAAAATAATTGTCAACAATCCCAATAGAGTTTTGGATTCCTATTAAGAAATTCGTCTTACTTTCATCAATTTCTGTTCCAATTGTATGACTAATATTTTTAATTTCTAAAACTTCAATTAAACGATCTTTAGTTGCTTGATCCAAGCCATCTTCAAAGATAACGTTTACCTCAGAGCTTAAGTTTAAATTTCCTCCATTATAAACTATACTTTGAGGAATAGGGTAAATTTCATAATCTTTATTTATTTTTTCATTTTCTGCTGATTCAACAGCTTGAGTATATATATTAGGTGCTAATCCTAATATCATAGTAAAAGTCATAAAAAATGCTAGCAACGAGTTTCTTCTTTTTTTTCTTGAATTCATTCTTATCCTCCCTTTAATAATAAACTTATATGCTAGATAGCCTTAGACTTCCATCCCTCCATTTCATTTAAAGTTTTATAAATAATGCATTAATCTTACATATTCTCTACTGAAAATATGTTATGCATTATAAACCATTATGCTTATGTATTAAAAAATCACCAAGTAAACCATTAAGGCATGAATCTTTTATCTATTTTACATATCTAAATCCTGCCTCAAAGATGTAGCACTGGTACTTTATTTTTTATTCTTTAGACCTACATACTTAGTTTTAAAATAATAATTAAGTTATCCACAATTTATATAATTTCCTAAAGAATAAAAAAATAGCTAACTTACTTTATTGTAGTAAGTTAGCTAATGTCCTTGCGGTAACACGCTAATTTCATTTCCTATATAATCTTGTTAAGACAAATTATACTATATGTACATTTATATGTAAAGTTGTTAAAAAAATTTTTACATATAAATCTAACTGTATTTATTTATATATAATATTTTAATTTTTATACAAAAGGATAACTCATAAATCTTATTTTATGAGTTATCCTTTTACTAACTACTTTACAGAAGTATTCTTAAGACCTAATTATAAAACACCTTATTTTTCATAGTTTAATTTTAGTTTTGACTAATATTCTTCTTTGCTCCTAAATAAGTTGCCATAAAATATCCTCCATATATTATTACTAATGCTACTACTGCAATTAATATATTGTCCATAATACTTGAATTTCCAAAGGTAGCAACTACATGAGATGATATCTTAAGCCCAACAATTGAATGTACTAATGCCAATGACAATGGAACTATAAAGTATATAGATATTTGAACAAATAATGATTTATTTATCATACTTCTATCTACGCCAATTTTAGTTAATAACTTATATCTTTCAATATTTTCAGTTGATTCTGATAGTTGTTGAAGTGCTAATACGGCTGCAGATGTAATTAAGAAAACAACCCCAATGTATATTCCTAAATAAGATACTACTGCTCCAAGACCTGCTGAATTTGAAAGTTGCTCTTCCTTAGTCATATAATAAGTATCCATTTCAGAATCTTTATATCCACCTCTTACTTTCTCTCCAAAATCTTTTTCACATTTATCTTTATCTATTTTATAATTCATACTTAAATATGATTGAAGCTTTTCTAACCCATCAACTAACGAATCATTAACTACAAAAGTACACAAATTACTTTTCATCATTTGATTATATGGAGTTATTTCAAAAAACTCTGTATTTGCTGGTTTTAACTCTATACCATTAACATTTATTTTCTTCTTATTATTTATTTGATTTTGAACTCCTTTTTTTAAATCCTTAATATCTCCAAAAGCTAAATACTCATCTTTTTCTAATGAAACTTCCTTCATATTTAACATCTTCATTATAGAATTAAAGTCTGAAAGCTTTACTATTGGAACACCTTGATTTTTAGCTACTGGATAATATGATTTTGCATCTTCTGCTTCATCTTCATTTAAAAAATCTTTAAATCCAAAATTATTTTTATAGGTTGTATATTTCATATAAGAACTAGCATAGTCGTTTATTTCTATTCCTTTTTCTCTTAGTACTTCTTCTATATCACTACCATCTAAATCCCAAAAGGTAACATCAAATTTAGTTAAGTCTTTAAGATCAGAATTTAAAGCTTTATTTATTCCTATTCCACCTGAAAATGTACATATTGCTACGAATAGCATTAAACATATAAATGTCATTGATACAAATGTTGAATTAATCTTACTGTTTATCTGCCTTAATATAAACATATTTAAACCTTTTAAATAATGCCTCTTATTACTTTGAACTAATTTTAATAAGAAACCAGATAAAGAAAAGAAAAATAAAAATGTTCCTAAAACACCTAATAATATACTCATTAAATTAAAATTAAAACCTATTTCTGCTATACCTTTACTTAATACTATATAATAAGCTTCTCCTATCATCATTAAGCTTATTATAAAAACTAATACTGAAACCCATATATTTTTCACTTTAACTGTTTCATTTTTTCTTGAAGATGTTAATAAATCTATTAATTTTATTTTTCTAATTGAAATTGTATTAAAAAGTAAAACAACTAAATAAATAATTCCAAAGCATAATACAGTTCTTATAGCTGCTGTTTCTGAAAATACAAATTTAAATTTCACAAGATTTACCTGAAACATTTTTGCTGTTAAAATAGATAGTCCTTGTGATAATAAAACTCCAATAGTTAATCCAATTATAAGTGATATTACTCCCACCATTAAAGTTTCCATAAATATAACTCTAGATAAACTTCCTTTTTCCATACCTAAAGTCATATAAATTCCAAATTCTTTTTTTCTTCTTTTTATTAAATAATTATTTGCATAAACAATTAAAAAACCTAGTATAAAAGCCATAAATTTAGATGCAATCCCCATAGTTTTACTTACTAGTTCAAAAGCATTTGCTTGCATATCACTTAATTCCATCATAATACGCTGTGATTCTATAGAATTAAATACATAAAATATACTTACTGCAAAAATTAATGTTAAAAAATATATTGTATAATCCTTTAAACTTCTTTTTAAGTTTCTAGTTGCTAGTTTAGAATACATCTCTTTGGTCACCTCCAAGGAGAGTTATAACTTCTATTATTTTATTAAAGAACTCTTTTCTTGAATCATTTCCTCTTATTAATTCATTAAAAATCTTTCCATCCTTTATAAATAAAATCCTATTTGCATAACTTGCTGTAAAAGCATCATGAGTTACCATCATAATTGTTGCATTTAAGTTTTTATTTAAATTCTCTAAACTTTCAAGTAACATCTTTGCTGATTTTGAATCTAAAGCTCCTGTTGGTTCATCTGCTAATATTAAAGAAGGATTAGTTATTATTGCTCTTGCTGAAGCGACTCTTTGTTTTTGTCCTCCTGATATTTCATATGGATATTTATTTAATATTTCATTTATATTTAATTTTTTACAAACATCTTTAACCTTATTATCTATGTCCTTATGGTTTACCTTTAATATAGTTAAAGCTAATGCAATATTTTCATAAACCGTTAATGTATCTAAAAGATTAAAATCTTGAAATATAAAACCTAGTTTATCTCTTCTAAACTTAGATAAACTTTTTGAACTTAATGTTGTTATATCTTTCCCTGATATATAAATATGTCCACTTGTTACTTTATCTATAGTAGATATACAATTTAGTAGTGTAGTCTTACCACTACCTGAAGCTCCCATTACTCCAACAAACTCTCCCTCTTCTACTAAAAAGCTTATATTATTTATTGCCTTTGTAATATTTCCTTTTCTCCCATAATATTTTTCTATATTACTTACCTTTAAAACTTCTTTAGTCATAGTTTTGCCTCCTACTTTTTCTTACAGTTACATTTTACCTACTATAAAAGATAGCAGCCATAGAAGAACATAACATAAACCTTACATTTTTGTCATTTAACTATTATTCAAAAATCATCATCTTATTTAATGGAAACAAAATAGAGACTCTAGTGCCTTTATTTATTTCTGATTTAAGTTTTATACTTAATCCTAATTTCAAAGATAATTTTCTACATAAATATAATCCTATTCCTGTAGATTTTCCAAACTTCCGTCCATTTTCTCCTGTATAACCTTTTTCAAAAGCCTTTATTACATCCTTTTCATTCATTCCAATACCATTATCTGAAATATGTAATATAATACTTTCTTTATATTCCTCACAACTTATATTAAGAATACTAATCTCCTTATCCATATATTTAATGGAATTTGATATAATTTGATGCAATATAAATTTTATCCATTTGATATCTGTATAAACTATTCTATCAATATCTTCTATTTTAATTTTAATTCCTTTTTCTATTAAAATATTGGCATTTTTTCTTATTACTGAGTTTATACAATTTTTTATATTTATTTCTTTTATAATATAGTCTTTTTCTAAAGTATTACTTCTTGTATAAAATAAAGCTTGCTCTATATAATTTTCTACTTTTTCGACTTCTTCATTTATGCTTTTTGTAATTTCTGAAGGATTATTTTCTATAAGTAATTTACAAGTTGCTATTGGAGTTTTTACTTCATGTACCCAAAGCTCTATATATTCTCTATATTCATTATTATTAATTTTTAAACTTGCTACTTCATCATTCATTGATTTATCTGTTTGCCTTATTATATCGTATAAAATTTTTCCTTCTAAAAAATCTCCTTCCTCCATAACTTCTGATATAAGATATTTTTTATCTAACTTTTCAATATTACATAAAAATTCATTATAGTATTTTCTCTTCTTTAAATATTCATTTATATGAAAAATTAAAATACCTATAAAATTTAAAACTAGTATAAAAATTATTGCATAACCATCAACCTTTAATATACTTAATAAAGCTGCAGTAAATGCAAGTATTCCAATATTAATTAGAATAAATACTATTCTTTCTTTAATAAAATCTTTTAATTGCATTTTAAAATATACCCTTGACCTCTCTTAGTTTGTAGATATCCTACAGCCCCTATACCTTCAATTTTTCTTCTTAGCCTATTTATATTAACAGTTAATGTATTATCATCTACAAACTCATCTGATTGCCATAAAACTTGTATTATTTCATTTCTAGAAACTATTTTTTCATTATTTTTTATTAATGTATATATTATTCTGCTTTCATTTTTAGTTAAATCTATAACTTCCCCTTTATATTCTAATTCACTTGTAGATAAGTTATATTTTAATTCCATATACTCAAAAATATCTGCTTGATTATTATTGTATGTTCTTTTTATAATTGATGAAATTCTAGCTAAAAGAATTTGTGTATTATATGGCTTTGTTACAAAATCATCTGCTCCGAAATTCATACTCATAAGCTCATCAACTTCACTATCTCTACTTGTTACAACAATTATAGGAATTTCACTTTTTTTTCTTATTTCTCTACAAATATAATAGCCATCATAATAAGGAAGATTAATATCTAATAAAATTAAGTGTGGCTTATAATTTAAAACTTCTTCAATTATATTTTCAAAATCTATTGAATACTTAGTGTCATATCCATATCTATTTAAAAATGTACTTAACTCTAACCTTATTTTCTCCTCATCTTCTATAATATAAATTTTATTATTCATTTACTCTCATCCCCTACATAAAAAAATAGTACATTACTGTACTATTTTTAATTTTTATTCAATTATATCATAAATTAAGTTCTTTCTATCTTAACTTTACTTCCACCTCTCCCTGATTCAGCTGGTGTAAGTATTAGTTTTACAGGTACCCTATTTTTTATAGATTCTACGTGACTTATTATTCCAACCTTTAATTTATCATTATGAATCCTTTCTAATGAACTCATAACAACTTCTAATAAATTATCATCTAAAGTTCCAAAACCTTCATCTAAGAAAAATAATTCTAATGGAGCCTTTCCTTTCAATTGAATTTCCGTGGACAATGCTAGTGCTAAAGCTAATGATGTAATAAATGTTTCTCCTCCTGAAAGAGTTGATGCATCTCTTTCCGCTCCACCATTTTTATAATCTCTAATTATAAATTTTCCATTTTCATCTACTTCTAAAGCATAATTGCCATTAGTTATTTCTTTAAGTCTTTTAGATGCTTCAATAGAAACATATTTCAACCTAGTTGCTGCAACAAACTCTACAAACTTTTTACCTTTAAATAACTTATCTAAATCATTTAATAAAGCTAGCTTATGTTCAAGCTTTTCTTTTTCTTTTAATAAACCCTTAAGCTCTATAATTTTATTTTCTATATTTTTAAGCTCTTCTTCAACTTTAATTTTTATTTTACTTAACTCTAAAACTTCTTTTTCTTTTAACTCTTTTTCATTTTGAATATTTAACCATTGCTCTTCTGTTATAACTCTATTATTAATTTTTTTAATTAAGTTTTCTATAGCTCCTCTAACTTTTGATAATTCATCATTATATTTTTCAACTTCTAATTTAAAATTTTCTATCTTATTTTTCTCTATAAGATTATTTCTTACTTCATCAACATTTAAAAATTCTTCTTCTTTTAATATCTTATCTAAATTTTCTTTATCAATATCTCTTCTTTTATTAAGCTCATTATTTTTTGCATTAAGGCTAATTATCATATCATTACATTTTTGATAACTTTCCTCTGTTTCTTCCTTTATTTTTTCAATATTAATAAAGTTCTCTTCCATTTCTCTTATTATTTTTTGAATAGATAATAATAGATTTTCTATATTATCTACATCTCCAATTTTATTTTTTATTTGAAGATTTTTTTCTTCCTTACTTTTATTTTTTTCTTGTAATATTGATTTTTCTCTAGCTAAATTTTCTCTTATACTATTTAAAGTATTAGCTATATTTTCTTTTTCAGTAGTTAACTCATCTAGTTTTTCTCTATACCTTTTAATATTTTTTTCAGATTTTTCTCTTTCCTTTTCAGTATTAATTATTTCTTCATTTTTAGCTTTAAAATCTTCTACCTTAGTTCTATATTTAATATTATTTAATTCTTCTTTAATATTTTCTAATTGTTTTAATTCATTATTTTGCTCATATGTTGAAATATCTAATTGCTTTTTACCTTCTTGGATTCTTGCTTCAACCTGTTTATAATTAATATCTAAATTGTATTGCTCATCCTTTAATTTAACTATTAACTTTTCTAAGTTTTCCTTTTTTAAGCTATATTCATTAATATTTTTTTCTAGTTCTATGAATCTTTTTTCTAATTCTTCTACTGAATATTTTTTAAATTCTACTCCTAAAATTTCAATAATTTTTGTATTTTCTTCAATTCTATCATTAGCTATACTTTGATTTGTTTCTATTTTTGTAATAGTAGCCTCAATTTCCTTAAGTTGCTTTTCTTTATTTTTTATAATTTCTTCTAAAGATTTAACATCCCTTAATTCTATATGTTTTATATTTTCCTTATGATGCTCTAAAGCTCCACAAACTGGGCAAACTTCTCCATCTTTTAAATCTTTTCTTAAAGTTTGAGCTATATTTTCTATTTCTAATTCTTTAACTTTTAATTTTAAAACTTCTATTTCATTTTCTATTTTAACCTTGTTGTTTTTATTTTCTTTTAAATCTCCACTATATTTTAATATATCAGTTTTATATTTATTAATTTCTGTGTCACATTTATTAAATTCAATCCAACTTTTTTTACTTTCTGAATATAATTTTTGAAGTTCTAATAGATCTTTCTGATTTCCCGGGCAATTTTTTATTAATTCTTCTAAGCTTTTTTCATTTTCTACTAAAACCTTAATTTTTTTATCTAATTCATTCTTTAATACTATTTGATTTTCACTAGTTTCTTTTATTTCATTAGTAAGTCTTTCTGTTTTTACTTTACTTTCCTCTAATCTCTTTATAGATTCTTCTAAACTATTAGTAATAAGTAACCCCTGTTGAATTTCATTTTTAAATTCACTATCTACCTTTAAGCTTTCCTTACGTTCTTCTTCAAGCTTTATTACTTTATTACCTTTTTCTACTCTTCCTTCAAGTTCAATTAAATTCTTTTCATTTAACTCTTGGTTTTTCTCTAAAGTTAAAACTATATTTTTTAATTTTTCTATTTCTTTTTCTAAGTTTAATAAAAGCTTTTTATCTTCTAAGGCATCTTTTACTTTTTGTTCTTTTATCTTATATTCTGGTAATTCTTTATCCTTCTTTAATCGAGCATTATTCCACTCTTCTTCTATCTTTAATTTTTTTTCTTTAATATTATCTAAATTTAACATATGTTTACTTAATTCTTTTTCTGTAACTTCTATATTCCTTATAATATCTTCATATGCTAAAATATAAGGATTTACTTTAAGAGCTGATTCTCCTAATTTTATAGTATTTTTGTATTTTTCAATTTCTTCCCCTTTACAAATAAGAGCCATTTCTTTATTTTTATAATCATTAATTTCAAGTTGTAAATTCCAAATTTCTTGACTTTCTTTAAACTTTTCTTCTATAAACTTTAATTCTTTATTTGCATTATCTAAATTTTCATTACTTATTTTTAATTCTTCACTTTTTTCATTTCTCTTTTCTTCGCTAACATCTTCATATCCCATTAGCTGTCCTAAAAGTACACTGTTTTCAGTTTTTTCTTTATTTATTTCTCTAGAAAGCTTTCTTGATAAATTGTCACCATATTGTTGTAAATTAAATAATCTTTCAAGCATTTCTCTTCTACTTTTACCTTCTAGCTTTAGAAATTCTGAAAACTTTCCTTGTGGTAAAACTACAGTCCTAGTGAAATCATCTAAACTAAGCCCTATTATCTCCTTACATTTATCATTTACACTTTTTACTTTATCAGCTAAAATCCTTTCTTCTCCATTAGTTATATCAACTATTTTACATTTTCCTGATATAGGATTTCCCGATTTCTTATCTCTTTTAAACTCTCTAACAACTAAATATCTTTTAATTTCAGCACCTGATATTTGGAAATCAAAACTAATATTTAGCCTATCGCAATTAGTATTAATATAATTAGAGCTTTTTCTAGATACTTCTCCGTATAAGGCTAATGTTATGCCATCTAATATAGTAGATTTACCACTACCCGTAGGTCCAAAAATACCAAAAAAACCTCTATCAGTTAGTTTTTCAAAATCTATTGTTTGCTCTTCTATAAAACTATTTAATCCTTTTATTTTAAGTTTAATTGGTTTCATTTTCTTCCCCTCCCTCTACTATTGATAAAAGTAGTTCTAAAATTTCATGGTCAGCCTCTACTCCTCTTTCCTTTTTATAAAAATCTTTAAATATATCTTCAAATGACTTTTCATAAATACTAACTTCTTCTTCATTTTCTTCAAAATCATTTAATTTGGGAATTATTTCAAGAATATCTTTCTTTATATCCTTTATTTGTTTTATTTCATCTTCTCTAATATACCTATCAGTATTTATTTCTAAATAAACCCAACAACTTCTATCTCTGTTTTCTTCACATTTATTTATTGCATCTTCTATACTTGTACATTTCCAAATTTCAATTGGTTTATAAACCTTAAATTCTACTTCATTTATTTTACTTTCTTCTCCTACTTTAACATCTACAATAAAGCACTTTTTAGTAAAATTAATTTCTTTTTTATTATAATGAAGAGGTGAACCTGAATATCTTGCTTTTTTTTCGGTTCCTGGTACTATTTGTGGTTTATGGACATGACCTAAAGCCACATATTGAGCTTCTTTTGGAAAACAGCTTCCATCTACAATATAGCTTCCTCCTAATTGAATGCTTCTTTCTGATCCACTTTCTTCACTTTTCATAACAAATAAATGAGATACTACAAGATTTATTGTATCCTCTCTATAATTTTCCTTAAGTGAATTAAATAATGAATGAATTCTTTCTCCATAAGATTTCATTTTTTCTTCATCACTATCCATTTCTCCATATAGAACTTCATTTAATCTTTTTTCACTTGGGTATGGTACTGTTAATATAATTGATCTTTCATTATTTATCTCTATTTCAATAAATCCTTCACCTGATTTTATAACTTTATGTTTTCCATACTCCCCCTCTTCAACAGTGCTTTTAGGAGTTCCTAACATAATAATTCCATGTTCCATAGCTAAAGGTCCTGCTGCAACTAATCTTTCTGGATTATCATGATTACCTGCAATAACTAAAGTGAGTCTTTCTCCATTTTTTGATATTTTCTTTAAAGTATCATAAAACATTTTTTCAGCCCTTGCTGGTGGATTACTGCTGTCATAAACATCACCTGCAATAATTACTAAGTCTATATTATTTTCCTCAACTATATCTATAAAATCATTTAAAAATTCCTCTTGTTCATCCATTCTACTATATCCTTCTAGGTTTTTACCTAAATGCCAATCTCCTGTATGTAATATTCTCATTTTATCCCTCCCAAATAATAGCTATTATATAAAAATTTATTTTAAAATCATAATATCTTTTAATTATAGTTTAAATCTCTTTTTAAAAGTATTATATCATTAATATTTGAAGTATTTTAGGATTATTTGTAAGTTAAATTTTAAATTAAAGAGGATTCATTATTTATATCTAGAATTTCATAATAAATAAACATTTCAAAAATGAAAGGGTGTTTTTATGAATAGTAATGTATTTGATGTAATTGTAATAGGATCTGGTCTTGGTGGATTACGTTCTACTCAAGAACTTTTAAAAAATAATTTAAAGGTCTGTATGATAACTTCTAAGGAATTCTGCTCTGGAGCTAGCTTTTACCCTGGAACTTGGGGACTTGGAATGATTGGCCCTAAAGATGAGGAAGATAAAAAAAATCTATTAGAAAATATACTTAAAGTTGGGTGTAATAAATCTAACCCTAAACTTAGCTCAATTTTAGTAGATAATGTTAATGATGAAATTGATTTACTTTTAAAAGAAGGAGTTAATTTTAAAAGAAGCATAGATTCTGATGGAGTTGTTCCTTGTTTTGATTCTAATAAAAGAAGATGGTTTGGCTTTGATTTTCCAAGTGCTAAAAAAGTATTTTCAAAAATGTTAGAAGATAAAAATTTAACTGTTCTTTCAAAAACTAAAGTAATTGATATATATAACATTAAAGATAGTTCTAAAGGTGTTTTAGTTGAATATAAGGATAAATCTTTAGATATATTAAAATCAAAATCTATAATAATTGCTTCTGGAGGATATACTTGTTTGTTTAAGCACAATTTTTCTTTAGAACTTAATTCTCCTATAGTTCAATATTTAGCATATAAAAATGGCTGTGAACTTATAAATCTAGAGTATATTCAATTTATTCCAGCCTATATTAAACCCATGTATAAAACAGTATTTAATGAAAGAGTTTTTAATTATATAACATTAAAAGATAGAGATGGTAATGATATATTAGAAAATATAAAGGATTTAAATAATTTATTAAAAGAAAGATCTACTTATGGACCTTTTACAACTAGACTTAAATCAAATATTATTGATAAAAAATTGTTTGAATATTATAAAAAAGATAATGATAGTGCTTATTTTGAATATCCCAAAAATATAGAGGACATAGACGACACTTTAATCTATAATTATTTCAAATGGCTTAAAGATTCTAAGAAAAATATAAATGATAAAATACATATAGCACCTTTTGCTCATGCTTGTAATGGTGGCCTTAAAATAGATGAAAATGCCTCTACTACTGTTAATGGAATCTTTGCTTGTGGTGAAGTTACAGGTGGTGTTAATGGCGCTGATAGGCTAGGCGGCTTATCTACTTGTAATGCATTAGTTTTTGGTGCAATTGCTGGAAAAAATGCTAGTAAGTATTGTAAAACTCACGAATTTGAAGACTTTAATATAGATACTCCTTTTGATATTGAGGCTACTAAAGAAGATTTAGAAAAGTTTAAAGATATATTATGTAAACTTAGGGAGTCCCTTTACCTTGAAGCTTCTATATTAAGAAATAAAGAAAGTATATTAAAAGCTAAAAAAATAATAAATTCACTTAAAGATGAATCTAAAAATATTAATCTTTCTACTGCAAATAAAGCGATACTTGAAAGCTATATAAATTTTTCTTTAATTTTCTTAGAAAATATTAAAGAATTATAAATTCAACTATTTATAATTCTTTAAATTCTAATTAATTTTTATTAACCAACAGAAAAATTACCTATATCAGAATAAAAGTTTTCTATAATAACTTATACACTATAAACTAAAAAGGAGCTGTTTTAAACAGCCTCCTTTTTAGTTTATAGTGTATTAAAACTTATTTCTTAATTTATATAATATAACCTTAATATCTTATAAGGCCAACTCTACTATTTCAACACTATCATCTGAAGATAAACCTGCTGCATTTGCTTCATCCCTATCTAAATGTAATTCTAACTTATAACTATCATTTACTCTAACAACTACTTCTCCAAAAACAGTTTTTCTATCTCCTAAAGTTATTACATTAACTACTTGTCCATTTTCTACATTTAAGCTTTCAGCATCATTTGAATTCATATGAATATGTCTCTTAGCTATTATAGCTTTTTCCTTTAAAACAATACTTCCCTTAGGACCTATAACACATATATCACCTGATCCTTTTAAATCACCCGATTCCCTAATAGGACAATTATTTATTCCTAATGCAAAGCTATCTGTTCTTGAAAGCTCTACTTGACTTGACTTTCTAACTGGTCCAAGTACACGCACATTAAAAATACATCCTTTTGGACCTGCTATATATACTGTTTCTTTAGCTGCAAATTGCCCCGGTTGTTTTAACTTTTTCATTTCACTTAACTGATATTCTTTACCAAAAAGAATTTCTAAGTCTTCTTGACTTAAGTGTATATGTCTGTTAGATACCCCCACAGGAATCTCTCTTTTTGATACCTTATCCTCTAAATTCTCTCTTATTACACTGACTATCTTAGTTGCTAATTCTTTATAGTCACACTTTAGATTTCTATTCATTTATAATCACCCTTTCATGCACTTCTTAGTTGTCTATTAAAATTCCCCTCAATAATTAATATACTTAATATAAAATAAAAAAGAACTTCAATTTTTTATTTTGAAGTTCTTTTATCATATTATAATTTAAATACATCTATTCTATTTTTGACATTTTCCGCTGTATATTGTAATTCTTCAGCACTTTTATTAACTGACGTAAATGTTGCTGATTGCTCTGTTACAGAAGCATTAACTTCTTCTGTTATAGCTGCTATTTGCTGAGCAGAAGTTGCTACTTCTGAAATTGCACCTAATACTTTTTCTTTTCTACCATTTACCACTTTTACATCATTGCTTATTTCAGTTGTAGTATTAACCATTCTATTTAAAACATCTTGCATTTTATTGAAAGCTTCTTCCATTAACTCAAAGTTATGCTTTTCTTCATTACTAATTTTTTCAGTGCTATCTAAAGTATTTCTTGTATTTCTTACTAGTAAATTAATGCTATCTATAATTGATTTAATATTATCAGTAGCTTTTTGTGTTTCATTTGACAATCCTCTTATTTCATCTGACACAACTGCAAACCCACGACCTGCTTCTCCTGCTCTCGCTGCTTCAATTGCTGCATTTAATGATAAAAGATTTGTTTGTTCTGCAATATTACTAATAATATCTAAAAAATTAGCTATATTTCTTATTCCTTTAAATAGTTCTTCCATAGTATCTTTTAAATCATTAAAACTTTCTACTGATTCCTTTTTAGAAGTCATTAATGTATTTACTCTTTCGTTACTTTCATTAAGAGAATTCATAACCTCTCTATTTTGCTCAACCATTATATTATTATTCTTATCAAGACTATTTATAGATTCTTCTAAATCCTTAGTTTGCTCTTCAGATTCTTGAGCTTGTTGTGCAGCTTCATATGTTCTTTCTGATATACCATTCATAGCCTGCATTATTTCATAATTAGATGCTGAAACTTCTTCATTTATTGCTGATAAGTTTTGTGACTGATCATTAACTGTGTTTATAGAACCATTTATATCCCTTAAAATATTTCCTAAACTTTCTACAGTCTTATTAATTTGATTGGATAATTCTTCAATTTCATCTTTTGTATTAATATCTGTAATTCTAATACTTAAATCACCTTTTGAGATATCATCCATACATGTTGTAAGTTTCTTTATTGGATCTGTAAGCTTTTTTGATACAAAATACATAATTATTAAAGCTATAATTAATGTTATTATTGTAACAATTTTAGTAGAATTAAATGCCTGGTTTATTGTATCTTTTATATCATCTACATATCCAGTTGAATAAACATGCCATCCCAGCTCAGGTATTACAGTACTTAATGAAATTTTCTTTTCTCCATTATATATATAATTAATTTGATTAATTTCACCAATTTTTTCATTAGGATTATTATCTATTTCATCTACTCCTGTTACAGTTCCAATAAGATTTTTATCCTGCTTATAAAGAACCTTTCCATCTCTATCTGTTAGAAATACTTCATATCTTTCGTGATTATATTGACTTAATAATGAATTATAAATATCTGCAACAACATCTTTACAAATTATTCCTAAAAAATTCCCATTTTCATCGTTCATTCTTTTGGCTATAACATTAATATAATTTCCTGTTTCATTTGATTTAAGTACATTTGAATAATATATATCCTGTCCATTTTTTGTATTTATAAAGTACTCTCTATTGGAAACATCCACCAATAATCCAGCTTTGTCAGAAGCTGCAACAACTATACCATCTTTATTTACCATATATTCATTTTCTATATATTCACTTTTGACATTATTCTTTAATGTATTATTTAATTTATTTTGCGCTTCAATTAATGTAGCATTATTCTTTTTTAACTCATTAATGTCTACCTTTATAAAATTAACAAAATCATCATCAAAAATATATCCATTAACCTCTACTGCTTCACTATTCATTTTATATTGTATAGTGTTTGATATTCCAGTTACATCAGCCTTTAATGTATGTAATATTTGTTCATACTGCTTTTCTTCCATAGCATTAAATGTGAATATACTTGTTATTGCCGAGCTAAATATTATTATTGCACCGACAATTAATATTAGCTTTCCTTGAATTGATTTCAATATGGTTTTATCTTTAGCCTTGTTAACACGTTCTTTTTGCATATGCTCATCAACGTCTCCTCTCTAAACTTAAAATATGGTATTTTACAGAATTTTAGAAAATATACTTCTCTATATTACTTTCGTACAAAAACAAATTAAATTTATAATTTTTAATAAAAAAAGCAAATTAGATATACTAATTTGCTAATAATTCATCTTAATTTAATTTTAATTGTAGTATAGTTCTCCTGTTTTTTTAATATATTTTAATTTCTCCTATAAGTAAATTTGTTAAATCATTGTTTGGCTCTATTTTCTATTTGTTATCTTTGATTATTTTTATTCAATTTTAATTAAACTCAATTCAATAAAATAATTTAGATTTTTTTAACAATTTTTTTACTATTAATTATTAATTTATGATACTATAGCTTTAGAGGTGGTTATAAATGAAGAAATTAATAAAAGTAGTTGGAGCAATCATTGAAAATGATAATCAAGAAATTCTTTGTGCCTTACGATCAAAGGATATGTCAGTATCTAAGTTTTGGGAATTTCCTGGTGGTAAAGTTGAAGATGGTGAAAGTATAGGCGATGCAATAGTTAGAGAAATTAAAGAAGAATTAGATTGTACTGTTGAATTTATGGATATTTTTAATGATAATACTCACGAGTATGAAAATGTTATAGTAAATTTAATAGTTACAAGATGTAAGTTAGTACAAGGGACTCCCAAAGCTAATGAGCACGCTAAATTATTATGGTTACATACAGATTACATAGAAAGCCTAACATGGGCTCCTGCTGATATTCCTGCTATGAAACAGCTAGCTAAATCAGTAAAATAAGGATTAAAGTAAAATCGCTTTAATCCTTATTTTACGTAATATTAATTTTGTCATTAAAAACTATATATATTTTTAGGATTCTATATATTTAGAATGTTTTTTACAAATTGAAACTAAACTTAATATTCTAAATTTTACTATTAGAACTAACTTAAACCTTCTTTGTAAACTCAATATATAAATTTCCTGGCACTTTATTTTCTAATTCTAAATTAATTGTAATTGGTTTTTCTCCCTGATAACTTAAAGTATTTCCTTTACCAATATAAATATAAGGCTGTATTGATCTATCTATTTCTTTATATTTTCTAATAAATAAATGCAAATTAATTTTTCTCTCTTTATTAAAAATTATATTTTTACCTCTTTCTGAAGTTGTAGAAGTACTATTAGGAGTTTGCCATTGAAAATTCTTACTATTTATAAATTCATCTTTATAGTTTATACTTTCTTTAACAGTATCTCCTTTATGTAAATCAACAAACAAAAAATATTCTGATCCATTAGTTATAAGTCCTGACCCTCTAAATGAACTATGTGTTTTTTCATAATTTGATAATAATGCTATATCTACCATTTGATATTGCTCATATAATTTTAAAAAAGGTTCTCCATAATTTTTACTTCCAAATTGTTTTTCATATCTAATAAGTCCATAATTTATTAAATCTTCAATTATATATTTATAATCTTTATTTTTTAATATTTTTTCAAATGGCAGTAGTTTAATTAACTTATTATCCTGGTAATTAAATAACTTAATATTATTATTTTTTTGTGCTGAATCATAAAAATCTTGATTTAGAGTTTTAAAACTATGTATAATTGTATTCTCATTTACTGAATCTAAATATCTAGCTATTTCTGTTATAGCTGTATCTACTGTTAGATTATCATGATTAATTAGATATTTTATTATTGCAAATTCATATGGTCTTTTTATAGGCAACTTATTAGATAGTTCTTTAAGAATACTAAAAAATTCTTTATCTATTAAAAACTCCTCTACATTTATATTTTTTTCAACCTTTGATAAAAAACTTTGATATGTTTTTTGATAATTTATAAATTTAATTGGATCTGGTGCCCCATCATATTTTATATACTCCATTAATTTATAAGGAACCTTTCCTCCTAAAAGTGATTTAAATTCATTATATTCATCTTTAAGGTATTTTAAACTATTAAAATTTTCAGTATTTAATTGATCTAATATTCTTTCTTTTGAAATTCTATCCATTTGTATATTGGTACAGCCAGGTATATCCATAAACTCAGTTGAAACAGCTACCTTTAAACTATCCTTATCATAGTATCTACCTCCCTTTAGAGCTAACGCAATTAAAAATGCCTTATTATGGTTACCAATAAAATCAAGAACAGTTAAGAAATTTTTATCCTTATATTTTCTTAATCCCCTTCCTAATTGCTGAATAAATACAACTGGTGAATTAGTTGGCCTTAACATTAATATTTGATTAACAGCCGGTATATCAACACCCTCATTAAAAATATCCACTGTAAATATAACTTTTAATGGATTATCATCATCTTGAAGCTTTTTTATAGCCTCTTGCCTTTTATTAATTGAATCATCTCCTGTTAATGAAACACTTTTTATACCGTATTTATTAAATTCATCTGCCATATAATTTGCATGCTCTTTGCTTATACAAAATCCTATTGTCTTTTGATATTCACCGTCAAAACCATAGAAGTTCATTTTTTCTATTATAAAGTCTACTCTTTTATTTATCATCAATCTTTTAGATACTTCTTGAATATTATCTATATTTATTGTATCTAAATTAGCACTTTCAATATCCGTTATTCCAAAATAATGAAATGGTACTATTAAATCATTCTCTAATGCCTCATGTAACCTTACTTCTAAAGCAACATTATTATCAAATATCTCAAAAATATTTCCATCATCACATCTCTCTGGAGTAGCCGTTGTCCCTAATAAAAATTTTGGAACAAAATAACTTAAAATTTTTTCATACGTTGGACTTGTGCTATGATGAGCCTCATCTATAACTATATATTGAAATTCATCTCTTTTAAAACTTTTTAAATGCTTCTCCATAGTTTGTGATGTAGCAAAAAGATAATCAACAGATTCATCTTTAATATTTCCTGTATAAAAACCTATTTTTATATTTTTATTTTTACATAAACTTCTGTATGTTTTTTCTGCACTACGCAAAATATCTTCTCTGTGTACTATAAATAGTAATTTTTCAGGCTCAAAGTTTATTACATCAAATGCAGACATATATGTTTTTCCAGTACCTGTTGCTGCAATAACTAACGCTTTATTCTCTTTTGATACTCTTAGTCTATTTAAATTTTCTAATGCTTTCTCTTGCATTAAATTAGGTTTAATTATTTTATAATCATTAAAATAAATTAAGTTCTTATCTTTTCCTTTTTTTATTATATTTATAAAGTTCTTATATTTATTTAAGAACTCATTATCTATAAATCCAGTTTCACTCCACAAATAATTAAACTCTTCTAAAACTTCCTGAACAAATTCAGTTTCTTTTTTAGAAATCACCATAACATTCCATTCTACATTGCTTTTTAATGCGCTTTGAGTAATATTAGATGATCCTATAATAACTTTATAGCTTTCTTCATTTTCAAAAATATATGCCTTAGTATGAAACCCCTTTTCATTATCTGCTATAAATACCTTTAAATCTATATTACTAAATCCCTTTAACCGTTCTAATGCCTTTGGCTCCGTAAAGTTCAAATATGTGGATGTAATTATACTTCCCTTTACTCCTCTCTCTTCTAACTCTTTAAAAGAATCCAAAAGAAGTTGTAAACCACTAAAATTAATAAAAGCTACACTAAAATAAAAACTTCTACACTCCTGCAAGCTTAACTTTAATTCTTTTAAAAGATTTCCCTTTTTCGAATTTACTATAAGCTTATTTTTAACAAGATACTTCTCTTCAATTATTTCCTTTATATCTATACTTAAATCCTGTACATTTATTGTTTTAATTAAATCTTCTAAAGCTTTTCTCATATTGTCTCCTTAAATACCAACTTATAAAGTAATTTTATATTAAGATATATTATTAGATCAACACTTTCCATTAAATATATTGTTAAAAGTAAAAAAATTGCTAAGGCAATAACTTTATTAATTTACTAAAAAAAAACTCCAATTTATAAAAATTGAAGCTTTTATAATTTATTATCTATCTACTTTTCTACAACAAGAACTATTTGACTATACTTTTCAGTAAATGAAACTTTAAATCCATTAAATACTTCTTCTATTAAACTTATCATATACTCTTTTTCTTTTGCTCTAAACTTAAATCCGATTTTATTTCCAAGCGCTTCTTGCTTTTCATTTCTATTTGCAAAAGGTAATATAATATGTATTTTCCCATTAAATGTATCTGCCATATTACGTATCCCTATATATAATCTTTTTAAATCATCATCTGTTAAGAATTCTGCAAAGCCATTACAGGATATTATTAAATTATTTTCATGTGAAAATTCTTGTGCATAATATCTTCTATCTAAATATTCAAATATAGACATATTACATCTTCTTATTTTTGATTTTTCTCCAAACATATGCTTGTCTAACTTTTCATTATTGTTTAACCACTTTGTATCAATATCTATATTTAAAATATCATAATCATTTATAATATTTTCTCCTGCTATGTCATTAATTCCCAAAATAATTCTTTCTATTTCTAAACTATCAAATCCACCACCACAACCAATATCTACAAATGCAAAAGACTCTTTATAATCAAATACATACTTTTTTAAAATATCTCTGATTGATTTTTCTATTTCTATGCGCCTCCATGTTATAGGAGGTGATACTATATCTAACATCTTTTTATCAAAGTAATTTCCACACCAAGTACTTTGTGCTTCATTTAATATAGAATAAAAAGTAACTTCTTCTGTTCCTGGTCTTTTAGACATTATATTAGCAAATGTACTTAACTTAGTTAAAACTTTTCCCATAGTGGTTAAGGAATAAGGTGACTTTGGTAAATCCTTATCTTTAAAGCTACTTAAATTAATGTGTTATAATAATTAATATTAATTTTTTCGTAATATTAAGAGGTGAAAAATGAATCTTATAACTTTAAGAGAAACTTTAATAAAGGATCTAAAGCCTTTTATAGAAAATATAATTACAGTAAAAAATAAAGTTTCTCTATTAGAACAAGAAACTGAAAGAGATAAAATAATAATAAAACTAAATGGAACTATAAAAGCTTCTCATATGTTACCAAATTCTAAAGAACTTTTACTTGGTATTTATAAATCTGAAACTATTATATTTCCTGCTATTTTTAATATGGAAAATAATTTTTCATCTCTTTTTAAAATAAGTACTTTAACAGATTGTACCTTTGGACTAATATCAATTAATACTTTAAGAACTATAATAAATAAAGATATTACTATATTAAGAAATCTATGTTTATATCACGATTTTCTTTGTCAAAAAATTTTTCTACAAATGAGAGATCTTAGTTTTTATGATAAAAAACTAGCTCTTTTTTCTATACTTATAAGACTATGTAATACTTATGGAGTAAAAACCAATAATGGATGGAAAATAAACACCAAACTTTCTAATATACTTTTATCTGAATATATTGGAACTACTCCTGAAACAATAAGTAGATTAATAAGTAAATTAAAATCTAAAGACTTAATAGAATTTAAACATGGTTTTTTAACTATTAAAGATTTATGTTATCTAAAAAAATCTTTAGGTTGTTCAAAATGTAATGAAAGCTTATGTCTATTTTAATTTTGATATAAGTCTAAATAAATCTATATTGTCACATTTCTTTAATAGCTCATATCATAAATTATATTAATTATTGGGTGACTAATTATGACTGAATTAAAACAATGTAGTTTTTATTCTAATCCTGACTATTACGAATATTTAATAGAATATAGAGGAGATTTTTTAGGGCAAATTTCCAAAGTATCTTATGCATGTGGTGATATATTAACAGAGCGATTTGCTATAGTTTCTGTAGAATCTGGACAGCTTAATCAACTTTTAAAAGACGTTCCTTCTATACTATTTGTTAATTTTCGAAATATTTTTGTCTTGGAATCAACTCCTTCCGAAGCTACTAGTAATATTGAACCTATAAAATTAAATCCTTATTTAAATTTATCAGGCTCTGGTGTTTTAGTTGGAATTGTCGATACTGGTATAGATTATCTAAACAAAGAGTTTACTCGTGAAGATGGAACTACTCGAATTGAATCTATTTGGGATCAGACTATAATTAATAATATTCCAAACCAATCCGTCTTCATCGGAACTACTTATTCTGAAGATGAAATAAATAAAGCATTAAATGCTGCTAGATCAGGTAAGGACCCTTATTTAATTGTTCCTTCAAAAGATACTAATGGACATGGAACTCAAATGGCTGGAGTAATAGGTGCTAGGGGATATAATAAAGAAATTAGAGGAATTGCCCATGATTGTAACTTTGTAATAGTTAAACTTGAAGAATCTGCTACCTATAAACAAGAACTTTTAATGAATGGTATTACTAATGTTCCCGTCTATAATACTGCAGAAATAGTTGCAGGGTTAGAGTATTTACGTAAATATGCTATAAATGTTAACAAACCTATGATAATTCTTCTTGGACTCGGTTCTTCTGACTATAGCCATGATGGTACTGGTTTGGTTGCTAGATATATAAATGAACTTGCATCATATAGAGGACTAGTAGTAGTTACATCTACTGGTAATGAAGGTGCTGCTGATCTTCATGCTTCTGGGCATATATCTAACGTAGGAGAAATAAAAACTACAGAACTTAGAATTGTTAAAAGTCTTCAAAATTTTTCTTTTAAAATATGGATAAGAAAACCTAATAAATTTTCTTTAAATGTTATTTCCCCCTCTGGTCAGAATTCTAGATTTATAACATCTAAAATAAATCAGATTGAACAAATTAATTTTATTTATGAAAATACCAAACTGGATATTTCATTTTATGTTCCTGATAATACAACTGGATTACAAGTTATTATACTATCTTTTATTGATATAAAACCTGGCATCTGGAAATTTCAACTTAAAGGTGAATATGTTACAGATGGTAGATTTGATATGTGGTTATCTCCCAAAATCACCCTACCAGCTGGTACAAAATTCTTAACTCCAGATCCATATGTTACCTTAACAGTGCCATCTGCTTCAAAAAAAGTCATTTCTGTAGGATATTATAATCAGTTAACAGATTCCATAGTTTCTGAATCGGGTAAAGGTTATCCATTAAATAATTTTATAAAACCTGATATTGTAGCTCCTGGAGTTGATATTCTTACTACTAATACAGATAATACATTAACGACAGTTACTGGTACCTCCGTTGCTGCTTCAATAGTAGCTGGAGCTTGTGCACTTTTAGTTCAATGGGGAATTGTAAATGGAAATGATTCCACAATGTATTCTCCTAAAATAATAAGTTATTTAATAACCGGTGCTTCTAGAAATTCAACTGATGAATATCCTAATCCTGATTGGGGATATGGGAAGTTAGATATTTCTGGAATATTTAATACATTATCCGGTACTAGAAATTTACTTAATTATGATTATTATGAATATTATATTAATAACTTATTTATAAGGATTCCTAAAGAAATGGAGGATAGTTTATATGATTGAAAATTTCTCTAATGCTCCACCATCAATATTCGGTGATCAAAATTATATACATTATATAGTTGAATATCAAGGTAACATAGTAGAAGACTCTAAAAACTCATCCACTATGTATATAACGGTGATAAATAATAAATATGCAGTTATATCAATGCCTCTAAAAAGTCCTACTGATAGATTTACCCTTAAAAATAATCCTTTTCCTTCTATCGTTTATATAAGTAGGTATTATGGATATACATTACAAAGCCTAAGTCCAATAATTGCTGCAAATATTAATCTTACACAAATAGAATCACCCTTTTTTCTAACTGGAAAAGGAGTTATTGTTGGAATGATTGATACTGGAATAGATTATTTAAATAAAGAATTTATGAATGATGATGGAACTACTAGAATTCTAAATATATGGGATCAAACTATTAAATTACCAAATGTAAATGGAAATATTCCATTTGGTTCAATATATACTAATACTGATATAAACAATGCAATAAAAGCTTATAATGAAGGTAATGATCCTTACCGTATTGTACCTTCTAAGGATGAACTTGGACATGGAACAGCTATGGCTGGAATTATTGGAGCTAAAGGACTAAATCCTGAAGTTAAAGGAGCTGCTCCAGATTGTGAATATGTAGTAGTGAAACTTATTGAAGCTCTTTCAGTTGAAAAATATCTTACTCCAACAGTTCCTATATATGGTAGAACTTCTATTATGTTTGCTTTAAATTATCTATATCAATATGCAATAACTGTTAATAAACCTATGGTGATTTTTCTTCCTCTTGGAACTACTTTTGGCAACCATAAAGGTGATGGATTATTAGAAGATTTTATAAACGACATATCTAATAATAAAGGATTAGCCGTTGTAACAGGATCCGGTAATGAGGCTGATACTTCCGGACATGCATCTGGTAGAATTGAAAAAAAAGGTGATTTTAAAGATATACCATTATATATATCTGATAAACAAAACTTTCTTAGAATAGAAATATGGGTAGATAAACCTAATATCATGTCACTAGAAATAATATCTTCATCTGGTGAGAATTCTGGTATAATTCCAGCATTTTTAAATCAACAGCAAACTAATCAATTTATATTTGAAAAAACTATTGTTACAGTAACTTATTATTTACCTGATGAATTATCTGGTGATGAGCTTATAGTTATAGATATGAGTTATTTAAGACCAGGAACTTGGAAACTACGTTTATTCGGAGATTATGTCCTAGATGGCACTTATAATTCCTGGTTACTTCCAAAAGGACTTACTTTAGGAGATACTAGATTTATCTCTCCAGACCCTTATGGAACTTTCACTGGACCTGGTTCCTCTGAATTTATAATAACTGTAGCTAATTATAATCAAAATAATTACAATCTAGTAAATAGTTCTGGTATGGCATTTTTAAATAATGTTAAAAATGGAATTGATATAGCAGCTGGTGGAGTAAATGTTAAAACTATTGCTCCTAATAACAAAACAGCTGTAATTAGTGGTACAAGTGTATCTGCTGCCGTTGTAGCTGGAGCAAGTGCCCTTATGTTCCAATGGGGCATAACAGATGGAAATGATCCTGATATGTATGCTCAAAAACTTAGAACTTACTTATCAAGAGGTACCTCTAAGAGAATGAATGATGTTTATCCTAATGCTGAATGGGGATATGGTGTTCTAGATATGATAGGAGTTTTTAAATACTTGCAATAATATAAAACACAACCGTTATAAAAATAATACAAATAAAAGCATCTGGAAAAAATAACCAATCTTACTAGATGCTTTTATTATTTCATCTTTATAATTACATAACCTATATTTTAAGAACTAGATATTTAAAAATATTCTAATATTTATATATTAATAAAGTTTTACAAACTCTTCAAGTAAATTGCTTGCATTCTTTGCAGCTATTGGTAAAAATTCTTCATATGATAAATCTGCTTCTCCATTTGCCTTATCTGATATTGAACGAAGAATTACAAAAGGTATTTTATTTAAGTAAGCAACTTGAGCCATTGAAGCGCCTTCCATTTCAACTGCTTCCACTTCTCCAAAGTTTTCCTTAATTCTTTTAGCCACTTCTCCACCAGCTACAAATTGGTCTCCTGAAGCAACACGCCCTTCTTTTATTGTTATTCCTGAAACGTGATTTGCTGCTTCTTTAGATACTTCTATCATATTCTTATCTGCTTCAAAGAATGTGATATCTAATCTTGATATTTGTCCAAGTGGATCACCAAATACTGTTGTATCGAAATCATGTTGAACAGCATCTTTTGAAATAACTATATCTCCTTGTTTTAATTCTGGATTCATTGTTCCTGCAACTCCTGAATTTACAAGAGCAGTTACATTAAATTTATCTACTAATATTTCAGTGCAAGTAGCCATATTTACCTTACCTACCCCTGAACGAACTAAAACTATATTTTTTCCATCAAGTTTCCCTTTATAAAATTTCATTCCTGCAACATCTATAGTTTCCTTTATTTCCATTTTTGCTTTAAGTATTTCAACTTCTTCTTCCATAGCACCAATTATACCTAACACCCTATCATTAGATGCCTTATTCATTGAAGTACATCCAGCTAAAGCTGACATTACTAAAATCACTACTGTGAATATTGATAATAATTTCTTCTTCATTTGTTAACCTTCTCTCTGCAAATATACGAACATTAATAATTTTATAATATCGTTTGTTCGACAACATATTTTATATCATATTTTTACTATGTAATCAACATATTTTTTGTATTTTTTAAATATATTATTGTAAATAAATTAATTTTTACATTTTTTTCAATAAACTGATAGCTATACTATAGCTATATTGTTCTACTTTCTATTGTTCCATTTATAAAATTGGCTAAAAACATATAGAACTAAAAAACAGTACTAATAAATTTTAGTACTGCTCTTAAATATTAAAGTAAATTATCATTTTCTAATAAATTAAATAAAGTTGGATTAAAATTAAATTCCTTCATTAAAGCTTTAACCTCATTTAAAGCCTTTTCTTTCTTTTCCTTGGATATATTAGTTTTTGATGCTCTTATTAAAATATTTTTAGGTGAATGAGCTATATCTATAAACTCTAAAAGCTGAGTTTTATACCCTAAACACTCTAAAAGATTAGCCCTTACTGAATCAGTCATAAGAGCTGCCATTCTCTCTCGAATTATTCCATATTTAGTTAAAATAGTTAATGATTCTGTTTTCATTTGAGCATTAAATTCATGTTGACAACAAGGTACTGAAAAAATCATTTTACTATTCCATTTTATTGCATTATATAAAGCATAATCGGTAGCTGTATCGCAAGCATGTAAAGTAATTACCATATCTACTTTATTATTATACTTAAATCCATTTATGTCACCTAATTCAAAGTGTAAATTTTCATAGTTATATCTCTTAGCTATTTCATTACATTTCTTAATTACATCTTCTTTAAGATCTAGACCAATCATCTTAACTTTAATTTTCTTTATTTGTACAAAGTAATAATATAGCACAAATGTTAAATAAGATTTTCCACATCCAAAATCTAATATATTAAGCTCCTTATAATCATTTTTCTTAATTTCATCATCAACAATTTCAATAAACCTATTTATTTGTTTATATTTATCATACTTTGAATTTATAACTTTTCCTTCTTTAGTAAAAATCCCTAAATCTATAAGAGGTTCTATTATCATGCCTTCTTTAAGAATATAATTTTTTTCTTTATTATGTCCTTTATTTACAAGCTTTAAATTATTGCTCTTTTTCTTACCTAAATGCACTTTACCTTTTTTAGATATTTTCAAATCAAATGTAGTTTCACTTGACCAAGCTCCAACTTGCTTATAATTAGATGATACGTATTCCATAAGCTTTTTTTCTAAAGCATTCGTTTCTATATTTTCATGAAATACTTGCTTATCAGTATATTTTTCAATTTGATAATACTTTTTCTTTTTGGAATTCTCCTTTAATATAAAGCTTATCTTATTATATTTAATATCCTTATTAGTTTTATTACTAACTATAATTTTTATTATCTCTTCTTTTGCAATTTCATTAATAGCTTTTTTTAAATCTTCCATACTAACACACCTTATTATTTGTTTTAGAATTATTTCTATATAATAACATTATTATATATATATAAGCAATTAATTCAAAGATTTTATTATAAAGTATTCTTTTAAATTAATAAACTAAAAATATATAATCAATATTTCTAAAAAACTAATCTTTATTGTTTTTTATTTGTATTATTAGGGTTCTAACTATAGAACCTTATAAGTTCTATAGTTAGAACTCATTAATACATCTGATGTTTCAACGTTGATACTTTGAAGAACTTCACCGATTTTAGGGGCTTTGAAGGCTATATTAATATTGAAATTAATTATCATTATTTTATAATAACTATAGATTTTTATTCTAAAATGTATTATGATTATTATAAATAAAATATAAACCAAAGGCGGTAAAGATATGACAATTTATGCAATTACATATTATTTAAAAGAAAATTCTCATTCATGTGGATGTGGAGATGAACACCATCACCATCATCACCATACTCGTGATGACTATGCTATTACAGGAAACATAAAAGCATTAGGAGGATGGGCTCATTTAATGCCTACTAGCTTTTTAGTTAAAACTGATTTAAGTGCTGAAGAAATTTTAGTAAAACTTAAAGAGTTTATAGAAGAAAAAGATTTACTTTTTATTACTGAAGTAAATAAAGATAACGTTGCTTCTTTAACTCCTGGTGTAGTTGAATGGATAAATAACTAAAAAAGAAAAAGAAATCCACGGATTAAATTCGTGGATTTTTCTTTTTCTATCTTATATTAAAGAATGCTTTTTTCTTTCTATACTCAGCAATTTCTCCTAATTCTGATTCGATTCTAAGTAATTGGTTGTATTTAGCAACTCTTTCTGATCTAGCTGGTGCTCCTGTCTTTATTTGTCCTGCATTAACAGCAACAACAAGATCCGCTATAGTTGTATCTTCTGTTTCTCCTGATCTATGTGATACAACTGCTGTATATCCAGCTCTATTAGCCATTTCAATTGAATTAAGAGTTTCTGTTAGTGTTCCTATTTGATTTAACTTAATTAAAATTGAGTTTGCAACTCCTTTTTCAATTCCCATACTTAATCTTTCTGTATTAGTTACGAATAAATCATCACCTACAAGTTGTACTTTCTTACCAAGTCTTTCTGTTAACAGCTTCCAACCTTCCCAATCTTCTTCTGCCATACCATCTTCAATTGAAATTATTGGATATTTATTTACCCATTCTTCAAAGAAGCTTACCATTTCTTCTGCATTTAATGATTTACCTTCATGTTCTAATACATACTTTCCATCTTTATAATATTCTGATGAAGCAGCATCTATTGCTATAAACATATCTTCTCCGGCTTTATATCCAGCCTTTTCTATAGCTTCAATTATTACTTCTAAAGCTTCTTCGTTTGACTTTAAGTTAGGTGCAAATCCACCTTCATCTCCAATTGCTGTAGAATATCCCTTTTCAAGTAAAATCTTCTTAAGCGTATGATAAACATTTGCACACATTTCAAGTGCCAAACTAAATGTTTCAGCTCCAGCAGGCATAATCATAAATTCTTGTAAATCAACTGAATTATCTGCATGAGATCCTCCATTTAAAATATTCATCATAGGAACAGGTAAAACCTTAGCATTTGCTCCACCTATATATTGATATAGTGGTAAAGACAAACTTTCTGCTGCTGCTTTAGCACAAGCTAAAGATACACCAAGTATAGCATTTGCTCCTAATTTACCTTTATTCTCAGTTCCATCTAAATCAATAAGTAGCTTGTCTATGTATGGTTGATTATATACATTAATTCCTTTTAAATTTTTAGCAATTATATCATTAACATTAGCTACTGCATTTAAAACACTTTTTCCTTGGAATAAATCTTTGTTTCCATCTCTAAGTTCAACAGCTTCATAAATACCTGTTGATGCTCCTGAAGGTACCGCTGCTCTACCAACTGTTCCATCTTCTAAATAAACTTCAACTTCAACTGTTGGAAAACATCTTGAATCTAAAATTTGTCTACCAATTACATTTACTATTTTTAAATCTTTTTTCATAAAAACACTCCTTAAAATCTAATTGAATATTATTCAAAAAGACCTACGCAAAATTGCATAGGTCTTTTGCTATATTTTGTAATTATAATTGTGCAAATAGGAATAAAATTTGGATGTTCGATATGATGTACTCTTTGAAGTTATTATATACACCTGTGTGCAATATATATAATAGCTATTTTGATTTGCACAATTTATAAAACTTAATTTAATTGATATTAATTATCAACTTCAATTATATTTTATTTTCTTTCTCCATTTTTGTCAATATAAATTTATAAAAATATATAAATATTTTTATAAAAAAAATCACGTATTAAAACTTAATCTTTTAATACGTGAAATAATATCTTAAAATATTTATAAAATTAATATACTTAAACTTCTATTTTAACTTGCACTCCGTAATGATCTGATACTTTAACTTCATTTTTATTGTTAAAAATAATTTTTGATTCTACAACGTTTACTTTCTCGTTAACTAATATAAAATCTAAAACCTTACTAGACTTATTATCTTCCCAACCATCTATTTTTCCTTCAACAGTAAATCTTTCACCCTTCTCTCTAGCTAGATAATAAGTATCAAATAAACCTTTTGATAATAAATAATCATATCCTTCATTTCTTATAAGAGCATCATTATTAAAGTCTCCCATAATAATATTTATATATTTCTTATCTAAAGAATCTATTAGCTTATCTACTTGATCTTTAAATGGTTCTTCTAAGTCATCCCACCAACCTAAATGACATGAGTAAAACTTATAATCTTTATTATTTACTTCAATTTTTACTTCAATAATTTTTCTTGTCTTATAATTCTTAATATTAGTATCCTTAGACACATAAAAGGATTTCCATTCTTTTATTTTATGTCTTGTAATTATTGCCAGCCCTTCCTCATAAATATCATAACCTATATGTGAAAAATCCCAAATACATTTATAAGAAGTTTCTCCAAGAGCTTTTAAGGCTTCTAATAATATAGATATATAATTCTCCTTTGATAATTTACTAATTAATTCACCACTAATTATTTGACTAACTTCCTGTAAAGCTATTACATCATATTTATTATCTTTAATTATTCTTGCTAAAACTTTTATTTTATCTAATTGATTATCTTCTTGCCATGAATGACAATTTAAAGTTAATAAATTCATTTACTACATCCCCAGTATATCTTGTATATTTGATTTTAAAACATCCGCTTTAGGTCCATAAATTGCTTGAACA
Organism: Clostridium septicum; assembly: GCF_003606265.1. Lineage (NCBI taxonomy): Bacteria > Bacillati > Bacillota > Clostridia > Eubacteriales > Clostridiaceae > Clostridium > Clostridium septicum. The sequence goes on from NZ_CP023671.1 coordinate 823,929, forward strand.
CCCTTATCTTTTCTTATAAGACCTAGTGCTCCATTTCTTTTCCACTCTGCTTCACCAGCTACTTTATCAATATCTTTAACCGTAACTCTTAATCTTGTCATACAAGCATCTACTTCTTCAATATTTTCCTTTTCTCCAAGTAAAGATATTATATTTAATGCTTGTTCATCATTGTTAGTATTTTTAGTTTCCTTTGTAGAATCATTATCCTCTTCTTCCATATAATTTCCTCTACGTCCTGGAGTACCTATATTAAACTTTTTAATTAAGAAATTAAATACTGTAAAGTTTACTCCAAACATAACAGCACATGTAATTATAAAATTAATTAAATCTTTTAAAAGCCCTGCATTAATACTCATAGGAATTCTTGTTAGTAACTCTATAAATCCAAATGCATGTATTCTTAATGATATTAAATCTGCTAAAGCAAATCCTATACCTGTTATAACAGCATAAACTACATAAAGTATTGGTGATACAAACATAAACATAAATTCAATTGGTTCTGTAACTCCAGTTAAAAATACTGCAATTCCTGCTGATAAAAATATTGTCTTATATTTTGATTTTTTATCTTCATCAACATTCTTATACATTGCAAAGGCAATAGCTAATAATGATGAACAAGATAATATAACTTGACCTACCTTGAATCTTGCTGGAACTACTGCTGTTAATAAATTATTATACTCAGCCATATTTCCTGAATTTTTGAAATTTACAAGATCTGTTACCCAAGCTAACCATAAAGGATCTTGTCCTGCTACTATAGCACCTGCATTAGTTCCTGTTAAAACTTGATATGCTCCACCTAACTCAGTATAGTTTATAGGAATAGTTAACATATGATGTAATCCAAATGGAAGTAATAAACGTTCTAAAAATCCATATGCAAAAGGTGCAAGTACTGGTGCTGTATCTTTTGATTCTGCAAGCCAAACACCAAAAGCATTTAATCCACTTTGAGCAAATGGCCATAATATAGACATTACTAAAGCTACAACTATTGACCAAGCAATAACAACAAAAGGTACAAATCTTTTTCCATTAAAAAAATCTAAGGATTTTGGTAATTTTCTAAAATTGTAATACTTATTATATAATGTTCCTCCAAGGAAACCTGAAATAATTCCAACAAACACACCCATATTTAAAGCTGGTGCACCTAAAACACTAGTAAAATAATTTGCAACTGGTAATTCAGTACCAAACATTGAATTAACAACTGCTGTGTTATCTGCAAGCATAGCATTATTTACTCCAAATAATGCACCTGTTATACGATTTATAAGTACAAAGGCTACTAGCCCTGCAAAAGCTCCTCCAGCCTTTTCTTTAGCCCATGATCCTGCTATTGCAACAGCAAATAATACATGCAAGTTTGTTATAATTGCCCAACCTATGTCTTCCATAACTCTTGCTATTGTTTCTAATAAAACAGCATCTGTGTACATTCCAACAACTTTACCTAAAGATATCATTATACCTGCTGCTGGCATAACGGCAATTACAACAATTAATGCCTTACCAAACTTTTGCCAAAAATCAAATGAGAATAATTTAGACTTTTTAACCTTTTCCTTCATAATAATCTCTCCCCTAAATTTATTTTACTTTATAAAGTCTTGCTTCATATGGTCTTAAGTCAAACTCTGTACTGTCTTTATGTTCTTTAACCTGATAATTACTCAAAAGTAAATTATCAGAGTTTAATACTGCATTTTTATAAGAATAAATTACGTTATTTTCTGAAAGATTAGTAATTATAATATATCTATCATTATCTAAAATCCTTTCATATGCATAAATATCTTCATCTTCTTCTAAGATAAGATTATACTTACCATAAATTAATGGTAACCTTTCTTTCTTAAGTTTAATCATTTTTTTATAAAAATTTAATATGGAGTCATCATCATTTAGCTCTATTTCTACATTTATATTTTTGTAATTATCTGTTACACCTATCCAAGGAGTTCCATAAGTGAAACCTGCATTTTTAGTGCTATCCCATTGCATTGGTGTACGGGTATTATCTCTCGAAGTAGCTCTTATAATTCTAAGGGCTTCATCTTCACTCATTCCATTTTCTATATTTTCCTTAAAATAATTAATTCCCTTTACATCGTTATATTCATCAATAGATTTAAACTTAACGTTTGTCATTCCAATTTCTTGTCCTTGATATATAAAAGGAGTACCTTTTTGCATAAAATACATTAATCCTAATGCCTTAGAGCTTTCTCTCCAGTAATCCTTATCATTTCCCCATGAAGAAACTACTCTGGTAATGTCATGATTTTCTATAAATAATGCATTCCATCCTTTTTCTTCTAAAGCTATTTGCCAATTTGAAAGAACCTCTTTACATTGCTTTGCATTGAATTTTTCATTATTAGCATTATTCCAAAGGTCTAAATGTTCAAATTGAAATACCATTGAAAATTTTCCATTTTCCTCTCCCACCCATTCTTCAGCATCTTCAGTACTAACACCATTTGCTTCTCCAACAGTCATTATGTCATATTTATCAAAAGTATTTTCTTTTAATTCCTTTAAAAAATCTTGTACCCCTTCTACATTCATATGTTTATCAAAAGATGATACATATCTTTCATTATTTGGGTTTGGCATATCTTTAAGTCCTGGTTCCTTTTTTATATGGCTTATTGCATCAACTCTAAATCCATCAATTCCTTTATCTAGCCACCAATTTATCATATTATAAATTTCATTTCTTACATCTTTATTTTCCCAATTTAAGTCAGGTTGCTTTTTAGTAAAGAGATGTAAATAATATTCTTCTGTTTTTTCATCTAATTCCCATGCAGAACCTTTAAAAATACTTTCCCAATTATTAGGTTCCTTTCCGTCTTTACCCTCTCTCCAAATATACCAATCTCTTTTAGGATTATCCTTTGATGATTTTGATTCAATGAACCATGGATGCTCATCACTTGTATGGTTAACAACTAAATCAATTATTAACTTCATTCCTCTATTGTGGACTTCTCTAAGTAAATTATCGAAATCATTTATTGTTCCAAAATCACTCATTATTTCTTTATAATCACTAATGTCGTATCCATTATCATCATTAGGAGATTTATAAAATGGGCATACCCAAATAACATCTATTCCTAAATCTTTTAAATAATCTAATTTAGATATAATACCTGGAATATCTCCTATTCCATCTCCATTTGAATCCATAAAGCTTCTTGGATAAATTTGATATCCTATAGCTTCTTTCCACCACTTTCTTTTCATATATCCTCCACTTTATCGCAACCGTTTGCATTGAATTATAAAAAATTTTCTTTTACAAATTAAATATATCATTTTAAGTAAACATTTTCAAAAGCAATAATAAGCTATTATATTAAATTTATAATAGCTTATCTTACAATATCTTTTATTTTCTTTTATTTATGCAACCGATTGCATTATTTTCTTTTAATGACTCTCTCATTATTAATTTAGTATCTATAATATAATTAGTTCTATTATCACTTTTATTAAGATTATCAATTAATAGCTTGGCTGCATAAAACCCTAACTTTTCTGAATTAATATCTACTGAAGATAATTTAGGTATTCTATAATCTGCTAATGGAATATTATTAAATCCAATAACTGATATTCCTTCTATATCTAATTCTCTTAAAAGATCTTGAACACCAAAAGCCATTATATCATCTGTTGCTACTATTGCTGTAGGTTTTGTATACTTTAGCATTTTCTTAGCTGCATTATATCCACACTCTTCCTTAAATTCATCAACTTCGCAAATTAACTTTTCCTCTATTTCTATTCCTCTAGATAATAAACCTTGCTTATATCCTTTTAACCTATCTTTTGATACATTAAGACTCATATTAGCTCCAATAAACCCTATTTTCTCATGTCCCATATCTATTAATTTATTTGTTAAATCATACATAGCTTTAAAGTTATCATTATCTACCCACAAAACATTATTAGCTTCTTCTGGTCTTCCTATAACTACAAAAGGAAATTTTTTATCTTTTAAATAATCAATATATGGATCATGATCTTTTGCTCTAAATAAACATATTCCATCAACTAAATTACTATCTATAAATCTTCTAATATGTTCCTCATCATTTTTATCTTCTTCTTTAAAAGCATACATTATGTAATAATTTTCTTTTTCAGCACATATACTTACTCCCTTCATAGCTTGAATAAAAAATGGATTTGCAAATATCATTTCTGCCTTTTCAGGAATAACAACAGCCAATATATTTGTTTTCTTATTAGCCAATCCCCTAGCAATAATATTTGGTGTATAATTTAATTTCTTTATAGCAGCATTTACTCTATCTTTTGTTTCCTTACTTATTTGACTACTATTTGATAAAACTCTAGAGACTGTTGAAGTAGCAACATTTGCCTCTCTTGCTACATCTTTTATTGTAACTTTCATAACTTCCCCTCGACCTCTTATATTTCGTAAAATAAATTTTCTTAACTTTAAATAATAATGTCTCACTTTTAATAGTTACTTAATTCATATTATATACTAAAACATTACTATATCAAACTAAGAAAGTAGATACTTTCTAAAGTAATATTATAATAGTTTAAATTAAATCCCTACCAGTATAACTTATATAAAATTAGGGCTTATTATATAATCCTATAATAAAAATATAAAATCAGGTAATAATACTGATATAATGTTTTATTATTTTATATAAAGCATTTTTCTTTGTTTTTATTCTCAAACAAAATACTGTTTTAGTATTTAAAATAAACTAGCAAGTAATAATTAAATTTTTATCTGCTAGTTTATTTTTTTATGAATAAACCTTATAACCCATCTAATTCCTTAACAACTATTTAACTTAAAAAGCTTTAATAATTTTTTAACATAATAAAAAGCCTTAGATATTTCTAAGACTTTCTATTTTATCTATGTTTATTTTTAGATTTTAAACTTATTTATTTCTTCAATAGAATCTTTAATAATCTTACTTAACTCTTCTGAACTCATAGAAACTTTTTGAGATGCAGCATTTATTTCTTCACTAGAAGCTAAAATTTCTTCAGATGAAGCAGCATTTTCCTCTGATACAGAAGCGATATTTTCTACTTTATAAATAATTGTTTCTTTTTCTGAATTTAAATTATATACAAGTGAATTCATTTTATTAATTAAAGGTGTACTTGTATTAATAGCTTCTATTATTTCTTTAAATGAAGTAATAGAACTGTCTAATACCTCTTCTTGACTTTTAAAAGATATACTTACTTCCTTTGTACTTTCCACAACCTGATTAGATTCAGCTGATATTAAGTTTACTATTTCTTTTATATCATCTGAGAAATTCTTACTTTGTTCTGCAAGTGTTCTTATTTCATCAGCTACTACTGCAAAGCCTCTTCCTGATTCTCCTGCTCTTGCAGCTTCTATAGCTGCATTTAATGCAAGTAAATTAGTCTGATCAGCTATATTATTTATAAGATTTGTTATATCTTCTATCTTCTCTATATTTACACCTAATGTAATTACTTTTTTAGATACACTTTCAAATAGTTTTTGAATATCATCTAAAGATGTTATTAATCCCATAAGCTGACTATTGGCATTTGAAGATATATTATTTATATCATTTGAATTATTTAATACATCTTTTACTACTAAAGTTATATTATCTATAGATTCAGCAAAATTATTTACAGAAGCATTTATATCACTTAGCTCATTCGCTTGTCCTTCTGAACCTTTAGCTACTTCACTTATAGCTCTACTAACTTGATCAGTAGATTGACTTAATTCATCTGATATATTATAAAGTGAAATAGATTGTTCATTTATTTCAGATGCACTATTCTTAAAATTTTTAATTATATTAGAAATTGAATCTACTGTTAAAGCTAATTCCCTTTGCATAACTCCAAATTCATTTGAAGAGTTTCTATCAATTTCTACAGTAAAATCACCAGTAGATAAAATCTTAAGAGTATCTATAAACTCTTTAATTGAGCTCTTTATAATTTTATATATTAAAATCATAACTGAAGATATTAATAAAATAGCTAATATAATTATTGTTATAAATATTTTAATTGTTTTAATGGAACTTTCTTTAGATGATAAAAATAAATCCTCAGCAGATTTAATATTCTCACTTCTTAGTTCATTAAGAAGTTTAGAAAGTTCATCTCCTTCTTTTCCATATCTATTAACGAACTCCGCATCTAGCAATTCATTTTTAGCTCTTTTAGCAATTATAGTCTCTGAATCTTTAATATATTTATCATAAGTAGTATTTAATGTATTAATAGTATTTTTTTCCTCTTCATTGCTAGGTATTTCATTCATAGATTGTATTTTTTCTTTAATTATTTTATCATTCTCCTTAATAGTACTTACAATATTTTCGCTATAGCTTCTATCTATAACTTTAGTTAATGCATTCCTAAGCTGTCCTAAACTATCACTAATAGCTCCTGAATCTTCAACTTTTTTTAATTGATGACTATATAATTTTTCTATATTGTCATTTAAATTTCTCATATTAAAATATGCCATACAACTTATTATAAGTGTAGTCACAAGAGAAATTATTCCAAGAGTTATGATCCCATGAGTTATTTTAAAAGTATTTTTTTTCATAATGCACCCCCAAGAATGTTTTTGTTATTTTTCGATAATTTTTTATAAAACTTTACATCATTAGTGCTATTTCTTCAAAATTTTCGACATTTTTTATTTTATATACATATTTTAGGAATTTTTATTAAATTATATCTTAACTTTTCTTCCGTTATTTTTACTATTAATGCATTTTATATTTTTTGCTTCTTAATTCTAATTTTAAAAAAACCACTTATACTTCACCCTTAACATATATGTAATTAACCTTATATGTTTTTGATTTTTTACATTCATGTAAATATTTACTTTAAATAAATATTCACATAAAAAAATACCTCAGTTTATTTTACTGAAGTATTTTTATGGTGTAATAATTAAATTTAATTATGAAATTACTCTTTTACAATTTACAAAATTTAATATTGAAGTACGTTTAACAGAATCTCCCCAACACTCATCATAAATATCACTTATATCATTTCCTATTTTAGGTGCTGCTTTATATACACAAGGAATATCTCTATAGGATGCTACAACATAAAAGACACAAGGATTATCCTTACTTTCATAAAGTTGTAATCCTAAATAGTACTTCCCATATCTACAAATTAAATATTTGTTTAATTTATTTGAAAATTCTATATATGAACATTCTAATCCAGGTTTAACTACAATTTCATTTACATTATATAATATATTACAAATTCCCATATAATTTGCCTCCTACATAATTAATATTTTGTACTTTATATATTATGTAATATTTATAATATTGGTTACAAAAAATAGAGTTACCTTATCAAATGATTTTAAATCACTTATAAGATAACTCTATTATTAATAATATTAATTCTTTATTTTTCCATCTTCAATATTTATTATTCTACTACATTGAGATGCTATATTTAAATCATGGGTTACTATTATTACAGTTTTTCCACTTTTGTTAATTTCTTTAAATATCCCCATTACTTGTTCACCTATTTCTTTATCTAAAGCACCAGTAGGTTCATCTGCTAAAATAATATCAGGATTATTTACTAAAGCTCTAGCGATTGCAACTCTTTGACATTGTCCTCCTGATAACTCTGTTGGATATTTATTTATTTTTTCTTCAATACTTAGCATTTTTAATATTTCTTTAATCTTTAATTTTTTATTTTTAACTTTATTACTATTATAGTCTAAAGGAATTTTTATATTTTCATATATTGTATAATCATCTAATAGTGCAAATGATTGAACAACAAAACCGAATTTAGAATTTCTAATACTTGCAAGATCTTTTTGCTTTAATTTCGTTATATTTATACCATTTAAAATATATTCTCCTAAATTTGGTGAGTCTAAACATCCTAAAATATTAAGTAAAGTAGTCTTTCCTGATCCTGATGGTCCCATAATAGCTATAAGCTCTCCACTATTTATTGATAAATCCACTCCTCTTAAGGCGTGGACAATATTTTCTCCAGATCCATATTCTCTTATAATACCCTTTAAGTTAATTAGCTCCATTTTTATTCTCCTTTTATCAAATAATTTAATCTGTATTTCTTCAAATAATATATAGGAATTAAAGAAACTAAAAATACAATAATAATAAGTATTAAAGCAGATTGGAAAAATAATTTTGGTTCAAATCTAATTATCTCTGTAATTATTAAAACATTATTTTTTATTAGGTATAAAAATGAAAATATTGTTGATAAACTAACTAGAAAAACATGCTCTAAAATTATTCTTATACATATATCTTTAATTGTTGCTCCATGTATTATATGTATTGAAAATTCTTTTCGCCTTGTTGAAATACTATTAGTAAATATAACTATCAAGCCAATTGTTACAAAAAATACTATAAAGTATATAATTATTAGTTTTATATTAGCATTATATTGAAGGGATTGTACAAAATTAGTTATATTTTCACTAGGATCTGTAATTGATAACTTGACATTTTGTTTTTCAGCTAAATTATCTATATAATTTTTAATAAAATTAAAATCATCAGAAGTTTTATTGTCTACTATTAAAAAAGCGTTATTTATGTTAGCATCCATAAGATTTTTAGGAATAGGACATACAATGAATGTATTAAGATTTTTTACTCTACATAAATCATAAATACCTTTATCTAAAATAAATTGATTTTCATTCATAAATCCAACAACTCTACACTTAATATGTGCTGTCTCTATTACTTCATTTAGTTTAAATATTTTTCTATAAGAATCTCCTAGAATAATGGGAATACATTGTTCATCCCATTCTAAAAAATTAATCTTTGTAAATTTGTTAAACTCATCAAAACTTCCATCTGATAATTTAATATTAAAAACTTCAAAAAAGTTTGAAGTGCATTGAAGTGAATTTACCAAAGAATATCCTTCTTCTACTTCTGCATTTTGAAGATCCTTATCTAAGAATTTCTCTATACCATCAAAATTTTTTAAAGTCATTTCTCCATATTTAGTTGTAACTAATGTAAATCTTTCTTGTATACTTCTTGAGAAATTACTGAACTTATTTGGTATTTTCTTATCTTCTAAAAATTTATCTATTGATTCATATTCTGATACCAATTTATAAATCTTCTTATTGTTGGTTATCTCCCCCATAGCTTTTAACTTATTAGTTTCATAACTTCTAAGTTCATTTACTCTATATAATAGTACAATAGCTATAGTTATTTGTATTATTATTATTATTTTAAATAATAAGTTATTTTTTAATTCCCTAAAGGAATACCATAAATTATTCATTTTAGATTTCCTTTCATAATTGTCACTGGCTGAACTTTTTTTGCTTTAATTAAAGGAATTATGGCAACAATCACTCCAATAATCATGAAAAATACTGTAGCAAAAATAATATTTTCATAATATAATTTAAAAGTAAACATTGGAAACATTACAATTAAAATTGGTTTTAAACATAAATGAGCCAGTATTCCAACTATTACAGAAATAATTACACCTATTTCATATTGTACTATTATATGAAGAGATATTTTAAAATCATTACCTCCATAAGCCTTTCTAATACCTATTTCTTTAATATTTTTATTCATCCAATAATAAACTACAATTATAAGATTTATTAATCCAAATCCAAAAACCATTATGAAAACACCTGTAAATTCAGGATGAATTCCAAAAATATCAATCAGATTTACTTTACTATAGTTTTCATTACTAATATTAACATTCATACCATGCTCTATAGCTAAATCTTTATAGTTATTTAAAATACTTTTCAAGTCATTTTCATCACTTACATTTAATCTCCATCTAGCTCTTAAATCTGAAAAATCGTCACTAGATTTTAAATTAATTATAAATGTATAATCATATCCCGTTTCTCTTTCTATACTTCCTAAGATACCAATTACCTCAAATTTTTCTTTACCTATAGTAAAATAATTCTTATCATTTTCTTTAACAATATATGATCTTAACTTATTTCCAACTAGAACTTTTCTATCATTTGAGTTCATTTCTTTAAGAGTAAAATCTCTACCTTCTAGGATTGGAATATTATTATTTATATTATAATTACAATATATCCCTTTACCAAATAATGTATTATTGCTAATATATTTAGGTATAGGATCATACTCCATATATATTTTCGATTTTTGATAATCATTTAAAATATTTATTACATCATTAAATGAAACTTTATTTGAATCATCAAATTGTAAATAACTTGTATCTATATTTTGTGCATTATTAATTTCTACATTCATTTTATAATCTGAAATTAATATGCTAGAAACTATAGAAAATGTAAATACGATTAATGAAAATATTATTATTATAAATATCATTTTCATATATTTTTTTAAATTTATCATTTAACCACCTATTTAAAAAGTGTACGAATTGAATTCATACACTTTTTTATAAATTATTTAATATAAATGAGCGAAAGTTCTTGATGTTTCATTAGCTGTACCAACACTTCCATATGCATTTTTACCACCATTTCTAGTTACAGTTCCTGAATAAGCATAATCAGCACCAGTATTTTCTGCTCCTGCTCCAATTACATATCCCTGAGAATTAACAACTTCAACATAAGCATAGACATCTTCGTATCCTGATTTTCTTGACGTATTTGTTGCAACCCAACATGCAAAAATATTTTTTGATCCTTGAACATATCCTGAGTAACGAGTTCCAGCTCCACTTTGTCCCTCCACAGGAACTCCTACTGATGCATTTGCAACTACACCTATTGAAAGAAATAGTCCTAACATTACTGCAATTGATTTTACTTTTTTATTCATCTTTTAATTTCCCATAGTTTTGTTTTTATTATTTTTTCAACATTATATTACCATAGATATATTAAATTTTTTGTCTTTTTTTGTAATATAAGAAAAATTTTTTTTATCATTTTTAAAATTAATAATAATTAACGCCGTAAATTAACCGTTTTATAATATTTAATCTTATCTATTTACAGATTGAGTCATTTTAAAGTAGGTATGCCTTTTACCTCTTACTGCTATTGATAAAGCCATTATATTTTCAGGAATTGGCATTCTTCCGTATCCACCATCTCCAATATGATGTATATCTGCTCCAACTCTTTTATTACTTAACCCTATTAATTTAATTGTTTCTTCATCTGAACTTTCTTGACTAGTTCCAATTGCACACATAACTAAAGCATTTTTTTCTTTTATTTTATTAATAATATCCGTTAACAAAGTTTCATTAACTCCTGGAACTGTACTAGCTGCTGGTATTAAAATACCATCTGCTCCATTTTCTATGAAAGAAAGTATTATTTTTTCATCTAGTAATTTCTCTGAAACACCTGCACCATGCATTTTTCCTGCAAATATTAATCCTGAATAATGCTTCTTTGCAATTTCAATTGAATTATTAATTGATTCATTGGATACACCTGTAGCAGGATTTCCTGTTAAACATATGAAATCAACTCCTAAATTTTCAGCCTCGCAAAAAGTATTTACTGTTGCAAGTCTTCCACTAGATAAATTTATTTTTTCTTCTAATAAACTAGCATCATAATCTACAGGTTCTAAATTTATACCTACTGGTCTTCCTACAAGCTCCTTAATCTTTTTTATTGGATTATCTTCATATTTCATTCCATTAATCTTTTTTTCAAATACATCAAATTCATTTAATAAAACCATATCTGCTCCAAAAGCACACATTACTTCTGCATTTGTAACCCCTTCTAAAAGAGGTGCTGAAGTTACAACAGTTTCTCCAAGTATTATTCTTCCTTCACTTGCTAAAATAGCTTGCTTTAGATCCTTAGATGACATATTTTTAATATCACTTGCATAACAACTTAATAATCTTTTCATTTTAACTATCTCCTCTCAATTCTATAAAATATTAATTATTATATATTAACTATAATTTGTTCAACCGATTGCACGTCAATAGTTTTAATTTATTTTTTATGATATTATTTTTATAAGGAGGAGTTTAGTATGACTAATATATATGATATAGCAAAGAAATCTGGCTTTTCACCATCTACTGTTTCAAGAGCTTTAAATAATAATTCTAGAATATCAAAAGAAACAAGAACAATAATTTGCAATATAGCTAATGAAATGAATTATGTACCTAATAATAAAGCTATTAGTCTAAGTACTGGTAAAAGTTATACTCTTGGAGTTATTATTCCTTATATAACATATAACTCCTATTATGATTCTATAATTAACTCTATTATTTATGAAAGCTTTAAAATGAATTATAGAGTAACTTTTTTGCCAACTAATTATCAAAAAGATATTGAAATAGATTATTTGAAATTACTTTCCACTAAAGAATTTGATGGAATAATTATAAGTTCTGCTGCAAATTCCTATGATACTATTGAAAAGTATTTAAAATATGGTCATATTGTAAGTTGTGAATATACCGACAATTCCTCTATTCCATCAGTAATTATAGAAAAAACTAAAACTTATAAATATATATTACAAATATTAAAAGATAACAATATAGAAAATATAGGTGTTACTTTTAGTAGAAACATTAATAGTAGTTTAAATTCACAAAATACATACTCTACATTTTGTGAAAATTTAATTAACTTTAATGAACAAAACACCTTTCCAAACTGTAGAACTTTTGATGATGGGATAAAAGCAGCTACTTACTTTCATAAGTTTATACCTAAATTACAATGTATCTTTGCCAATAGTGATGAAATTGCATCAGGAATTTACTGGTACTTTAATACCCATGAAAAAAAAGTACCTATTATTATTGGTCAGGATAATTCCTCAATAAGTAAAGTTCTTAATTTTTCTACAATAGACTTTAACTTAAACCTTCTAGGAAGTGAAGCTGTTAAACTTTGCATTTCAGGAGTTAAAGAGAAAAAAATAATAACTGCTACTTTTATTAACAGAACTATATTTAAATAAAAATTAGAGGTGTTACAAAATGAAAAATCATTTTGTAACACCTCATTTATATAAGAAGATTTACTCATGAATCGTATTTAAAGATTGTACTTCCACTTTTTCTGCTTCTGAATCTTTTTTTAGATCAAATCTATATGAAACAAATCCATATAATACCCAACCTGCAAATGTTACTATTGAGCCATAGAACATTGATTCAACTCCTGAAGAATATAAAGCATATAAGCTATATATTGAAGCAATTATAGATATAAATGTCGTAATCTTAACTTTCTTCTCAGGTACATTTTCTGATTTTAATATTACATTAACTGCACCCATTGATAATAAGTAAGGAATAACATTTGTAACTACTGCTAAGTTAACAAGTACATCAAATTGCTTTGATAAACTTGGACTAACTGTCATTAATGCAAGTAAAGATTGAATTATAGTAATTATAACCATACCAATTATTGGTGTTTCATTCTTTGTAACTTTTCCAAATATTTTTGGGAAATATCCTTCAATAGCTGATGTTCTAAATACACCTGCTATAGTAAATTGCCATCCTAATAATGAACCAAAGCATGAAATTATCATCATACCCATTACAATTTTTCCAACCATAGGGCTAAACATTGTTGCAAAAGCTAGTCCAAATGGAGCATTAGAGCTTAATAAATCTGCATTCGGTACAATACCCGCAATAACATTTGTAGATACGATATATATAATTGCTGCACCTATTGTTCCACCTAAACAAGCTATTGGAACATTTTTCTTAGGATTATCCACTGCATCCATATTAGCTGAAGCTGATTCTAATCCTAAAAAGGCCCATAATGTTATTGAAATTGATTTACCTATACCATCAAAGAAAGAGAAATTGTTAGGATTCCATGAAGACACATAATCTGCTCCACTAAACCAGAACCAACCAACTGTTGACATTACTAATACTGGAATTATTACTCCCCAAACTGTAAATGAACCAAGTTTACCAGTTATACTTGCTCCTCCAAAATTTAACACAGTAGCTAGCCATAATGTAAATATTGTACATAACCCTACTGCCACTGGAGAAAGTTCAACATCAAATAATACAGTTGCATATCCAACTGCTGAAATTGCTATTGCTATATTAGCTATTATTAAAGATATTCCATATGAATAGTTTGCCATAAAGTTTCCTGATTTTCCATGTGAATATTCAGCATATCCACCCATTCCGCCTGGTTTACGGCTAAACATTCCACATTGAGCAAAAACATAGGCTAACGCCATAGATCCTACCCCTGTTACTACCCATGATAATATAGACATAGTACCTACTTCTGCCAACTTAGTTGGAAGCATTATTATACCTGATCCCATCATGTTTATTGCAGTTATCATTGTTAACTGCATTACACTCATTTTATTTTTTTGTTTTTTCATAATTATTACCCAATCCTTTTTACTATTTTGATACTTAACTTCTGATTTGAGTATAAAGTAGCTTATAGCTTACCTATAAGCTACTTTTAATAATTAAATATGCTTGTTATCTAATACATATCCAAATGCTTTAACTGTACCATCATTTTGTTCTTCAAGATAAACACCTTGAATTTCTGGAGCAAATCCTGGGAATTGATTTATTCCATCTTGTAAAATTGTAAAGTATATTTTAGCTGTTTCACTCCAAACTTCACCTGGAACTACACAGAATACTCCTGGTGGATATGGAAGAGCTCCTTCTAATGCTATTTCCCCTACTATATTTTCTAGTGGAACTAACTTAGCATTATTTCTTATTAATGCCCATTTAGCATCTTGAGCTGTCATTACTCTAGCTTCTGTTGCATCCTTGTCATATACCATTCCTCTTTCTGGTAGGTATTCTGATCTAAATAATCTCTTTTGATAATTCTTAGCATCACTATTCTTATAGAAGTCATGCATTTCTTGACATAATTGTCTGATTGTATATCCTCTATAACGTTCTATATTCTTATTATATAAGCTTGGTAAAACTTCACTTAATGGTGCATCTTCATTAACTAACTTCTCAAATTTTGCAAATTGAGCAACTAAGTTTTGCATTTTAGTTGAAGTTTCTGCTGGAGTTAATAAGAATAATATTGAATTTAAATCATTCTTTTCTGGAATTATTCCTACTTCTCTTAAATAGTTTGCAAGTATAGTTGCAGGTATTCCGAAGTCTTCATATTCTCCTGTTTCTGCATTTATACCTGGTGTTGTTAACATAAATTTATTTGGATCAACAAAGTATTGGTTTTCTCCGTATCCTTCAAATGAATGCCATTTTTCTCCTGGTACAAATCTGAAGAAATCAATGTTATTAGCTATTTCTTCTGTATCATATTCTTCCCATTTCTTTCCGTTTACTACTGGTGGTATAAATGGTTTTATCATTGAACAGCTTTTAAGAACTGATTTTCTAGCTTCAACACCTAGTTTTATACAATCAGCCCATAGACGTCTTCCAGCTTCTCCTTCTTGCATTTTAGCATTTACATCTAAAGTTGAGTATAAAGGATAGAATGGACTTGTTGATGCATAAAGCATAAATGAGTTATTAAATCTCTTATGATCAACATAACGACGTTGTCCTTTTATATGACTATCTTTCTTATGAATTTGTGATGCTTGTGAGAAACCAGCTTGTTGTTTGTGAACTGATTGAGTTACAAATATTCCTGGGTCATTTTCATTTAATTCAAGTAATAATGGTGAGCAGTCTCTCATCATTGGAATAAATTGTTCATATCCTACCCAAGCAGAGTCAAATAAGATATAGTCACATAAATGTCCTATTTTGTCAACTACTTGTCTTGCGTTGTAAATAGTTCCATCGTAAGTTCCAAGTTGGATTACTGCTAATCTAAATGGTCTCTTTTCATTTGCTTTTTCTGGATTAACTTTGCTTATTTCTTCTCTTATATACTTTTCATCGAAGCAATGAGCATCAATTCCTCCAATAAATCCAAATGGGTTACGTCCTGTTTCTAAATATACAGGAGTTGCACCATTTTGAACTAAAGCTGAGTTATATACTGATTTATGGTTGTTTCTATCAAATAATACTAAGTCTCCTGGTGAAACTAAAGATCCTACAACAACGTTGTTTGATGCACTAGTACCATTCATTACAAAGTAAGTTTTATCTGCATTATAAATTCTAGCTGCATTTTGTTCTGCATCAACTGCTGGTCCTTCATGAATTAATAAATCTCCTAATGCAACGTCTGCATTACAGATATCTGCTCTAAAAACATTTTCTCCAAAGAATTCATAAAGATATCTACCAGCTGGATGTTTACGGAAATATTGTCCTCCTTGATGTCCTGGACAATCAAATTGAACATTTCCTCTTTCTACATAGCTAGTTAAAGTTTTAAAGAAAGGAGGTAACATTTTTTCTTCATATTGTGATGCTGCAGTTTCAACAACTCTAGTATAAAGTTTTGAATCAAAAGCATTTCCATCTATTACACGGTATGCTTTTTCTGCAAACTCACTTGATAATTTGTCTGTATTCTTAAGTACTATAAATATTGGGATTCCAAATTTAGTATCATGTGCTGCATTTATTAATTCAATATCTGAATCAGTTACTACTACTGCTGCTACATCTGTAAAATCTGTTTCCTCTGCTAAAACTAATTCTCTTGTAGTATCAAAATATTCTTTTGATTCTAGCGTATAAGCAATTTTTAATTTATTCATATTTTTCCCCCCGTAAATATTATTAGTCATACTTAGTATTTACTATTTATCTTTATTTAAATAATATTTTTTTAAATATTTAAGGTTTATTAACCTATGACTCATATTTTTACTACAGTACATATAATACACCTTTATTAATAGCATTGTCTTTGTAATATTTTAAAATAAAAAACACAATCCATTGTAAAAATTACAATGGATTATTAAGCAAAGTATATATTCTAACTCCTACAGCTAGTTCCTCATAAAAGTGTTCATTCTTACAATGAGCACTAATTATCTTGTTGATTTTATCAATTCTATATCTTACAGTATTACCATGCTGAAATAATTCTTCAGCTGTTGTCTTTATATCTCCGTTATTTTCAATATATTTTATGGCAGTTCTAACTAGTTCAGTATCGTTACTTTTATCATATTGAATTAATGGCTCTATTACTTCATTATAATATTTTTGTACCCAAGGGTTATCTAAAATAGGTATAAAAATTCTATTTAATCCTATTTTTCTAAAGAATGAAGTTTCTTTATTGTAAGTTTTTGAGTGCTTAAAAGCATATAAACTTTCTTGTATTGACTTGTCCAAATCAGCAATTTTATAATGTAAATTACTAACTCCTATAACATACTCTTTTGGGGAAAATCCCAACCACTCTAACCTTCTTAAAATAATATTTTCAACCTCATCTGAATCTATATCATTAAAAGTATTAATAACTAAATAACCACCTTTATAATGAATTACTCTACTATACGCATCTTGCATCTCTTCATGTGAAAATTCTCTTAATCCTATTAGTTTGTTATTTTTCTTCTTACAATATGCAACAATATTATTTTCCTTAAAATTAATATTTATATTATAGGCGAGTTTTTTTATAGTTTCTTCATTTAAATTATCATATAATATTTTATCTATTTGTAAAGCTAAATTTTCATATTGCTTTTTTATTGTTATAGCCTTATTTACTTCAACTATTACATCTTCTGTAAATGTATCCCTAAATAGCATTAAAACAAAATCGTTTTTATCAGCAAGCTTTATTACCTCTTCTGGAATATAATCGAAATATATATTCTTAATTGCTAAACAAGTAATACCAACTTCAATCATTCTTTCTACACTTCCGTATAGCTCGTCTATATTATCTTTTATTGCTACTAATGTACTTAATGCAAAATCCCCAGCTCTAAAATTTTCCTTTATCAAACTTCCTGTTTCGTAATCCCAAACAGCTACATTTGTTATTTTTTTAGATAAACCATTTTTTCCTGCTATTACCTCAAATCCATCTAATATTTGAAGTTCTAGTGCTTCCTCAACTGTTATAGCCATAAAACCTCCCCCTAATCTACTGATTAAATTTATTTATAATTATTCATTTTTACCAACTTAATTATTATTAATAAATTCGTGATTTATAAATTATAAATAACAAAATTTCTAAAATCAAATAAAATAATTTATTTAAATTAGAAATTAAATTATTTATTTATTTTAACTTTTTAAAATAAATTTAATGTTTTCTAGTATTTCCTTACATTTTATTATGATACTATATTAATTTACTAAAATGCAATTTAATTTATGCTATTTTATTAAATAATTCATGTAAATTAATGAATTAAATTGAACTTAATATACTTTTTTCATTTATATAATAACTTTTTCAAAAGATATTCGACTTTATTCTACATATTTATTATATTTTAAAAACTATGATTTTTAACTGTTAGTAGAATTATATTCTATAAACCTCTACCTTCTTATTCTTTAGGTTCACATACTAATTTAAAATCATTATTATGATTAAGTTATCCACAATTTATATAATTTCCTAAAAAGCAAAAAAATCCCCAAGCTCTAGCCTTGGGGAAGATAAAAATATTTATTCTATTATAATAGTTCTTCTTGGTATTTTAAATTTTATTTCCTTTTCTATGTCTCCTAAAAGTCTTGCATCCTTTGGATCTACAAATAAACATGTGTAACCATCTTCTCCAGCTCTACCTGTTCTACCTATACGATGAATGTATGTTTCTACCTTTTCAGGAATATCATAATTATATATATGACTTACTCCACCTATGTCTAAGCCTCTTGAAGCCACATCTGTAGCTATTAGATATTGAATATCTGCATTTCTAAATGACTTCATGATTCTTTCACGTTTGTTTTGTGGTATATCACTATGTATTACCTTACAGTTATATCCTCTTCTATGCATAACTATCTCAAGCTCATCAGCTCTTCTTTTTGTTCTACAAAATATAATAGCCATAAAAGGATTATCTTTATCTAAGACTTCACATAAAGCTTCTCTTTTTAATCTATCTGTAGTCTCTACAACTTGTTGTCTAATATTTTCTAAGGTTATTTCTTCTTTTTTAACAGAAATAACTTTTGGTTCATTCATATATCTATATGCTAGTTTCTTAACTGAAGAATCCATTGTTGCAGAGAAACATAATGTTTGAACTTTCTTCGGCCTTTCTTTCATTACTAAATCTATTTCATTTCTAAATCCCATAAGCAACATTTGATCTGCTTCATCTATAACTATAGTTTTTAATTTCTTTAAATCAACAGTTTTTCTCTTTATATGATCAAGAAGTCTTCCTGGCGTAGCAATAATAATTTGAATATCCCCTTTTAACTTATTTAACTGTGCTCCTATATCCTTTCCTCCATACATAGCTAAAATACCAATTTCTTTACCTTCTTTTAGCTTAGTAGCTTCTTCAGTAATTTGTATTGCTAATTCTCTTGTTGGAGTAATTATTAAACATTGAACACCTTTAGATGATAATGAGATATTTTCAAATATAGGTAATAAAAATGCTAAAGTTTTACCTGTACCTGTTTGTGCTTCTGCTATAATATCCCTACCATTTAATATTTCTTTTATACTTTTCTTTTGAATTTCAGTTGGCGTTGCTATCCCCGCCTTTTTTAAAATTTTTATTATATTTTCATTTATTCCTAACTCTTTAAAATTCATTTCTTTTTCCTCTTATTTTAATTTCCACTAATTATAACATAATAATTATCTTAAAGCTTTAAATTTTTTCTAAGTTAAACTAAAATCTTTCGAGCTTTAAAAATAATATTATTTCTAATAAAACTATAAATCTTCAACTTTCTTCTTTAATTTATCTCATATAAAATAATACCAAAGCCAATTAATTCTGACTTTGGTACTTTTATTGTTTTATCCAAGATAAGCAAAAGCTTCTTCTTTTTTATATAATTTAAGTACTTTTTCAAATAGAACTAATGATAAAATTGATGCTAATGTAGGAATAACAAACCATACCATTAATGCTACAATTATATTTAATCCTGCATTAATTGATGCTAATGGTCCAACTAGTCCAACTAATCCAAATCCGGATGATGAAGGTGTTCCCATAACATTAAATAGTGCAACAGGTATTGCTGAAATAGCTGCAGTAAATAAAACAGGTACTAAAATAATTGGATAACGGAATAAGTTTGGCATCATCATTTTCATTGCACCTAACCCCACAGCCATTGTAAGTCCTGGTTTATTAACTTTCCAAGAATGTACAACTAATACTATTGTTGTTGCTGCAACTCCCATAGCCGCTGCCCCTGCTGATATGCCATTTAATTGAATTGCCATACCAATAGCTACTGTTGATATTGGTGAAATAATTAATATAGCAAATGAGCAAGCTATTAAAATACTCATTACTATAGGCTGTAAGTTTGTAAATGAATTAATCCCATTTCCTATAAGTGCTGTAAATCTCTTAACATAAGGAAGTATAAGTAATCCTATTAGACCTGATCCAGCACCAATAAGAATAGGTGTTAATATTATTCCTACTGATCCAAATTTTTCTCCTATTAATAATATTAACATTACTGCTAATGATGCTGTAAGCATAGTATTTATTATATCACCAGTTCCTGTACTTACATATGCCCCCATAGCATTAGTTGCCATGTTTTGCATTTGTGGATTGAACATAGTAACACCTGAACCTACAAATGCAGCTCCTGCAACAACAGCCATCTTCATTGGATTTAATCCAAACTGCAATGCAATAAGTGCTCCTATTAATAAAGGAGTAGTTAATTGAAACATAACAACAGTTCTAGTTAATAAAACTACAAAATCTGTTTGTTCAAACAATTTTAAAATTGATGCTAAAACAGCATTTGGAATAAGTCCAACTATAATTCCTAAAGCTGTTCCTGCTAGGACTTTATTTAGAAAATCCTTAGGTGTAATTTTCTTATTTTCAGCCATATTTAAATATCCCCTTTACCTTTATTGTGCTATTAAAATTTCTTCTTTTGCATGAACTAATAAAGTTAAGAATTGACAATAAGGTGTTGGCACATTATATTTTTCGCCTTTTTTGCATACTGCTCCATTAATATAATCAATTTCTGTTAAACGATTATTTTTAATTAAATCTTGATGCATAGATGGATAATGTTTACCCACTCCATTTGGATCAAAAGTAGTTTTAACATGATTTACAATTTCTTCACGATCAAGAATAATTCCTTCTTTTTCTGCTACATCTGCAAATTCGTTAATAATTGTACGAATTATTTTATCAGTTGCTTTAGTTGCTCCAAAGCTTGCAATATTTGAATCTAAAATAGTACATGTTCCATTTAATGTTCCATTTACACAAGCTTTTCTCCATATTGAATACTTAACGTTTTCACTGTATTTTGCATTTAATCCCGCTTCGCTTAGTACACTTACAACCTCTAATGCTGCTTCTTTACCACCTGGATATACATTTTGAAGTTCTACTTCTCCATTCCCAAAAAGTTTTACTTCTCCAGGACCTATTAATCCAGCTGTCCACATAGTGTTTCCAAGTAAAATATTTTCTTCAGCCACATACTTTTTAACAGTATCTTCATGTCCTAATCCATTTAATAGGCATAACACTTTAGTATCCTTTGATAATATTGATTTTATTGATTGTAACATATCATCTAATTGCATAGCCTTTGTAAATAATATTACAGTATCAATATTATCTGTATATTCTTCCATTTCATTTGGGAAAAATGCCGGTATTTTTTCAACAACATCTTCACCATTAAAATTTGCCTTTAAACCTACTTCTTTTATTTTGTTTACATGATCAGCCCACTTATCAATTAAGATAACTTCATTACCGGTTTTATGTAGCATAAGTCCAAATCTGCTTCCCATAGCCCCAGCTCCAGCAATTGCTATTTTCATTTGTATCACCTCTTCTTTAAGATGTTAAAATAATAACATACTTTTAAATTGTTTTTTTGTAAATAAGTTCTTTATGATTTGATTATATTATATTTTCTGACTTTTTCTCTATTTTTATACATAAATCGACTTTTATCGATTCGTTTATTATTTGAATTAATCTTCCTAAAAAAACATTAAATTTATGTATATTTTTATAAAACTATATATATAAACAGTATTAAACAGATAAAATGTAGCCATAAATTTAATTATATTGATTTTTATACATATCTATATAAATCTTTCTTCAGTATAATTTTAACTATTTTAATAATTTTAGCATTAAAATTTATAATTAATATAAAAACAAAAGAGCAGAGCTTGTACTTGTTGAGTACAAAGCTCTAGCTCCTTAAAATAGTGGATAGTAAAAAGTCTACAACTTAAATTTTTCAATAACCTTTTGTAACTCATCTGCTTTCTCATTAAGTAAATTTGCTAAAGAAGATACTTCTTCCATAGATGCTAATTGTTCCTCTGATGCTGATGCAACTTCTTGTGCATTATCTGAAAATTCAACAGCCATTTGTCTTACTCCATTAATAGTAGCTGTTACTTTTTCTGAGTTATTTGATATACTTTTAGAGAAATCTGTTACTTCACTAACCTGTTTCGTTATATTTCTTACTGAAGATAGGATTTTTTGGAAAACCTCTCCTGTTTCGCTTACTACTTTTAAGCCTTCTTGAACATTTTTTGTAACTTTGTCCATATTGCTCATAGAATCCATACTATCTTTTTGTATTGAATGTATTATCTCTGAAATCTCTTTAGCTGAGTTAGATGACTGTTCTGCAAGCTTTCTTACTTCTTCTGCTACTACAGCAAAACCTTTTCCACCTTCACCAGCTCTAGCTGCTTCTATTGATGCATTTAAAGCTAATAAATTTGTTTGTTCTGCTATTGATGTAATAGTATCTATAATATCACCTATGCTCTTAGACCTTTTTCCTAAAGCATTAATAGTTGAATTAGATTCTTTTACTGAATTATTTATATTATTCATCATATCAATTGTTTCTAATATTGACGTATTACCATCTTCTGCAAATTCATCAGCTTGCTTTGAAGCATTTAAAACCTCATTAGAATTTTTTGCAATATATTCTATATCTCTTGACATCTTCTCTATTACAATAGAAGCTTCTTCTGACATTTGTAATTGTGATTCAGATTTCATTGCAATATTTTGAATAGAATTAGTAATAATATTAGCAACATTAGCTGTTTGATCTGTAGTTTTTGCCAAGTTTTCTGTTGAATTAATTACGTCATTTGCAACATTTTTATTTGTTATGATAATTTCCGAAAAAGATTTTGTCATATTGTTTATAGCATTAATTATTAAACTAGTTTCATCTTCCGCATCACTATCAATATGTACATCTAATTCTCCATTAGAAATTTTATTTGTACCCTCTTCAATTAATTCTATAGTACCCTTTATTCCATAATAAAAAGCTATAAATATATAAATTATAATAAGAATTGTTAGTATTGAAATAGCTAAAACAAAAAATCTAACTTTATATGAATAAGAATTATCTTGTTTTAATATATTCATTAATTCTGCAGACTCATCATTTATTAAAGTATAAATACTCTCTACAGTAGTTGTAGCCGTATTAAAATATTCAGTTGAGTCAATAGTTATATTACCTGCTTGTAGAAGCTCTTTATTAATTATATTAATTAAATTCTTTGAGCTATTAAAAACCTCTGTAGTTTTTCCGCTTAATTTATTTTTCATCTCTGGTATAGTTTTATATACCACATCCATTCCTCTTATAGACTCATCTAAATTAGTATTAGCTGATTCATTTAAATATAATAATTTAAACTCTTCCTCATTGGTTATTGATTTTTTTGTTGCAACTCCAGAACCAATTCCTCTAGCTAATGCCATATTCTCAGCTACTACTGGTAACTTTTTCACTATTGAATCTACTAAATAAAATTTATGTAGTTTTTTATGTAACATTAAATTTGAATTATCTGCAATTTCATAATTAAAATTAAGTATTGTATTTATTAATTCATTATGTTTTTCTGTTAACTCTTTAACTGTAGATTTATTTCCATCTATTTTTACAGAAGACCAATAATTCTTTATACTACTCCATTCATTCATTGTATTAAGTGAATCACTATGATTTTCATATAAATTATCTATTGATTCTATATCTTTTTTTATTTCTTGTTCTTTTTCAATTATTTTTTCTTTAACAGACTTGTTACCATCTAAAAACATTATTGTTAACCCTCTATGCTGTTGTACATGATTTAATAATGTTGTTGATGTATTAATATAGTTTAATCCTTTAATTTGATTATTAGTTCTTTTAACATCACTACTAAGCTGAGTAACAAATAGGGAAAGAACTGCTAAAATGGGTATTAAAAACATTATTTGAATTAATAAAAACTTCTTTGAATACTTTAATTTATTCATAAGTTTAATTCCAGGGTAAAAAAATTTTTTCATTACTTTCCTCCTTTAATACTTTAGATAACACTACACTAAATGTATCAAATCGTTTCATTTTAGTATATCGTTTCGTTTTCAAATTTCTTAACGTAACTTTACAATTAGTTAAAATTAATCCCTAAATTTAACAATAGTTATTTAAATAATCTCCTTGCAAATTGTAATAACAATTAAGAAATAACCAATATTAATGTATTGAGTCATTTATAATATGCTAATTGCAATTTGCAAATAAATACATAATTCTACATAAATCTACATAAGTATATCTACTATAAATACAGTCTTTATCTACATATCTATAAATTAAAATAACTCTAGACAGCACAAAAATGTATTGCCTAGAGTTATCATAATAAATATAAAGTACATTCTTTTAAATTACATAAATACAATAACTTAAGATATATTTACTTATTATTTTTTAACCACATTATAGCACTATATGCATGCATAGCTGCTCCTGTAGATAATATTTCTTCATTAAATACAACTTTTTCGCTATGCATTGGCTCTCCAAACAAAGGATTTTCTTCCTTTGAACCTGCTCCTAACATAACGTATAGACTTGGGACTTCATATGAATAAGAAGCAAAATCTTCTGATCCCATTCCGCCAGATTCAAATAGTATAACTGATTTCTCCCCAACTAATTCTTTCATATAACCAGTAATTTCATGAGCTAAATTATTATTATTAACTAGTGGTGGTACTGATGATAATTTTATTAATTCTGCTTCACCTCTAAACATTTTAGCAGTATATGTAACTATATCATTCATTCTATTAAATATGAACTCTTCTACTTTTTTATCTAAGGTTCTTATAGTTCCTTCCATAACAACTTCTTGTGGTATTATGTTTGGTGCATCTCCTCCTATAAACTTACCTATTGTAACAACAGCAGACTGAGTAGCTGATATTTCTCTACTTATTATTTCCTGTAAAGATATGTATATGTGAGAAGCTATATTTATTGGATCTACACCTGTTTCAGGCATAGCTCCATGACATCCAGTTCCTTTTACAACAATTCTAAATATACTACATCCAGCTATGCTAGTGCCTAAACCACATAATATCACATTTGAAGGTGTGCCAGAATGTACATGCATTGCCATTGCTGCATCAACTTTAGGATCTTCAAGGACTCCTGCTTTTATCATCTTCTTAGCACCTGTAAATCCTTCTTCATCTGGTTGAAATACTAATTTAACAGTACCCTCTATTTCATCTTGATTTTCTTTAAGTAGCTTTGCAGCTCCTAAAAGCATTGCTGTATGCATATCATGTCCACATGAATGCATATTACCATTAATTGATTTAAAATCACATTCTGTAGCTTCCTTCATTGGTAATGCATCCATATCTGCTCTTAGTAAAAATGTTTTTCCTGGTTTATTTCCTTTAATTGTTGCTACTATACCACTTTCACATATTTCTTTAGGATCATAACCAAATTCTCTTAACTTATCCATTACATAAGTTTTTGTTTTTAATAATTCTGATCCAACCTCGGGATTACTATGAATTGTTCTTCTATAAACTATCATATCATCCTTTATCAATTTAGCTTGCTCCATAAACTTATTCATAACTACACCTCATTTAGTTTTAAATTTATTTTATTTTAAAATATTTATTGACCTGTTGTAAATATTGACCTGTTGTAAAACTTAAAAATTACTTTTTAGCTTATAAGCTAACTAAATAACAAAGTTATTTTATAATTGCAATTCTAAATGCAATACACACTTGTACTACAACAGTTCTTAAATAAAAGAACTCTATCTGTCTCTTCAATACAAGAATAAAGTACCCTATTATATTTATTATCGATTTTTTCATATTAGTTCTATAATAAAATCTAAAGCGTAGGTGAAGCAGGCGCCCCTTTATTTTTCAAATATATATTAATTTTATCTGAACTATCAACATAAGCAAATAGGATATATGATAAATTTTCAATACCTTCCTTATGTAATTGTATCATTTACAGCAAATTCTGCAGCTATTGAACCAATAGAAATACCTACAACATAATCAAATAATGTTAGATGTGATATTTGCTTTTTTCTCATAATTTTAGTTAGCAAAAATAATATACTTACAGAAATTATGGATTTTAATTAGACTCTACATATTTCAACTATCATTTTTATACAACTCCTTATATGCTCTATTTTTTCTTTATAAATTAATACTTATACATAAAAAAATAAAGATTATTATTTATCCCTATTTTTATTTTCTATTTATATTACAAAAATTATTAACTACTCTTTCTATACGAAAATGGCTAATTATTTAGTTATTAAATAATTAAAAACAGCAATAATAATTTAAAATACTATTGCTGTTTTTACCATATCATGTTGTTTTATACTACTAAATTGAAATCTCTAATTTTAATGTCTTTTATTTATTTTATATAAGTAATCCAACAATAATTGCTGTTAGCATACTTACTAATGTTGCTCCATATAATAATTTTAATCCAAAACGTGCAACTACGTTTCCTTGCTCTTCATTAAGTCCTTTTACTGCTCCTGAGATAATTCCAATTGATGAAAAATTCGCAAAAGAAACTAAAAATACAGAAACAATACCTATTGATCTTACTGATAGATTCATACTTTCACTTGCTAGTAAATTCATTGCAACAAATTCATTAGATACTAATTTAGTTGCCATTACACTTGCAGCTTGTATTGATTCATTAAAAGGAACTCCCATTAAAAATGCAAATGGAGAGAATGCATATCCAAGTATATCTTGGAAACTAATTCCTAAAACTCCTTTAAATAAAATATTAATCATAGCAATTATTGCTACGAATCCAACTAACATAGCAGCTACTATAACAGCTACTTTAAATCCATCTAAAATATATTCTCCAAGAACTTCAAAAAATGTTTGCTTCTTTTCTTCACGAACTACTAAAATATCTTCTTCTTCTGTTACAGTATACGGATTTATAACTGATGATATAATAAATCCACCAAACAAGTTTAAAACAAGTGCTGTTACAACATATCTAGGTTCTAAAAGCACCATATAAGAACCAACTATAGACATAGATACCGTTGACATAGCTGATGCACAAAGAGTATATAATCTATGTTTAGGTAATAAACCAAGTTGTTTTTTTACTGAAATAAATACTTCAGATTGTCCAAGTATAGCTGATGCTACTGCATTATAAGATTCTAATTTACCCATGCCATTAACTTTACTTAAAACTAAACCTATATACTTCATTATAAAAGGAAGTATTTTTAAGTGTTGTAAAATTCCTATTAAAGCAGAAATAACTACTATTGGTAGAAGAACGCCAATAAAAAACGAGAACTGTTCATTATTAACTAATCCACCAAATACAAAATCTACTCCTTCTCCAGCACATTTAAGTAACACATCAAAACCATTTGCTATACTGCTTACTAAACAGTTTCCTAATTGAGTATTTAGTAAAAGAAATGCAAATATAAATTGTAAAACAAGCATTACAATAATTGGCTTATATTTTATCTTTTTCTTATCACTACTTCCAATCCACGCAAGTGCTAAAACAACAACTAATCCTATAATTCCAATAATATATTTCATTTTACTGCTCCTTCTTAATAGTACAAATTTTGTATTATCATGTTCCATATACACTACACTAAATACACTTTACTTTTAGTAGATTGTTCTTAAAATAAAATTTTAAATTTTTTTATAATTATACTTTATAATCTGTTAATAATATCGATATCAATAGACATTTTTCGTCACAATTGCAAACATATTAATTATAAATTCCTTCTAAACATTTGTAAAGTATTCATTGAAATTTTAATATTATTTTAGAAATATCTATAAATTGTTATTTGCGTGAAAATTAAGTAAACAAGTTATTGCTGGAGCACTTTTGCAGTATATTTATTAGTGGCTGACCTATTTCTACCCCATTAGCCTTTTTCTTTATCATATTTAATAACCCTTGATATTCTAAGCCATAATTCAATTTGTTGTTGATTATAATTTAATTAATAATAAATTTTATATTACTTTATTTAGTAAACATATATCTTTAAATTTTTAGTATTTTAAGTTGATTTTTATTCAAACATACTAAAAGGAAATATATACTTTAATTATTTTACATAACTATATAAAAAGAAATACTATCCTATTAAAAAGTCATACTACTACCTTTATAGCATATATTCTTTAAATAAATACCATTAACTTTACTATCTATATTTACATATTCTAAAATCTTTTTCTAAATACTAATTATATATCATTAAATGCTATAACAAATTTCATTTATTAATTATATTATTTTTTGATAATCTCAAAAATCTAAATTAAAGAAGGTGATTTTATAAATGAAATAGAAAAATCTTATATTGCTGGAATAATAGATGGCGAAGGAAGTATTATGCTAGAAAAAATCCATAAAAATAATTATCCATCTCCTGTTATATCTGTTACTTCTACAACTATTGAATTACTTGAATATTTAAAAGCAACTATTGGATTTGGAAAAATAACAAAAAAGACTAATTATAATATAGAAAAACATAAAAATTGCTATACATTTGTTGTTAACTATAATAATGCTATTAATTTACTTAAAGATGTTTATCCCTATTTAATTATAAAATCAAAAAAATTAAGAGCTAAAATGATAATTGAAGAATATAAAAACTTAACGCCTAGAAATGGTAGATATTCTGAAGAACTTTTAAAGGAAAAATATTACTTTTATAGACGATTTAGAGAAATAAAATAAAGCTCATATTATGTGAGCTTTTTTATATGAGAGAGACTAGATAGTTTTGTGTTATTATTATTTTTGTTGTTTTAATATTACTGGAAATTTTTATTTCCAGTAATATTTTTTTATATTTAAGAAATACTAATAATGTTTTTTATTACCTTTTTAGTATTTCAATAAAATCGAATAGTATACATAAAATTTATAAAAAGTACAAGCTTTTAAGCTAATTCATCTTTTAGTTGATTTTCAAATATTATTGATAGCTCCGCTAACGTAGCACCCCAATTTGGAGTAGGTTGACTCCATTTTTCAATTATCTCCATTGTAGCTAAGTAAACACTCTTATTTAAAGATTCATCAGTTGGAAAAATTACTCTAACCTTAGTAAATTTACGTATTTGACGATTAAATCCTTCTAACACATTTGTAGTATATATCATCTTTCTTATACTTGGAGAGAATTCAAAGAATTTTGATAGATTACTCCAATTATTGTACCAAGAGTCTATAACTATACCATATTTATCACACCATAAGGTTTTTAAATTATCTAGCTGCGCTAACGCAAGTTCCTCAGTTGCTGCCTTATAAACTTCCTTTAAAACCTTCATAAATGCTTTCTTATCCTTTGAAGATATGTATTTTATTGAATTTCTTATTTGATGAACAATACATGTTTGAATATTTACTGATGGAAATACTGTTTTAATAGCTTGTGGTAATCCTTTTAGTCCATTCATAATGCAATTAATATTTCTTTAACATCTCTATTTTTAAGTCATTACAAATTCCTAACCAGAACTTAGCACCTTCTGCTTCATCAACCCATATACCTAAAATATCTTTATATCCCTCCATTGTATATCCTAAACAAATATAAACAGCTTTGTTAACTATTTTCCCGTTACTTCTAACTTTAAAATGCATAGCATATAAATAAGCTATAGGATATATTTTATCTAAAGCTCTATTTTGCCATTCGGTAGCGCTAGCTAATACTTTATCTGTTATTTTAGATACCATTGATGGTGATATAGTTATTCCATATATATCCTCAATTTCTGTTTGAATATCACTTGTACTTATGCCTTTCGCATATAGAGATATAATCTTTTTATCTAATTCAGTACATACAGTTTCATATTTTTTTATAATTTGCGGTTCAAATTCAGCATTTCTATCATGGGGTACGTCTAGGTCGACGTAACCGAAGGAACTTCTTAAATTCTTGATACTATAACCATTCCTATAGTTTTTCTTAGTTTGATCAACTATTTCTACACGTTTATATTTATTTCTTGCTAGATGTTCTTCCATTTTACCTTGTAATATATTTTCAAGAATATCTTTAACTAATCTTTGTATTAATTCATTTCTACCCATAACATCATCAATTGTTTTACATCTTTTAGTTAATACAAAAAAACAGTAGATAGATTTGTTTTTACACAAATCTATCTACTGTCCCTTATTTAATTAAATTTTATATTAATTGTATAATAAATGTAATGTTTTAACAAATATATCTTATTTAAACTTTATTTATATAGCCTAAAATTGTTAATATAATTAACTATATAGTTTATGTATTCTCATTAGTTTTAAGATATGCTTTATACAAAATTGGAATTAAATTAAAGTTATCCTTAACAGAACCTTTTATTGTGTAATATTTTATAGTACTTATCACACTTCCTATTCCCAAAACTCTATAAATATAATAATTTTCTGCAAGCATCTCAGATACTCTAACTTCAGTATCACTTATATCGAAAGGTGTATTTATATTGTCTTCTGTTGTTTTTACCTCTATATATATTTTATTCCATTCTCCATCTTTAACATTCCACGAAATAATATCATATCCTAATCCATCACCTTTCTCTTTAGATACCCATTCAACTTGTTCACTTAAATCTACTCTCCCTAACTCCATTAATTTATTTTTTTCAAGTAAAACAACAGCCTCTTCGCCTATATCTCCTTTTTTCTTATTTCTCCTACTCTTTTTATCATAATTAATTTTTCTACCTTTTTCTTTTATTTTAACAGATGGTTCTCTTATTTCTATACCACTGGGACTATCATATTCTTTAAACTCTAAATTATCTATATCTAGTACAAATTCCGTTATTTCATCTTCTCCATCATTATCATTTATATCTAAATCAATAGAAATTTCATTTTCAATTTCTTTATTATTAAAATTTTTTAATCTATATTTTTGTGGTCTAAACCTTTTATCTATTTCAAATTTATCCCTATGCCTTTCTGATAATTCTCTTGATACTATATTTTTATGACCTATTGATCCTTTTATATTTGATCCCCAATTAAATTTTCTTTCATTTAAAGCATTAAATACCTCTTTATAAGTCATCCATTTATTTTGATTGTCCTTAAATATTTGTATTATATCATCTATCATTTAGCTTCACTCCCAAGAAAAATATATACTTATCATTCCAATTATTCATAAATTTATTTATTTTTTAATATCTTTTATAGATAAAATAATTATATTGGTGATAAATATGCGTAGCCCCATAAAATGGGTTGGTGGAAAATCTAAATCGCTAAAATACCTTCTACCTTTAATTCCTCCTCACGAAGGTTATGTTGAAGTTTTCGGTGGTGCTGGTTGGTTACTGTTTGCAAAATCCCCTTCTAACTGGGAAGTAATTAATGATTTGGATGAAAATCTAAGCAATTTTTGGATGGTACTTAAAGAAAAAGAGAATGAATTTATTGATAGTTTTAAATATGAAGTAATTAGTCGCTCTATCTTTAATAATTATAAGGAAATTTATAAAAATAAAACTTATCTTGATAATGTTAATAAAGCTCATATTCTTTATTATCTATTAAAGGCTGGAATTGGCGCAAGCTTACCAGATGGTGGTGGATGCGGTTTTGGTAAATCAAAAGGAGTAAGCCGCCTAAGATTGGACAAGCTTCCAAATGATATTGTACAAGCTCATAACCGCCTATTAAAAGTAACTATTGAATGCCAAGATTTTAGAAATATAATGTCATACTATGATACTGAAAATACATTTTTTTACTTAGACCCACCTTATAGAGATACTTCTCGCTCATCTTATCCTGTTGGAAAATTTACAGACAAAGATTATTCTGATTTAAGTAATCTATGTAAAAACATAAAAGGAAAATTTTTATTATCAATAAATGATGATTACTTTATTAAATGTCTTTTCTCAAATTTTAATATCACACATATAAATATTCCTTATAGCGGAAGTAATCAAAAAAAAGGACGTGAAAATTACCCTGAATTAATTATCACAAATTATACTATTAATTAATTTTTAAATATAAAAATCCACGACATTTCTGTCGTGGATTTTTTGGTGAAGGCAATACATGACCTTTCAAATCCACCATTTAACTTTTAAATTTTATATCATACTAAAATACAAGACCTTTCTTCTATACTAAAGCCACTATCTATTAAATCATTATCACACTCTTCTATAATGTAGTCTGGTATAATTTCATAGTCAAATGGATTTAATTGAAATAAATAATCATTATCTACATGGTAAGTTTCGTTTACAAATTTTTTTATTATATCATTAGAGCTATTTTCATTTTTAATAACTCTAAAAATTTGAAGCTTTTCGTAATTATTTTTCGACTCAATATAAGCATTTATTAGAATCTCATTACTTAATAATCTATCTAATTCAGTATCATAATCAAAATCATTTATAAACTCTTTTATTTTATATGTTGCTTCTTCTATTTCATTATACTCCATTAAAACCTCTTTCTTTATTCCATTTATTTTCTTATCAGTGATAGGTTCTTTTCTTTTATGAAATAAATTTGATAGTAAGTTCCATTCTAATCCCTTCGAATCATTAATTTCATATAATCGTCTTAAATATATTAACTTATTAATATTATTATCTAGTCTTAGTATATTTTCTTTCACTATTTCAATAAATGTTTTAATATCATAATAGCAAATTTCTTTCTCAATAATCTCTCCATTTTTATTTGATATAAAATATGCATTAGTTTTAATTTCATTAAACTTATATCTAAAATTTTTCACCATATCTACTATGGGATCAAAGTCATGAGTTAGCATCAATACAGTGTTGTTTCTAAAACTATTTTCTCCTTTAAATAATTTATTTATTATTGCATATTTTTTATTCTTATCAAACGAAGAAATAGGATCATCTAAAATTACCAGGTCTGGTTTCTTATTTAAAGTTTCATACATAAATAGAATTAAAGCAAAGGCATTTTTTTCCCCATAACTTAAATATAAATTTGCATTATTTAATTCTTTACAACAATCTTTATGTTTAAATACCATCTTATACTCATTATTTTTAGATTCTATATTTACCTCATATTTATAGCCTGCATATTTTAAAAAGTTATTTATTTCTTTTTTATATTTTTCTATTCTTTTTAAAATTAAACTTTTTTGTTTATTTATTTTTCCTTTTAATATCCCGGCTTTATTAATAAGATCATTTAATGAATTATTTATTTTTCCTATTTTTTCTTCTGTAAAACCAGTGTTTAAATTTGGTAAGAAATCCAACTCTATTCTATATCTTTTTATTTTCTCAATTATTTCATCAACATCTTTTAAAGAAAAAAAACTTAAATTTTTTAATTCATTAAATCTTTCTAGTAAAATATTAACTTGTGACTTAATTAATTTTAAATAGTTTATATGCTCACTCGATAGTCCACTTATACTTTGGGTTATTTCGCTTATCTTTTTATTGGTTTCATCTGTAAAATATAATTTCAAATTATTAAACACATCCATAACCTTATTTAAATGTTCAATATATTTGGAATCATATTCTTCACTTACCTTTAGAACTTTTTCTTTCTTACTAGTAATATCAGTTGTGCAAAAATAGCATTTACAACTAATATCTAAATATTCTTTACCAGTAACCTGCCATTTTATCCATTTAGAATTGACATCACTTTTTATATAATCACCGTATTCTTCTAAACCGTCAGGAATATGTATTATTTTATTACCATTTTTCAATCCTTTTCCTATACTTCCTGCTGCTGAATACCCACTACTAGACTTTCCAAAACATTCTGTTAGAGTATTTAAGTCTTGAATTAACTTATCTAACTCCGGATTTTTATTAAATGTATCTCTAACCTCTTTGATAAGCTTTTCAATTTCACTCATTAAATTATCATATTCTTCATTCTTTATAAAAACTTCATAACTATTTTTCAATACCTCATCTTCTTGAAAAACATATTGATTAACATATTATTCATTAAAAATATTTACTGTATTAATCCCTTCTAGCCCTTCTACTATAGGCGCAACCTCTTCTCCACCATTTAAATATTTAAATGGTTTTAATTCAATTAATTTTTCTTTATTCTCAATACAATATTTTATTGCTTTTGATATAGTACTTTTTCCAGTTCCATTTATTCCATACTTTATATTTAATTCGTATTCATTTATTTCAATATTAGCTAAGTCAATATTATTACAATTTTTTATTAATAAATTCATTTCTTTCCCCTATACTATACAATTTTATGAATAGATTCCCCAATCTCTACTTAAAAACCAACTTGGTGTCCATTTGACATAATCTTCTGGACAGAACGTTTCATTTAGTATTTCAATACTTTTTATTTGTTGAGGTAATATAGATAAATTATGATTACTTAATGGACTATCCAAATCATAAAAATGATATCTATTTTCTCCATCTCTATATCGTCTACTTGGTCCGTAATCAAATGGTACGCAAACTCTTGTAATTCTTCCCTTTTCATATGAATCAAATACTACTTTAACTAATTTCATTTATAGCTTGTACAAAGCTTTGGTTAATCATATTATCACTCCTTATAATAAAATAAAAAACTGCACACTTATAGTGTACAGTTTTATCTTTCGTTGATTTATTGGTGGAGGCGAGGGGTCATGTGCATCCATTATTTCTAAAATGGCACTGACTATATCTTTAACTTAAATTATTATTTAAGCTACCTAGCGTATTATAGAAGCTTAGTTTAGTTTTTATCTTCTATCCTAGTATTCCTTTGCTATAAGCTTTAGGAACCTATAAGTCGATACAAGGCTGTTAGATTTCTCTACATACCTCTCGGTATTGCCGGCAACACTACTTGCTACGGTTTCACCGATAAAGCTAGGTTATCACTTAGAAATCACTTTCTAAGGCGACTCTTTCTGAATCGAACCCCTGTCCGAAAGTAGACCAATCTGAATTTCTACGAGTGTAGTTTGTGATTAAGGTTTCGGTCCTAGGTTGCTCACAAACAAACTTCCTATTTCCTAGCTTCATAAATACCCCTCTAACTCAAAGCTTTGTTAGACTTCGTTTCCCACTCTATGACACCAGCTACCCGAGACGTGGGCATCCCGGACTGATGAGTAGCTTATATTAAGCTGCTAATGCAAAATTGTCTTCTGCGTTTATCTTTAATGCATACTTTATTAAGGAGGTGACATGCTTGCCTCCACCCGCTTATCAAACCCATCTTACCCCCGTCGAAGCCAAAACGCCCCCAGGTTAAAAATTAAGTTTAACGCATCGTTATTCAATTTTGTTTCTATCTTGTGTAGTAATTATATATTATATACGTTTTTCTGTCAACTTGATACTTAACTCTTCTAATCCGCTATATACCTTAATCCTATTTGTTTACGGGCTTCATCCATTATTTTCATAACTATTCTAGAATTTTCTAATGAATTCACTTCTGATTCTAATTTTTTGTTTAAAATTAAATTTATAAATTCTTCTATTTCATAACACATATCATCTACTTTTTGTGGATTTGATATTTCTTCAATTTCACCCTTTCTATAAACTATTTTTACATTATTAAATTTATTTATTTTATCTATTACTATGCTACCCTCTTCCCCTTGAATTTCTGAAGATAAATACGAATTACTAATCTTAATTAAAATATATTATTTAAACTATATAAAACTTATATAAATATTTCTATTTCTAATGCACATACTATTCTTATAAATTATTCTTCAAAGGAGGATTTTAAAATGAGACTTTGGTTTAAAGATTTAATAGAGTTTTTTAAAAGTAAAAAGAAGTTTTTTTCTATATTTTTAAATATATTTTTAATATTAGTGTTATTTATTAGTTTCTTTTACTCATTATCTAGAACTAATAATTTAATTTTAGTTCCATCTTGCCAATTTGAAGAAAATATTCAATATGAAGCTACAACTAATGTAGGTACTTTCATAACTGATGGCGAAGAACCTAATGAAGATGAAATCATAAAATTTTTTAATGAATTATTTACTACTCGTAATAAAGCTTTTTTAACTGGAAATGTTGCAGACTTATATAAATTTTATGATACTTCTCATACCTACAGTAAATATTCTCTTCTTCATGAGTTTAAAAGAATTGCTTATTTGCGTGATTGGGCTAATGAAAGAAATATATCCTTTTCAAATATTAGCTCCACCCCTAAAATTAGGGACATTAAAATAAATAATAGTACTTATTCTATTGTTTTAAGGGAAGAATATAAATTTGATTATTTTTATAAAGATACTCCTGATATAAATAATGAATTTGGCGTTTCATTACTTCACAATGTGGATTTAAAAAAGATGGGAAATTCCTTTATTGTTCAAAAAGATTATTATTTAGATTGTTTCCAAGAAGGTTTAAAAGATTATAAATTTGATCTTACTGAAAAACAAATACCTTTAACTAAATTTAAAGCTTATAATGTTAATTTTAATAGAAATAATTTAGAATTTAATACTAACAAGTTCTATGATAGAAAAGCTGCTGTTAATTATGCCAATAAGTATTGTGGAATATCATGGGCCAATGATAATAATTCACGCTACAATAATAATTATTATGTTTATACTGCATCTTGTGGTAATTGTACAAATTTTATATCTCAGTGTCTATCTGATAAAAATGAAGGTGGAAAATTAAAGCAAGATAAAATATGGCTATATGAAACTAAACATTCTAAGCCTCCTACTGCAAGTGAAACTTGGATTAATTCAGATAAGTTAATAAATTATCTACTATCAACTAAACGAAGTACTTTAATAAATTCAGGAAATTTTGAAAATCTTATGAGTAATTTTAATAACCTTCAACATGGAGATTTAATATCTTACAACATAAATAATTCAATAGAACATACAGCTATAGTTACTGACTTTGACAACAAAGGATATCCTTTAGTTAATTCAAACTCTATAGATAAATATAAATTTCCATTTGATTTAGGTTGGAGTAATGATGATATTACATTTAATTTATTGTCTATTATAGAATAAAAATAGGCTATCTAAAAAATTTAGATAGCTCCTTTTCTATATCTTTATATATTTTAATATTGTATTTATTGTTTCATAAAATATTGTTATATAATCTTTTTCTCCTGAATTTTTTATACTTTCTTTTATCTCTTCAACTAACTCTACATCATCTGTAATTATATTGTCTGCTCCTAATGATATTACCTCTTCTATTTCGTCTATATCATTTATTGTCCATACATGAACCTCTTTATTTAAAGCATGCATAGCATAAACTAGTTTTGATTTAAGAACTGATTTTTCTACGCTTAAAAAGTCTACATTAAGCTTCGTTAAATCACCTACCCCTGCCATTAATATATATCCAACAGGAATCTTGTTAGTTAAATTCTTTGTTTCTTGAAGTATATCATAATTTAATGAAGTTATAACAACTTCATTTTCCATATCATATTTCTTTACAAGCTTTACTACCTCTTCTGCTAATTTTTCATTTTCTTGCATTGGTTTTAGCTCTATATTTAACTTTATCTTTCCTTTTGCTAGTTTTAAAACTTCCTCAAGAGTTGGAATCTTCTCTCCTGCAAATTTTTCACTAAAATATGATCCATTATCTACTTTTTGCGTTTCCTCAAAAGTCATATCCTTAATTGCAAGATTGGATTTATTAATTCTTTTTAATGTAAGATCATGAAATAAAACTACTATATTGTCCTTTGTAGTCATAACATCTATTTCAGCATAATCTGCTTCTTCGAAAATAGCCTGTTTTATTGACGATATACTGTTTTCAGGAGCCTTCATGGTGCTTCCTCTATGAGCTGTTACAAGAGTTTCCTTACCTACTACTCTAAAGAATATTGTATTGACTCCAATTAAAGTAACAGTTACTATAAAAATTCCTACAATCACTCTTTTTGTTATGTTCTTCTTTGAGTGTATTAATATTATAAACTTATTGTTTTTATAAATATCTATACTATTAAATTTACGTTCTAAAACTTCATAATTTCTATATTTATAATAAAGCTCTACTGTAAATGAAATAAATAAAGGAATACTTATAAGAGAAGCTATAATATAGGCAATATAAAATATTAATATATAACATACCATAAATATTCCACTTATAATACTTTCGCTTCCTAATAACTCTATTATATATTCACCAAGCATAATATATAAAAATAATAGAATTCCTGTAGCTAGAGAGGTTATAATAATCCATGCTACTACATAACCAAATATTTTGAATTTACTTCCTTTATATATCTTTATGCTATTTTTAATTGCCGTCTTTAGTTTATTATCTTCAATAATTACTGCTGGAATTGATAAAACCCATCTTAAAAATAGTATTACTATTAAAATCATAAAAGCAATATAAAAAATAGTTCCTCCAGTTGTTTTAAAAAGCTCAATAGTAATGAAAGATGGTATACTTAATTTTTTAATCAATGAACTATAAAGTCCAATTCCTGTTAGTGGACCTATAACCCCAGCCACTAAAACTATAAAAATCATACTAAAACCTAGTGTTTGTGGAACTATTTTTATGCTATTTAGGATAGCCTCCATTAAAGTTGCCTTTTCTTTCTTATAAGATTTTGAGGATATATAGGTTAAAACCCCCATCTCTATAAAAATAGCTATAAAAGATACTATAACTAACATAGTTATATATATTATTCCTTTAATTGTTAATCCAAACTTAAGAAAATCCTTGTTTGTTATATTATTTACTCCAATTTGTCCCATAAATCTATTTATAATAAACATATTTATTGGTATAAATAAAAATGTACTTATTAATCTATATGTAAGCTCAAAGTATATTAAGGGTTTTATGTTAAATGTAAAATTCTTATATGTGTCTATTATAAGACCTTTAGTCTCTTTTTTTATTTCTGAATAATTATTATGTGGCATCTATAAGACATCCTCTAATGTATACTTTGAAAATTCCTCTAAAAATGATTTTAATTATATATTCATAATTCCCTTTAACTTACATCCACCTTTTATAAATGGACACGTTTTTTCTTTATTGAAGCATTCAGCTATGTTTAAGTTATCTTCTGTAACTTTTAAAACTTCTCCTAAATTTATATCTTTTGGTTCAAGTCCTAATTTTAATCCGCCTGCTCTCCCTTTTATAGAAATTATATAATCAGTTTTTGCTAGCTTGTGAATTATTTTCTTTAAATGATTTTCTGATATCTCTAAATTACTTGCAATCTCTTCAACTGTACATAACCTATCTTTATTAATTGCTAAATATATTAATGCTCTAAATGAGTAATCTGTAAATTTAGATAAATACATTTCCTTACCTCACTTTTTATTATTGTTATAAACATATTTTAACGATTTATCCACAAAGTTAAAAGTAATTTTCCTATTTTTATTAAAATATTAAAAAATAAAATAAACCAGCACAAATTTAATGCTGGTTTATTTGATCTAATTACTATTTCTTATTTCTTTTCATAAATAATGTTCCTAATAAGGATGATATTAGTCCTAAACCTAATACTGTTGATGTTGCTGTTCCTCCAGTTATAGGTAATTTGCCATTTGGTTTAACTTGTTGATGTTTTTCTCCATTTTTATCCCCATCTTCTTCGCCCTTATTCTCATCATTACCAGGATTTTCAATAATTAACTTATTAACTATAATCGTATTATTTTCAAGAGTTGTTTTAAAATCTCTGTCATTTTTGTCTATAATATTTAATCCATTTATAACATTTACTTCTCCTTCTTTTATTTTAGATTTTAAAGTAAGAAGT
This sequence comes from Clostridium septicum, assembly GCF_003606265.1. Taxonomy (NCBI): domain Bacteria; kingdom Bacillati; phylum Bacillota; class Clostridia; order Eubacteriales; family Clostridiaceae; genus Clostridium; species Clostridium septicum. The sequence goes on from NZ_CP023671.1 coordinate 864,378, forward strand.
ATTTTTGTTTTATCTTTAGCCTCTCCTTCTGATTCTAAATCCTCTAAGTTAATATTGATTTTGTCCCCTTCAATGCTACTTGATGTAATATTTGTATTTTTATCTACTGATTCTACTTTTACAACTTCAAATGCATCATTATTATAATTAATATTTACTTCATATTTCTCTGATTTTAAACTTTCTATATCAGAAATATTAACTTTTGCTTTAAATTCATCTCCTGAGATTACTTCCTTTGGTATTTCTATTTTTGCTATACCTTTTTCAGTTAAATTAGTTATTCCAAAACCATATTCATATACATTCTTTTCTAAACTGAAGGCTCCATTTTCTAAAACTGGAATAGCTACTGGAAGTACCCCTTCAGCATCAGCTCCTCCAAAAATCACTTCCATAGCGGCTGGAATATTAGGACCAAATGCTTCTGTTGGCGTTAGCCCTCCATCTACCTCTGTTGGATCCATTCCTTTATATCCATATGCTATTAGTTGAGTTTTAGCATTTGAGTGAATTCCTGCATCATATGGCTTCCCAACACTTACTGCAATAGCTTCTTTATTTAATTTATTTGCATAATCTATTACTTCACTTGGAGTTTTAGTTAACCAATGTGTTGGTGCCAAATGAGATACATTTCCCATTTCAGTTAATATAACTACATAATTTGCTTTATCTATCTTAGCTTTAAGTTCGTCACTTATTTCAGATTCTTTATTATATGAATGAGTATTTATATTAATAGAATTCATCTTTCCTTCACTTATTAATCTATTAATACCAAATTTCATTCCTGGTAATTCATTATTGTACGGTGCTAAAAGAAGTACATTTTCTCCTTCTTTAGCCTTTATTGGTAATATGTCTTTTTCATTTTTAACAACAGTTATAGCCTCTGATGATATTCTTCTTTCAATATTACGGTTTTCTTCAGAACCAACTATCTTTTTAGCATTATTTATCTTTTCTTCAACAGTTCTATTATCTTCTTTTATATTCATTATGCCTCTATCTATTTTTAATTTAACAATTCTTTCTACAGAATCATTTATTTCATCAATTGATATCTCTCCATTATTTACAGCATCAATAACACCATTAATTATTCCATCAAGTTTTCCTAAATCTTCATTACTTCTTAATATAGTTGGCATAAGTACTATATCCACTCCTGAATTAATTGCTAATTTTGTTGCCTCTAATTCACCAAAATTCTTTGATATAGCATCCATATTCATGGCATCTGTTATAACTACACCGTTATATCCCATATCTTTTCTTAACAAACCTTCTATTATGTCATCTGATAATGTTGCTGGTAATTCAATTTCGCTTCCATCTGCCTTTGATATATATTTATCCTTTTCTATTTGTGGAAATTGAATATGTGCAGTCATTATCATATCTACTCCATTATCTACTGCATCTTTAAATGGTTTAAGTTCATTTACTCTTAACTCATCAATACTCTTATTTACTCTTGGAAGACCAGTATGCGAATCTGTTGCTACATCCCCATGTCCTGGAAAATGTTTTGCTGCTGCTGATACTCCTTGATCTTGAATACCATTAATAATATTTACGCCTAACTTACCTACTAATTCTGGATTACTCGATATAGATCTTAAACCTATAACTGGATTATTAGGATTATTATTAACATCTAATGATGGTGCAAAATTAACGTTTATACCAAGAGAATTTAGCTCTCTTCCTATTACATACCCTGCATCATATGCATTTTTTTCACTTCTTGTTGCCCCAAGTGCCATATTACCAGGAAGATTCGTTCCTGTTCCTAACCTAGTAACTATTCCTCCTTCTTGATCTATTGTAATCAATAGTGGTAAGTTACCATCCTTATCATTTATAGCAACATTTTGCAAATCATGAACTAATTTAGTTGTTTGCTCTGTTGTTTTAACATTAGGTGCAAATAATATAACTCCACCTAAATCATATCTATCTATTATATTTGATACTTCTTCATTTATTTCAGTAAAATCCTTTGCCTTCTCTTCTCCTTCTAACTTCCACTGCCTAAAATCAGGCATTAACATTTGACCTACTTTTTCCTCTAAAGTCATATTGCTAACAATTTTTTCTACTTCATTTAAAGTATCTTTTGCTGAAACTCCCATTCCTAACATTATTGAATTAGTTACCATAGCAGCTGTTAAAATTGATATAATTTTCCCCTTCTTCATAACTTTCTCCTCTTCCCTTGCATTAATCATCTTTCAGCTTATGCCTATGTTATAGTAACACGCCTTAATACACCCACATTATATTATTGTAAATCTAAATAGTCAATTGATGTTAAAGGGTTTTTATTGAATTTTCTAAAAATTTATTCATTATTAATAATTCCTTTTTCTTTTTATAATAATTTTAATAAAAATAGAGGTAATGTACTAAATTAATACATTACCTCTATATAAAATTACCTTTTAAAAATACTATTTTGAAGCAAGATATTCATCTATTGCTTCAGCAGCCTTTTTACCAGCTCCCATAGCTAATATAACTGTAGCTGCTCCTGTAACTGCATCTCCTCCAGCATAAACACCTTCTTTAGTTGTTAAGCCTTCTTCATCTGCAACTATGCATTTCCACTTATTTGTTTCTAATCCCTTAGTTGTTGATGAAATTAATGGATTTGGAGATGTTCCAAGTGACATTATTACAGTATCTACATCCATAACAAATTCTGATCCATCTACTACTACAGGTCTTCTTCTTCCTGAAGCATCTGGTTCTCCTAATTCCATTTTAACGCATTTCATTCCTTTAACCCATCCACTTTCATCTGTTATGATTTCTGTTGGGTTTGTTAATACATCAAAAATAATTCCTTCTTCTTTAGCATGATGTATTTCTTCTGCTCTTGCTGGAAGTTCTGATTCACTTCTTCTATAAACTATATGTGTTTCAGCACCAAGTCTTAAAGCTGTTCTTGCAGCATCCATAGCAACGTTTCCACCACCTACTACAGCAACCTTTTTACCAACTTTAACTGGAGTATGATAATCTTCTTTAAAAGCCTTCATTAAGTTTACTCTTGTTAAGAATTCATTTGCTGAGAATACACCGTTAGCATTTTCTCCTTGAATTCCCATGAATTTTGGAAGACCAGCTCCTGATCCTATAAATACAGCTTTAAAATCTTCTTCTTCCATTAATTCATCTATAGTTATAGTTCTACCTATAATAACATTAGTTTCAATTTTTACTCCAAGCTTCTTTATGTTTTCAATTTCAGCTTTAACAACTTCATCTTTAGGTAATCTAAATTCTGGAATACCATAAACTAAAACTCCACCTGGCTCATGTAAAGCTTCAAATATAGTTACATCATATCCTCTTTTAGCTAGGTCTCCAGCACAAGTTAATCCTGCAGGACCACTTCCTATAACGGCAACCTTCTTACCTTTTGATTCTTCTTTTTCTGTTAAATCTATGTTATGTTTTCTTGCCCAATCAGCAGTAAATTTTTCTAATTTACCTATAGCTACTGCTTCACCTTTTATTCCTAATACACATTTACCTTCACATTGACTTTCTTGTGGACATACTCTACCACAAACTGCTGGCAATGCACTATACTTAGCGATTTCTTTAGCTGCTGCTTCAAAATCACCTTCTTTAGCCTTTGCTATAAATCCAGGGATATTTACAGATACTGGACATCCTTCAACACATTTAGGATTTTTACATCCTAAACATCTGTTAGCTTCTCTAATTGCTTGTTCTTCATTGTATCCTAAACAAACTTCTTCAAAATTAGTTGCTCTTACTTCTGGAGCTTGTTCAGTAACAGGTGTTCTTTTCATTCTATCTTTCATATCCATTATTTATCACCTTTACATCCACAACCACCATGGCTATGAGTGTCCCCTTCTTCTTGTTTTAGTTTAGCTCTTCCTTCTTCAGTTTTATACATTGTTTGTCTTCTCATTGATTCATCAAAATCAACTAAATGTCCATCAAATTCTGGTCCATCTACACATGCAAATTTTACTTCTCCACCTACAGTAACTCTACAAGCACCACACATACCTGTTCCGTCAACCATAATTGGATTTAAGCTAACTGTTGTTGGAATTTCTAATTCCTTTGTAAGTACACACATAAATTTCATCATTATCATTGGTCCAATTACTACTGCATGATCATATTTATTTCCTTTTTCAACTAAATCTTTTAAACAATCTGTAACTCTACCATTAAATCCGTATGATCCATCATCAGTTGCAACATATAAGTTTCCTGCAACCTTTTTCATTTCATCTTCTAATATTAATAATTCTTTGTTTCTACTACCTACAATTACATCGCACTTAATTCCGTGTTCGTGCATCCATTTAACTTGTGGATATACTGGTGCCGCCCCAACACCTCCAGCAACAAAGATTGTATTTTTCTTTTTAAGTTCTTCTAAGTCTTCATGAACAAGTTCACTTGGTTGTCCTAATGGTCCAACAAAGTCAGAAACATAGTCTCCTTCATTAAAAGTAGCTAATTGCTTTGTACCTTCACCTACAGTTTGGAATACTATTGTTACAGTTCCTTGTTCTCTATTATAATCTGCTATTGTTAATGGTATTCTTTCACCTTTTTCATCATTCTTTATTATTATGAATTGTCCCGGTTGTGCAGATTTAGCAACTCTAGGTGCTTCAATATCCATTAAAAAGATATTGTTTGTAAGTTCTCTTTTACCAACTATTTTGTACATCCCCTGTACCCCCTCTAATTTTCATGTTACTTAATATTAACATATTTTTTTACTTTTGTATAAGTATCTAATTATCCTTGATAATTTTTCATAAATTTCTCATTTTTATTAACTTTTTTACAATTGCATTTTTTAACGACAAAAGCTCTCTAGGTGAGAGCCTTTGTGTAGGGTTTTCTTATTTTAAATTTTCTAGTGCATTAATTATCTTTTTCTAAATATCTATTTTCTAATTATTAAAAATCAACTCTATTTCCGTAGTAAGTGCAAGTTAATAATTTTTCCATTGTTTCATCATCAATTGCTCTTGGACTTGATCCTGTACAAGCATCTAATACTGCATTATGAGCTATAAACTTAACATTGTTCTTGAAGTCTTCTTCAGTAACTCCATATTCTTTCATTGTATGAGGTATATTTAAAGCAGTGTTAAATTCGTTAATTAGTTTAATTAATGAATCAGTTAATTCTGCATTTGTATTTCCTTCTAACTTTAACATTTTAGCAATATCAGCATATCTTTCTTCACATTCAACTCTATTATATTGAATTACAAATGGTAAGAATATTGCATTTGCACATCCATGAGGAATGTGGAATACAGCACCTACTTTGTGAGCCATTGAGTGAACTATTCCTAGTAATGCATTTGAGAATGACATACCAGCTAAACATTGCGCTTCATGCATTAAGTTTCTAGCTTCCTTGTCTCCTTCATATGATTTAACTAAGTTTTCTCTTACCATTTCTATAGCTTTCATAGCTAATGGATCTGAGAAGTTTGATCTTAATGATGCAGTATAAGCTTCTATAGCGTGAGTTAAAGCATCCATTCCAGTATGTGCTACTAATTTAGCAGGCATAGTTTGAGCTAAGTCTGGATCAACTATAGCTATATCTGGAGTTATGTTAAAATCAGCTAGAGGATATTTAATCTTAGCCTTGTAATCAGTTATTACTGAGAAAGCAGTAACTTCTGTAGCAGTACCACTTGTTGATGGAATAGCTACAAACTTAGCTTTTTGTCTTAATTCTGGTAATCCAAATGGAACTACAGCTTGTTCAAAAGTAAAATCTGGGTATTCATAGAATATCCACATTGCTTTTGCAGCATCTATTGGTGATCCACCACCCATTGCTACTATCCAATCTGGTTTGAAGTCTCTCATTTCTTCAGCACCCTTCATAACAGTTTCAACTGATGGGTCTGGTTCAACACCTTCAAATAATTTAACTTCCATTCCAGCTTCTTTTAAATAATCTTCAACTTTTTGTAAGAAACCAAATCTTTTCATTGATCCTCCACCAACTACTACGAAAGCTCTCTTACCTTTTAAAGTCTTTAGCGTTTCTAAAGATCCTGCTCCATGATATAAATCTCTTGGTAATGTAAAACGTGCCATTATATTGCCTCCTAAAATTATAAAATTTATTCTTAATAACTTATTATTTAATTCACATAAATATGTATAGCAATTACCGTGCCAATTTGTTATTTTTTTGTCAACCCTTTATTTTCAAGGTTTTCTAATAAGATAAAATTTTCAAAAAATAAATATGTCCTAAAATAATACACTATTATTTTTATATGTGTACTATTTTAGGACATTGTCTTATTTTATTACAGTTTTATATCATATTTTTTAGCCTTTAGATATAACGTATTTCTACTTATACCTAAAACTTTAGCAATCTTAGTCATATTATGATTATAAATTTTTATAGCTTTTTCTATGGTATCTTTCTCAAGTGTCGATAAATTAAGACTTTTTTCTATATCTTTGTTACTTTTTTCATTAACTATTTCTTTATGATATATAATTTCTTCTGTTTTTTCTTTTCTTTCATCATTATCTTCCCATAAATCAAAAGAAAGGTTTCCATCTAAATTAACTATGTTTTCAATATAATTTTCTAATTGTCTTATATTTCCTGGCCAGTTATAAGATAATAAACTATTATATAACTCCTTATTTATGTCTGGCATTTCTTTATTTAGTTTAAATGATTTAACTCTTAGAAAGTATTCTATAAGTTTCTCTAAATCTCCCTTTCTCTCTCTAAGAGGAGGTAATTTTATTGGAATAACACATAATCTATAATATAAATCTTCTCTAAATCTTCCTTTTTTAACTTCTTTTTTAAGATTTTTATTAGTTGCTGCAATTACCCTAACATCAATTGGTATTTCATCACTTCCTCCAAGTCTTGTAACTCTTCCCTCTTGAAGGACTCTCAATAAATTTACTTGCATATCAAGAGGCATCTCCCCTATTTCATCTAAAAATAAAGTTCCTCCATTTGCAACTTCAAATTTTCCTGGTTTTCCACCTTTTTTTCCACCAGTAAATGTTCCATCTTCATAGCCAAATAATTCACTTTCTATTATGTTAACAGGAATTGCTCCACAATTTATAGCTACAAATTTATTCTTTCTTCTTAAACTATAATTGTGCATAGATTGTGCTAAAACCTCTTTTCCTGTTCCACTTTCACCTTCAATAAGAACTGTTGATGGACTATTAGAAATTATTTTGCTATTTGTAATTACATTTGTAATGGCAGCACTTTCTCCAATAATATCATTAAAAGTAAAAAACGCTCCTGTTGCATCATTTACATCTTCTTCTTCTTTCTCCTTGCTCATTGTAACAACTACACCAATAACTTTACCCTTATGTCTAATTCCCTTAAAAGTAAACTTAGTTTTATATTTACTTGTATGTTTAAACTTAATTTCTTTTATAATTATTTTATCATCCTCTTCTAATTGTTCTAATATATTTCCAAGGTCTGATACTATATGAGCTATATTTTCATTTATTAAATCTTCTTTATCTTTATTTAATACATTGGATGCAACTTTATTTATATTGACTATTTTTCCCTCTACATCAACAATAATTATACCTTTATCCACATTATCTATAACACTTTCCATGTAATTATATGTTTGATTTAGAATGCCATTTATTTTACGTTTATCTAATTCATTTTCAATTGCTTTAACCCCAAATATAACTAATCCTAATGTATGCGGATGTTTTAAACTACAATTTCCTGTTAAATTTAATGTTCCTATAATTTCTCCTTTGGAATTATGTATTGGAGCTGCTGAACAAGTTAAATTTTGAAATATTTCTATATAATGCTCTTTAGCTGTTATTTGAACACACTTGTCTTCTTTTATTGCAGTTCCCATTGCATTAGTACCTATATTTTGTTCATTCATATAAGCACCAACTTTTACATTAAGCTTATTTAATTCATTGGTTATCTCTTTTTCTCCTCTAATATATAAGATACATCCTTCATTATCAGTTAAAACTATAATAAAATCCTTATCTTGAACTGCTGAAAAAACCATATCTATATATGGTATAGATACTTCTATTAATTCTTTGTGCTTAGTTAAAACTCCCTCTAAGTTTTCTCCAACTAATATTTTTTTAGAGTGACTTGAGCTTTTTTCTACCCCATAGCTTTCGCTTCTTTTGTGAGATTTTTCAATTAATAATCTTCTTTCTTCCATAGGCCACATCCTCTTTTTACTGAATTAATATTCTAATAACATTTTACCTTTTTATATGCTTTTTTTCCATATAAAAAGCATGTAGCTTTTATAAAACTACATGCTTTACTTAATTTCATATTTAATATCTGTTAGAATTTTTCATTTGTCTTTCTATATCTCTTTTATGAGCCTTTTCTAGCATTGAATCTCTCTTATCATAATTTTTCTTACCTCTACATAATCCAAGTGCTACTTTTACTTTTCCTTCTTTTAAATATAATGATAAAGGTATTAATGTGTATCCTTGTTGTGAAACTAAACCTGCAAATCTTGATATTTGCTCCTTATGAAGTAAAAGCTTTCTTTCTCTTAATGGATCTACATTGAATATATTTCCTTGTTCGTAATGACTTATATGCATATTCTTAATAAATATTTCTCCATTATCTATATCAGCATAGCAATCTTTTAAATTACATTTTCCTGCCCTAATTGATTTTACTTCTGTCCCAACTAAAGCAATTCCAGCTTCCATAGTTTCCTCAACAAAATAATCATGTCTAGCTTTTCTATTATCTGCTAGTGTATTGCTATTTTTCTTTCTTACCATTTTCTCTCACCACGCAATTTTTATCCTATTATTAATAATTCTAGTATATCATAATCTAAAGTAGCTACGCCATGATTTTTATTTTTCATCCATTATTTCTTCAGAAAAATTTGTTTTCATATCAGCTTTTACCTCAGGTAATTTTTCTACTAATTCTTTAGTTGCTTTTATTTCTTCTTTTGTATCCTCAACTTCCACTAAATCAAAATAAACTTCTCTATTTTCTATATCAACCCTACTACATTTAACCTTAACTTCATCACCTAATTTATAAACTTTCTTTCTTCTTTCACCTATTAAACAAAGATGAGCTTCATCATAAATATAATAATCGTCATCTAAAGCTGTTATATGAATTAGTCCTTCTATTGTATTTGGTAATTCTACAAATAAACCAAATGAAGTTACAGATGAAATTATTCCTTGGAATTCTTCACCTAATCTATCTAACATATATTCAGCTTTCTTTAAATCATCAACTTCTCTTTCTGCTTCTTGAGCTAGTCTTTCCATCTCTGATGATTGTTTAGATGCTATCTCAACAATGTTGGTTAATCTAGTACTTCTCTTATCATCTATTTTACCATTTATATGCTCTTTTATTATTCTGTGTATTTGAAGATCTGGATATCTTCTTATTGGTGATGTAAAGTGACAATAGTATTTAGCCGCAAGTCCAAAGTGACCTACACATTCAGGTGAATACTTAGCTTTCATAAGAGATCTTAATAGCAACGTATTTACTACTGTTTCTTCTTTTTTACCTCTTACTTTCTCAAGTAAATCCTGTAAAGCTCTTGGATGAGTTTCTTGACCCCATCTTACAACATATCCTAAGTTATAAACGAACTCTTTAAATTTTTCTAACTTCTCTTCATCTGGATCTTCATGAATTCTATATACAAATGGAGTATTAGTCCAGAACATATGCTCAGCTATTGTTTCATTACAAACTAACATAAACTCTTCTATTATTCTATTTGCTATTGCTCTATCATATGGCTTTATATCTATTGGTTTGCCTTGCTCATTTAATATTATTTTTGATTCTTCAAACTCAAAGTCTATAGCTCCTCTTTTCATTCTTTTTCCTCTAAGAATTGTGCAAAGCTCTTCCATAGCCTTAAAGTCGTCGACTAAATAATCATATTTCTTTATAAGCTCTTCATCATTATCTCTTAATATCTTAGTTACATCTGTATAAGTCATTCTTTCACTTGTTCTAATTACTGTTTCTTCTATTTCATGTGCTAAAACTTTTCCATTTCTATCTATAGTCATAAAACAACTTAAAGCTAACCTATCAACCTTTGGATTTAATGAACATATTCCATTAGATAATTTTTTAGGTAACATTGGTATAACCCTATCAATTAAATAAACTGAAGTACCTCTCTTTAATGCTTCTTTATCTAAAGGATTTTTTTCTCTAACATAATGAGTTACATCTGCAATATGAACTCCTAATCTAAATCTATCTTCATCTAACCTTTCAATAGATACTGCATCATCTAAATCCTTAGCATCTTCACCATCTATTGTAACCATTCTTAAGTTTCTAATATCTTTTCTTCTTTTATATTCCTTTTCGTCAATTTCCTCGGAAATATTTTCAGCATAGTCTAATACTTTGGCTGAAAACTCTTCTGGTAATCCATATTTCTTTATTATTGTAAGAATATCTAAGCCTTTTTCTCCTTTTTGACCTAAAACTTCTTTAATTATACCTTCTGGACTTCTTCTTTTCTCCGGCCATTTAGTTACTTCACAAATAACAACATCACCATTTTTAGCATTTAGTTTATCCTTTTTTGAAATAAATATATCTTGATTTAATCTTGTGTCCTCTGGAACAACAAATCCAAAGTTACGGCTATCTTCATAAATCCCTATAACTTTAGTATTTGCTCTTTCTAAAACTTCACTAACTTCGCCTTCTCTTTTCTTTCCATTTAAATCATCTCTTGTTATTTGAACAATAACCTTATCATTATTCATAGCTCCGTTCATACATGAGCTAGGAATAAATACATCTTTTTCCCCTTCAACCTCTGGTATTAAAAATCCAAATCCTTTTTGATGGACTTGAATCTTTCCTGTTATTAGTCCTAATCTTTCTGGAAGGGCAAACTTATCTTTTTTAGTTCTAACTATTAATCCTTCCTTTTCCATAGACTTTAATGCTTTTTTAAATGGTTTATACTCGTCAGGATTTATATCAAATACAGCAACTAATTCTTGAATATCCATAGGTCTATAAGCTTCTTCTCTCATAAAGCTTATTAACGTTTGTTTTATTCCCATATATTTAAGTTCCTCCGTAAAATTATTTTCTATTTTAAGTGTATCCATAATTTTCTTATCATACACTATAATAGTACCATACACAATATATTTTATACAATTAGTTAGAATAATATATACATTAGTGTATCTTTTATTGCTTTTATTTCTTTTATTATCTAAATTTAATATTAATTTTAGATAATAAAAAAAATGATATCAAATTTATATCATTTTTTAATCTTATCTTAAACAATATTCGGCTAATACTGCTTGAAGCTCATATATATTTAAACTACTATTAAATTGTTTTTCTATTGGTAAGTCTGTTCCTGATATCCAAATTTTTAATTCTGCATCTAAATCAAAATGTCCTGATGTCTCTATCTTAAAATGTGTTATAGCTCTATAAGGTATTGAATGATATTCTGTCTTTTTTCCTGTTACGCCCTGCTTATCTACTAATATTAGTCTTTTATTAGTGAAGATAAACATATCCCTTATTAACTTATAAGCTTTTTCTATATTTTCAGAAGGTGCTAATATTTTTACATATTCTTTTTTTAAATCTTCAATTTTTACCTCTGAAGCATTTCCCATAATTCCATTAAATAATCCCATAAACTATCTCCTTTTATATTTTATTTTTCTTACAAATAAAGCTACCATAATATATTATAGTAGCCTTGTAAGTCTTATATTAAATTTAACGCTATAGTATTTATAGCAAAAGCTGCTGCTGATATAATTGTTAATTTCACAAGCATTGCTTCTTTAGTTCTTGCTTTATTTTTTGAGAAAAATGTTTCAGTCTTACTTCCTTGGATTAAACCACTTAATGCATCAGCTTTACTTGGTTGTAATAATACTGATACTATAATTAATAATCCTAGAACAGCTTCTAGTATGAATAGAAAATTCTTCATAATTACACCTCCCACGATATCTTCAAAACAGTCGTATTTACGTAAAGCTATCATAACATATTAACTGTTAAAAAACAAGTGAATATTGTAAATTTAAGGGAATACATAAGAGTTAATCCTTTAATTCACTATTTGTTTATATTTATAAAACAAATAGTATTTTCTAATTTAATTTCTCTAATTTTTTAATAAAAATAAATAAGAAATAGTCGTAATTTAGCACATAACACTTACTAAGGATTTTAATTACTTATTAAAGTATTATGTGCCTTATTTTAACTACTTCTTAATTTATGATTATTACTTTTTAATATTAAAGAAAGCTTTTCTTCCTCTATATTCTGCTACATCATCTAATTCTTCTTCTATTCTTAGTAATTGATTATACTTAGCAACTCTTTCTGATCTTGCTGGTGCACCGGTCTTAATTTGACCTGCATTAACTGCAACAACTAAATCAGCTATAGTAGTATCTTCTGTTTCTCCAGATCTATGAGATATAACTGCTGTATATCCTGCTCTATTAGCCATTTCTATTGCATTTAATGTTTCTGTTAAAGTACCTATTTGATTTAGTTTTATAAGAATTGAGTTACCAACTCCCATATCTATTCCTCTTTCTAATCTTTCTGTATTAGTTACAAAAAGGTCATCACCAACTAACTGAACTTTCTTTCCTAATCTTTCAGTAATTAACTTCCAACCTTCCCAGTCTTCTTCAGCCATACCATCTTCTATAGATATAATTGGATATTTATTTACCCAATCTTCAAGGAAATCAACCATTTCAGCAGCTGTTAAAGTTTTGCCTTCATTTTCAAGAACATACTTTCCATCTTTATAATATTCTGATGAAGCTGCATCAATAGCTATAAACATATCTTCACCGGCTTTATATCCAGCTTTTTCTATTGCTTCTAAAATAACTTCTATTGCTTCTGCATTTGATTTTAAATTTGGTGCGAATCCTCCTTCATCACCTATTCCTGTTGAATATCCTTTATCATTAAGGATTTTCTTTAATGTATGATAAACTTCAGCACACATTCTTAATGCTTCACTAAAGCAACAAGCTCCTACTGGCATAACCATAAATTCTTGTAAATCAACTGAATTATCTGCATGTGATCCACCATTTATTATATTCATCATAGGCACTGGTAAAACTTTGGCATTTACTCCACCTACATATTGATATAAAGGCATTCCTAATGAATTTGCTGCTGCATTAGCAACTGCTAATGAAACTCCTAAAATAGCGTTAGCTCCTAATTTACCTTTGTTGTTAGTTCCATCTAATTCTATAAGCATTTTATCTATGTATGTTTGATCATATACATTGCATCCTATTAACTCTTCTGCAATTGTATCATTAACATTTTGAACTGCTTTTAATACTCCTTTTCCCATAAATTTATCTTTATCACCATCTCTTAACTCAACAGCTTCATACATACCTGTTGAAGCTCCTGATGGTACAGCCGCTCTTCCCATAGTTCCATCTTCAAGATAAACCTCTACTTCTACTGTCGGGAAACATCTAGAATCGATAATTTGTCTGGCTACCACATCTACTATTTCACAATAATCTTTCATTACTTTTCCTCCTTTATATTTAAGTATTTAAATCAATACTTTTTTATTATCTTCAAAGTTTACTAATAATATTTTAGTAATTCTTTCCTACTTTATTTATTGTGACCTAGGAAAAGTAATTTATTCATTTCAGTTTAATAAAAAAAGATAAAACTAATATGAGTTTTATCTTTTTCCTATAAGTTAAGATGCCAAAATTTTCCCATCTCTCATCTCAATTATCTTATTTGCACAACTAGCTACATTTTTATCATGAGTAACTAGAATTATTGTTTTATTATATTTTTCATTTAACATCTTTAGTATTTGTGTAATTACTATACTATTTGATTGATCTAACGCACCTGTTGGTTCATCTGCTAATATAACATTAGATTCTTGCACTAATGCTCTTGCAATAGCAACTCTTTGTTGCTGACCTCCTGATAGTGTGTATATTTTACGTTCTTTCAATTCTAATATTCCCAAATCATCCATATATTCATTTATTTTTTTGTAATCAACTTTTCTTTTTCCACTAAACTCTAATGGTAATATAATATTTTGAATTACATTTAGTTCTTTTATTAAAGAAAAGTTTTGAAATATAAAAGAAAATTCTCTATTTCTTATAAATGCTAATTGTTTTTCTGTTTTATCACTAATATTATTATTTTTAAAGATATACTCACCTTTACTTTGGGTATCAAGACATCCTAATATATTTAGTAAAGTACTTTTCCCGCACCCTGAAGGTCCCATTATGCTAATAAAATCTCCATTATGTATTTTCAAATTAATATTATCTAGTGCCTTTGTAATAGACTCTTTTTCTCCATAAATTTTAGATATATTTTTTAATTCAATCATTCTCTACCATCCTTTAATAAATCAATAGGTCTATATTTTTTAATTTTTACAATTGGAACTATAAAGGAAATACCTATTATAATCATATATACTAATGATCCATATACTATATATTCAATCTTTATTTCATTTACAAAGAATAAATATACAGATTTTCTTATTACTACATACAATATTCCACCTAATATTAATGCAATAATAGAAATTTGTAGTATTCTTCTGAAAAATATATTTAATATATCCTTAGTTGTGGCCCCTATTGAATATAATATTCCTATATTATATTTAAACTTTTGAATTGTATAATTAATTATTGTTGAAACTACAAGCACTGAAAGGATTCCAAAAATAAATAATATCAGAGTATTAAATGAAATTTCATAATTGAATCTTTCTAAAAATGTATCTATATCACTTTTCATAGACAATAATTCTACAGATAAACCATTATTTAAAAGTCTTTTATTCAATTCATCTATGGCTTGGTCTAATTCCTGTTCTGGCCTTACCTTTAAAATTATACTTGGTATTATTTTAGATAGATCATAAATTAATACAGTATCCTTATTACTAATATCCTCATCTTTTTTCATTGATAAGTTCATTTTAATAGCTCTTTCTAATCCTTCTTGATTATATGCACATACTATTGAACTATTTAATCCCTCTATTCCATATGCAGGTTTACCTGTCATAGAAAATATAAATTTATCTTTTTCGATAAAGCCCTTAACTTTAAAACTTTTCTTAATTTTCTCATTTTCAATTATATCCCCTATTTTATAGATCCCCTTAAAATCACTTCCTAGTAATACAGGAATATTTATACTACCTTTTTCAAAATCTACATTTTCAAACCCTTCTCCATCTATATAGTCTTTTATATAATCAATATAATAATCCTTATTAATAGAAAAAACTTTTAAAATTTCAACATCTCCATTTGACTTTAAATCCTTTATTTTTGGTTTTTTTATATTCACAATATCTATTGGATATATTTTTAAATTATTAAAATATATTTTATCTATTATATCCTTTTGATTATTAAAAAAACTATATATATTTCTTTCTAACTTAAAATCTAAATCTTCCTTAATAATAAGTTTTTCATTATCTGCTATTTCACTAAAACTTGTAAATATTCCTTTATCAAGTGGATAATTTTTTTCATAAGTCTTTAATATATCCTTTTTAAAGTTTATTTGTGCTATAGTTGAAAATATAAAATATACAGTACAACTACATATTATGGATATTAATAGGAGTTCTATAGGTTTCATCTTTATTACACTAAATCTATTTTTCATTCTTTTAACTCCTTAATAAATTACTTATTTTCATTTTAGAAAACTTTTTCAACAATATTACACTCATTAAAATAATAATTAATATTAATATTAATATTAATATTGATTGAAAAATCACATATATATTTATACTTATTTCTAATGTAGTTATATATTTCATTACTATATTTAATAATCCATATGATAATACCGAAGCAATAATTATAGAAATAGTAAGCATTTGTATTAAATTTTTAAATACAAATATAAATATATCATTTCCATTAGCTCCTAATGCTTTTCTTATTGAAATATTTTTGCTAATTTTCATAAACCATAATAAAACAAAAGTAATACTACAAACTATTGAAAAAATTATAGCTACACTTAAGTCAGTTAGTATATTTTTTTGTAATCTAAAAGCTTTTACAATAGGCTTATTTAATTTTTTATAATCAATATTTATATCACTTATTTCATCTTTAAAAATATTATTAATTTTATCTATAATTTCCTTATTAGTTTCTTTGTCCACTTCTATAATATAACTATCAGATTCTTCACCATTAAATGCCTTATTATAAGTTCTACTAGGCATAAATATATATATAGAATATTTACTGTCACTTTTTCTTCCAATTAGTCCTTTAACTTCATATTTCTCATTATGTATATCTATATAAGTTTTCTCATTCTTTTTATAAGTGTCCTTTTCTAGGTATTTACCTATAACCACAATCTTTTCTTCAGAATTTATTTCTTCTTCATTTAAATATTCACCTGAATATAATGGTATTATTTCACTTAAATCAGTATCATGTATTCCTTTTATATAATTAATATTTTTTATATCTCTTTTATATATTTCATCTTGATTTAAATAATATATTTTACCTTCATTTAGTTTATCGTAGAAACTATTACTATTAATTTTATGCTTCATTTTTATATTTAAACTTACTTTTTTATTCCAATATATATTTGTATCATTAAAAAAATCAAAATTAGTTTTAAATAATGATAGTGCAATAAATAATGAAATTAATGAAACAGTAAATCCCAATACTATTGGAAAATCAAATGTTTGTCTATCAAAAACCATTGCATTTCTCTTCATACTTTACCTTTCAAAAATAGAAAACATACCTAAGACATGTTTCTTATTATAAATATTATTTCATATTAATTGTTATGCGTTTCTAAATTTTACCGCTATTGTTACTTAAATTCGTATATTTACTAGTGGCTTTTCCCCATTGTAACTTCTTATATTTAAGTATTAAATTTAATTAATTACTAAAAGATTTAATTTACACCCATAAATTCTTAAATTTATTTTAAACTGTTCTATAGTTTTTACAATGCCAAACTATTTTTTACATTTTTCAACAGTTTCTTATTTGAACAAGCTTGTTATTTAATATTATATCATTTAGGTTAAAATATTTTTGTAATAATATGTAGATAATTCCAACAGTTTTTAGACACTTTTGTTTAAAAAAATATATTTTTCTACATATTTCAACTAAATTTATATGGTTTTTAAAAAATATTCTAGATTGTCTATTATGTTCATTTTTCTAATAATTTTAATAAAAAACTTTATATCTATAAAAAAGTGGCTTTCGCCACGCTCCCTTCGGGAATTTAATTTTAAGTACCTTAAGAAGCATAGAACCGATATCTGTTCTATGCTATATTTTTCCTATTAATTAATACTTTATTCCATATACTCCAGTATACTCTTTAGGCCTCATTACTCCTCCGCACTTTTCACATGAAAAGCATGGTGGTTCATCAACATTGCTTTGATCCATTTCATCAAAATATTCAACTACTTCTTTAGGAATATTTTCTTTAGCTCCGCAAATAGTACAAATATATAATATTTCCTCTGTTTTCATCTTACTTCCTCCAACTAAGTTGTTTTCGGAATTATTTTACCACTTAATATACGTTTAGTAATAGCATAATTTTCTATAGCCTTTTCTAATTTTTCTTCATTCTCTTCTATAATCTTAATTCTCAGCCGTTCCCTCATGGACCCATATTTAGGATATACAATATCATGAAATCTCATTTTATTACCACAGTTAGGACATTTACACGGATTTACACCACTTATTGCCAGTATTCTATTCTCCCAAGTTGCTATAGATCTTCTTATACTTAATATCTTTTCATCTATCATTTTTATAAAATTAAATTTTCCTTTGCTTCTTCTAGAATAAATTCCAAAGTATCTTATCATTTTAAAATTTTTCTCTGGAATATGTCTTATTATTCTTTTTATGAACTCATATACATGTACAGTTTCAACTATGACCTTATTATCTTCATGTCTAGTATATTTATAAGTCACATTTTCACCATCATATTTAAGAATCCTTGATTCCGCTATCGCAGGACGTCCCACATATCTCCCTACATATTTTGCTGCTGTCTTCGCTGATTTTATCTCAGTTTTAGCATGAACATAAAAACCTTTATCTTTCTCTTTATATAGTTTATTTTTTAGTAATTTAATTTCTTTTGTATTTCCATTTATATAAGTTATTTCATCTAACAAAACCTTTTGCCATCTTTTTCTTAATGATTCATAAGATATGTGCCTTATATGCCTCCATTCTGTTATATTTCCTCTCCCTCCTTCTGTAACCATCATATGTACATGAGGATTCCACTTTAAATCTCTTCCAAATGTATGTATTACAGTTACTATACCTGGTGTGAATTCCTCCTTTCTATTTAAACTATGCATCCAACTCGTAACAGCTCTCGCTGCGCACTTCGGCAATATCTTAAGTCTTTGTCTATCCAGTCCAAAGAATTCTCTTAATTCTTTTGGTATAGTAAAAACTATATGTCTATGCCTAACATTTATTAAATTTCCCAACATATTATCAATCCAATTATCCGTATAAATCTTTCCACATGAAGTACAAAATCTACTTTTACATGTAAATCCGATTCTCTTTGTAGTATTACAATTATTACACTTCAATTCAATAAATCCATACTTTGTATCTTTACACTTTAAAACTTTTTCTACTTCCTTTTTAACATTAGGTCTAATCTTATTTTTATATAACTTTTCAAACTCTTTCCAATGGTCTTCTAATATTCTTTTTATCTTACCTTTTTTCATCTGTTAAACCTCTAATTTATAATTAATTAATCTAACATATTTGAAGGCTAAAAGCTAGATAATATCTAACTTTCAGCCTTCAAAATTTTTATACTTTCCTGTACATTAAAAAAGACACCTTCAGGTGCCTTTATTCACGTTCATTATCGTAAAAGTATTTATTTATTCTTGTTTCCCACTCTTGTCCTATTTTTTTATCTATAGCTTTGATATTTTCCAAGAACTCATCTAGACAATCTATTTTTTTAAAACCCTTCATTAAGTGCCTTGGATAAGTTACTTTCTTTGTATAGCATTGCTTTGGATCTATAACCCTTACTGTTTCATCATCTAAAACGTAAATATCTCTACATCTTGCATCTAATTTTGTAAATCTTAAATGTTTAAATTCTTTAATTAAATCAAATAAATTTTTACATAGTTTATAACTTAAACCATTCTTTTTTATATAATGATCTAATCTTTCTCCGCCGATTTTTTCTCTTACAATATAATGGTTGCCTACTGAATAAACATTGGGGAAAAATTTTGACTTACTTACTCTCTTTAATACTCTACCTTCATCCATACAGCATTTAGATTGTTGAAAAATCTTTATAGCTCTATTTCCTGGTAGCTCATATACAATACCATTATGACCTTCCCCTAAAAACTCAGCGCTTCTAAATAGCTTCTCTGTTTCTTTATCTAAGTTTGCAGAATAGGCATATGTCCTAACCATAATCTACCCCTCACATATAGTCTTATTATTATATACTATTCTAAAGCCCTAATAATATTAACAAATTTTACAATTTAATTTTAAATATAAAAGCTTGAAAAATATTTTGTATTTTTCAAGCCTTTATATTAACTTTGAAATTCCCTATGCTCTAAAGGTTTTTCATTTATATTAGTTGATTCTGCCCAGTTTATACTACATTCAAAAATAGTGGATTCTTCTATATCCCCTTTTTCTTGCAACATATCTATTAAAATACTCGCTGCATATGTTCCTTCCTCATATGTGGGTTGATCTATTGTAGTTACGGAAGGACTAGCATAAAATGTCCAATCCCAATTATCAAATCCTATAATACCAATTTCATTTGGAACATTCCATTTTTCCTTTTTAGATGTCATAAACACCTTTTGAAGTGTTCTACCATTAATTGCGAAAATTAATGTTTTTTTATCTTTATTTATTTTTTCTCTTAGTAATTTAGCTAAATCTTCATAGTTTATATCATTTTCAATTATTAATGTTGAATACTTTGCTCCTAATTCCTTTAATGAATCTTCAAATCCATTTTTTCTTTCCATTCTAGCCATTAATAATTTTGGATCTTCTGTAACAAGTATGAATTCTTCATATCCTTCTTTAAATAATTCTCTAGTAGCTTTGCTTGTTATATCGTAATTATTAGTTTTAACCCATCTACCTTTAAATTCTTTATTAACACTATCTAAAACTACTATTTTCTTACCTCTATCTTGTATAGTTTTTATTAACTTATTAAAATTTAATGTTGGTTGAACTATAAAACCATCAACCCCCATATCTAACATTCTGTCTATATATTTTTTTTCATTATTATACTCAAAATTACTACTTCCTACTAAAATTTGATATCCTTCTTTTCTTGCTACATCATCTATACCCTTAACTATATTATTACTAAAAGGATTTGTTATATCTGCAACAACTACTCCAATTAAATTAGACTTTTTTGACTTTAAGCTTCTTGCCATTATGCTTGGACTATACTTAGTTTCATTAATTGCTTGCTCTATTCTTCTTTTAGTATCTGGAGACATTTTATCAAATTTACCATTTAAATAGAATGATACAGTAGTTTTAGAAGTACTTGCCTTTGTAGCAATATCATTTATTGTTACTTTCTTTCCCTTTCCCATCAGTAAGTGCCTCAACTTTCTAAAATATTTATAAATTGGTTAACCTCTTAACCTTATAACTTTACTCATATCACTATTCTTATGAATAACTACTACCTTTCCATAAATAGGTGTTTTGTCATAAAAATAAACTTTTCCACCCTTATAGGTTTCCTCGTTAAAAATTATTATTACATATTCTTCATTATTGCCTAATTTAATATTTTTAACAATTACCTTATCTTTAGATAATCGTTCATTATTATTATATTGTTTTAAGTCTCCATCTGTAATAATTATATCGCTGAAACCATCGTCCCCAATAATTATATCATAATTTATGAGCTTGTTATTAAATTCGGTACTTGTTTCTAATCTTTTACTATTTTCTATTTGATTATAGTTTTTTGATATTAAAGTATTCTTAATATTAATTTCATCAGAACCATAATTATATATTCTTAATTTACCTGATTTATTTTCTGCTAACAAATATTTACTTTCTTCTCTTATCTTTACCTTGCTATCTAAAACATAGTAGTTTTCACAGCTGTGATTTCCCGTACATCTTACTTCATTTACTATAATCCAAATCCTAGGAGAAAGAAAAAGAACTTTCCTTATAACTGTATATTGAGTTTTATCCTTTAACTCACCTAAATAAGCTATTTCTGAATAACTTATTTCTCCCTTGTTTACAAAGTAATTTTTAAGTACATCACTATATTTTTTATATCCCCATGATTTATTTGGTATCCCAAAAGGTTCTTTATCTATTACAGATACATTATGAGCTTTTGCTGATTTTAAATATTCTCTCATAACATCTTCTTCTACATAAGTATATCTACCACTATCAACTAAAAATGGCTCCCCTTTATAATACAATGATATATGTCCTAAATCGGCATGGCCATGACCACTTCCCAAGGTACCGTTTTGAATATAAGTAAAACTTGCATCTTCCTTAAAATCACTTCTAATATATATATTTCCCGAATCTACAAATGACTTATTTATTTCTGTTGGTATTCTTCCATTTATAGACTTAAACTTTTCATACCCCTTTTTACCAAGCATATATATACTGCTTAAATCTATTTCTTTAAACGCAATTCCTTTTAGTTCTTCATCTTCAAATAGTATAGCCCCTTTAACTAAAACGTCTCTTATATCAGTCCTATCACTATCGCATTGAGCTTCTTGTATTGACCTAGGTCCTCCACAATACATTAGATATCTTGCCATGGAATGAACTTTTTCTTTATATTCATTTTTTAGTTCAAAACCAAATTTTTCACAGGTACTAATTACTTTCATAGAACAATTTAAAACTTCAACATGATACATAACTGATTGTTCCCAATGAGATCCATCATCAAAAACTTGTATATCCATCTGATTATAGGTTTGCTCTAGAGCCCAATTAAATAATTCCTCATCTTTTATAAAATCTTTTAATAATAAGTAACAACACATTATAGAAGTAGTTTGTAATACTCCCCAATTACTTAAAATGTACTTATCTATATAAGCTCCCCTTAAATATAGTATCTGCTCTTTAATACTTAATATTATTTTTAATAATTCTTCATCACTTATTTTTTCTTCATTTATAATATGAAATAATGAGTTTAACCAACTTTGGCATCTTATCCCTGTATCTATGGTTCTTATAGTACAGCCGCCCTCTGATTTTATTTCATTATTATCTATCCAGTTTAAAACTAATTCCTTCCACTTATTTATATAGATTTCATCTTTTTCAATATAATAAGCTAAAATTAATTTATTTAAATATTCATGTCTATTAAGCATAAATATCCACTCTTCATCTCCATTTGGAGTAAAATCCCACTTTACTGGATTATTTACATATGGAATTCTACATTGCTCCATATCCCATGTTTCATCAAAAATAAAGGAGTTTTTTAGCAAAAGATTTGCCCCAAGTAATTTCTTTAAATATTCTGTTCTACATTTTTCTTTTATATAGTTTTTCACAAAATCAACATCATAATCTTTCATGATTTTTTTAACATTTTTCTTTAAAGCTACTAATTCTTTTTCAAATTTTATCATTGCTATTTCACTTCTCCTTTACTAAAAAAGCTACTTGAATTTGAAATTTCAAGTAGCTCTTTTTAATCATAAACTATCTGTTTACGCTTCCTAAATTCTTATTATTCATTAACTCTTCTACTTCCGTAATAGTCGATAAGCTTACATCTCCTATTTGAGTTTGCTTCAATACTGCTGTAGCTGTTGCAAATTCTATAATTTCTTGCATATTATTCACTTCTGAAATTAATCCCTTAATTGCACCTGCTGCAAATGCATCTCCACCACCAATTCTTGATATCATACTAAATTCATATTTAGATGATCTATAAAGCTTATCTCCATCAAATAATACGCCTGTTAGTGAATGATAATTATATGGTGTACCTGTTCTTAATGTAGTTGCTACATTTTTTACATTTAAATCTTCTGTCATATACTTAAACTGATCTATTAACATTTCATCAGTTACTTCTACAGCTGATGGATCTAAAACCTTAAAGTTTTTAACATCTCTACTTAACCATCCGAAACATAAATAACTATCTTTAACTATAGGCTTCATTATAGATACAAATTCCTCATAACTTTTAAATAATTTGGATCTATAATTTAAATCAACACTAATTTTTATGTTTTTTGATTTAGCTTCTTCAATAATTCTAGCCGCTACTTCTCTGACTTCATCATTTAAACCAAATGTAATTCCTGATACATGTAAAAGCTTAACATCTTTTAAAACTTCATCTACATTAATATCTTCATATTTTAATTCTGTAATTGAAGAATACTTTCTATCGTATATTACGTTTGCTTTTCTTGATGAGCAACCTTCTTCATAATAGTACAGCCCCAATCTCTCACCTTTTATCACTATATTATCACAGTCAACACTATGAGATTTTAGAAAACCTTTTGCAGACTCACCTAATTCATTTGGAGGCAGACATGTTAGGATTCTAGTATTAACTCCTAAATGACTTAAACCTACAGCCACATTAGCCTCTGCACCTCCAAAGCAAATATCTAGTGTATTTGCTTGGCTTATTTTCAAATTATTTGGTGGAGTTAATCTTAATAATACTTCTCCTAATACTAAAACTGTGCTCATTTCCTACCTCATTATTTTTTTATTTCTTTTACTCTATCTATATATTTTCTAGTTTCCTCTTTTACAACTTTTGGATCCTTTAAGTTAACTATGGCACTTCCTATACTAACAACATCACATCCATATTTAAACCATTCTTCCATATTATCGAAACTTACTCCCCCTGAAACCATAATACTTAGGCCTTTAATTGGAGCTTTAAAATCTTTTACAATTGATGGTTTAAATGCTGATCCTGGGAATAGCTTTATTACATCAGCGCCCATTTCTCTAGCTTCTACTATTTCCCTAACTGTAAAACATCCTGGAATATAAGGAACTCCATATCTGTTACAAAGAGTAGCAGTTTCCTTATTAAAGCTTGGACTTACAATAAATTCAGCTCCTGCAAGAATTGCTATTCTAGCTGTTTCTGAATCAAGTACTGTACCTGCTCCAATAACTACTCCCTCTTTTTTATCTTTGCAAAGTTCTGTAATTACAGTACTTGCGTTTGGAATTGTAAATGTAACTTCTATAATATTGCATCCACCTTCTATTGCGGCTTTTGCAACATCTATTCCTTCCTCACATGTATTAGTTCTTAACACTAATACAAAAGCCTCTTCTTCTAATCCTTTTAATACCTTTACTTTATTTATCATCTTGCTAACCATCCACCATCTATTGCTATAACGTGACCATTTATATAGTCAGATGCTTTACTTGATAGGAATACAACAGTTCCCATTAAATCTGAAACTTCTCCCCATCTTTCAGTTGGTATTCTTGAAAGAATTTCTTTATTTCTATTTTCATCAGCTCTAATTGGAGCTGTATTAGCCGTCTTTATATATCCTGGAGCCATTGCATTGATTTGTACATTGTGTACTGCTAATTCATTAGCAAAAGCTTTAGTGATACCTACTACCCCATGTTTACTTGCTGTATATGGTGGTACAAATTTTCCACCTTGGAATGATAGCATTGATGCTATATTTATTATTTTACCTGATTTTTGTTCTACCATTATTTTAGCTACTTTCTTTGATAAGTGATAAACAGCATTTAGGTTGATATTCATAACTGCTTCCCAGTCTTCATCTTTATATTCTAATAAAGGAGCTCTTCTAATAGTTCCTGCATTATTAACTAAAATATCTACTTTTCCATATTCTTTCACACAAGTATCAACTACTTCTTCAACAAATTCTTTTTTAGTTAAGTCTCCTTGTATGAAAACTATTCTTCTTCCTAAACCTTCTACTATACCTTTTATTTCTTCTACATTATTATCAAATGTTGTTACAAAAAGATCAGCGCCTGCTGCTGCTAATGCTTCTACATAAGCCATTCCTAATCCTGTATTACCACCTGTTACGATAGCTACCTTACCTTCTAAGTTAAAGAAATCTAGTGAAAATTTGTTATTGTTATTCATTTATCTCCATCTCCTTACTACTTCAAAGTCACCATTATGCTGGCTTTGTCTATTTCTATTTCTACATTTTTAGCCACTTCTAATCTTACAATATTATTCTGGATACCTTTAATGGTTCCATAAATACCAGATATAGTAACTACTTTGTCTTTAATCTTTAAAGTATTTAAATATTCGTCTCTTTTTTCTTCTTGTTGTCTAATTTTCTTTTTATTGATTATTGGCATAATCATTGATATTATGATTGGATAAGCAGCTAGAAAAATTATAACTCCTAATAATCCATTACTCATGATATTAATCCATTAAATCCTTTCTACACATAACTGATGCCATATCTTTTAAACCTTCAACTGCGTTATCTATTATTTTTCTTGTATCATCTCCTGAACCAATAACTACTGTATTCATAACTATATCAAGAATACAAGCTACAGAAACTCCGCCTATAACATATTGATCTTGAGATTCTTCATTTAATAATACTTCTCTTGAAGTTATTTGGAATGGTGCTCCACCAGTAATATCTGCAAATATTATTAATTCATTATTTTCTTTTACGTACTTTTTAATCATAGTTGTAAAATCTTCATGTGTTAAATCATTATTAAGGTTTATTGCATCTATATTTTCATCTACGCCTGTTAATAATTTTATTGCTGATTTAATTCCTGTTGCATATTCTCCGTGTCCTACTACTAATATTTTCATATCGCTCATCCCCTCAGTTTAATGTTTATATATCTTATTTATGAGAGTAAGTTACACAACTAACTAGAATCAGTAGTGTAACTTACTTTTCTTTAGTGATTTTATTTTATTTATCTATTATGCTAATATTCCTAGTACTGATCCAATAATACCTATTACTATTGTTAATATAACTAAATGATAAGTTGTCCATTTACGTTTCTTAATTAAATAGAATACTATTATTGTAAATATAGCTGGTAATAAAGCTGGTGCTATTTTATCTAGCATTGTTTGTATTGAAACTACATTTTCAGCTCCATCTGGCATAGTTGCTACATATTTGATAGGAATGTTTATCTTAACGAAAGATACTGCTAATCCTGAAATAACTGTAACACCTATCATACTAGCTACTGCTGATATTTGAGACATCTTATCGCTTAATGTTTCAATAATACTAGTTCCTAGTTTATAACCATATAAACCGGTTAATAACTTAATAGTTAATAATATACCGTTCATTGCTAAGAAGAATAAGATTGGTCCTGCAATCATTCCATCTTGTGCTAATGAAGCTGCTATTGTTGAAAATAATGGTGCTAAACAGAATTGTGATAATGAATCACCAATACCTGATAAAGGTCCCATTAAAGCCATCTTAATTGATCTAGCTTCATCTGATGTTCTTCCTGATTCAAGCATTACTAAATGTAAGCTTGTGATAAATGGTAAGAAGTGTGGGTTTGAGTTGAAGAATTCTATGTTGTCAGTTAACGCATTTTTTAATTCTTCTTCATTATTTCTATATATCTTTCTTAATGATGGATATAAGATATTTGCATATCCTAAACCTTGATAGTTACCATAGTTAAAACCATTTTGTAACCAGAATGCTCTTAAACTTGTTCTTAAATAGTCTTTTCTCGTTAAAACTGCTTTAGATTCCATCTTCAAACACAACCTCCTCTTCTTCCACTGATTCATTATTTGAATTATTTTTATTGTTTTTTCTGAAGTATTCTAGTAATGCAAATGTTGTTCCTACGAATGCTATACCGATTACTGGTAGATTTAAGTATGCTACACATACATATCCTAGTAATACAAATGGTATTAATTCAATCTTAGCCATAACTGATAAAATCATTGCAAATCCGATAGCTGGTAACATCTTACCTGCTACTGATAATCCTGTGATTAACCATGCTGGTATCATTTCTACAACTGCCTTTAGTCCGTCTACACTATAAGCTCCTGCAAATCCTATGATAAATCCAACTAATGCTAATACCCAAACTGTAGAATTAGCTGCAATTCTAAACTGTGTAAAATGACCTTTTTGAATTGACTTTTTAGCAAATTCACTTGATCCTGAAACTACTGTATATGTAGCTGTAATTAAGAATTGGAATGCTACTGCAAATGGGAAAGATAATGCTAATGCTGTAGCCGGGTCCATTCCTTGACCCTTCATTGTAATAGCCATCAATGTACCAATTATTCCAGGTCCCATTGGGTTAGGTGGCACTGTTCCACCGGCACCAACACCGAATCCCATAAATGCAATTTCTGATACAGCTCCCATTGCTAAAGCTGTTGGAATATCTCCTAAGATAATACCTACACCAAATGATAAAATAATACAACGATTTGAATAAATTCCAAGTAACATACCTGATAGACAGAACGCTGTCCATAATCCAATCAGAATACATTGAAGTAAAGTGATTTCCATATGAATTTCCCCTCCATATAATTAAATTTTTATCTATACCTGCTAAATTTCTTTAGCAGGTTAGTTTCATTTTAAGGTTTACAATATTAATCTAAATATTTTGTAATATCTACTTGTAGCGCTCCGTCATTACCTGAAGGTGTTGTCTTTGTATTGAATTTTATATCATATTTTTGTGATAATTCCTTTAGTGCAGCCTTATCTTCTTTTCCTAAATAAATTGAACGTGTAACTTGAGTTTTTCCTTCAGCATTGTGAATATTACCTATGTTTATTTCTTTAACAGGCACTCCTCCAGCTACTAACTTCAATGCGTCTTCTGGAGTTTTACACACTATAAAAATCTTTTGCTTAGGTGATGCCTTATGTATAATTTCACATGTATGTGCAATTGAGAAAAATCTCATTGCTATTGATTTTGAAACTACAGTTTTCATTAATGTTTGTTGTATTTTATCTTCACTAGCTTCATCATCAGCAACTATAACAGTATTAACCCCAAGTGCATTTAGCCACATTTGACCTTGTCCATGTATTAATCTTTGATCTATTCTCATCATTTCAATATTTACATTACTCATATTTATTACTCCTTCTTACCAATATAATTCCCAATCTTTATAGAATCTTATTAATGCTTCTAGGTAGAAATAATCTCCCCATATATTTCCTTCATCTACACCTTTACCTGAATGCCATGAATAAACCCCATGTAATAAAATCGGTTTACCTTCTTGCACATCCTTATGGGTATAGTCTTTAATTAATGCTCTTAAAATATTATGCATTGCATATTTATATACTTCTTTTTCCTCATCCACTTCAGGAATAAACTTATTCATTTCATGCATTCCACATACAGCTATTGCAGCTGCTGAAGAATCCTTTGAATGTCCATCTCCATCGTTGAATATTAAATCCCAATAACAAACGTTATCTTTTGGAAGTCTATTTAAGAAGTAATTAGTCATTCCTTTATATAAGTTAAAACATGCTTCATTTTTTGTGTTCTTATAATTTAAAGGAATTCCATATACTCCCCAAGCTTGGCCTCTAGCCCAAGCTGAGTCATCACTATAACCTTGTCTAGTAATACCTTTTACAGGTTTTCCTGTTTCAGGATCCATATAGAATGTATGGAAAGCCGAAGCATCATCTCTTATAACATTATTACAAGAAGTAACAAAATGCTTATCTGCTAGTTCTCTGTACTTATTATCTCCTGTAACATCTGAGGCCCAGTATAATAAAGGAATATTTAGAAGACAATCTATGATAAATCTATAATGGTCTTTACTTCCTAGTTCACCCCAAGCTTGAATAAATTCGCCTTTTTCTTGATATCTTGAGATTAATTTATCTGCAGCTTTTACCGATGCTTCCTTTGCCATTTCTGACCCTGTTAATTTGTATCCACTTACACATGATAATGAATATAAGAATCCTAAGTCATGATGATCAATTTCTATATCTTTATCTACTCTATTTTTAAATGACGCTACATTTTTTTCTGCAAGAACCCTATACTTTTCATCTCCTGTGTACTCATAAGCTAACCATAACATTCCTGTCCAGAATCCATCTGTCCATTCTATATTTTCAATGATTCCATACTTATTTTCCTTAGTTGCTGATGATGGGAACTTATCTTTGAAATAGTCCATATTAGCATCTATTTGCTTTATTGCATTTTCTATAGCTGTCTTTACTTCTTCTTTACTTAGAAGCTTTGTGTTTAAAAACTCTTCTCTTTTTTTGATTTCTTCTACATTTATTTCCTTAATCATACTTCCTCCTGGATTATCTTAAAGTTTCCATTGAAACTGCATCCATATCATCGAATGTTTTGTTTTCTCCACACATACCCCAAATGAATGTGTAATTGCTTGTACCTACACCTGAATGAATTGACCAACTAGGTGAAATTATAGCTTGTTCATTTTTAACAACTAAATGTCTTGTTTCTGTTGGTTCTCCCATTAAGTGGAATACTCTTGTATCTTCTTCCATATCGAAGTAGAAGTAAACTTCCATTCTTCTTTCGTGAGTGTGACATGGCATTGTATTCCATGCATTTCCTGGTTCTAACATTGTTAATCCCATTAATAATTGACAACTTTCACAAACATTTGGATGAACATATTGATATATTGTTCTCTTATTTAATGTTGAATTGTCTCCAAGTCTAACTGGATTAGCTTTTTCTATTTCAATTTTTACTGTCTTATATGCATGATGTGCTGGAACTGAGTTAACATATAATTTAGCTGGGTCCTTAGGATTTACTGATTTGAAACTTACTTCCTTGTTTCCCATTCCTACATATAATCCATCTCTTCTATTTAATTCGTAAACTTCTCCATCTATAGTTACAATAGCTGGTCCACCTACATTGATTATTCCAAGTTCTCTTCTTTCTAGGAAATATTCAACTCCCATTTCCTTTCCTGCTTCTAACTTTAATTCGTTATAAACCGGTTTTATACCACCAAAAATTATTCTATCTACATGGCTATAAGTAAGCTCTATTTTATCATCAATAAATATTTCCTCTATTAAGTAATGGTCTCTTAGCTCGCTTGTAGTGTATTTTTTTGAATCCTCTGGATGATTAGCATATCTGTTATTCATAACTACCTCCTACATTTTACATTCATTATTTTGTTTAGTAAATCATTTTAGTAAACTTAATTAGTAAACTGGTTTACCTTTGCTATGATTTTATTATACATACTCATGTAAAGGATGTCAACAATTTTGTAACAAATTTTTTGACTTTTTTATAGAATAAATTTTATTTTATAAATTGTTTGAATAATTTAGTTTAATTTAACTTAATAAAATAAACAATATAAATCTAGTAAATTATTGTAAAAAAGAATACTTGATGAGATCTAATAATCAAGTATTCTCTACATATATTACTATTATCTATTCTTTCCTATAAAAATTGTTGCTAAAGTTCCTGGTCCTCCATGAGTTCCTACAACTGCACCTATAGAGTTTAGCATAATATCTTTAACATTAATTTCAGATAATATCATTTCTTTAAGTTCCTCTGCATCTTTTAAACAATCTGCATGACATATAAAGACAACTTGTTCCTCTATGTTAACTGCCTTATCTTTCAATTCTTGAACTAAGTATCTCATGGCTTTTTTTCTTCCTTTAATTTTAGCTCCTGGAATAACCTTTCCTTCATTATCTAATATTAAAGTAGGTTTTATTCCAAGTAAACTTCCAACTGCAGCTGTAGCTCCTGAAATACGTCCACCTCTTTTTAAATGGTTTAAATCATCTACTGTTATGGCATGAATTACTTTTCTCTTATTATCTTCAGCCCATTTAACAACACTTTCTTTAGATTCTCCTTTTTTAAGCATTTCGCAAATATAATATACTATAGCCCCTTCACCTAATGATACACTTAAAGAATCTATTATTGAAATATCTGCATTAGGATATTCATCTAATATACTCTGCATAGCTATGTTAGCACTATTAAAAGTTCCACTTAATGCTGATGATAATCCTATATAAATGATAGAATCTCCCTTATTTGCGTATTTCTTAAATACTTCTTCAAAAGTTCCAACATTTACTTGAGCAGTAGAAGGCATCCCTCCCTCTCTAATCATTTTATAAAATTCATCATATTTTAAAGTTTGCCCTAAATCATCTGGTATAAATTCTCCGTTTATATTAACTGTTAATGATACTATTTCTATATTATTTTCTTTTATATATTTTACCGGCAAATCACATGCAGAATCTGTTATAATTTTAATCCCCATTTTTTCTCTCCTAGTTTATTTAAATTTATTTATTTCATTATACACAGATTTATTTTCCTAGTCAAATCATTTGATTATCAAAATATAAAATTAATAATTGTTTCACAAATAAAAAAAAGACGTCTACAACAGACGTCTTTTTTTATTACTTATTTACTATTAAAGATTCTCCTGTCATTTCAGCTGGAACTTCTAATCCCATTTCTGTTAACATTGTTGGAGCTATATCTGCAAGCTTTCCTTCTTTAAGACCTTTTCCTTCTGTATGGTTTGATACCCAAACAAATGGAACTGGATCTGTTGTATGAGCAGTAAATGGATTTCCTGTTGAGAAATCTATCATAGTTTCAGCATTACCATGATCAGCTGTTATAAATACTGATCCATCTTTTTCTAAAACTTTGTTTACTACTTTTCCTAAGCATTCATCTACAGTTTCAACAGCCTTTACAGCAGCACTTATTACTCCTGTATGACCAACCATATCTGGGTTTGCATAGTTTAATATAATCATATCATATTTATCTGAATCTAATCTCTTAATTAGTTCATCTGTTACTTCATAAGCACTCATTTCTGGTTTTAAATCATAAGTTGCAACCTTTGGTGATGCTATAAGAGCTCTATCTTCACCTTCATTTTCTTTTTCAACTCCTCCGTTGAAGAAGAATGTAACGTGTGCATATTTTTCTGTTTCAGCTATTCTTAATTGGTTTAATCCCTTGCTAGCTACATATTCACCTAAAGTATTTGAGTAGCTTTCAGGTCTATAAGCTACTGAAACACCTTCTAAAGTCTTATCATATTGAGTCATTGTAACGAAAGTTAAATTTAATGTTTCTCTGTTAAATCCATCAAATTGCTTATCGTTTATAGCTCTAGTTATTTCTCTAGCTCTATCAGGTCTAAAGTTGAAGAATATTACTGAATCTCCATTCTTTATAGTTGTTACTGGCTTTTCATCTTCCATAACTACTGTTGGTAATACGAATTCGTCAGTTTTGTTATCATGGTATGATCTTTCTATAGCTTCTACTGCTGATGTTGCAGTTTCACCTTTTCCTAATACCATTGCATTGTAAGCTAACTCAACTCTTTCCCATCTATTATCTCTATCCATTGCATAGTATCTTCCTGATACTGTAGCAATTTTACCTACTCCGATTTCTTTCATGTAGTTTTCAAGCTCAACTATGAAATCTTTACCTGATGATGGAGCAACATCTCTACCATCCATAAAGCAGTGTACATATACATTTTGTAATTCAGCCTTTTTAGCTAATTGTAATAATCCTTTTAAGTGATCTATGTGTGAATGAACTCCACCATCTGATAAAAGGCCCATTAAGTGAAGAGCTGAATTATTCTTTTTAGCATTTTCTATTGCTAAGTTTAATGATTCATTTTTAAAGAATCCACCTTCTTTTATTTCCTTAGTGATTCTTGTTAATTCTTGATATATTATTCTTCCTGCACCAATATTTAAGTGACCAACTTCTGAGTTACCCATTTGACCTTCAGGTAATCCAACTTCTAATCCACTTGCTTGTAATTCAGTGTGAGGATATTTTTCTACTAATGCATCAAAGTTTGGTTTCTTTGCAGCTTCAACAGCATTTCCATCTGATTTTGGAGCAATTCCAAATCCATCTAATATCATTAACATTACAGGTTTCTTCGCCATAAGTCCCTCCAAATTATAAAAAATCTATATTTGACAATATACAATATTATCTTTCTTTAAATTCTACTTTATTATACTATAATTATCTCTTACTAACAACTAAATACATACTTCAGTAAACCATTGCAAAAAATTATTTTAATTAATTTTCAAATAATTCGCATTTAGTCGTAAAATGTATAAAAAAGTGGCTTTCGCCACGCTCCCTTCGGGAATTTAATTTTAAGTACCTTAAGAAGCATAGAACCGATATCTGTTCTATGCTATATTTTTCCTATTAATTAATACTTTATTCCATATACTCCAGTATACTCTTTAGGCCTCATTACTCCTCCGCACTTTTCACATGAAAAGCATGGTGGTTCATCAACATTGCTTTGATCCATTTCATCAAAATATTCAACTACTTCTTTAGGAATATTTTCTTTAGCTCCGCAAATAGTACAAATATATAATATTTCCTCTGTTTTCATCTTACTTCCTCCAACTAAGTTGTTTTCGGAATTATTTTACCACTTAATATACGTTTAGTAATAGCATAATTTTCTATAGCCTTTTCTAATTTTTCTTCATTCTCTTCTATAATCTTAATTCTCAGCCGTTCCCTCATGGACCCATATTTAGGATATACAATATCATGAAATCTCATTTTATTACCACAGTTAGGACATTTACACGGATTTACACCACTTATTGCCAGTATTCTATTCTCCCAAGTTGCTATAGATCTTCTTATACTTAATATCTTTTCATCTATCATTTTTATAAAATTAAATTTTCCTTTGCTTCTTCTAGAATAAATTCCAAAGTATCTTATCATTTTAAAATTTTTCTCTGGAATATGTCTTATTATTCTTTTTATGAACTCATATACATGTACAGTTTCAACTATGACCTTATTATCTTCATGTCTAGTATATTTATAAGTCACATTTTCACCATCATATTTAAGAATCCTTGATTCCGCTATCGCAGGACGTCCCACATATCTCCCTACATATTTTGCTGCTGTCTTCGCTGATTTTATCTCAGTTTTAGCATGAACATAAAAACCTTTATCTTTCTCTTTATATAGTTTATTTTTTAGTAATTTAATTTCTTTTGTATTTCCATTTATATAAGTTATTTCATCTAACAAAACCTTTTGCCATCTTTTTCTTAATGATTCATAAGATATGTGCCTTATATGCCTCCATTCTGTTATATTTCCTCTCCCTCCTTCTGTAACCATCATATGTACATGAGGATTCCACTTTAAATCTCTTCCAAATGTATGTATTACAGTTACTATACCTGGTGTGAATTCCTCCTTTCTATTTAAACTATGCATCCAACTCGTAACAGCTCTCGCTGCGCACTTCGGCAATATCTTAAGTCTTTGTCTATCCAGTCCAAAGAATTCTCTTAATTCTTTTGGTATAGTAAAAACTATATGTCTATGCCTAACATTTATTAAATTTCCCAACATATTATCAATCCAATTATCCGTATAAATCTTTCCACATGAAGTACAAAATCTACTTTTACATGTAAATCCGATTCTCTTTGTAGTATTACAATTATTACACTTCAATTCAATAAATCCATACTTTGTATCTTTACACTTTAAAACTTTTTCTACTTCCTTTTTAACATTAGGTCTAATCTTATTTTTATATAACTTTTCAAACTCTTTCCAATGGTCTTCTAATATTCTTTTTATCTTACCTTTTTTCATCTGTTAAACCTCTAATTTATAATTAATTAATCTAACATATTTGAAGGCTAAAAGCTAGATAATATCTAACTTTCAGCCTTCAAAATTTTTATACTTTCCTGTACATTAAAAAAGAAACTCAGCAAAGCTGAGTTTCTTTAAATTTCTAATTATATAGTCTTCTAATTAAAAATATTAGAAATTAACTATTTGTGAGAAATCTGATGCTACTAAGCTAGCTCCACCAACTAAAGCTCCATCTATGTCTGACATAGCCATTTGATCTTTAATAGTGTTTGGCTTAACTGATCCACCGTATTGGATTCTTATCTTATCAGCAACTTCTTTACCGAACATTTCTGCAAGTATTCCTCTTATTGCTGCTATAGTTTCATTAGCTTGTTCATTAGTAGCAGTCTTTCCAGTTCCAATAGCCCAAATTGGTTCATAAGCTACAACAACTTTTTCTGCTAATTCTTTTGATAAGCCTTCTAAATCAGCTTTTATTTGAGCTCCAACAACAGCGTTAGTTGTTCCATTTTCTCTTTGTTCTAGTGTTTCACCACAGCAAAGAATTGGAGTTAAGTTATGAGCAAACGCAACTTTAACCTTTTTGTTTAAAGCTTCATCTGTTTCATTGAAATATTCTCTTCTTTCACTATGTCCTAAAACTACATAGTCAACTCCCATAGCTTCAAGCATTCCTGGAGCTACTTCCCCTGTAAATGCTCCTTTTTCTTCAAAGTGCATATTTTGAGCACCTATCTTTATGTTTGAACCAGCAGCAGCTTTTAAAGCAGCGTCTAAACAAACAAAAGTTGGACATATAACTACATCGCAGTTAGCATCCTTTACTAATGGCTTTAATTCTGTAATTACTTTAACAGCTTCTTCTGGAGTATAATGCATTTTCCAATTTCCTGCAATTATTGGTCTTCTCATTTTCTTCACCTCATAATTAATAATTTATAATCTATAAATTTATCAATAAAAGTGGCTTACGCCACTTTTATATTTTTAATCTTAGTTATTTAAAGCTTCAATTCCTGGTAATACTTTACCTTCTAAGAATTCTAATGATGCTCCACCACCAGTTGAGATGTGAGTCATCTTATCTCCAAATCCTAAAATGTTAACAGCAGCAGCTGAGTCTCCTCCACCGATAACTGTTGTAGCATCTGCATCAGCCATAGCCTTAGCAACTGCAATTGTTCCTTTATTGAAGTTTTCGAATTCGAATACTCCCATTGGTCCATTCCAAATAACTGTCTTAGCATCTTTTATAGCATCAGCATATAAAGCTTCTGTCTTAGGTCCAATATCTAATCCCATGTGTCCAGCTGGAATATTTTGATCTTCTGTAACTACAGCTTCTACATCCTTAAATTCAGCAGCAACTCTGTGATCTACTGGTAATAAGAACTTAACACCCTTAGCAGCAGCTTTTTCTATCATTTCTTTAGCATAGTCAACTCTATCAGCTTCAACTAATGAAGTTCCGATTTCATATCCTTGAGCTTTTAAGAATGTATAAGCCATTCCACCACCGATTATTAATGTATCAACTTTTTCTAATAAGTTGTTTATAACGTTGATTTTATCTGAAACTTTAGCTCCACCTAAAATAGCAACGAAAGGTCTTTCTGGGTTGTTTACAGCATCTCCTAAGAACTTTAATTCTTTTTGAATTAAGTATCCACAAACAGCTGTATCTAAGTAATTAGTAACTCCAACTGTTGAGCAGTGAGCTCTGTGAGCAGTTCCAAATGCATCATTAACGAATATTTCTGCTAATGAAGCTAATTCTTTTGAGAATTCATCTACATTCTTAGTTTCTTCTTTTCTGCATCTTGTATTTTCTAATAATACAACATCTCCATCTTTCATTTCAGCAACAGCTTTCTTAGCGTTTTCTCCAACTACTTCTTCATCTCTTGCAAAAACTACTTCTTGGTTTAACATTTCGCTTAATCTCTTAGCAACTGGTGCTAATGATTTTGAAGCATCTTTTCCTAAGTGTGAGCAAAGGATAACTTTAGCTCCGTTCTTTATTAGATATTGTATTGTTGGTAATGCACCATTTAATCTGTTTTCATCAGTTATAACACCATCTTTTAGTGGTACGTTAAAGTCACATCTTACTAATACTCTTTTTCCTTTAACATCGATATCTTCGATAGTCTTCTTGTTGAAGTTCATCTTATTCACCTCTTAAAAAATTTTTATATAATGAAATCTTATTCTAAATAATAGAACAAGTTTAATTACTTTATTTATGTTTAATTTGGCCATATGTTAAAATTGGTCTGGCCTCATAGCTTTTACTATAAAACCAGACCAATCACTATGTCCTCATTAAAAATCTAAATATAAAATTTGATTTTTAAATTAAATTCTAAACTTTTATATTTAATTATCTAGTAACGAAATATTTTAAAGTTCTGATTAATTGGTTAGTGTATGACATTTCATTGTCGTACCATGAAGCAACTTTAACTAATTGTTGTCCGTTAACTTCCATAACCTTAGTTTGAGTAGCATCGAATAATGAACCAAAGCTGATTCCGATTATATCTGATGATACTAATGGTTCTTCAGTATATCCAAATGATTCATTTGCAGCAGCTTTCATTGCTTCGTTAATTTCTTCAGCAGTAACTTTCTTTTCTAAGTTACATACTAATTCAGTTAATGAACCAGTGATAACTGGAACTCTTTGAGCTCCTCCATCTAACTTTCCTTTTAATTCTGGAATAACTAATCCGATTGCTTTAGCAGCTCCAGTTGAGTTTGGAACGATGCTTGCAGCAGCAGCTCTAGCTCTTCTTAAGTCACCCTTAGCGTGAGGACCATCTAAAGTATTTTGGTCATTAGTGTAAGCGTGGATTGTAGTCATGAATCCTTTTTCGATTCCGAACTTATCATTTAATACTTTAGCCATTGGAGCTAAACAGTTTGTAGTACATGAAGCACCTGAAATAACTGTTTCTGATCCATCTAAAATTTCTTGGTTTACATTGTAAACAACTGTCTTAATATCTCCACTTGCAGGAGCTGAGATAACAACTTTCTTAGCACCAGCTTCTAAGTGTAAGCCAGCCTTTTCTTGTGATGTAAAGAATCCAGTACATTCTAATACTACATCTACGTTTAATTCTTTCCAAGGTAGGTCAGCTGGATTTCTTTCAGCAGTTACTTTTATTTCTTTTCCGTTAACTACGAAAGCTCCTTCTTTAACTTGGATTTCTCCGTTAAATCTTCCTTGAGCTGAATCATATTTGAATAAGTGAGCTAAAGTCTTAGCATCTGTTAAGTCATTGATTGCTACCACGTTGAATTCTGGGTTTTCAATCATTAATCTTAAAGCTAATCTTCCTATTCTTCCAAAACCATTAATTGCTACATTTACCATTTGCAATTACCTCCTAAAAATAGTTATATATTAAAATTAAAAATTTTAAACTTATTTATTATGGCTTTCCTTTATGAAATCTACTATTTTTCTTCCTGCAGCTTCATCTGTTACTAATACGGCATTGCTGTTATTCATCATAGTTGCCAAAATTGACTCTACTTTATTTTTTCCAGCCGCTACTGCAATATGTGTGTTAATTTTTTTAGCATCATTTATCTTTATACCAATAGTGGTATTTTCTGAAACTACTTCACTTTTTTCATTGAAATAGCATCCAAACGCTTCTCCTACAGCATCAAGTTCCTTAAGTTTATTAAATTCCTTTAATGAAACCCCTCTCTTCTCTGCCATAACAAGTGCATTACCAATACCATAAATCAATATATCAGCTTTATGTATTTGGTCTATAACCTCTTTTATTTCCTTTTCTTTAAGTAAAGTATCTAAAAGTTCTAAACTTAAATTTTCTGGAATATGGAGCATTTTGTAATTTCCATTTAACTTTTTAGCTAAAGATGCTGCTAAAGTACTTGCCTGTATTTCAACTTTTCTTCCCATTCCACCTCTTGCTGGAACAACAAGAATGTTGTTTACATTATTAACCTTAGGAAAAGCATCTACAAATTCTCTTATAGTATTCCCGCCAGTTA
This sequence comes from Clostridium septicum, assembly GCF_003606265.1. Lineage (NCBI taxonomy): Bacteria > Bacillati > Bacillota > Clostridia > Eubacteriales > Clostridiaceae > Clostridium > Clostridium septicum. Next base: position 903,465 of record NZ_CP023671.1, read on the forward strand.
TTGCAATTATATTATCATCTTTTATAATTGACTTTAAATAATTGGCTGCTGCTTTTCCAAGCTCTTTAAATACCATAGGATTTGCTTCTACATCTCCTGGAACAATTATTACTTCTCTTAAACCTAGGAATGATTTTACATTTCCTTCGATATCAGATAAACCTTTTATCTCATGCATAAAATCCTTTAACTTATCAACTACTTCTTGTCCCTCTTTAGTTACAGTCATACCTGGAGTGTTAATCTCTATAAGATTTTGAGACTTTAAAAAACTTATTTCAGTTCTTACAATTCTCTCTCCTAAATCAAGTTGATTTGCTAAAACCCTTCTTCCTATAGGCTGATTATAATATATAGTTCTTAATACATTGTATCTTTTCTCGAGGACTTCCACAAGTTCAGGAACTATTTTTTTTTGCAAAGATAATATTTCCTGCACTTCCAACCCTCCTTTGGTCTCAAAATGTCCCACACATTTTTTATGTGTCCCACATTTATTATTATAAAACACTTCTTTATATTTTAAAAGGGGTTTATAAAATTTTTCTAAAACTTTCATGTTTTTTAATAATTTTTTTATAAGTTATTAGTTTATTTTATAAAATTCCCTTTTAAACTGCTATAATTTTATGTTTATTCTATTCTTTTTCTTTTACTAGAAGATTTAATTCCTAATTCCTCTCTGTATTTTGCCACAGTTCTTCTAGATATATTCAAACCTTTTTTATTTAGTTCATCACAAATAATTTGATCTGATAAAGGTTTTTTCTTATTTTCATTACTTACTAAAATTTCTATTTGATTTTTTATATTTATTACAGTTGTATCTTCTCCATTTTTATTAGATGTAATTCCTGATTTAAACATATTTTTAACTTTAATTGTTCCTATACTTGTTAATACATACTTATCTTTTATTGCTCTACTTACTGTTGATTCATGTATTCCTAGCTCATCTGCTATTTCTTTTAGAGTCATGGGCTTTAAATATTTTTCACCTTTATCAAAATATTCCCTTTGTCTTCTAACTATGGCTTCTAATACTTTAACTAGAGTTGATCTTCTTTGTTCTATACTTTTTATTAAAAACATTGCACTATTTAATTTTTCTTTTATATACTCTTCTGTTTTTTTATCTCCGCCATTAAGTAATGTTTTCTTATAAACATTACTTATAGAAAGTTTTGGCAATATATTATCATTCGTAATTACAAAATACTCTCTATCTATTTTTCTAATACATGCATCTGGAATTATAAAATTCACTTCATCTCCAGTAAAAAAACCTCTTGATGGTTTAGGTTCTAAAGATTTTATAATATCTCCATAATCTTGTGCTTTCTTAGGAGATATTTTTAACTTTTTAGCTATTAAAGTAAATTTGTTGTCTGCTATTAAATCTAAGTACTCATCTATTATAAGTTTTATTTCTTCATCTAATAACCCTTGATTTATAAGCTGAATTTTTAAACATTCTTTTAAATCTCTTGCTCCTATACCATTTGGTTCAAACTCTTGAATTATTTCTAATGCTTGCTCTAAAATCTCTATTTCAATATGTATTTCTTTACTCATATCTGATAAAGACATAGTTAAATATCCTCTATCATCTAAATTTTCAATTATATATTTTGCTATATTCTTTACTAATTCATTTTCATTTAATTCACATAATTGTTCATATAAATATTCCTTTAATGAATGTTTCTCAGATATAAAATTAAATGGAGACACCTCATTATCACCATAGTCTGAATAATTTTGTGAACCATAATTATCAAACTCTAAATATTTAATCATCTCCTTATAATTAATTTTATCTTGACATGTAATTTCTTCTTGGACCATATCAAAATTACCTTCTAACATAGGATTTTCTGAAAACTCTTTGTCTATATACTCTCTTAAATCATATGCTGGCATTTGCAACAACTTAATAGATAATTGCATTTGCTGAGTCATTATAAGTTTTTGCTCTTGAGATAGGTTCAAATTAAAGTCTAGCTTCATACAAAACACCCTCATTCAAAAAATAACACAATATTTAAATAAATATATTATGTACCCCAATACAAGTATAAACTGTAAACAATTAATATATCAAGTAAATATTGTTTAAATTTTATCAATCTCTTATATTGTAAGAAAATACTTAAGTTTTAAATACTATAGAATTTATATTGTTTCCCAAATAAAAATAGCTAGGCTTTAACTCCTAGCTATTTTTTCTTTAATTATTTAGCATTTTATCTGTCAAAATATTTACATCTGTTTCATTTATTATTCCATCTTTGTTTATATCAAATTTCTTTACATTGTTCCAATCATTATCAGTAGCTTTTTTTCCATAGTTTTTAGATATTAATGCTACATCTCCAATATCTAATACACCATTTTCATTAAAGTCACCTATATTTTCATCAACTATTTCTTCAGCCTTTTTAATAAACATTGCATCTGCCCAATCAGAATGATCACTTCCATTATGACCAATTTTATCGGCAACTAACTTAACTTCTCTCTTTCCTTCAATATCAATATTTATAAATTTAGCTGGAGTATCTGGCATCATTTTACCACTTTCATAAACAAGTTCTTCATCTACATAAACTAAGAAATTAATACCATCACTATTTGCCCCTGACATTTCCTGATCGTTACCCATATAAGTTTGGAAATATTTATAATCTTTTCCCGTAACATCATAAATTATTGTAGAATCAGTGTGAGTTCCTAATCCTTTTTTAAATGTTTCAACTTTATTTCCTAATATTAATCTTAGTGGATTACCATCTATTGATTTATCCTTCTTTATAGTTGACCAACCAACTGTAGCACTCTTCCAATCTATATCACTTGCATAATCTCCATCTGCCACATTTAACTTAGCTGTTACGTCAAAATCTATACCAAATAATGTGAATTTACCAGGTACCTTATGAATTCCTGCTATTTGGAATATAGAATCCTCTACTTCATTCCAAACCACCGGTACAGTGACTTTATTTCCATCGCTGTATTTAACATCTATTTCCTTTGGTAAGAATACTCTTTCTCCTAACTTAGCACTTATATTAGGTGAAACTTCTTCCAATTCTTTAATTGTTATTGTTGCTGTTACTGTATTTGTAGTTCCAGTAATAGTTCCTTCAACAGTAAATGTTCCAACTGTATTATAATCTGACTCATTAATTTCATTCCATTTAAAAGAAACCTCTTTAAGTATTCCATCTGTTGTTTCTACTTCAATTTTATTTGGTAAAATTGGCTTATGTCCCTTAATACCATCTATTGAAATTTCTTGATTTTCTTTTAATTCAAATGGTAATGCTAATTTATTTATTTCCATTGGATTTTGACTCTTTATATCTATAGGCCTCATTCTCATTCTATATGTGTAGTCTTTATTTGGTTTTAATTGGAATTCTTCATGTGGTCTTGCTCCCCAACTATCATCTCCACCAAGTCCCATTTGTTTATAATTTATATTAACATTTACTTCATCCTGTCTAACTAACTCATACGGATGTGCTTTAGTTCCAAGCTCCTCTTCTGTATAATGAAGAGCTGATGTTTCAACTAAATCATCACCTGATACCATTAACCCTACACCTTCATTATTAGTTAAAGTTAACCATCTTACATCTGTTTTGTTTCCCATTTGTTGTGGTTCTATATAATCAAAATATTGATCATCAACTGTACTTTCATATATGCCAACGTCAGTGCTCATGTTTCTATCCCAATAATTTTCATATGGTCCTCTGCCAAACCATTTTAAATTTTCAAACTCCGAAGGCATATTAAATTCCATTCCTATTGCCGGAATTTCTGGTAATGATGTAGATCCTGGTTTTAACTCTGAAGTTATAACTACATCTCCACTTCCATAGATTTTAATTATATTCTTATATTCTGACTCTGTTGTTGTTGGTAAAGTTGATTCTATTTCTATTTTTATAACTTTTTCTCCCTTTTCTATAGCCACATTACTTACACTTCTATTTTTACCAGCTTTTTCCCAAGTAGCTGTTCTATTTGGCATTCCATTTTCTCTATCGTTATCATTAGGGGCTCTCCAAAAATCTGGTTCAATAGGACTACTTAAAAGTTCTTTACCGTTATTTTTAAATGAACTTATATTTCCAGTGTTTTTATCAAAATTAAGCTCAAATCCAGTTCCATTAACTTTAAGATTAGAATCAGTTTCTTCTACTTGTAAATTATCCATATTAGAAGTATCTAATACATCTTTAGATTCTTCAGTTAAATTAACTTTAATTTGTTGCTTAGCTACTTCATGACCTACTTCGGACCACTTTGTAGCTTCTTTTTCTGTGAACTTTATATTAATAAAATATTCTGATCCTCTATCTATCTCTTCAGGCATTGTAAATGGAACTATAATTTCTTTAGTAGCTAAAGGTTCTATATCCACATTTAATTCACCATTTTGAATAACTTTCCCATCTTTAACTAGCTCCCATGCTCCATTATATTTATTTATATTAGTGAATAAACTTTCATTTTCAATAGTTATTTTTCCATTTTTAATGTCTAAATCTCTTATTTCAATATCTTGATAATGATACTTCACATCTATAAGTTGTGGTTTTATTGTTCTATCTGCATTAACTAATCCATTAGCACAGAAATTATTATCATTAGGATTATCTCCCCAGTCTCCACCATATGCAATAAATCTATCTACACCTTCTGGCTTAGTTGATTTCCAATTTTCAAAATCCATCCAAAGAACTGTATTATCATCTGGTTGCCTTCCTTTATCATTTAATTCCTCTTTTGATAAAGCTTTATTATATATTCTTACATTATCTATGGCTGAATTACTTCTTCTATTTTCTTGAGTATCTCCACCAATTGCCACTGCATAGTTAGATGAACTTATACTTGCAGTTTTAGCATTAACAGCAACCTCTTCACCATCTATATATAGTCTTACATTTTCCCCATCAAAGGTTCCAGCTATATCATGCCAATTGCCTTCCCAATTATCTGGAAGATCTGTTGTACTTGCAGATACCCATTGAGTGTAACTTCCTGGAATACTAGAATCGTATATAAAGAATTCTAATCCTCTTTTTCCTGAACCTTCATAATTTGCACTTTCTTTTAATGCAAATTGGTTATCTCCTTTTGATACAAATACATTATGTCCAGTAGATAATTCTTCAGGTTTAACTGTAGCTTCAACAGTTAATCCCTTCCCTGTTACATTTAACCTTTCATCATTAGGTAAAACTGCATACCCTCTTAAGGCATTTCCTTGTTTTCCTTCTACTTTTCCACCCTCTTTAACTTCTGCATTAAAGTTATTTTTACTTGAATCAACAATAGTAAACTTCTCTTCTATATTTTTATATAAACCTTGATCTACAAAATCCCATATAAATCCACCTTGAAGATTATCGTATTTTTCAAAAGTTTCCATATAACTATTTAAATCTCCAATGCTATTACCCATAGCATGTGCATACTCACATAATATAACTGGTTTACTTCTAGTATTATATGAAGCTAATGTACTTGGACTTGAATACATCATACTATATACATCTGATGCTCTAGTTTCTGAATTATAATCACCTTCGTAATGAATTGGTCTTGTTGGTTCATTTTCTCTAATCCAATCTGCTAACCTTATAAATCCAGAACCTGCACCTGCTTCGTTTCCTAAAGACCACATAACTACCGATGCATGATTTTTGTCCCTCTTAACCATGCTCTTTATTCTATCTAAACACATTTCATACCACTGTGGTTTGTTACCTGGTATATGATCTCCTGCTAATCTAGCTGCATGTGATTCAATATTAGCTTCATCTACAACATATAAGCCATATTCATCACATAATTCAAGCCAAGCCGGGTTATTTGGGTAATGTGATGTTCTAACAGAGTTTATATTATGTGATTTCATTATTTTTATATCTTCAATCATACTTTCCACAGATACAGCTCTACCATCAGTTGGGTCTGTTTCATGTCTATTAGCACCTTTAAAATATATAGGTTGTCCATTTATAAGTATTTGTCTATCTTTAATTTCCATTTTCTTAAATCCAACTTTAGTGCTTACTGCTTCCATTTCATTTCCTGATTTATCTTTTAAAGTTAAAATTAATGTATAAATATATGGATCTTCTGCAGACCACTTTCTTGGATTTTGTATTTCTTTACTCATATTTAAAACTTTTCGTTTTGCATCTTTATTTAATTTACTTGAACTTGAAAAATCAGTAGTTGATATAACTGGTTCTTCAAATACTTTATTATATTCTCCATCATAAAGCATTGCTTCTACTGTATATTCATCATTATTTTTTAAGTAATTTGATAAATCTACTTCTATATCTAAAGTTGCATTTTCATACTTTTCATCTAAATTTGAAACTACTCCAAAATCTCTTATACGAACTTCTGGAGTAGAATAAATGGCAACATCTCTAAAAATACCGCTTAATCTTATAAAATCTTGATCTTCTACCCAACTTGCATCTGACCATCTAAATACTTGTACTGAAATAGTATTTTCCCCGTCTTTTAAATAATTTGTTATATCAAAATCTTTAGCTGTATAGCTATCTTCTGAATACCCAACTCTCTCTCCATTTATCCAAAGATAAAATGCAGATTCTACACCTTGGAAAGATACATATACTCTTCTTTCAGTATTCCATCCTTCTGGCAAATCAAACTTTCTTTGATATGTTCCTACTGGATTATATTGAACTGGTGCTCCTCCTTGCGGCGGATTTTCTCTTCCAGTCCATGGCATTGTTGTATTTGTATATATTGGGTAATCAAATCCTTCCGTTTGCCAATTACTTGGAACTCTTATATTAGTCCATTCCTCTGTGTCGAAACCGTTTTCTGTCAGTTCAGTAGGTCGTAAATCTGGTTTATCAACTATATTAAAATCCCATTGACCATTTAGTAACATATGGTAATCTGAATTTACTCTTATTCCTCTTTGGCTAATAGGCATTTGTTCATATTTTAATGCTGTAGAACTATCTTTGTATGATACAAAAGTTGAATGTGCCTCTTCTCTATTTACCTGAAAAACATCTGGATTATTATTCCACTCTGATCCCCAGGATGTTAATGCTCCTACATACTTTCCAGTTCCCCATAATGCTCCTTCTGTTGCTACAATAAAAAGTGTCGTGGCCATAATTAACGAAATCATTTTTTTATTTCTTTTTATCAATTTTTATCCCCCGCTTCTATCTTTTTATTTGCTATATGAACTTTTGAATTTAATTACCTTATTAATACCAACTCCTTCCTATAGCTATATATAATATCTTATATTCAACCTTCACTAGGAAAAACCTTCATTTTATTCTATATTTTAACTTTTATTCATTTAATATATTAATTTTATGAAAAATAAAAACGTTAAGTAATAACTACCTACTACTTAACGCATATATTTATATTATAATTCCTATTTAGTTATAAAAAATAATCCTCCTGCCTTTGGACCTGAATGTATTCCAACTGCGCATCCTACTTCTGTATCAATATGTTTAATATTATTTGAAGTTAAGTACTCTTTTAAAACAGCATAAAGCTCTGGATTTTCACACTGAAGTAACATTACAGGCTCATTTGGATCTACATTTGCAGCTTCATAATCTGAAATTATTTTCTTGAAAGCCTTTTTACTTCCTCTAACCTTATCCTTTACAGACATTATACCATCTTTAACTTCTAATATAATTCTAAGTCCTAAAGCAGTTCCTATAGCTCCTGCTGCTTTTGATATTCTTCCGCCTCTAACAAGGTTCTCTAAAGATTCAAATGCTAATGAACTTTTAACTTTAGGAATAGTATTTAATATTTCCTTTTCTATTTCTTCTAATGATAATCCTTCGTCTCTTAATTTACATGCCTTTAAAACTAATAATCCTTGACCTGAAGTAATAGTTTGTGTATCAATAATGACTATATCATCTGACTCTACCATATTTTTTGCTAAACATGCTGATTGATATGTTCCACTCATATTAGAAGACATTATAATTGCTATAACCTTATATCCTTCTTCTAAATTTTTTCTAAAACACTCTTCAAATCTACTTGGCGTTACCTGAGATGTAGTTGGTAAAATATTTTCCTTTTCTATTCTTTCTTGCATCTCTTTTGGGTTTATTTCTTCCATATCTATATAACTTTCTTCTCCAAAGTTAATTAGTACTGGTAAAACCTCTATATTATTTTTCTTTATCATTTCTTGTGGAATATCTAAACAACTATCTGTAACAATTTTTATTTTTTGCATATAGCTCTCCCCCTAATTATCTATTTCATTTCTGGAAAACCAATTTGTCTTAAAGCTTCGTATGCTACAATTGCAACTGTATTTGATATGTTTAAACTTCTAGTACTACTTTTAATCATAGGTACTCTTATTCCATTATGTTTGTTATGAACATCTTCTGGAACACCTGAAGATTCTCTACCAAACATGATAAAATCACCCTGTTGGAATGAAGCTTCATCATAATGTACTCCTCCATGAGTAGTAGCTAGAAATATTCTTTCATTACCGTATTTTTTCATAAAATCTTCATAACTTTCATGAATTTCTAATTTTAAATCTTTCCAATAATCAAGTCCTGCTCTTTTTACATGCTTATCATCTATACTAAAACTCATAGGTTTTATTAAATGTAATGTTGAATTTGTTAAAACACATGTTCTTGCTATATTTCCTGTATTTTGAGGAATTTCAGGTTGATATAATACTATATTTAAATTCAAGTCTTTCACCCTCCAACTAAAAAAGTAAGATGGCCACACCTTACTTATTAAACTTTTCCTATTGAAAATGATACTATATAGAAATATATTAGTCAAAGAAAATGCTAACAATTTACTAAATGTTTTTATATTATATACTTTATATTCTTCTCGTCAAAAGCCCCAACTAAACTTTTTTTAAAGAATTCCTTCATCTCTTGAAGTTCCTCATTTTTATACACATACTTACCATACCCAAATTGACCAAACTTAAATTTTCTATCATTTACATCCATTGGTAGAGTACTATTTGGATATATTGATAATATATTATTTTTAGCTCTTTCTGTAAACCTATGAGATATAACCTCAAATTCCACTTTTTCCCCTCTAAATTCATTTTTTATTTTTTCTAAAAGCTCACCATATTCTTCCTTCCATCCATCATACATAAAAACAGGTGCTATTATAAATCCTAACTTATATCCAGCTTTTTTTATTTTCTTAGCAGCTTCTATTCTTTCGTCAATAGAATCTGTTCCATGTTCATACTTTCTTATAATCTCATTTGTATTTATGCTAAACCTTATTGTTGTATGTCCATTATGATTAAGTTTTAAAAACTCATCTACCTCTTTAAACTTACTTACAAATCTAAATCTAGTATTTTCATTAGCTCCAAATGCCTCAATAGCTTTTTTTAATCCATGTGTATAATCTTCAACTGGTATAGGATCTGATGTTGCAGAACCCTCAAATACTGTTACCTCCGGTAATCTTTCTTCTGCATACTTAAAAGCTTTATTTAATATTTCATCAATATCAACATAAACTTTTATATAAGGTCTCTTCCCTAATTGTGTATTTAAATAGCAATATTCACACATCCCCATACATCCACTTACTAATGGTAACTGATAATGTGCTGATGGCTTGCAACTTTGAAATTTTGTATCTCCTTTTACGCCTACAACTAAAGTCCTTTTGCCATTAAAATATTTTTCTCTATCTGTTTCTTTATTGCTTCCAATAACTCTACCACTTTTATTTATTTGTACTTCTATATTTTCTTTTTTAAATCTATTAAGTAATTCTATTCCTAGTTGATATTTTAAAGCTTTTTCGTCAAAAACTACTTTATCTGGTATAAACATAAAATCACCTCAATGTTATTATGCTTATACATAAGTATTTACATACTTTTTTTATTTCTTTAAAACAAATTTTTTTATAGCTTTACCTACCCCATGCCTTTTATTTGTATCTGTTATATAATCCGCTGCTTTTTTAACTGCATCTATTGCATTTCCCATTGCAATTCCAAGACCTGCATATTGTATCATCGATAAATCATTTTCGTTATCCCCTATACACATAATTTCATCTTTATTAAATCCATAATACTTTGCTAACTCTTGTACTGCATTTCCTTTTGAAACACCTTTATGATTAATTTCTATGCTAAAACTTCCTGAGCCAAAATATACAACTTCATCTACCTTATTCAATTCTTCTTTAAAATTCTTTATTTTTTTCTTATTAGTTGAAAATGCTATGCATTTAGTTATATTATCTCCTAATCTATTAAATAACTCTTCCCATCCTTTTAAAGTCTTTTCTACATGGTAATTTATTTTAAGGCTATCGTAACCTATTTGCTTAGTCATAAAAATTTCTGTTCCTAATTTAATTAAATTATTACTGCAATATATACTATCTGTAGTATAAAAATGAAAATGCATCTTGTTTTTATAAAGTAATTTTACCAGCCTTATACAGACCTCTATAGGAATGGTATTTTTATATATTATTTTACTATCATGCTTTTCTCTTATTATGGCTCCATTTGCTGCTATTACTGGAGATTTAACACCTAAAATATTAGAGAAATAAGCTGCATTATTATATATTCTTCCTGTAGTTACTACAATCTCAGCTCCTTCATCATGAGCTTCTTTTATAATTTTTTTATTTTCTTCTGATATCTCTCTACCTTTTCCTAGTAAAGTTCCATCCATATCTATGCAAATCATCTTATATTTCATAAAAAATCTCCTCTATAACTTTAAGTAATATTTTATTATATGATACCACTTAAATTAATGTCGAAAAAATTGAAAAATGTTAAATTTATTTTACATTTTTTAATAATAAAATAGAGGATTAGACTAACCTAATTCCCCTACCTCTCTATTTATTATGTGAAATAATAGCTTTTTCTATTATTCCTTTTTAGTTCCTCTTTCAATTATAGTATCCGTTGTTTTATAAACATCGGTAGATATTTTTTCTTTTTTTACCTCTACACCATTTTCATAAGTAATTTGGTAAGAGTTTGCCTTATATCCTGGCATACCATTAACCTTAACTCTTTGTTCTCCTTCTTTTAGTGATGGATTATCTTCATATTTAACTTGTGGTTCATATTTTTCAACTACTTCATTTACTAATTTATAAGTTTTCCCACCTAAAGCTTCTTTATTACCATAAATATTAAATCCAATTGTTCCATCACTAATATATCCTTCTATATATACTGGAAAGTCGTATGTGTTAACAAACTTATAATCAACTACCCCATAAGCTACTGTAGCATCTAAACCTGGCTCTGAGTACGAAACTGTTAATGAATGATTAGCTCTTTCTGTAGATCTTAAATTTGCTCCCATTACTGCTCTATATAGTGTAGTTGAAACTTGACATATACCTCCACCATAATCAGGAACAATTTCATTTCCTATATATGTGTTAGCTTTTTGATAACCCTTGTCCGGAGTTGTATCTCCAACTAAATTATTGTAACTAAATTCTTCACCTGGCATTAAAACTGTTCCATTAACAGCTTTTAAGGCTATATTCATATTTGTAACTCTTCCATCACCTGTATCTGTATAAGATGTTGTAAAAAAACTTATTTTTCCTGTTATCTTTTTAAGATCTGATTCCTTAACCTTTGCTTGTGATTCTTCTAATGTGAATTTTAACTGTATTTCTTCAGATGGATTTCCATTTATGCTTTCAACTAATTTTTTATGTAGCTCATCATCATTTATCTTTTTACCAGCTACCTCTGCATCTACTGATATATTTCCACCATTTATTGATATAGTTGCGTCTTTTGCATTAACATTAACTTCTGATTTAACTTTTTCCTCGAATTTTTTTAATTCATTTTCATCATAAGTTATTTTAGCATCTAGCTCTTTATTTATGCCTTTACTTATTAATTTTTTCTTTTCGAAAAGACTTCCTTCTTTTCCTAAAGAAAAAGCTTCATTTGTTATGGATTCCACATCATATACTGGATTTACCTCTGAATATTTTAAATCTATCTCTTTATCATCTACTACTACTTTAAGTATTTTATCCATTATTGGAGATGATAATTCTTCTTTTAACTTTAAATTTGCTTCTTCTTTTGTTAAACCTCCAATATCTACACCATGTACAGTAACATTAGGATATATTTTACTTTGCCATGACTCTACTTCGCTTTTAACAGAAAATATGTATATAAATCCCACTGTTATTATTGTTATAATAATTGCTAAAGATATATAAATAGATTTTTTATTTTCTGATATAAAATTTTTATAATTCCTTTTCTCAGTTTTATTTCTGTCGTCTACCAATTTATTACCCCTCCCATCATAATTAAAATAATTGTAAATATAAATAAAAAATTTAACATTAATTATTAATTTATGTAATTTAATTAATAGTATGTATAAAATATTATACTTTATTTTATTATGTTTTCATTTAAATTTAAAGTTACAAAATATTAATTTTTTGTTGCTAAAGATTCAACGCAAAAAATCCAGATTATTCTGGATTTTTGCGTTAGTTTTAAACAGTTACTTTACTTCTCTGTGGTGAGGTTTCTCCGTCATAGTCAAATGCCTCTATGCTAATTGTTATAGGTCCCTTTGGTGTAAATGGTAGATTTCTTGTACTAACTTCAAAGTTTGTATCTGTTTTATCTACTGTACCTATCCAATATCCATTTGCAAATAAATTATATCCTAATAAATCAACATCAGTATTTTTTCTCCAAGATATTTTTATATTATTTCCTACCTTGACAGCCTTAAAATTCCTAACATTCATAGGTTGCATTAATAATGCTATATTATCAGGTCCCCAATTTGCATCTACTGGGTTTTGTACTCCATTAACTTTTTGATCTTCACTATATTGCCATATTCTCCACTTGGTCCATCCTCCTGCATCTGGTGGATAAGCTGGATTACTTGGTACCTTTGTATACATAGCTATCCATAATGGCATATTTTTCAAAGGTTGAGCCCCTCCCGGCAAAGTAAAATTATTATATAGGTCTATAAAAAATAAACCTGTATATAACATTAATCTTCTTCTTGTTTTCTTTTCAAATCTCTTCCTAAACCTGTCTATCCAATCTATTAATGCTTTTGTGCTAATTGTTTTATCTGTTGGTGCTTCTACATCTAATACTGGAAATAAATCTCCATAATTCTTATTACCAAATCCATCTTGAAGTATACCTATAAAATCATCACATTGAGAATCTGCTGTAGTTAAATCATAAGATGGTACTCCAAAATGATATGCTCCAACTGGAATTCCATATTCCCTTGATAACCTTGCAAACTCTAAGAACTTTTTATCTACTCTAAACCTTCCTGATCCTGAGCCTGACGATCTAAGATATAAAAAATCTATAGTTCTAGCTAATGTTGCAAAATCAGCTCCTTGTGTAAATTCGTTTATGTCTATTCCAAAAAGGCTATTAGGATTTTTATTTTGCATTTTTCCTCCAAATAAAAAAAATAATACTCTTTATTAGAGTATTATTTTCTTATATTAAAAGTTACATTTATTAATATATTTATTTGATACACTTTAATTTCACAAAAAAGCTTACATCATTCCCAATGGACTCTGCCCATATTAAGCCTCCATGAAGCTCTACTATATTTTTTGAAATTGCAAGTCCTAATCCTGTTCCTTTAACATTTGAGTTTCTTGATTCATCTACTCTATAGAATCTATCAAATAATCTTTCTATTTTTTCTTTTGGTATGTTCTCTCCTTTATTTTTAATAACAATATTCACATATCCGTTATTCTCATATACTGATACTACTACTTCTCCTGGTTTAAATGAGTATTTAATTGTATTAGAAAATAAGTTTTCAAATACTCTCACTATCTTTCCTGCATCAATTTCTACTGTAATACTTTCATCAACAAACTTTTTCTTAATTTCTAAGTTGTTATCTTCAAAAATAGGAATATACTCTTCTATTAACTGTGATAAAAAGTCAATTATATTTACTTTAGATTTATTAAGTTGTATTCCACTATTGTTAAGTTTAGTATATTCAAATAAATCTTCTATTAATTCTTTTAATTGATTTGATTTATTAAATGCAATATCTAAATATTCTTTCATAACTTCATCATTTTCATATTTTCCATCCTTAACCAAACCTATGTAACCCATAACTGATGTTAAAGGAGTTCTTAAATCATGTGATACATTGGTTATAAGTTCAGCCTTGGTCTTTTCAGATCTTCTTTCATTTTCTATTCTTGTCTGGATTTCTGTAGCCATAGTATTAATATCTTCTGCTAAATTTTTTATTTCATCCTTCCCCCTTTCTTCTATTCTATGTGAAAGATTTCCGGAAGATATAACTTTAACTCCTTTAGCTATTTCATCTATATATTTCATTTTTCTATTTGTTACTATTATAAATATAGATATAAATACTAAAACCGATAAAAACAAAGCTAAAAATGAGTTTTCAACTATATAATTATCATAACTAATATATGGTCTTGGAATTTTTGAATATATAAGATATGCTCTATCTTCACCTATTCTCACTGGATATATAATACTCTTCTCTCCACCATCTTCTACTGTATTATTGCTTTTATCCATAACAGCATATATATCTAGCTTTTCTTCTACCTCTCCATTTATCTTATATAATATTTTCCCATCTAAATCAGTCAAATAAATTTTAGCCTTAGAGTTTCTATAGTTCTCAAGTATTCCTTCTATTCCCTGTTTATCTTGAAGTCCATTTATTGATGTTTCATATCTACCACTAAGTTGTGAAACAATATCATTGGCAACTGATTGAATTTGTCCATAATCATATTCTAATCTTGTGCTAGTTTGTTCCCTTGCCAAAATATTATTGGAAAACCCATAAAACATAAATGCAGATAAAAAGCATATACCAAATACAACAACTAATTCAAATCTAATACTTCTTTCAATTCTTTTTATCAACCACTCCAAATATTTTCTAAGCTTAATTCCTAATGCTGAATTATATATTTTATAGAATAACCTTACTATAAAATTTTCTATTCTTTTAAATAATCCTACCTTTTCTTTATCAATATTCTCTTTCTTTTTTCTACCTATCAATTTTATAACCTACCCCCCAAACTGTTTTGATATACCTCGGGTTTCTTGGATCATGTTCTATCTTTTCTCTGACCTTTCTTATATGCACCATTACAGTATTATCTGATTGCATAAAATCTTGTTTCCAAACACTATTATATATATTTTCAATACTAAAAACTTTTCCCCTATTAGTTCCAAGTAAAACTAAAATATCAAATTCTGTTGGAGTAAGTTTTATTTCAACTCCTTCTTTAAAAACCTCGTGTGTATCTAAATTTATAGTTATTTCATCTATTTCTAATATGTTTATATGCTTTGTAATCTTACTTTCTTCAGCTATTGTAATATTATTAAACCTCTTATATCTCCTAAGTTGTGATTTAACCCTTGCTACTAGCTCAAGTGGATTAAATGGCTTAGTTAAATAATCATCTGCTCCTGTATTTAACCCTAATATTTTATCCATATCCTCTGATTTAGCAGATAGCATTATTATTGGCATTTCTCTTTCTTCTCTTATTTTCAAACAGGCTTCAATACCATTTAATTTAGGCATCATTATATCTAAAATTATTAAATCTACTTCATTTGTTTTTAAAATATCTAATGCTTCTTCTCCATTTTCAGCTTTTAATGTATTATATCCTTCACCTTTTAAATATATCTCTACTAAATCTCTTATTTCCTTTTCATCATCTACTATTAAAATTTTCTCTTTATCCATTAATCTAACCTCCAAATTGATTTATCTAGATTAATTTTAACATATTTTTAATCAACTCTTTAACCTTATTCTATATTCTAAATCTTAATAAAATATCTATGTAATTCTTAAAAAAACCTTAACAAAAAGTAGGGTAAATATTATTAATTTACCCTACTTTATATACTTTAATATTATCTATTTTCTTTTATTGAATGTTCAATAATCATATCTATAAATTTAGTAAAGTTTATTCCTTTTGCTTCTGCACTCTTAGGAAATAAACTTGTTTTTGTCATTCCTGGAAGAGTATTTACTTCTAAGATATAAGGAGTCCTATCCTCTGTAACTATCATATCAATTCTTGAATAAACTGAACATTTTAATGCTTTATATGTGTCTAAAGCCATTTGCTCTACTTCTTTATGAAGCTTTTCCTCTAATTCTATTATTACTTCTTCTGCTCCATCCCCTGAATATTTTTGAGTATAATCAAAAAAATCAGTTTTTGGTCTTATTGCTATAACAGGAAACATTTCTCCCTTAAACACAGGACATGTAATTTCTTCTCCTTTAATGAATTCTTCTATCATTACCTCATTATCCCACTTTAAGCCTTCTCTTACAGCCTCTTCCACATCTTCTTTTTTAGTTATTTTAAATGTAGCAACACTTGACCCTCCATTAGTAGGTTTTATAAAAACAGGATATTTCATTTCTTCTATTTTATCATAGTCTATTTCTTCTACACTTCTTACGTTTAACCATCTTGCTGTTCTTATATTATTTGATTTTAATATTCTTTTTGTAAGATCTTTATCCATACATAAAGCACTACTTAATGGTCCGCATCCTGAATAAGGAATGTCTAATGTTTGAAGAACTGATTGAACTGTTCCATCTTCTCCAAATTTTCCATGTAACGCTAATAAAGCAAAATCTATTCCTTTAACTTTATTTATAATATCTTCCTTTTTATCAATTATTATTGGAACAACTTCATACTTATTTTTATCTATATTTTCAACTATTGAGTTTCCACTATTTAATGAAACTTCTCTTTCTGAAGATATTCCTCCCATTATTACTCCAATTTTCATTTTAATTCCTCCACATTACAAAACTCTTAATATAATAAAGTCTTTGTTATATAAGTCTTTATAATTATATCATTATATATTATATAGTAAAAGTTTCTATAGGTAACAACTAGAATAATTTTATTTGTATCAAAATATTATTTTATACACATAAATATGATATTATGAATTAGTAATTGAAAATTTTTATCAAACTAAGGAGGAACAATGAAAAATAAAAATAAAGCTATAGTATTAATGCTTATATCTGCACTAGGCTTTGCACTTATGAGCACTTTTGTAAAACTTGCAGGTGATTTGCCTTCTATAGAAAAAAGTTTCTTCAGAAATTTTATAAGCCTTATAGTAGCAACTTATATAATTATTAGAAGTAAAGCTTCTTTTGTAGGAAAATCTGAAAATAGAAGAGCTCTTATTTTTAGATCTCTTTTTGGTACTTTAGGAATTATTGCAAACTTCTATGCAATAGATCATTTAATTTTAGCTGATGCCAATATGCTAAATAAATTATCGCCTTTTTTTGTTATAATTTTCTCTTTTATTTTTCTTAAAGAAAAAATTAGTAATAAACAGATTTTCGCACTAGTTATAGCTTTTTCAGGTAGTTTATTTATTATAAAACCTACATTTAGTGTAGAAATGTTGCCTGCTATAATTGGTATTTCATCAGCTATATTTGCTGGTGCAGCCTATACTTTTGTAAGATATTTAGGTGGAAAAGAAAAAGGCGCTACAATAGTATTTATGTTTTCTGCATTTTCATGTATTACAACATTACCATTAGTTATATTAAATTTTAAAATACCTTCTTTAACACAATTAATATATCTTTTACTTGCAGGTGTTTGTGCATCTTCATCTCAATTTGCTTTAACTGAAGCTTATAAAAACGCTCCTGCTAAGGAAGTTTCTATTTATGACTATTCACAAATTATATTTTCGGCAATTATTGGTTTTATAATCTTTAATCAAATTCCAGATTACTTAAGTATTATTGGATATATATTTATAATAGGAGCTTCTATATATATGTTTTTCTATAATAAAAAATCGGCATCATCCGTTACTACTTCTAAATAATAAAAAGATTGCTACTTATTTTTTAGTAGCAATCTTTTTATTTTGTTTATAATATTTACATTGTTTAGTTAATCTACACATATCACATTTAGGATTTCTAGCAGTACAACATCTTCTTCCATGAAAAATTAAAAGATGATGAGTATCGCTCCATTCCTTTTTGGGTAACTCTTTTTGAAGTTGCTTTTCAACTTCTAAAACATTATCAGAATCAGCTAAGCCTAATCTATTAGATACTCTAAATACATGAGTATCTACAGCTATAGATGGAACCCCAAAGGCATTTGAAAGAACTACATTAGCTGTTTTTCTTCCTGCTCCAGCTAAAGAAGTTATCTCTTCCATAGTTTTAGGTACTTCTCCATTAAAATTCTCTTTTAACTGATTACACATCATTACTATATTTTTAGCCTTACTTCTATATAATCCTATTTGCTTTATTCTTGCTTCTAGCTCATCTATACTTAATGTCAAAAAAGCATCTAAATCTCTATAATCTCTAAATAATGTTTCTGTTACTTCATTAACTTTTTTATCAGTAGTTTGTGCTGACAAAATAGTTGCAACTAGTAATTGAAATGGAGACTCATGATTTAGCTCACAACGTGCATCTGGATATTCTTCTTTTAAAACTTGTAATATAGTTTTTGTTCTTTGCTTCATAAAATCACCTATTTATATACTCCTCTGTATTCTTCTGGTAATAAATTAGCAATAGATTTCATTACATAATTCATGCTTCTTTCTTCAAATTCATGTTTTGATTCACCTTCAATTTTCTTAGGTAAAGTTATTGGCTCACCAAATCTAACATGAACATCTGCATCTTTAAATTTTTCTGATGCCATATCTCCCGATTCACTTATCGGTAATAATTCTTCTGTTCCCCACATTCCTATTGGAACTATTTCTGCTTTAGTTAACCTAGCTATTAATAAAACTCCTTTTTTTCCTTCTATCATTTGACTAGTTCTACTTCTAGTTCCTTCCGGAAATAGTAATAAGTTTCCACCCTCTTTAACTACTTTAACCATTTTAGTTAAAGCTTCTTTATCTGCTGAATTAGGTTTTATATTAATATGTTTTACTATTTCAGTTCCTAGTCTCGTTACTGGATCATTTGAAAGTTTTACTCCTGCTACAAAGGTTGGATCATATTTTTCCTTTAATACTTTATCTAAAACTAATCCATCTGCATTACTTAAATGGTTGCAAATAAATATTTTAGCGCCTTCTACTTTCTCTATATTTTCCATTCCTTTTACATCTAAATTAGCATATTTTTTAAGATACCCATTTATAGTCATTTTTATAACTTTTATAAGTAAAGAATCTGGTAATATGTTTATAATTTTGGCCATTGTTGGTGATAACACTATAATCCCCCACCTTCTTATAAATTTAGTCTATGTAATATTATATTTTATTCCTAAAAAAAAGTCTATGTATATAATCCTTAAGATATGGTGAGTCGGTTTTAAATCCATCTATATTTTCTCCATTATATTTCTTTCTTATTATAGCATTTCTTTTTAAAACATTTTTACCTCTCCATCCACATGAAGTTATTTGAAAAGTTTCTTTAAATTCTTTATTTCCCATATTTATTAAAAAATCGCTATTTTCCTCATTCATAAAATTTAAAGGATAAAAATCCTTTATAGTAGAATATTCTACCTCTAAATTATATGGACATTTTTTTTGGCAGCTATCACAACCAAATACTCTACCATCTAAAAGCTTTATAAACTTATCTTCTAAATCTTTTTTTTGTGTTAAATATGATACACATATATTGCTATTTTTTCTTATTCTATTTATAGCTTTAGTAGGACATTCACTATAGCATATTTCACAGTTCCCACATTCTTTAAAACTAGAAATTTCACTAAATGTTCTAATATCCTCACATTGAATTTCTAAGTCTGTTATTATTTCACCTAAAAATACATATGATCCATACTTTTTGGTAATAATCATATTATTTTTACCTATAAATCCTATTCCTGATAAATATGCTATATATCTTTCAGGTAGTGTATTACTATCAACAAAAGTTATTGCGTTTCCCCCTAAAGAATTTATATAATTTGATATTTTTTCTAAATATTCTTTTACTACTTTATGATAATCTAATCCTCTAGTATACATAGAAAAACCATTCTCTATATAATCTATATTATGAAGATAAGGGAAAGCTATAGAAATTATAGTTTTCCCCTCTTTCATATAAATGTTTGGATTTATCCTATTTTCTATACTCTCTTCTTCAAATTCGTTTTCTAAACCCTTTAATTTTCTATCTTCATAGAAATCTTTAAGCTCTTCAAATTTTCTACATTTTATAAAGCCAACTGTATCTAGTCCAAGTGAGGAGCAGTATTCTAGTATATCTTCTTTTATTCCCATCTTAAAACCTCTATATAATCATATCATTGTATATAGTCTTCGTATTTCCGTCTTCATCTACTAAGTCTATTATATCACATACATTTCTAATTAAATTTTTACCTGCACACCCTACAGCTGTAGCACCTTTTGGTACATCTTTAAGAACAACTGTATTAGCTCCTACTTTACAGTCATCACCTAATGTTATAGGCCCTAAAACCTTAGCACCTGCACCAATAATTACTCTATTTCCAACAGTTGGATGCCTTTTACCTTTATCTTTTCCAGTTCCACCTAATGTTACTCCATGATAAAGAGTTACATCGTCACCTATCTCAGCTGTCTCTCCAATAACTACACCCATTCCATGATCAATAAATAATCCTTTTCCAATAGTTGCCCCTGGATGAATTTCTATACCTGTTAAAAATCTAGATATTTGAGATATTAATCTTGCAAGGAAAAACCATTTGTTCTTGTAAAAATAATTAGATATTCTATATGCTATTAAAGCATGAATACAAGGATATAAAAGAAAAACTTCTAACTTACTTCTAGCTGCTGGATCATTTTCTAGTATATTTTCTAAATCATATTTTAATCTACTAAACACAGCCCTTCTCCTCCTTTTGTGTTGAACTGAATTAATAGAATATTAGTCATATATTCCCATTGATATATATTTTTCTCCTCCATCTGGTGCTATTGCTAACACTTTTTTTCCTTTACCTAATATTTTAGCTATTTTCATTGCTGCATATATTGCTGCTCCTGATGATATTCCAACTAATATTCCTTCATTTATGGCAAATTCTTTTGTTGTTCTTAATGCATCTTCATCTGATACTGTCATTACCTTATCTATATATTCAGAATTGTATATTTTTGGTACAAAACCTGCTCCTATTCCTTGTATTTTATGAGCTCCTGCTTTTCCTCCACTTATTACTGGTGATTTTTCTGGTTCTACTGCAACTACTTCTAATTTTTTTATTTTATTTTTTAAGTTTTTTGATATTCCTGTAACTGTTCCTGCTGTTCCAACTCCTGCTACAAATACATCTAAATCACTTAAATAATTGTATATTTCTTCTGCTGTAGTTTCATAATGCTTTTCTGGATTTGCTAAATTTTCAAATTGTTGTGGCATAAAATATCCATGTTGTTTCACTAATTCATTTGCCTTTTCTATAGCTCCCTTCATTCCTTCAGCACCTTCTGTTAAAACTAAACTCGCCCCGTAAGCTTTAATTAAATCTCTTCTTTCTTTGCTCATAGTTTCTGGCATAATTATTACTACTTTATATCCTTTTAATCTTCCTATCATAGCTAATCCAATTCCAGTATTTCCACTTGTTGGTTCAACAATAGTATCTCCTGGCTTTATTAATCCTAATTTCTCCGCTTTTTCTATCATACCTAAAGCAGCTCTGTCTTTAACACTTCCACCTGGATTAAACTTTTCTAATTTTACATATACATCTGCACTATTTTCCTCTAAATTACTTACCTTTAAAATTGGTGTTTTACCTATTAATTCTAATACTCCATTATATATCATTTATAACTCCTCCTATAATTTAAATTTATTTTTATTTAGTTTAATTTGCCAATAATAAATTTCTAAAAAATAAAAAAACCCCGTCTCTATAAATTATAGAGACGAAGTTAATCCGCGGTTCCACTCTAATTAGATTATATAAATAATCTCACTTCAAAAATTAGGTACAATGCCTATACCATATCACTATAACGGGTGAACCCGTAAAACCTTACTAAAACTTTCAGGCTTAAACTCCAAAGGGCACTTCACATAAATTACCATTGAAAAGTTCTCAGCATCCTTTTCTCTCTGTAAACTTCCTCTATGTTACTTTCCTTTTTCATCGTCTTTAATTCCGAGTATTTTAATATACTTTATATTTTTATTATATTCCTTATCTTTAAATTGTCAACACTTTTAAATAATCTATTTTATTTTTTTCTTCCAAGTAGGATATAATACTTCATCAATTAAATCATGAGTACTAACTGCACCAATTAACTGCTCATTTTCATCAATTACAGGTATTGTTAATAAATCATATTTTGATGCTAGTTCTACAGCTTCCTGTATTTCAACATCATATCTTATAACATTTATATTAGTTTCCATAACTTCTTTTGCTTTAACATTATTTGCATTTAATATTAAATCCATAAGCTTTAGAGCCCCAAGAACTCTATCTTCCTCATCGGTTATATAAATACAATATAATTCTTCTTCCTCTGGATCTTCCATTTCTCTTAATATATCTATTATCTCACCTATTGTAATATCCATATTAAATGATATAAAATCCTTACTCATTATACTACCTACTGATTCGTCTTCATATTGTAGTAGTTCTTTAACTTCTTCTGCATCTTCTCTTTCTAAATTTATAAGAATCTTTTCTCTTTCTTCGTCATCTAATTCATCTAAAAGATCTGCAATTTCATCATTTGGCATATTTTCTAGTAGTTCTGCTGCTTTGCTATCACTTAATTCTTTAATAATACTTCCTTTATATTCTGGTTCTATTTCTTCCAATGTATCAGCAGCTAAATCCTCATCTAAAGATTCAAATACCTGCTTTCTTGCTCCTTCATCTAAATCTTCTAATATATCTGCCAAATCTGCTGGATGCAATGTTGATAATTTTTTATAAGGTACTGATATTTGTAAATTATTATTGACCATTTCCAATGATTCAACATCATCCCACATTAATACCTTATCTTCATAATCCTTATTTATTAGTTTATATATGAATTTTCCTAGGCTCACACAATTCATTCTTCTAAATCTAGCTGATGGACCTGTTTCAACTGCTAACACTCTATATTCTCCTGCTATTTCTGCAATTCTTAAGTCATCAACTCGAACAACTTGCTTACCATTAATATCAACAATCTTTTTATCTAAAAGATTTTGCGATAATAAATAAGAATATGTTCTTGGAAGTATTTCCTTACTACCTCTAGTCATTATTTTTACTTTATTTTCACTTTGATAAAAATAAATACTTCTAAACTCATAATCGAAGGTATGACCATCTCTCTTGACTCTATATCCGATAATTCTAGGATAACCATCTTCAGTTGTTACATAAACATCCCTTAGAACCCCTAAAACCTCATCAAATTCATCATACATCTTCTTTCCTAGTATGCTAGTGTATAAAAATACTGATAGTTTTTTCATATAGCTTCCTCCTTAATTTTAGAGGAAACATATACTTTACTATAAAAATTCTATTATATTTAGACTAATGAATCTAAACTTAATATGTCTCCTCTAAAATAGTTATTATTCAATTTTGATAATTTAATACTCTGAGGGACACCCTCCATCTTAAATTCACTCCTCGTTTTTTTAATCTAAATTAACATAATATATTAAAGATAATACCTAGTATGGTACTATCTTTCCCATACTATATTATATTAAAACAATATAAAAAGGCAACACTTTTCAAGATGTTATTTTTACCTTATTATACCTTAATTTTTTTATAAATTTAATAATAAAAAAAGAGATGCTATCTTTGTAACATAACATCTCTTTTAAACTTTAAAAATAATTAATATTATTTAAAGGTACTTAATCCTTTTGATAATGATATTAAAACTAACAATTCTCCTATTATTGGATAAGGGAATAATTTTATTCCTCCTAAAAATAATATAAATTCAACTATGCATATAACAAGACTTAAAAGCAATAATTTCATTCCTAATTTATTACTGTAAGGCTTATCAACATATAATAAGCTAAAAACAGATAGAGAAGCTAATATTATTAAGTATATAAGAGTTGGTACTAAATATTGTTCCAATATTAAAACAAACCCAAAAGCATTATTTATTGATACGCTTATTTTATTTGAAAAAATCATAAGCACATAGCCAACTAATAGCATTGCTAAGAAAATAAAATTAACATTAAATCTTATTTTTTCATCTCTTAAGAAAATAAATAAAGCTGCTAATATTATTAGCGGAATACTAAAATAATTTAAAAATATTATATGTCTTAATAAATAAATAACTGAATGTTTTTCTATTACAACACCTAATATTAATACTAAATATCTTAAAACCAAAGGTATTAAAGATATTGTAACAAATAACTTTATCTTTTTAGGTGATGATTTTATATTTTTCTTTATTAAGTATAAAATTAATATAGTTATAAATAATAATACACATAAGTAGCTAAATCCTATCAATTCCCACTTCCTATCCTTTCATAGTACTATTACTTATAATTATTAATACAATTTATATTTTATTCTATATTTAATTTATTTTTACGCCTAAAATTTTTAGTCCACCTTTTATACATTTTATATTTAATGGGAAATCCGGTCCCTTTTCTCCATCAATATCAGTAACTATATTTTCATCACATTCTATAAATAAATTATTTGTTTTAAAATATATTACATTATTAGAATCTAAATGTTCCCCTTTTAAAACTTTAACAAATAATGGTATAAGTTCTATTATAGGAATAGCTTTAAATATTATTACATCAAGCATCCCATCACTAGCATCTGCTCTAGTAGCTAATTTAAAGTTTCCTGCCGTTTGTCCATTAAATACCAACATAAAATATATTTGTCCATCATAGTGGCATTCTTCTGAGTGTATACGAATTTTTAATTTTCTAAAATTAGGTAGTTCTTCAAGACCTTTTAAGTAATATGCAAGTTTACCTATAGTATTTTTTAAGTTAACATCTGTTTTTTGTGAAATATCTGTAAAAAGACCTGTACTTGCAACATTTACAAAATATTTATCATTTATACTTCCAAGATCAACTGTTGTTACTTCTGATTCTAATATTTGTTTGCAAGCTTTCACAATATCTGATGGCATCCCAAGAAATTTACCAAAATCATTTGCAGTTCCTACTGGCAGTATTCCTATTGGAATGGATATCCCACACTTAGCCATAGCATTAACTACTGTATCTATAGTCCCATCACCACCAGCAATTAATACATAATAATAACTACTTTCTTTAAAATCTTCAAAAGCTTTAATTACATCAACATCCCTTTCTATTCTATAAGGGATAATAGTATATCCTGCTTCCTGATGTATTTTTATAATCTTATCTAATTTATCTAATATAGCATTTTCTCCCGAATATGGATTATAAATAAATTTTACCTTCTTCACAATATTCCCTCCTAGGCGAAATTGATTAAATTATATCATTTATACCAAATACTGTCGAGTTTACGTATATATTATTATGATTAAATTATACTAATTATCACAAACTATCTTTAAATAGTATATTACTATTTATATTATCTATATATCAATAAATTTCTTAAATTTATTTTAATATTTTATATTTCCAATAAATCACTTATAATTCATATTCTTTTGTGTTATAATATTATTTTGAAAAATGAAAATTAAACTTTTAAATTTAAAGTTTAATACGGGAGTGATAGTATGAGAAAAAGTTGTATTCCAAACTTATTTACATTTATTAACTTATCCTGCGGTATTATATCTATTTTATGTACTTTTGATAAAAATTATTTATTAGCTTGTGTCTTTATATTAGTTGCTGGGCTTGTAGATAGATATGATGGAAGAGTAGCTAGATGGCTAGATGTTTCAAGTGATTTAGGTAAAGAATTAGATTCTTTAGCTGATTTAGTATCATTTGGTGTTGCTCCATCAATATTAGTATTCATATTATATAATTTAAGAGAAGTTGGCCCTGGTGGGATAATAGGATTAGTTGTTTTACTTACTTTCCCAATATGTGGTGCATTTAGACTTGCTAGATATAATGCTACAGATTTTGATGGTTCTTTTAGAGGTGTTCCTATTACAATAGCAGGAGCATTTATGGCATTATTTGTTTTATTGACATTAAACTTTTCAATAAGTGTATGGATTTTAATAGCATTAATGTTATCAGGTTCATATTTAATGGTTAGTACATTTGAAATAAAAAAATTATAATAAAACTCCCTTATTTAGGGAGTTTTATTTATATACTTCATATATTTATTCATCTCTTTCTGAATTATCAAAATCTAATTCATAATCTACTTCTGTTAATACATTATTCTTGTCTGTTTGAGCTTTAACATATTTACTCATAATTGTACAATATTTAAAATAAGAACCTCCACAATCTTGAACAGTATCTAATAAATCATCTATAACATCTCCAAGTTTATTTGCCCTATCTATCGCATCTTTTACGTCACTTTTTTTTGCTAATGATATACTATATAATTCACTTGCTCCTGCAATTAAAAGTCTATAAGAGTTAACCATACTATTTAAAAGGGAATTAAGATTATTTAAATCATCATAATGATCTTTTATTAATTCTCTATATGCCATAAAACCTCTCCTCTTCATATAAAGAAACCGCATTATTTATATGAATAACAATGCGGTTTATTGCTAGTTGGTAATTACTGAATAAATATATTCATTATCTATTTCTGATATTAAATTATCTTTATAAAGAATTTTCTTTTGCATTTCCTTTAAATCTACTTCTTTATCATCTTCATAATTTTCATCATCTGAAATTCTATTACACATTAAAAGCTTACAATTATTACAAAAATTACTCTTTATCTTATCTAAGTGCATTTCTATTAATTCTTCTATATTATTTCCATTATATTTATTTGGACATCCCATATTATTTATATGATACATTAATATAACTTTTAAATATATTAATATTACATTAAGCTCTTCTGCTGGTTCCATATTAGATGTAATTTCATTTAAAAATGCAAAATTATCCTTAGTTATATTTATTAACTTATCCTTTAACTTAGCTTTTTCCCCATTGGTAAATTCAGTACCTACTGCTGATTTATTTACATAAGCATATTTTTGAATATGCTGCTTAATAATATCTTCTATTCTATCTAAATGTTCATCTAAATTATCTTCGAAATTCTTTCCATTTATACTTACCTTATTTAAATTACATAGATTCTGTTTAATATTAATGTTATTAATTATAGCCTTCTCAATAACATTAATATGAATATCTATTAATTCCTCATTTTGAACCTTTTTAAATTCTTCCTTTTCTGGCTGTAATGATGTATTTACTTTTTCTTTTATAACATTTTCTGCATATTTTTTTTGGTAAGTTTCGGCTCCTTCTCCTCTAGACATATTTTCATTTATATTAATTTTTTCTCTTGTATTTGTATCATATTCCATTTGTCCTGTTTCTGAATCTAATTCAAAATTATCACTAAAAAGCACTGGGATAAAAAAATCCTTTGGCATTGAAATAAACATAAGTTCCCTCCTTAAACATTTGTTATTTCACAGTATGGTTTAAAATAAGCTCTAGGGTACTTACATAAAGGACAAACTAATGGTGCATCCATTCCCTCATGAATATATCCACAGTTCATGCAAATCCACTTAGACTCTTCTGGCCCTTTAAACATGGTTCCATCTTCTAATTTATCAAATAAATTTTTAAATCTTTCTTCATGATGCTCTTCCACTTCTCTTAGCTCTTTATAAAAATCAGCTATATCCATGAACCCCTCTTCTCTAGCTTCAATTTCAAAATTCTTATATAATACCTTATACTCTTCTGTTTCACCCATTATGGCATCAATTAAATTTTCCTTAGTTGTTCCAAGCAACCCTAAATATTTATTATATACTTCTCTAGCATGTGCAAACTCATTATGAGCTGTTGTATCAAATATTTCTCCAACCCATTGATACCCGTCTTTTCTTGCTTTCTCTGCATATAAATTATATTTATTTCTTGCCCTTGATTCACCAGCAAAAGTTCTATATAGATTCTTTTCAGTTTTACTTCCTTTTAACTCCATTGTATTCTCCTAAAAAAATATTTCTCTTTATAAATTATTCATGACATCAGCTTTTGTTACAGCAATAAGTACTCTATAATCTAAAAAACAGATGATATATAAAACATACATCATCTGTTTTTAACAAACCTTAAACTTAATCTACAAATACTCTTCTGTCATCGCAGATTATTTCTATTTCTTTTCCATCTTTCGTTTTAGTTCTAAGCACAACCCTATGCTTCCATAAATCATAAATATATTTCAATGTTTCCTTTGCATAAGATATTTCTAGTTCCCGTCCATCAAAAGAATGTTCCAATGTTAATGAATAATCTTTTTTATTTAATTCTATAACTCTTATATAAGGTATAGATCCAACTCCACAGTTTGAAGCTAAATTATCTCTTATAGTTTTCCAACCTTCTTCATCAGACACTTCATCTATAACAAATTCAAAACTTCTCTTTGCAAATTGGAATAAGTTTAGCTCTTCACATAACTCTTGAGTTAAATATTTTCTTAAAAACGAATTATCTCTTTCAAGCTGTCTTACCTCGAATATTTTCTCTCTTCCATACCTTTTTTCTATATCTTCAAATATCCTAAATCCTATATAATAAGGATTCAAACCTCCTATTACAGGTGCAACTACATCATTATGTCTTTTTAAAAATTCAAAATATAGACCTTCATCTAAATCTAATTCTTTTAATATATTATAATGCCAAAAACTAGCCCATCCTTCATTCATTATTTTGGTTTCTATTTGAGGCATAAAATATTTTGTTTCCCTCTTTACAATTTTTAATATAGATTTTTCCCATTCCTCTAAACCACTATACTTTATTATAAATCCCATAACATCATCACAAGGCTCTAATGGAACTTTACTTATATCAGGCATTGGTATCTCTTTATTTTTGTCTAAAATACTTCTATTTTCTATTTCATTATTATAGTCACCTATAATATTTTCCCTGATTTCTTCTTGAGTTAATTCCTTAACACCTATAACTCTAGGGATTTGAAATTTTATTGCATGAGCTGCATCTAAAATCTTTTCAACTCTTTCATAACCTATATTAGGATTATTTATATATCCTCGTATTATTTCTGCATCTAATTTAAACATTTCTAATGAATTTTTAGCTTTAGTTCCTTCTATAAATAATCTATTATTTGCAAAAAAATCATTATGACCATAAACATGTGCCATAGTTAATATTTGTAATAACAAAGTGTTTTCTCTCATTAAATAAGCTAAACAAGGGTTTGAATTTATAACCATCTCATAGGGCAAGCCTGTCATATTAAGGGAATACAGAGTCTTATTTTTATCATATGCCTTCCCGTAACTCCAGTGCGGATACTTTGATGGCATACCTACATAAGCTTCATATCCTAACATTTCATTAAAACCTATTATTTCAAACTCTTGAGGATAAAAATTCAAACCAACTTCTATAGCTTTTTTTTCTATAGTCTCATTCCAAACCTCTAAATCCTTAAGACTGTATTCCACCCCTTATTCCTCCTTTAACTCCTTGCATAGCATAACTTTTAAGGCTTCCCAAAGATCCTTCTTTTCCTTTACAATTACAGCTTGAAAGTTTTTGCAATTTATGTCCTTCTCAAATCTATAATACATAGTTGTAGAATATGTTGATGGTAAAAGCTCTGCATAACCAAACATATTACTTACTTGGCATAATTCTTTAACTGCAATTATAGCTCTTTCATTATCTTCACTCCAGTTATCCCCATCACTAGCGTATATAGGATAAATATTCCACATTTCTGGTGGATACTTTTCTTTTATTAAATCTAATGCAACATTCAATCCACTAGATATATAAGTTCCTCCGGATTCTGCTTTATGAAAAAATTCATATTCATTAACTTGTTTTGCAACAGTTGTATGGGAAACAAATTCAAAAGCTATATTGTTATATTTTCTTTTAATAAATCTAGATAAAACAAAGAAAAATGATCTTGCCAAATATTTTTTAGTAGAATCCATTGATCCAGATACATCCATAATAAATATCATAACAGCGTTACTTTCCTTTTTAGGCTTCTTTTTAACCTTATAATACCTAAGGTCATCTTCCCTAAATGGAAATCTTTCTATTTCAGTATCTATCCCAGCTTCCATTAAGGCTCTTTTTTTACCTTGTTTTCTAGCTATTTTAGACATTACAGTTTTCTTTTTAGCAAGCCTCGGATTAATACCATATCTTTGATATCCCCTTTTTCTACCTGAACTCTCCGTAATTATATCTGAATACTTTTTCCTATCTAAATTGGGTAAATCAAGATCTTCTATAATATAATCCATAAGCTCTTCTAAAGTTATCTCAGTATCGTAAATATCATCTCCCCTAGCATTTCCAGCTCCTTGATTTCCATTTTTGCCGCTAGGACTTCCATCACCTATTTTATCTCCCCGCTTTTCTTCTCCTGTCCCTGTTGCTACCCCTTTATTATTTCTCCCAAAAACAAATTGATATTCTTTTATACCTCTAATTGGAATTCTAAATTTTTTATTTTTACTTTCTCCTATAATACTTTCTTCTGATAGAATATCTCCTAGATTTTCCTTTATGGATTTCTCTACTAATTGTCTATGCCTTCTTCTATCTTCTACTGATCGATCATGCTCTAATGGATTATCAGACGCATCCCTAAAAATGGCCATTTCTTATCAATCCTTCCATAAGTTGTTTGCTGCATACTTAAGTATTACATCACAACAATGTAGACAATATCCATTCTTTTGCATTTCTTCAACCATAGTATTATATTTTTCTTTTTGTTCTTCATCTCTAACTCTAGATTTAGTTATTATTCTAGATAAATCTTTAACTGAAGCCATAAGTTTCTTTTCTATAGCCTCTTTTAATGGTTCATAAGAAATGTATTCTATTTTCCCACCATTTCTAACTAAATAGAACATATATGATGTAACATCTGCTCTAAATCCTTTAGATGAGCTTTCTGATACACCTATTTGCTCTTCTATACTTCTCATAAAATCTTCATCTGGATTTAATTCTTCTCCAGTTGAAACATCCTTTATTTTACTCTTATTTACAAAAGCTTCAGCATTATCAATATAATTATTAAATAAACTATCAGCTTGTTCTCTAAATGAATGTATAAATGCTTTTGTAATTTCTTTTTCTAATATCTTATTATATTCTTTTCTAATTGTATCTTGAATAAATCCTAAATACTTCTTCTTGTCTTCTGCTGAAATATCCATTTCTTTAACAGACTTAATTATACTTTCCATAATACTTAAAGGATTTATGCAATCATGTTCTGAGTTTGAAAGTGCATTGTCTATAGCTTTAATTATAAATCTTGTACTAATCCCCTTCATTCCTTCATATGGACCTGCTTCTTCTCTAAGCTCCATTATGTCTATTCTCTTTGTTGTACCCTTTTCTACTATTTCTTCACCGTTGTATATCTTAAGCTTTGTCATAGGGTCTATTTTAGCTGATGGAGCCAACCTAGAGAGAATAGCAAACATAGCTGCAATTTCTATTGTATGAGGCGATATGTGAGCTTTAAAATTACTCTTATTTAAAATCTTATTATATATTTTTATTTCTTCATCAAGCTCTAAACAATATGGAACTTCCACTTTAACAATTCTATCTAAAATTGCTTCATTTGTATGATCTGACTTAAATTTATTCCATTCCGCTTCATTTGAATGAGCTATAATTACACCATCAAAGTAAATCATTGATCCTTTACCTGGTGATGGAACTAACTTTTCTTGAGTAGCTGTAATTATGGTATGAAGATACTCAACGTCATTTTTAAATACTTCAATAAATTCAACTAATCCCCTATTTCCTACATTAAAAGCACCATTTAATGAAAATATTCTTGGGTCATCTTCTGGATACATATCCATTTTTGAAATATCAATAGATCCTGTTAAAATAGATGTATCTTGATTATTTGGATCAACTGGTGGTACAACTCCAATTCCTTTTCTTGACCTAATAGAAAAGTCCTTTCTTACTACTGGAAAATTTTCATATTCTCCATTAAACTCATTCATTAATCTATATTTACAAACAGGACATAAATCTCCTTCTATTTGTACACCTAATAACTCTTCAAATTTCCCTCTTAAATGTCTTGGTATTAAATGTAACGGTTCTTCATGCATAGGACATCCTTCAAGTGTATAAATAGGTTCACACTCTACAAGTGATTTCTTAAGTGCCTCAACTAGAGAGGATTTACCTGCTCCAACTGGTCCAACTAGATATAAAACTTGTCTAGCTTCTTCCCCTTTCATAGATGCAGAATTAAAATAATTTACTATTTTCATAATTACTTTGTCAATACCAAAAAAGTCGTCTTTAAAGAATCCATATCTTCTTATTACGTCATTTCCATATATTCTCTTTATCTTAGGGATTTCTTCACCCTTTAATACTTCTATACCCTTACTAACAATCATATCGTAAATACGCTTATGAGAAAGCTTTGCTAGATCTGGATTCTCTTTTAATAGTTCTAAATAATCAAGAAAAGTTCCTTCAAATTTTTCTTTGTTATGGCTCTCCCTATCGTTTTGGATAAACTCTTTGAAGTTCATACTACTCCCCCCTTTTAATTAAAATATATTCATTAATAGTGCTTATATATGACAAATTAATAATTACTTTTAAAAGTATATTTAAAATAAAAAATCTAAATAATATATTTAAATATAATAAAAGAGTCATATATTTAAATACGACTCCCTTATATTATAAATTCTTTAACTATGCTCTTTTTCTTTTCTTATAAAAGCCTAAACCAGCTAAAACTGACACTAATCCAAATACTCCTACTTGCACTCCTCCTGTATTAGGTAGCTTTCCTCCTGAGTTCGAATTATTTCCAGGGCTTGAATTATTTGAAGATCCATTTCCATTTAAGTTATTATTTCCACCAGCACTTCCATTATTATTTCCATTACCTGGCTTATTTCCTGAATCTTCTTCTGGCTTATTTAATGGTTTTTCTTGTAATTTTGCTAATGCTATTTGTAATTCTTCAACAGCCTTATCTACAAACTCTTGTGTTGTATCTTTATCATTTAGTACTTTATTTGCCTCACTTAACTCAATCTTAAGCTTTTCTACACTTTCTTCAGTGTATTTTAATAAATCCATATTATTAATTCTATTTATTAAATCTTCTAATAAAGACTTATTTGGTTTTAATCTTAATTCAAGAGAAGCTCTTACTAATGAATCAAATGTTTCATCAATTTCTTGTTGCAGAGCATTTTCATCTTTTAATACTTTATTTGCCTTTTCAAGGTCAGCTTCTAATTTTACCCAAGTTTTTTCTATAAATTTATCTTTTTCTAAAGCCTCTACTATATTTACTATTCTCTCAAGCTCTGCTTTATTTCCTTGCTTAAACTCAAGCATATGAATTGCATTCATTAATTTCTTAAATGCCCCATCTACTTCTTCTACTGTTGCATTTTCATTTGCATAAACTTCCTTAGCTAATTTTAAGCCTTCTTCAAATTCATTAACTACTACTGGAACTACTCCTTCAAGGCCTCCATTTAACTTAACATCTTCAGCATAATCTATAGCTATTTTTAATGCTGTTTTGCTTACTTCTTCTTTATTGTCTTCTCTTTCTATAGTTATTGAATATTTCTTTTCTTTTAAACCATCTTCTGACTTAACAATAACATCAATTTTTTCATAGTCATTTGTAGTATATACTGTTGAAACTGATGCATTATTAGTTGCTTCTGCCTTTATTTCTGGTAAATTATCATTTTTATTAATCTTAATTGTATAGTTGTATCTATCTTCAGTAAATCCTTCTAGGTCTTTATTATTTACTTTAATCATATTTACAGCAAAATCTGAGTTTTGAACTACTTTTTGTTCAAACGCTTTAATTTCAGTTATTGCTAATGCCATATTTGGTTTAGCACTCATTTTTACTCTTAAAGCTTTTGTTTTAACCATGTCAAAAGTATAGAAATTAGTTGCTGATCCTGATATTTCTTCCGGATTAGTATTTAAGTTAGATACATCTACCCAGTTACTATCATCATTTAAAGATGAATTTGAATCACTTCCAACTTGAGCTGGATTTGATGGTAATGGTAATTCTTCCCCAACATAATATTGAATTGTTAGACTTTGAGGAACTTTTGAGCCTCCATCTTCGAAATAATCAACCTCTAAGTTGTTTATATATTTTTCTTCTACAACTCCTGAACCAAATATAATTCCAACCCAATCAGTTACGTTCTTATCTCCTCTTTTCCAATTTGACCATCTATTATTAGCTCTATTTGGATCATGTTCAATTACATCATCATTAACCTTTGAAATACTATCTTGTGATGCTGGATCAATTGAACTATCGTTAGTATATGATGCCATAGCCATAGGTAAGTCATATCCATTTCTTCCTCTAGCTATATTATCTCCCTTTATAAAGTTTGAAGTAACTCTAATACTTGCTTTAGCTACAATATCTACCCCATTTAAAGTTCCATTTACAATAAATGTTCCCTCTGTTTGTAATAACTCTTTATTGTATTCTTCCCAAACTACTGGTATATCTATGCTTGTACCATCTGTATAATATGCTTTAATAGATTCTGGAAGTTTCGGTTCTACTCCTATATTTGTTGCAAGAGAAATATTATTTACTGCTGATACTCCTTTTACCAAAACTTTTACAGTTGGTTTTAATTCTTGTCCTACAACAGTTCCTTCTATTTCAAATACTCCATACTTATTATAGTCTTCTTCTTTAACTTCATTCCAAGTAACTTTAACATCTCTTGGTAATCCAGTATTATAAGTTGCTTTTACCTTATCAGGTAATACTGGCTTAACTCCCTTTTCTGTTTCAACAGTAATTTTTTCATAAGAAACTATCTTCTTATCTG
Source organism: Clostridium septicum (assembly GCF_003606265.1). NCBI lineage: Bacteria > Bacillati > Bacillota > Clostridia > Eubacteriales > Clostridiaceae > Clostridium > Clostridium septicum. Next base: position 938,749 of record NZ_CP023671.1, read on the forward strand.
TAGTATTCGTTGCAATATTTATATTTATAGTATTTGTTGTCTTCGTAACTCCTTTGTAAGTTACTTCTGCATATAAGCTTATATCTCCAGCTGTATATGCATATAGCTTATTATCTACTATTTTAACTTCTGCACCATTTTCTGATGATACATGATACTTAACATCTAAATTACTAAAATCAATTTTATTTCCATCTTGTAATCTAGCATCAACTAAAATATTAACTATATCATCCTCTATTACATTTTCTTTATCTAAAGCAATACTTGCACTTTCTAAAGTTGGTGCACTTTCTTTAAATTTAATTGAGTAAGTTTTCTTTGTTACTCCATCTTCTGCTGCTACTATTATTTTTGCTGTTCCATTTGTAGTAAGAGCTGGTATTACAAATATACTTGCATTATCCTTAGCTACAGCTGAAACAACAGGTATTTCTTCTCCATATGCAACATTAACTGTATATTCTGTATTGTTTTCATTAAAGTTTTCTATAGATACATTGTTAACTTTTATATCTTGTAATAATGCAGTTCCTTCCATTGTTATAACATTTGAATAAACTTCAAATTCAGTAAGTCCAACAGCTTTGTTTGCAGTTGTATCCTCTTTTAATAATGCTCTTATTTTATTTGTTGTTACTGCATCAAAAGATATTTCTTCAGTTCCTTCTTCTGAGAATTCAGTTTTCTTGCTTTGATTTGATACTGCTACCCAATTTAATCCATCAAAATATTCTATTATGATTTCTCTTGGGATTTCTACCCCACCATCTCTATATAATGATAAACCTACTTTATTAATTAAATGTTCTTTCTCAAATTCTATTGTTACATAGTCATCGTAATTTCCACCTGGCTTTCCCCAGTTTGTCCATCTATTATTAGGAGAATTCCCCTTAGAAATTATTCCATCATTTATATGATTTATATTATCTGGTCCAGCATATGATGCAGTTGGTTTTGGATAAGCTCCTCCTTCATTTAATGCTATATTCTTAAGCTCATAGTTATTAGAAACTACTATTATAGCTTTTGCATTAAGTCCTTGAATACCTTCTAACCTTCCTAATATTTCAACAGTCTTAGGTGAATCTACATCTACTGTTGTTAATTCTCTTTCCCATGTTACTTTGTGATTCTCTATACTTCCATCATTGTAGACTGCTGATACCACTTCTGGAAGTGTTGGAATTTCTCCAACTGGTGTTAAAATCCTTGAATCTAAAACACCTATAATATCTTTAACAATTACATTAACTACTACTGGCTTGTTGCTATGTTCATTAGTACCAGTAACTTTAAATGTACCTGCCTTAGATAATTTATCACTTGAAACTTCTTCCCAAGTAACATTTACTTCTCCCTTACTTCCATTACTATATAATGCTGTAACTTTACTTGGAAGATTTAACTCTCCATTAACTGGTACAAAAATATCACTAACATCATAACCTACTATTTCTGTTTTATTCATATCTTCTTTTTCAACTGAGTAAATGGTTATATTATCTGATGAAAGACCTTCACTTGTTGCACTTAACGTAAATGAACCTGCATTATCGGTAGATTGAACTATAACTAATGCCTTTCCATTAAATGCTTTTCTCTTGTTATCTTTAAATCTTTCCACACTTGCAGCATTACCATTATCAACCCCAACTATCTTACCATTGCCTAAAATTTCAAAGTTAACTAAGTTATTCCCATTAGGCACTATGTTACCATTTTCATCAACTATATCTACAGTTATAAATGAAAGATCATATCCATCAGCCTCTATAACTTGTCTATCAGCTGTTAAATTAACTTTCTTTGCCTCTTTTGCAGTTTTAACTATATCTCTTGCAATCTCTTGTCCATTTCCATCTCTAGCTACAGCTGTTAATTTTCCAGGTCTATATTGAACTCTAAACTCTAAATGAAGCTTACCTTCATTTGTTTCTTTATAAGTTCCATTGTAACCTGCGTTTGTAATTTCATATTCATCTGTTGCTACTAATTCCCCTAATTCCTCACTATTTACATCTGAGTTATAGTATAAATCAACTTTGTTTGCATTTGTATATGCATAAACTAATATCTTATCTCCATCAACTTTTATACTATTATCATTTTCCCAATTCCAATGTGGTAATAAATGTACCATTGGTTTATTACTCCATTGACTTTGATAGAAATAGAATATATCTTTTTCAAATCCTGCTGTATCTATAGCTCCAAAATATGATGATTTTGCTGGGAAAGCATTATAATAAGGAGTTGGCTCTCCTATATAATCAAAACCTGTCCATATATACTCCCCTGCTATATAACCTTTATCTCTATCTCTCTTCCATGCCTCTTCTGCTGTTTTCCCCCAGCCAACATGATCATTATCATAAGATGATTGCTGCTTATCTGAATGTGTATGCATTGATAAAGTTTGTTCTGGATGTGAATACACACCTCTACTTCTTACAGCAGATGAATTTTCTGATCCATATATATTCCAGTTTGGATGTTTAGAATGAAGGCTATCATAATTATCTTCAGCATAATTAAATCCAACAACATCGATAATATTAGCTACAGCCTCATGAGCTCCTTGACCTGTACCCATCCTAAATTTATCTTCTCCCATTGTTGTAGGCCTTGTTGGATCAACTTCTTTAACCCAATTGTGTAAATTTTGTGCTGTTTGAACTGCCTTAGATTGATTAGTTTCCCATATTTCATTTCCAAGTGACCACATTATTATACTTGGTGCATTCTTTCCTCTATCAACCATTTGCTTTATATCAAATTCAGCCCAAGTCATTTCTCCATGAATTGATTTTTGTTCAAAAAATCTTCCATAATCATAAGTTTTCTTTCCATCATACCAAGTATCAAATGCTTCTTCTATAAGAAGTATTCCTTCTTCGTTACATATATCTATTAAATGTTGAGAAGCTGGATTATGAGTAACTCTTATTGAATTTACTCCCATATCTTTTAGCTTTTTAACTTGTCTTTTTATTGATGCTTTATTATCTACAGCTCCTAAAGCGCCTTGATCATGGTGCATACATACACCCTCAAGCTTCATTTGGTTACCATTTAAGTAGAATCCGTTGTTATTTGTAAATTCAAACCATCTTATACCAAAATCAGTTTCATACTCATCAACAATATTTTCTTCAACCATTACTGTAGTTGCCACTTTGTACATGTAAGGATTTTCTGTTGACCAAAGTGTAGGATTACTAATATCTACATCTGCATTAAATTTATTTGTTAATCCCGCCTCAACTGTTTCTGTAGTTAAATTTTCTCCAACAATATTTCCTTCTGCATCATATATAACAGACTTAACTTTTATTTCCTTATTTTCACTTTCTTCATTCTCAATATCAGTTTTTATGTTAACTTTAGCTTTTCCATTTGCATAATTAGTTGCTAAATCTGGTGTTGTAACAAATGTTCCGTTCTTCTTAACATGAATTTTATTAGTAACTGTAAGATTTACATCTCTGTATATACCACTTCCCGAATACCATCTACTACTTGGCTGTCTGTTATTTACCTTTACAGCAATAACGTTTTCAGTAACACCATCACATACTAACTTATCCGTTATCTTAAAAGAAAATGGTGTATATCCATAAGGATGATTTCCTACTTGAGTTCCATTTACATAAACATAACTGTCCATATAAACTCCATCAAAATCTATTGTTATTTCCTTTCCTTCCATTGAAGGTGGTAACACAAAAGTCTTTCTATACCATCCAACACCACCATCTAAAAATCCACCTTCATGTGTTGATGGAGAGTTCCTATTAAAATCTAATTCTATACTCCAATCATGTGGTAAATTTAAGTTTCTCCAACTGCTATCATTAAAATCTTTCTCTTTAGCAGCTGGAACATCTCCTAAATTAAATGTCCACCCATCATTAAATAATATTTTTCTTTGAGATTCATTACTTATTTTACTAACTATTTCATTCCCTTCTCTTCCAATGATTTCTGCAAATGTCGCTATACCTGAAGATGTAGTAATTAACAATGTTGATAGAATTGTAGCTAATATCTTTTTATACCTCATGTTGTCTATCTCCTAACCTAATTATTTTTAATTTAATAATTTTTATTTGATAGTTACTAATAAAATTATTAGTAATTTGAAAGAGTAATTTATTTATGATATAAATCTAACTCTCTCTTTATTTCAGCATTGTTACTTCAGCCTAAATAATCTATAGTACTATTTTTAATCTATAATTTTTAGGTTGTTAATTCTTCTTTTGATTTTCTAAGTATATCTTCATTCTTTTGTTAGTTATACGATTTTTTAAACTCTTCTTCATTAGAAAATATTATTGTACACTAATGATACTTATTATTTACTTCCCTTTTAAAAACAAAGCACATTATGCTTTCTAATTTCCTACGTCAAGTTCCATCATGTACTCTCAAGAATAAACTTAATAAGAATAAATATTTGCCAATTTATATAACTCTACAATCACATCCCCCTTCTTCCTCTATGAATCAGTATACTCCCCTATTAGTTAAAATTTATATGAATACCTATGAATTTTAATTTATAAAATAGGTACTTCAAAACAATTTGAGTTTTACAGATATTAATATAAATCTTAGCAACCAATTATCATTCATTTATAAAAGCATATTAAGTTGGAATTAAAATATTTTTTAACCTCTATAAATTTTTAATTCAATATTAATTATATTATGACATTTTCAACCTTATTATGTCAACATTTACATATTATTAAATATAAAGAAAATAGTATATTTTTATACTATTTTATCTAATAATAAAATTTTTAATATAACTAAGTATCTATAGATTTTTTTGCACATATAATCTTTATACAACTTTTATAAAGCTAAATTTCACGATTTCATTTTTTAGATCTATATATTACTTTTAAGATTATAATTAAGTTATACATACTCTACCTATTTATATAAATTCATAAAGGGAAAGAGAATGTCTTTTACAAGACACTCTCTTTTTTTCTTAACTTAGTTTTTTCTTTTTTTAATCATTGTTACTCCAGCTACTGAAGCTAATGCTCCTAAAACTAAGACAGTTGCTGCTGAAGCCATTCCACCTGTTTGAGGTATAGTATTTAGTTTATTTCCTGAAGTACTATTTGAGTTTCCTCCATTAGAGTTACTTCCACCAGAATTACTATTTCCTCCTGAATTGTTATTTCCGTTATTTTGATTTCCTTGTGAATTATCTCCTTTTGCTACTAAATTATCTTTTGCTTTTCTAAGATTTTTCACCGCTTTATCTACATCTTTTTGTGTTGCTTCTTCATTATTTAATACTTCCATAGCTTTACTTAATTCTTTATTAAGTTTTGCTACACTACCTTGTGTGTATTTTGATAAATCAATATTATTAACTTCCTTAATTAAATCATTAAGCATATCTTTATTTGGTTTTAGTCTTATTTTTCCATAAGCTTTAACTAAATCTTCAAATGCCTTATCTACTTCTTTTTGTGTAGCATTTTCATTTGCTAATACTTCTTTAGCTTTTTGAAGTGCTACTTCTAACTCTTCTAAAGTTGATGGAATATAAAGAGTCTTATCTAAAGCTTCAACAGTATTTACCATCTTTTGAAGTTCGGTCTTATCTACTGCTTTTTCTAACTTATTAAATGCATCCATTAATTCATCAAAAGTTGTATTTACTTCTTCTGTCATGGCATTTTCATCTGCTAATACAGAATTAGCCTTTGCAAGAGCTGTTTCTAAATTAGCCCATGTTTCTGGTGTATAAAGAGTTTTATCTAAAGCTTCTATAATATTTACTAAGTTTTGAAGCTCAGTCTTATCTCCTTGCTTAAATTCTAGCATATGAATTGCTTTCATTAATCTATTAAATGCTTTATCTACTTCTTCTGCTGTTGCATTTTCATTTTCATAAACTATTCTTGCTTCTATTAATGCAGTATTAAATTCATTAACTACTGCTGGAACTACTCCTACTAGCCCACCATTAGCTACTACTTCATCTGCATATTCTATAGCTATTTCTAAAGCTCTCTTATTTACTTCTGGATTTGGATTAATAGCTTCTTCTTTTACATTAGTTGTTACTAATGCATTGCCTAATGCATGTTCATTTCCTTCTCCATCTGCAAGCTTTCCATCTACAATGTTAAATGCAACATTTTCTCCTGTTGCCTTTGCTTTAAATACTAGTTTAACAACATCTTCATTATTTTCTAATGATACTCCCTTTGTTGCAACTATTACTTTTAGCTTTCCATCTTTTTCAGCTGCTCTAACTATATATTTTGAATCATCAACTGAAGTTCCTCCAGTAAACTCAAATTTATCTCTGTCATACTCTACGTTAAATTCCATAGCGTACATATTATCAGAAGTTAAGTTTTCTGTACCAACTTTTATTTCAAAGTTTTCTCCTACTTTAACTTCTTCATTTGCCGTAACTTTAAATCCTACTTCTGATGGATCTGGTGACGGATCTACTACTTCTTTAGTCTTATAAACATTTAATTCTGCTGCTGATGCAAATCCACCAACACCTTCTGTTGCAACTAATTTTACATGTGTAGCTTCTGCTGATGTATCAAGCTTAATTGTTTTAAGACTAGCATTATTTTCAAAAGTTCCTTCTTTAACCTTTGTAAAGTCTGAACCATTTGTGCTTACATGTAGCTCATAACCTGTAATATTTCCATTTAAACCACCACTTTGTCTTGGAAGATAACTTACTCTATCTACTTGATAAGTTCCACCTAGATTTAATGTGATACTTTGAGGTAATGGACTTGAAGTATTGTAATTAGTATGCCATATAGTTGTTTCATCTCCATCAATAGCAAAGCTTGCTAATCCTTCAGTACCTACATTTGGATGTTCACTTGTTGCTGTTGCTAACATTTGTTCTTGTGGAATCTTTGTTGGGTCTTCTAAAGAAGCTCTATTAGTTACTAATAAGTTATCAATTGATCCCTTAAATGATTTTTCTTCACTACCTATCTTCTCTAGTGGGAATACAAATGTCCCAAATTTATTTGCAGTACTTGACTTACTTATTTCGTCTACATATTCACCATTTACATACAATTCAGTTTTATTCATTTTTCCAACTATAGTTATATCAACCCATTCTCCCTTAGGAAGAGTATAATTAAATGAATAATCATATGCTTCTCTTGAGAATCCTAATTTTCCAGTTTCTTTTTGAACTGCTTTAAATGAACCTTCTGATGACTCAAAAATAACTTGTTCTTCTTCATTACTTTCAGCTGATCTATTTATACTGAAAGAAATTGAATAGTTTGGTCCTATACTCTTAAGTGGAGTTTTAACATAACTATTTTCTCCATTTAAATTTACTGATCCATTTGTAATTTCTGCATTATTTGCACTAACTGTATTATAGTTATTTCCTGATTTATCATTTGCAATATTTCCGGTTGCATTTTCAAAATCATATTCTACTACCTTTTCAGTTGCTGATTCAACTTTATATTTAGGGTTAGTATTTGGAGCAAGAGCTACTTTATTAGCTGCTTCTTTAAACTCATTAAAGTTTTTATCATCAGCTTCTCCCCACATTTTTTCTGATAATACTTGTATTGCTGGGAATATTCTATCAAAAATATCATACTGAACTATTCCATTTGCTCTCTTATCTATTAAGTCATTCCATAAAGCAAACATTCCACCAATCATATTAGGAGATCCTTCTGGTAAAATAGTTCCATTACTAAATTTGTTTACTTCCCAATTATTATATAACCATTGTATGTCTAAATAATTTTTATAATAATTAGCTCCTGGTACTATATACAGGTATGCATCATCTGTATTTATTAATTTATAGCCTGCATCATACATAACTTTAGGATTTGCCCATCCTGTATTCCATATATTCATTTCAACACCTTCTACTGTTACAGGAGTAGAACCATTTTTACGTGTTAAGCTTCCCCATAATCTTGGTGTTGAGCCTTTTTCATCTCTTATAAATTTTAACATTTCATCAGCATATTTTCTGTATTGTTCTGAGTTTCCATAGAATTCGTCTGTTCCTATATGAATAGTTGAATCTCTAAATACAGGGTTTTCACCATCCATATATTCATTAAATATGCCCTTTATATATTCAACAACTTTTGGATTTGTAACATCTAACATTGCTGCATTTTCACCATTTCCATCTTCATAAGCATAATTAGGATGCACCTTAGTGAAAGCTAAAGCATGTCCAGGAGTATCAAATTCTGGTACTATATTTACTCCATGAAGTTTAGAATCATCTATAAATTTACCAAACTCTTCTTTAGTGTAGTGTCCATCTTGTGCTGTTAATTTAACCCCATTTTCTCCAACATCATTTGACTCAAGTCTAAATGCAGCATAAGCATTTTCTAATGCCTCATTACCATAGTCATCTGCTAACCAAATATAGTTATCATTTAAATGTACTTGGAAATCATTTAATTTATACCATGACATAGTTTTCATTATTTCATATAGATACTCTAATGAAACAAATTTTCTTCCCACATCTAACATAAATCCTCTTACATCATATTGTGGATAATCTCTAACTAATCCCTTTGGTATATAAGTTGTATTTTGTTTAAGTATTTGAAGAATAGTTCTTGTTGATAAGAATATACCTTGTTCTTCATTCGCTTGTACTCTAAGTACATCGTTAACATCCATGTAATATCCTTCTTTTCTAAGCTCTGGATAATTAGATGTTAATTCAAAATAGAAGTCTCCACTGTTTGGCTCATTTGATGTAACTACTTCAATTTCCCTTCCAAGTATATCTTTATAATCTTTTGCAAAAACTTCAACAGCCTTTCTAAGATTAGCTTCTGAACTAGGATTTACAACTATTCTAGAAGATTCTGTTACTTCAAAGTTTCCAGTTTTTCCAGCCCATTCTCTAAGTTCTGGAACAACTATTGGTTTATTATTTCCTGTTACTTCATTAGCTCCTGGTACTGTTACTTCAATTGCTGGTGAAGTTGCTTTCTCATTTCCCTTTGTAACTTCAAAGTTTACAACAACCTTTGTATTTACAAGTGGCTTATGAATATTCATATCATAGTCTATAACTTCTTCATAGTCTGCTCCAATAAAAGATATTCCATATCCATCTGGAACTGTTGGCATTGTAAGTTGTGTGTCTTCTGGAGTAAGCTCATTAATTGTTAAATTTCTAGCTACTTCATCTGCAGTCTTTGGTGGCTCTGGAGCTGATCCATTATATATTTCTAATTCATATACAGAAACAGTATTCCAATCAACTCCCTCTGAATTAGAAATATGTTCGTCAATATAAAGTCTTACATATCTACCGCTTACTTTTTCACCTAAATTAATTACATCTCTAAAATTAGAAGGTGCTGAAGTTGCAGTATAAATATCTATCCAAGTACTATCATCTTCTGACACTTGAATTCTATAACTAGGTGAATTTCTTCTTTCCCACTCAATTACTACATTTTCAAATTGAGTATTTTCACCTAAATCAACTTTAAGCCATTGATCATCTGATGACACAGCACTTGCCCATCTTGAAGATTTAGCTCCAGTTCTGTCTACTAGTCCATCAGTAGCTTTATTAGCTGTAAAATTATTTGTTTCAACACTTGATGCTGTAGTAGTTTTATTTAAAGCTACATTCACACCTGCTTCTGGCTTAGAAACATTTTGGTTTCTATAAACTTCAATTTCATATATAGAAACTGTTTCCCAAGAAATATCTGATCCTTCTTCTGATGGAGAATATCCTGATACTAAAACTCTTACATATCTAGAATCTTGCTCTCCAACATTTATAATATCTCTATAAGCACTTGCTTTTTCTCCTGTATATATAGTTGTCCATGACTCTCTATTATCTGATGTTTCTATTTTATAAGAATTAATATTTTTTCTTTCCCATTCAATTACAACCTCATTAAATTTTGTCTTTGCTCCAAAGTCTATTGCAACCCATGGATTTTGTTCATGTCTTTCACATGCCCATCTTGATGTTTTGGCCCCTTCTCTGTCTATTTGGCCATCCGTTACTTTACTTGCAGTAAGTGTAGTTGTCTCCTCACTTGATGCAAATGCATCTTTGTTTAATGCTAAGTTTTCTCGTTCTGCTGAAATGTTCACATTGGCAAAAGTATAAACATTACCAATCATCATAGCAAACACAAGAAATAAAGGTAAAATTCTTTTAATTCCCTTTCTTTTTCTTAGACTCTGCATTAATTTAATCCTCCCCTTTTTTATTTATTTGAATGCCCTTTATTAAAAATTTTCTTAAATAATTTAATATCAATTCTAAATAATTAGGCATACAAATCATATTGAAAAATAACAATAAAATTTAATATAATGCAACCCAATAGAAGTCTTGAATATCTAAAGCAAAATTTATTAAGTCATTTACCTATTTTTTGATAATATTACATTAATTATATTATGACATCTATTACTTTATTATGTCAACATTTACATTTCATTTAATAAGCATATTTTTAAAATTTTAATATTTTTTTATAATTAAAAACTGGAGAATTTATATTCCTCCAGTTTTATTACTCTATTTTCTTAAAATGTTTTTAATTATCCCCAAAACATCTTCTCCGTATCTTTCAAACTTTTTCTCACCTAGTCCTCTTATATTTAATAATTCATCTTTATCTTTAGGTTTTTTGTTAGCTAATTCTATAAGAGTTGCATCCGAAAAAATTATATATGGTTTTATATTTTCTCTAATAGCCCTTTCTTTTCTCCAAATTCTAAGTTTACTAAATAGCTCTTTATCAACTATTTTTTCTTCATTCTCTTCAACTAACCTACATATAACTTTTTCTTTGGACTTTAATACTTTCATAGAATTACTGTTTAGCTTTAACATTGAATATGTGCCTTCTTTTAATTGTACATAACCTAACTCTATCAATGTATTTATTAAGTCTCTAATAAATTTACTATTATAATCTTTCATTATTCCATATGTAGTTAGTCTATCTAATCTATATTGTATTATTTTAGGACCTTTAAATCCTCGTAATATATCTATTAATACAGAAATACCATATTGTTCTCTTGTTCTATACACACATGATAATATCATTTGAGCCTCTATGGTAAGGTCTCTAAGGTCATCATTATTTAAACAATTTCTACAGTTACTACAATAATTTAATGGTTTCTTTTCACCAAAATAATTTAATATAAAGCTTCTATAACATTCCTGTGTTTCACAAAAGTCAACCATTTTTTGAAGCTTTTTTATTTCTATTTCTTTTCTACTATTGCCTATGGTTGTGTATATTAAATACTCTAATGTTCTAATATCTGATCTATTATATAAAAGGATACATTCCGTTTTTTCACCATCTCTTCCGCCTCTACCTATTTCTTGATAGTAACTTTCTATATTTTTACAAAGAGTAAAGTGAATTATATATCTTACATTAGATTTATCTATTCCCATTCCAAAAGCATTAGTTGCAATCATTACTTGAAAATTATCTCTTAGAAACTCTTCTTGATAGTAATTTTTTTCATTATCACTTAAGCCACCATGATATTTAGCTACTTCAATTCCTCTTTCTTTTAAATAATAATATAAAGCATCTACTTCTTTTCGTGTAACACAATATACTATCCCCGCTTGTTCTTCTCGTTCTCTTATAAAGTCTTTAACAAATTCAGCCTTATCTTCTTCTTTATATACTGATATAGCTAAATTTTCTCTGTCAAAACTTCCTGAATACATATAATAATTATTAAGTTCTAAAAGGTTAATAACATCTTTCCTTACCTCTTCTGTTGCAGTTGCTGTAAAAGCAGTAACTATAGGTCTTCTATTTAAACTATTAATAAATGGTGCTATACCTCTATAACTTTTTCTAAAATCATGTCCCCACATAGAAACACAATGTGCTTCATCTATTGCTACTTGACTTATATTTAATTTTCTTAACATCTTATTAAAATATTCACTTTCAAGTCTTTCTGGAGAAATATATAAAAGCTTAACCTGATTTTTATAACATCTTCTAAGAATATCTTTAATTTCATCCATGGATTGCGTACTATTTATATATTCTGCTGATATTCCATTATCATTAATGCTGTCAACCTGATCTTTCATTAATGATATAAGAGGAGATATTACTAATGTTATGCCACTTAATATTACAGAAGGAATTTGATAACATAATGACTTTCCTCCTCCTGTTGGCATAATACAAAAACAATCTATTCCTCTTAAAATACTAGATATAATCTCCAATTGACCTTCTCTAAAGGATGTATAGCCAAAATATTTTTTTAATATATCTATTAGAGTGTGCATAAGTAAACTCTCCTTTTATATCTCTTTACCCTAATATGTATAAGTATTTCTTCCACATTTTTTAGATACATATAATTTTTCATCTGTTGCTTTAAGTAAACTCATAATCTCATCTTTACTATGTAAAGTACTACTTTCTATTCCAACACTTATAGTTATTCTATCACTTACTTTTGAATATGAATGCTTTATGTTTAAATCATTTAGTTTTTCCATTAATTCTTTTATTTTTTCTATTACGTTATCTTTAGGTTCTTTAGAGATAATACTAAATTCTTCCCCACCAAATCTACATGTTATTTCATCATGAAATACCGCTCTAATAATATCTGCAACTTGCTTTAAAACTTTGTCGCCTTCTATATGTCCGTAATTATCATTATATTCTTTAAAACAATCAACATCAAGCATGATAAATGTAATTGATTTTCCATTTATCATGTATTCTAATTCTTGAAACAGAAATCTCTTATTAGCTAATCCTGTTAATTCATCTGTAAGGCTTAAAGTTTCAAGTTCACTATTTAAAATATTTATTTTTCTATTTTTATTATAAATAATATAAAAAGCAACTAAAAATATTCCTGTAATTAGAAGCATAATACTAGAACCTACTCTTAATTTATTTAAATGTTTTGATATAGAATCATTTTTTATTTTGCTAATTATATAATCTGTATTAATATTTAAATTTGACTTATTTTTAAAATCTATAGCTTTAACATTCTTATCTAAATACTCTATAGCGGTTTCCTCATCATTATTTTCTTTACTAATTTCTATTACTGATTTTGTAATTAAATTATATACTCTAAAATTTATTCCTATATCAGAAACTCTTTCATGAAGGTTTTTATATGCCTTTAACACCTCTTCGTAAGGGGTACCTTTTTTATACATTATACCTATTTCAATATTATCTGTAATTAAATCTAATCCGTTATGTATATATGATTCAGTATAACTTGCTATTTCTTTAGCCTTATTTATATAATCTTCAGCTACTTCAATATTTCCTTCTTTTAAATTTAAATTTGCATAAGAATTATAAACACCTTTTAAAATGTTTTTTTTATTTAATCCAACTATATTAGATGATTTTTTTAAAATTTTATCATTAATAGCATAAGCTTTATCATACATACCAAGTTCTTCGTAACATGCTGAACTATACATAAGAGTTGTTAATTCATCACTTAAGTCCAAAACCTCTGCCTCTTTTAATACTTTTTCATAGATGTTTATAGCATCTTCATACTTTTCTTGTAGATAATAATTAGTGGCTAAATTTATACATCCCTTAATTCTAAAATCATCATAATTATCTTCTATTGATATTTTTAATACTTTAATATCAGATTTTAAAGATTTATGAAAATTATTAATTAAAAGATACATTTTAGATAGTAGTATATTAGTTTCTGCAATGCTTATATCATCTTGCTTAACATCTAATGATTTTTTTAATAATTCAATTCCATCATTTACTCCATTTCTAAAATTAACTAAAGAGATAGCTCTCTCTCTATAAATTTTAATAAGCTCGTCTGTATGTTTATTGTCTATTGCCATTTTCTCTGCTATATTAAAAATTCTCTGTGATTCCTTTAAATTTCCTAATGCTAAATAGTTATTAGCTATATAATTATAAATTAAAATTTTAGTTTTATTCTTACTTCCTCTTCTATAATTTAGAGCTTTAAATAAATATTCATTAGATTCTTCATAATTTTCATTTATATATTCTATATACCCTAATGCATAATATCCTTTTTCTTTTTCTTCATCTGATATTGCCACTTCAACTTCATTTTTTATAGCATCATAATGCTCTATAATTCTATTTTCATACATAGTGCTTTCTTTATTTTCTTCAATTAGCTTTAAAGCCTGTTTTATACTATCTGCATTTTCATAACTTGTAAACTTAGCATTTTTTATATTTATAAAAGTAGTTAAACTTAATATACATGCAATAATAACAGCTAACTTTACTAAATTACCTTTATTTTTCATTCCCTTAATTTTGCCCATTCAGTAGAACCCCTTTATGTGTTATACTCTTCATTTATATAACATATGTTAATCTTATGTTTCATGTTTAAAATTCCTTAATATAATTATATATAATACTATAAAAATAGATATATATTTTCTATAAACAACTTATTTTTTTTAATAAACAACATTAGAAAATATTAATTAATGAATTTTTAGTTAATATATTTTTTGCTATTGACTTAATTCTAAAGTTATTTATTCTTTGGTAAAAAATAAGAGGGATAAGTTTAACCCCCTCATTTCATTAATAATATAAATATTATTTTGTTTCTCTTCAAATTCTAATAAACTTTTTAATATTAACTTCACTTTTACTATTATTCACACTTACAATAATACTTTTTCACTACTGCATGTGCATACTTTATAAAGAACCTGTATTAATATATTGATTTTCATTATAAATGATTTTCCACACATATTCTATAATACAATTCAAATTTATATTAAATATTTATATATTAATATAAATATTTAATATATTATTACTTTTTTGTAATATTAATGAAATTGATAGACCGCATATTTATTATATCAGAAGGAGTTTTTATGTTATGTATAAAAGCTATAAGCTCTTTTGAAGCCCACGTCTAACACTGTATTCTAAATACTATAAAAAATAAGAGGATTACTAACCCCCTTATTTTCATTACTTTTATATTATAAAATACTTAAAAGATCACTTGGATTTTCTAAATTATAATCTGCATTTATTCCACTTAAATCTGCTGCTCCCCATAAAGCTAATGCAAATCCCATTCCTGCTGCCTTAGAAGCTTTATAATCAAATATTGTATCTCCAACATACAAACATTTACTAGGATCTATATCAAGATTTTTAGCCACCATTAATAATGGATCTGGATGTGGCTTATGTTTTTCTGTATCCTCTGCTAGAACAACACTTTTCATATAATTTTGTAAGCCAGTCTTAAAAAAGTCTATTTCATATTGATTTCTCATTTTTGAACTTGCTATTCCACATAAAATACCATTATAACTTAAATCTTCTATTACTTTATCAAAACCTTCATATAAAGTAGCGCCTTCTTCAAATTCATTAACATATTTTACCCATTTTTCATAAGATCTGTCTATATCTTTAAATCCTAAAAGCTCTAATGTCTTTTTCCCAGCATAAGCCATATACTTTAATAGACTTTCATAGGAATGTTCCTCTCCTAACTCTTCCTTTATTAATCTTTGAAGTGGTAGAATGTTCATTTTTTCAGTGTTTAAAACAGTTCCATCTAAATCAAATATTACACATTTATATTTCTTCATAACTTTACACCCCAATATATTTTATATTATTTATTAAATATACACCGTAAAATTATATTATCATATTGTTAAGTAAATTTGTTTATTTAAATCTATCTTTCACTTTCTATTAACTTTTTCATAGTATCTTTATTCATACCACCTGGCACATATCTTTTTATATAACCTTCTTTATCTATTATAAAAGTTGATGGAAAAGCGTTTATTCCATATTGATATACCATAGCACCATTTTCATCAAATACTATTGGGAATTTATGTCCCTCATCATCTAAAAATTTCTTTATATGATCTTCTGAACCTTCTCTACCTAAATTAGGTGATGCAACTCCAAGTATTACTACATCATCTTTATTTTGATTATATTCATTATATAATTCATCTATATAAGGCATTTCTGCTCTACAAGGTGGACACCACGTTGCCCAAAAGTTTAAAAATATAGTTTTACCCTTGTATTCACTAAGAGAATGTTTATTTCCATATTGATCACTTAAAGTAAAGTCTATAGGTTTTACCTTATGTTCTTCACCACTTTTATCATCATAATTATTTCCATTACTTTGACTATTTGGATTTTGTGAACTACTTATATTATTTTGACTTTGATTCTTAGTTCCTAACTCTTTATTTATCCCAACGAATCCATTTATAATCATAATTAATCCAGCTACAAGAATAATAATTCCGCTTATTTGTTTTATTAAAACAATATGTTTTTTTACCTTATCAAACTTTTTAAATAGTTTGCTATAGAATAATGCCACTATTATGAAAGGTGCAATAAATCCTATTGTATAAACTAATATAAGTAAATTTGATGCTAAAGCATTTTTTGAACTTGATGCCATAATAATTACTGACGCTAATATAGGTCCTATACATGGAGTCCATCCAAAACTAAATGTAAATCCTAATAAAAACGCTGATAATGATGTCATATTTTTTGATTTAACACTAAATCTTTTTTCTCTACTTAATATATTTGACTGTATAATACCTAAGTAAAATAAACCCATAAATATTATTATGAATCCACCAATAATCATTATCATATTTTTATTTGTATTAAAAAATGAAGTTAATGCATTTATTGATGACCCTAATATAAAGAATGTAGTAGATATCCCTAAGGTAAAAAATATAGTATTTTTTAATAAAACACTACTTTTAAACTTATTCTCTTTCATGCTGTCTACACTGCTATTTGATAGCATGCTTAAATATATAGGCAGTATAGGCAAAATACACGGTGAAAAAATCGAGAGAACTCCCTCTATAAACACCACTAAAAAATTAATATTTTCCATAAAAAAAATCACTTCCTATCTAAAATTAATATTTACGTTTTAACTCTTTTCCTTATAATAGTTTAAAAGTTTACTTTACTCAATTAGGCACTTTTTTGTAACTACTGTAAAAAAATAAAGCAGTATTATTAATTGCTTCTTATTGCATTAAATAATACTGCTTAAAAATTACTTAAATCTTATTCTCTAAGAATTTTTTATTTTTTCACATGAAAGGTTATTATTACTCCAATTTATCATTTTTGCCATAATAGGTAACAACTTCAATCCTGAATCACTTAAATAATACGTTGATTCTACTATATTATTTGTTATCTTTTTGTTATTAATTATAATTTCATTATTAATTAATAATTCTAGTTGTTGTGTTAGCATCTTTTTACTACATCCGTCTAAAGCTCTTTGTAATTCTCCAAATCTAACTTTTTGTTCTTTAATTTTCCATATTATTTCAGCAACCCACTTTTTACCTAGTATATTAGACAAAGCTTCTACTGGGCATTCATAAATTGTTTCATCTACATTATACATTCTACAATCTCCTAAAATTACATTTTATATAATTATAACCCACATCCTAAGTTTATCAATATATCTCTATAAAATTTCCCCTCATCTATACTATTAAAGTCTTGAACTACTCTAATTGATCCTACTAAATTGTAATCTACTATGATTCCATAGTTTATATCTTTTTCAAGTTTTGTTGTAATAGAAAACAATTCATTATCATTTTTTATCTCTTTCATTTCTCCAGTATTTGGGTCAATTAAAAAAACTTTGCTTTCTTTCTTTATTCCTTTTAAATTTATAGAAAATTCGTCTTGTTCTAATGCTATAGTTACAAATGGATCTAAATATTTACCATCAAACTCTTTGTTAATTACATTATTTTTAATTTTCTCAAAGGAGTAACCACTTATTACTTCCCTTTCACTTTTTCCACTAAGCAAGCCTAAAAAATTAGTTTTTGAATTAACTGTAACTCCAATACCTAAACCTATAATTAAAATAATTATAGTATATATTATTATTGTTCTTTTTTTCATTACCTACCTCTTTTATTTATATTAATGAGAATAAATCATTTAATGCTTCACTCATAGTTGGATGAGTAAATATGTTATCTCTTAAAAATGTATAATCCTCATTAGCTTTCATAGCAGCACTTACTATATTAATTATTTCACTTGATTCAGCACATAACAATGTACATCCTAATATTTTATTTGTTTTTGCATCAACTACGGCTTTCATCATTCCTTCTATTTCATCTATAACCTTTGCTCTAGGAACTGATGCTACGGATAGCTTTGCAACTTTTATTTCATATCCTTGTTTTATTGCTTCTTCTTCACTTAATCCTACTCTAGGTAAAGTTGGATCTAAAAATACTGAGTTAGGTATATAAATCATTATTTTAAAATTTATTATGCTTAAAATTATCCTAGTTTAAACTACAATTTTTGTATTTTTAATCTTCTGTAAGAATATATTTTACTGATGTATTTTTTAGGAGGAATCAATTTGAGCAAAAATCATAAAAAAAGCAAAAAACTTATACGCCAACCCAATGAATTAATATCAATAGATAGAAAAAAATGTATCGCTTGTACAGCTTGCGCAATTAATTGTACTAAATTAACAAATATTTCTGTTTTAAAATTAAATAATCCAAATAAGAAATATACAATACCTAAGGAAAGAAATTTTAATAATAGTGGATGTATATATTGTGGACAATGTACTCTACTATGTCCAACAGGATCTATTGATGCTGAAAATTCTACTAATAAAATTATTGCTGCTAAGGAAAGTAATAAATATATGGTTGCAATTTTTGCTCCTTCTGTTAAAGCAACTTTAGGAGAAGAGTTTAATTTACCTATAGGAACTAACGTATCTGAAAAACTTGTCCCATCTGCCAAAGCTTTAGGTTTTAAAAAGGTTTTTACAACTGACTTTGGAGCTGATTTAACTGTTGTTGAAGAAGCTAAAGAGTTGTTTAAAAGAATTACTAGAGCTGGAGTATTACCTATGTTTACATCTTGTTGCCCTTCTTGGATAAAATGGGTAGAAAGATTTAAACCTGAATTACTTCCTTGTATATCTACTTGCAAATCCCCTCAACAAATGATTGGTGCAACTATAAAAACTTATTTCGCTAAAATAAAGGGGATACCTCCTGAAAATATTTTTATTGCTTCAATTAAACCCTGTACCTCAAAAAAATTTGAAGCTAAAAGGCCTGGAATGGGTAGGAATAATTACTTTGATATAGATGCAGTTTTAACTGTTAGAGAATATGCTAAATTTTTAAAAGAAAATAGTATTGATATAAATACACTTAAACCTGAAAATCCTGATACACTATTAGGCGAATATAGTGGTGCTGGAAACTTATTTGGAAGTAGTGGTGGTGTTCTTAAATCTACCTTAAGAACTTTATATTATTATTTTAACAATAAAAATCCAGATTTAACTAATAATATAAATTTAGTAGATTTAAATGGATTTCCAGGTGTAAAAGTTGTTAATTATAATATAAATGGTTCTATTATAAAAACAGCTGCGATTAGCGGAATTTCAAATTTAATAAAATTCTTAGATAGTGGTTTATGGATAAATTATCATTTTATAGAAGTTATGGCTTGTCCAGGGGGTTGTATCAATGGTGGGGGAACACCTAAAGTAAGTAAAAAAGATCGAGTTAATGAAAAACTTTGTATTTCATGTGGCACTTGTATAAATAATTGTCCTGTAAACGCTATAAATTTTAATTCAAAGAACATTGCTGAAATCTCTATTAATAAATGTGTAGGATGTACTTTATGTAGTAATTTATGTAGAAGTAATGCAATCTCAGTAGATTATTATGATAAAAGCACTAATTCACTTCTAGAAACTAATTATATAGCATTACGTAAATTTGTATTAGAAGAAATTGATTTAAAATCTGAAATAAGATTTTCTCATGAAAATAAAGACATACAAACTTTATATAATTTATACTTAGGGGAAGTTGGAGGATTAAAAGCAGAAAAGTTCCTCCATATAAAATATACCTAAAAAATATAAGGAGTATCAATTACGATACTCCTTTTTTAAATTTACTTATCTTCTATCAAGATATGATACATCAGATGATGAAGCTATACTACCTTCTCTGCTAGTTCAGATTACATAGATTGTTTTATCATTTGGATTAATGCATCCTTATGTTGGAATCCAACTTTAGTTGTAACTTCTTTTCCCTCTTTAAATATCTTTATAGTTGGAATATTGGTAACTCCATATGTTTCTGCTGCTTTTTGATTTTCATCTATATTTATCTTAACTATTTTTATATCAGACATTTCAGATTGAACATCTTCTAAAACTGGAGCTAACATTTTGCAAGGTCCACACCATGTTGCAAAGAAATCAACTACAACTACTCCCTTTTCTTTTAAAACCTCTAAATCAAATTCTTGTTCGTTTATATGTTTTACCACTTTAAATTCCTCCGTTTTTCTATCTTTAATACAATTTCATTATATTCTCAGTAAATTTAGTAAACAATTAGGCACTTTTAAGTTACTAGTATGTTTTTATAAAAATCTTACATTTGATAAAAACTCTTTAGTTCTATCTTCTTTTGGATTTAATAATACTTCTTCTGGAGTTCCTTGCTCTATAATTCCTCCATTATCAATAAATACTATCTTATCTGATATTTCTTTTGCAAAAGACATTTCATGGGTAACTATAATCATAGTTCTATGTTCCTTAGCCAAATTTTTAATGACAGTTAAAACTTCTGACACTAATTCAGGATCTAAAGCTGATGTAGGCTCATCAAATAATATTACTTCAGGATTCATAGCTATTGCTCGTGCTATGGATACCCTCTGCTTTTGACCACCAGATAAGTTTTTAGGATACACATCTTTTTTATTATCCATATTTACTTTTTTAAGAGCTTCTAAAGCTATTTCTTCACTTTCTTTTTTATTTAGCTTTTTAACAATTATTAAGCCTTCCATAACATTTTCTAAAACCGTTTTATTATTAAAAAGATTAAATTGTTGAAAAACCATCCCTGAATGCTTTCTTAAATTATGTATATCATCATTAGTGTGATTTTTAGCATCTACTTTTATATCATTAATTTGAATCATTCCTTCTGTTGGTTCTTCTAAGTAATTTAAGCATCTTAAAAAAGTAGACTTTCCAGAACCGGATGGTCCTATAATTGTTACTATTTCTCCTTTTTTAACTTCTAAATCTATTCCCTTTAAAACATCAAATTTATCATAGCTTTTCTTTAATCCATTAATATTTATCATCTATTCTTCCCCCTAATAAATAGAAAGTCTTTTTTCAAGTATTCTTTGTAAATAATTAAATATACCTATTAATACCCAATATATAATAGCTACTGCTATATAACTTTCAAAAAATCTATAGCTTGCTGCTGCTAACATTTGAGATTTTGCTAATATTTCAGTAACTCCAAGAGTAAATGCTAAAGAGGAGCCCTTTATAACATCTATATATATATTTCCAAGGGAAGGTATTGACATTCTAAACACCTGTGGTAGTATTATCCTTTTTGTAGCTTGTATTCTAGTCATTCCTATTGCTAAAGCTGCTTCTAACTGTCCCTTATCAACTGTCTCAAAGCCTGCTCTCAACGCTTCTGCAATATATGCTGATGCATTAAGTCCTAATCCTATATATGCTGCAGTAAATGCACTCATCCCTTTAAGTGCTGGAAATATTTGAGGTAACCCAAAGTATAGTAAAAATAATTGTACTAAAACTGGAGTTCCTCTAAAAAATGATACATATATAGATAGTATTTGAGTTAATCCTATAACCTTTAAATTTTTAATAATTGAAATTATGGTACCTATAATTAATCCAATTATCATTGATATAATGCCTAATGCTAGTGTTGTCTTAGCCCCTGAAAAAATTCCTTTAATTAATCTGTTAAAGAAACTGTCACTATTATAAGATACAACGTCAATATTAAGCCATTTATTAGATATTTGTTGTAACGTACCATCATTTTTCATATCGTCTAATACATTATTTAAAGTTTTTATAAATTCTAAGTTTTCATCATTCTTTATGAAAGGAAATGCATTAACTACTTTTTCAAATGGTTCTCCTGCTAATTTTAACGGTAGGTTTTTCTCATTTATGTTTATAACTGCAGATATTTTATCTATTACAACTGCATCTATTCTTCCAATCATAAGATCATTAAAGGCAGAATCTGTGCTTTGATATGTTACTATATCTATTTCATTACTTTTGTCCTTACCTCTTAATAAATTCTCATAATTACTTCCTAAATCTACTCCTACTTTTTTCCCTTTTAAATCTTCAAAAGACTCTATTTTTCCTTCATAGTCATTTTTGATTATAATCTGAGCTCCGCTTTCTACATATGGCTCTGAAAAATAATACTTTTTTTTTCTTTCATCTGTAACTGTTATTTGATTAGATATAACATTTACTTTCTTTGAATCTAATAATCCAAATAAACCACTAAATGAAGCAGTTTTATATTCTATATCATAATTTAACCTTTTGCCAATTTCATTCCAAAGGTCTATTTCAAATCCACTTACCCTATCTCCATCTGAAAAAGTAAATGGATAATAAGTTCCAGATGTTCCTACTACAATTCTTCTAGCTGAATTACTTTTATTTTTAAAAAATAAATTTATTCCGCCTAATAAAATGCCTATCATTATTAATAGTAATATAATTACTCCTACTCTTTTTTTCATTTTATCCCCTCTTTTTGTAAATTATATGTGCTAATTATATAGACAAAGTGCGTCATAATAAACTAGGCACTTTTTAGTTACCACCTATTAATAAATTAAAAAATCTTTCCTTTAATAATTAGGATGTGTTTTTGACATAAATATTAATCTATTTTTATACTTTAAATTTCATCAAAGCTATTACTCTTAAGCCCCTATAGATATTTGAACAATTACAATATATATAATATATACTAAATATAGTAAGTAATTGGAGGTGACTATGAGAGGACAACATTACACAGACGAACAAAAGGAACAAATATTGCAAGAGGTTAAAGAGGTAGGAAATGTTTCTTTAGTAGGAAGAAAACATGGAATATCAACTAGTACAATTTTCACTTGGATAAGTAAGTCAAAAAATAGAGATCAGATAAAAACTAAACCAGGTAGAAAAACTTCAGTTGAGGGAAAAAGTAATGAAGAAGAAATAAATGAAGTGACCCAAGAAAATGATAAGTTGAAGAAAATTTTAGGGGAAAAAGACTTAGAAATATCTATTCTTAAAGATCTATAAAAAAAAGCAAACCCTCAATTGAAGATAAAATAAAAATTGCTAATAAATATATAAATTTAGGCTACTGTATATCTCTAGTTTTAAGAATAGTTAAGCTTAGCAGGTCTACTTATTATTATAATCTGAATTATAAAGTTAAAGATGAAGATAAAGTAAAAGCCGTAGGGCGTAAGCCAGTTGGATATTCATTAACTAAAAATAATAAAAAAATATGCGATGATGAAATTAAAGAATATATTATGGAATCTATAAATGGTGATGCTCAATATTATGGTTATAGAAAAATAACCTATCACTTAAGGCGCACATATAATTTAATAATAAATTGCAAAAAGGTATACAGGCTTTGTAAAGAATTGAATATCCTTATATGGCAAAGAAAAATACATTTTAAAACTAAACGAATATTAGCATCTAATAGGACTGTCACAGCTTCTAATCAAGTATGGGAAATTGATATAAAATACGGTTATGTTCATGGTGAAATAAATGAATTTCAAACTTATGCTGAAGCTTATAAAATAGTAAATACCTTTATGAGTTTCTATAATGAAAGAAGATTACACTCTAGCTTGAAATATATGCCGCCTAGAGAATTTTATACTCTTTATTTTGGAGAGCATGTAGAAAAAATTTGTATAAAAATATAAATCTGAGAAAAACTTAGAATTTAATAGATTTTGTCCAATATAAAGGTGTTAATCCGCTATAGGCGCCAAAATTTCTACCAATTTATATTTTCCAATTGTCAAATTTATCATTACTACGCCTTTCCTCATTTGTAGTAATACTAGTTACTAATTTATTAGGAAATTAATTTAATATATATCCATTTGGTGCTACTATTTCCCGTAATATATATTTCCCTTCATTTAGGAATAGAAGCTTTAATTTATTAGTTGTAAAAGTAATAGTATACTCTGCAAAATCAATAAAATCTTCTTTAATTTCTGTTGGTATAACAATTTTAACTATATCTCCTATAATCTATATATTATATAAAACACAAAAAGTGCTATATCAAATTAATGATTAGCACTTTTTAAAGTTTTATAATTATAATATTTTAAATTTTATATTTTTCTAAGTCTTTTTTGAATACTTCTGTAATTCCCTTAAAATCAGATATATTTTCTATTAACTTCTTAATTTCATTTGTATATGTTGTTACGCTAGCACTCACTTCTTCTGATGATGCTGAATTTTCTTCAGCAATTGTTGATAAAGCTTCTATACTCTTATAGGCATTTGAAATTAAATCTGCTTCTTTATTCAATTTATTTATTGTTTGTATCATTGAAGCAGCAACTCTTTGTATAGATTCGTTAGCTTCGCAGCTTGCATTTCTAACATCACCTAAACTATCAGTTTCTTTTTCTAGTAAATCATATTGTATTCCTATTTGTTCTACTAATGATTTTATTTCATCTCTAAATTGTTCTAAGTTTGCATTTACTTCCTTAACTGCATCTTTAGATTGTTCTGAAAGTTTTTTTATAGAATCAGCTACAACTGCGAATCCCTTTCCTTGTTCTCCTGCTCTAGCTGCCTCAATAGCTGCATTTAGTGCTAATAAATTAGTTTGATCTGATATACCTGATACTATAGAAACTATGTTTGTTATATCTTTAGCTCTATTTTCAAGATGAGTTCCTTTTTCCTTAACATCATTGAATTTTTCTAAGGACATTGAAATATTTTTACTTGCATTATCTACTTGTTCATAGCTGTTATTTATTTTTCCTATTGCATTTTCTAATTGAAGTTTATGACCATTTTCATTTTGAACTATACTTCTTAACTCGTTAACATTTCCATTCAATGTTTGTACTGCATCATCTGTATTGTTAGCTTGAATAATTGAATTATGTGCCACTTGTTCTACTATCCCACTTATTTCACTAGATGTAGAATTCATAGAATTAGATATAGAATTTATATTGTTTATAAAAGTATTCATTTCATCTGTAATACCTTTAAATCCAACGAAATCCGCTTGTATAATATTTTTATGTTTCTTAATTAAAGTAAAAATATCCTCAAAGAAATCATTTGTCTTGATTTCTCCATCTTCATTATATTTATTATCTACTATTGTACTAAGCTCATTTTTTATTCTATTAACAGGTGATAACATTAATGATACCCCTAAAGCAGTAGATAGTCCTGATATTACACTGCATATTAAAGATTTTATAATATTATCTAATCCCATTAATGGTACCATTACTATTAGAGATATAATAAATGTAAATATACCAGCTTTAATACCAAAATTCCTAATAAATCCTAGAGAAAGAAATTTATTAAATGAATAATTTTTACTGTAATATATATTTTTATTGAAAGTAAGTTTTAACTCTAACTTACTATTAGTTCTTGAAACCTCTTCTATTTTTATTTTTTCCTTAAAATGTGTACAAACTCCATCTAATAAACCAAGGAAATAATCAAACATCCCCCTAGAAGAATTATATGTAAATATAGCTTCTTTATTTGAAATTGGTTCTATTGTTAATAATGGTGGCTTAGCCCCTACAAACTTTTTAGTCATTACTACATGGACATCAAACATAGATTTTAAAAATGAATATACATTTTCATGCTGAAAAAAAGCTGGATAGTACTTATTAAATGTAATCATATTATCTTGTCCAATTTTTCTCCATAATATTTTAACATCCATGTTTTTATTTTTTGCTATGTACTTTATAACAGTTTTTACTTTATCATCATCAACAGTTTCAATTGGTGAAAAAATCTTGTTTCGTCCCCATCCAACATGATCCATGGCTTCATCTACTATGTTATCGCCAAATAATTTTCTGTTGGTTTTCATCCAAGTTGCTACTACTGTTCCTTTCATTTAAATTCCTCCTTAATAATTTTTACCCCTTTTTGCTACTTAGTTTCATTTTCGTATTATTTATATTACTACTTAAATATTTGAATAAACATTTATATCTAATTTAATGTAAATAAAAAAAATAAAAGATGCCTACCCTTTACAGCTTAACATCTTCTATAGTACCACAATTTTATTGTTTTTTTCTTAACCATCCAACTATTTTTTTATATTTACCAACAATATATTTACCATCTTTCTCTGTTAAATCGTATTTTTCCCTTGTTTTACTATAAACATTTTGTTGAATTACTTCTACATAATCTTCCGTTACTTCAGTTACAATTGCAACATGTCCAAATATATTCCCTGAAAAAACTATTAAATCATCTGGTTCTGGTTTAACATTTCCTTCATTTCTATATTGAATTAAATCCCTACTCTTATTTAACTCTCCTTGTGGAACACTATTATCAAAAAAATCTTTAGCATTTCCATATACATCTGGCATTTTATGATTCTTTGCTTCTTTATAGAATCTTTTTATATATTCTACACATTGCCACTTATAACCGTAATAATATCCATCTTCACTATAGCTCTCTCCATATGTTTTTGTATAATTTAATCCGTTGTAATAGACAGGTACATTTTTATAGCTATCAATTTCTTTACCTACTTTTCCTTTAGAAGCCTTTGAGTAATGTAAAAAATATAATCCTCCACCCATTAAAGTAATAGTTATAATTACTATTAAAATTCTAAATAAAGAAGAGCTGTATATATTTTTCTTCCTATTAAATCTTTTTAAAGTTTTATCTCCTCTCCCCATGGTGTAAATAAAGGAATTCTTTCTCCTCATATACATTACTTTCCTCCCTTTTAGCTAAGTATCTCTTTTTATAAATCTATGTCTATTATTATGAAATTTTTAGCTTTATATACTAATTATACCATCTAAGATAAAAAAAATAAAAATAGTATCCTCCAACTTAATTGAATATCTACTATTTTTATAATAATATATTTAAAATTATGTAATTTACTTTTACTTAAAGAAACGGAATAGATAACTTAATGTATGAAAATCTCTATCTACAGCTTCTGCCATATCATTAAATCCTTTAATTAAAACTTCCTCATTATATTTCTTTTGTAACATTATAATTTTTATAGGATTTATTTTTCCTTCTTTTGTATCTATAACTCTTGAAGCTTTTATAAACTCATTTTCCATGGCTTTGTTTATTGCTTCTTCTAGCTCCTCACTTATATTTAGTTTAGGCATTTCTTCATATATAGTTACCTCTTCTTTATCAAAGAATAAGCTTTTGCAAGTATCTAAATTACATTCTACAAAAATTGTATTTTTAAATTCTGCGTCCCTAAAATCTACTTCATTTAAGTTAACTCCTTCAAATAAAGTATCTTCAAACTTTCCATGTCTAAACTTACTGTTTTTAAGGTTAGTTCCTATAAACTCTGCACTTTTAAAAGTACAACCATAAAAATCACAAGATTTAAAATGAGCACCTCTAAAACTTGCAAAGTTAAAGTTTGATCCAGCAAAACTAGAGTTATAACAATTACTTCTTGTAAGATTGTTATACATAAAGTTTTTATTCATCTTTTCTATATTATTGTAATGAAAGTTTCCCTTAACACTATTATTTTTAGCCATATTTCCTCCAGAAAACATTATATTTACTTCTAATACTATAGATAATACGGAATAAAGTCAAACAATTACAAAAAAGATAGTAGCTCCAAATTTAATTTTGATAGCTACTATCTTTATTATATTTTATAATTTAATTATTTATTTTTAGTTTTTTTCTTTAATAATAATGCTGTACCTAATGTTGAAAACATTGCACCTAATGTTTGAAGATGTCCTAAAGCTTCAATACCTGTTTTAGGTAATTCATTCTTCTTACCATTATTTTTACCTGATGTACTTACATTTGAGTTGCTTCCATTACTTCCATTAGCATTATTTCCATTGTTAGTATTTCCATTATTGTTATTTTCGTCTTTATTTCCTGCTGAAGCTACTAGCCCCTTCATAGCTAAATCTAATGCTTTTTCAGCATTTCCTATTTCCTCTTCTGTAGCATCTTCTTTTTCAATAATAGCTTTAGCATTTACTATTTCTCTTTCTAATACAGCAAAACTTTCAACAACAAACTCATTTCTATCTTTTTTCTCTGCTTCATTTATTAAGTCTTGTAATTTATCTTTACTTGGCTTTAACCTTAAATCTAAAAATGCTCTTAATAATTTATCATAAGTTTCAGCTACTTCATTCTTCATAGCATTTTCATCAGCTATTACTGAATTTGCTTCACCTAAAACTATTTGTAACTTATCCCAAGTTTCCTTAATATATTCATTAGAGTTTAAAGTGTTAATTTCATTAACTAATGATATTAAATTTTCTTTATCTCCCTTCTCAAAAGATAACATATGCATTACTTCACTTAATCTTTCAAAAGCATCATCTATTTGCTTTTGAGTAGAGGTAGAATCATTTAAGACTTCTTCTGCCTCTATTAATGCATCATTAAATTCTTTTTTAACTGCTGGAACAACCTTATCAAGAACATTTTCATCTATTTTCTTAGCTTCTGATACCGCTATTTCTAAATGTCTTTTGAATTTTTCTGCTTCTGAAACCTCACCTTCTTTAGCCATTATCTCATATATTTTAGGTGCTGGTTTTGATGGATCAAATGTAAGTTTAACTTCAAGTATTTGTTTAGAAACATTTAATTTATTAAATTGACTATCTAAAGATCCTATATCTATCCATTTCCCATTTAAATCTTTAATACTTACCTCTGCTCCACATATCTTATTTGCATCTTGAAGAAATGATAATTCTGAAACCTTTGTAACTCTTGACATTTTATACACAAGAGCATCTCCGTCTTGCACATTTTCTGCTTCAAAAGCTGTTGATAAATCTCCATCATATAAATTTCTCCAATTTCCTTCTGGAGTACCTGTAACTAATTCTACTGTATCATCACCTAATTCAGGTACTGTTTTATTAAATTGAAACTCGCATAATTGTACCCAGCATCCATTATTTTCCCCATTAGCTTGTATCTTTATATATCTTGCCATTTCTCCATTAGCATCAGCTGAAGCAACTTTTTTTCCCTCTTTATCTGAGTATTGTAAGTCTCCAAGAGAAGTCCATGTTGATCCATCTTTAGAAATCATAAATTCTGAATTTCTCATATAGTCTTCTCCATTAAAATAAGCACTTATATCATGAAGAGGAATATTATTACCAAGATCTAATTGGATGTAATGGCCATTTCCTGATGCCTTATCTGACCAATATTTAGTATCCATATCACCATCTAATGCATTTTCTATTACATAGTTTTGATAAGTTCCTATATTCTGTGATATTATTGGAGTTGCTTTATATACCGGTATGGCTTGAATATTTTCTATATTTATATTAATTGCTTCCTTTGAATCATTTAAAACTCTAACATAAGTAGCTGAAATACTAGCATTAGTTTTTAAAGTTTCACCTTCAATAATAGTTTCAGCCTTATCCCACTGAATTCCATTTATTGAATACTCAATTGATAAATTATCATAATTACTAGCATTTACTTTCACTTCTCCTAATTTCATTGCCTTTGGCAAAGCTATACCTACATAATCATCTTTGTTAAGGGTAACATTTTCTATATTTTTAATTGCATAATTTCCACCTGAAACTTCTACTGTTTTACTTAATAAACTATCTATAGAACTTATAACCTTTGGTTCATGATTAACTAATATAGAATTAGATATTATTG
Organism: Clostridium septicum; assembly: GCF_003606265.1. Classification (NCBI taxonomy): domain Bacteria; kingdom Bacillati; phylum Bacillota; class Clostridia; order Eubacteriales; family Clostridiaceae; genus Clostridium; species Clostridium septicum. The sequence goes on from NZ_CP023671.1 coordinate 968,782, forward strand.
ATTGTGATGCTCCTATAGCCTCTTTAACTAGTGGCTTAAGTCTCTTTTCACCTACTGACACTACATATTCTTTAGTGACAACTTGTCCATGCTCATCCTCTAATCTTGATACCTTGAAAGTATCCATTAAATCTAATTTTTCTGTTGCTACTGAATTTTCATTAAGCCATGTTCCTACTTCTCCATCTTGTGCAGATATTAAAGCATTCATAGCTGCAATACCAGCTTCTGATAATGCTTTATATGATTTTAAAAATGGATCTAATTCAGTAAGTAAATTCTCATTTTTAACCTTAGTTGTTATAGCTTCATAGTCTGAATTCATTGTTTTAAATTCAGCTAATAGTGCCTCTGCTTCACCTTTTACGTTCTCTTTATTTGTAATAGCATTTTTTAATGCATCTATTTTTTCTGATAAATACCATGATTCATCATATTCAAAAGGACCACTAGCTCCCCCGTCATCTTTTAAATAACATGTATTAGATGCAAATCTTTTAAACTCTTCAGTAACCTCAGGTACAAATCTATTTATTGATGTTTCCCAGCTCTTCATATAATCAAATGAATCTGTATTCCATGTATAATCAGCTATACTATATAAGGCTACCTTTGATGCTTCTGCCTGATTCATTGGATTTGAGAAGAATCCACTAACATTATCAAGATCTGTACTTAGATTATGAAGTGGTGCCATTAGTATCCTACTATCACAATAATCGTTTACAGGATAATTCCACCACACTGCTACATCTTTATTTACTCCTGTTTGTACTTTCGGCCACTCAAAGACCTCTTTTGAAACATTAGACATTGTTGCATGTCCAGTCCACATTACTTGAATATCATCATGTAATGTTTCCATAAATGGTTTAAAATAAACATTCATGTTAGGTCCCCAAGCAGAGTTATATCTTGCTGAAATAACTATCATCGGCGCTACATCACCTTTAGCTTTAACAAATTCAGTATCTATTTTATTAATCCATTCTGCTTGCTTTCTACCGTTGTACCAATCATCTGTATCATCAAATAGCACTCCAAATTGACGAACTCCCAAATCATATAACTGTTCAAATTTTCTTATAAGAGCATTATAATCTTCATCTGTAAATTTAAGAGTAGCTCCTGGATGAATTGTCCAGCAGAAATTAAAATTATTATCATTTCCAGCTTTTGCAAGTTCTGCTATTTGAGTAGCCTTATCTTCAGGATATAACTCCTTCCATTGTTTTCTATGATATGGATCATCTTTTGGGGCATAAATATAAGTATTCATTTTAAACTTACTTGTTTCCTTCATAAGATTCATTCTATCTTCATGACTCCAAGGTGTTCCATAGAAACCTTCTATAAATCCTCTAAATTCAATTTCAGGATAGTCACTTATTATAACTTCTGCAAACTTATCTTCTGAAGTTGATTGCTCTAATATCTGAGCTAATGTTAAAACTCCATAATAAACACCATCAGCATCTGATCCTATAATTGAAATATTTCCTTTTTTATTTTCATCATTACTACTTTTAAGAATATATGCTTCTTTTTTACTTAAAACATTACTTTCTTCAATTTCTCCTTTTATACAATCTTCACAGTGATCTTTTTCGGAAGAAATTATAATATTGGCTTTTTCATTATTCACAAAATCAGATATAGAATAATTAATATTATTCTCATCTAAAATTTCTTCTAGCTTAGGTAAAGTTGCCTCTTCTTGCTTCCCGTGAATAACTACATTTACTTCACCTTCTAAAGTCATTCCCTCATCTGATGAATACTCTAGATTTTGAGGTACTGGATAAATATTAGCTTGTACTCTTTCCCCATCTTTTGTTATTGTTTCAGCTTTAATTAAGTTTCCACCTGTCATAGTAGTTACTATTGTTACTGCACAAGTAGTAGCTAAAGCATTTTTCAAAACTTTTTTTGATTGTTTTTTCATTTTGATCCCCCTTAAAATTTAATGTACATTTATTTATATCAATTTAAGTTTACTACTTATTTATTTTTATGTAAATATATTCCAATTAACTTATAACTGCCTTTTACTATAAAAAAGTACTATATTTTTATTAAACTAGCATTTTTTAGATATAAATTCATATATTTGAACTTTTTTACAAGTTTTAGTTGACAATTCCACTACTTGCTCATATAGTTAATTATATAAGTAACTAACTAATTAACCAACTAATTTCTCATAAGGAGGATAATTATGGTATTTAATTTTAATGAAGACTCTCCAATCTATCTTCAAATAGCAAATTCAATTGAAGATGGAATATTAAATGGAATCTATCAAGAAGAAAGTCAAATCCCTTCAACTACTGAAATTTCTATAACTTATAAAATAAATCCTGCTACTGTTGGAAAAGGATTTAATATTTTAGTAAATGAAGGAATTATTTATAAAAAAAGAGGTGTGGGTATGTTTGTGAGTACAGGTGCTGTAAAAAAACTACTAACTAATAGAAAAAATAAATTTTTTGATAATTATATTTTAACTTTAATGTCTGAAGCCAAAAGACTTGGTATTACCGTTGATGAAATTATAAATATGATAAAAGGGGGTAATTATCATGAATAATATAGAAATTAAAAATATATCAAAATCATATGGTAATAAAACTGTATTAGATAATATTTCTTTAACTATAGAAGAAGGTAAAATTTATGGATTATTAGGTTGTAATGGTGCTGGTAAAACTACCCTTCTAAATGCTATTACTAATAGAACCTTTATAGATAAGGGTGAAATTCTTATAAATGGCCAGAATATTTACGAAAATGATAATGCAATTTCAAAGGTTTATTATATGACTGAAAAAAATTTAATTCCTGATGATATGAAAATTAATGATATTTTTAAATATACTAAAGACTTCTATCCAAACTTTGATATAGAATATGCAAATATATTAAGTAATAAATTTAAACTAAATACAAATAAAAGGATTAAAGAATTATCAACTGGTTATAGATCTATTTGTAAGTTGATAACTTGTTTATCTTCTGGAGCTAATTTCCTATTCTTTGATGAACCTGTGTTAGGTTTAGATGCCAAGCATAGAGATATGTTTTATAAGGAATTATTATCTTTATATACTGAAAAACAAAATACTATTATTATATCAACTCATATTATTGAAGAAATTTCGGACTTATTGGAAAGAGTTATTATTTTAAATAACTCTAAGATAATAGAAAATGAAAATGTTGAAGATCTACTTTCTAGAGCTTATGCTGTGTCTGGTAAAGATAATCTTATTGATAAATATATAGTAGATAAAAACGTAATAGCTATTGATGTGTTAGGTTCATTTAAAAAAGCTACTATTTTACAAGAAAAAACTAAAGAGGACTTAAATTATATAAAAGAATTACAACTTGAAGTTAATAAAGTAGAACTCCAAAAACTATTTATAAATTTAACTGATAAGGAGGAAATTTAAATGAATAGAAGTTTAAAGATTTGCAAATATCAACTAAAATCATCTGTAAAATCTATTATGATTTTCTATGCAATATTTTTAGGAGTACTTTCACTAATAGCTTATTTAAATAAATTTCTTCATACTAATACTAATTGTTCTGTCATTGAATTTTCAACAATAATATTTATATTTATTTGTGCTTTAAATTCATTTAAATACGAATTTTATTTTTCTCAAGGAAATAATATTTCTAGAAAAAGTTTTTTAAAAGGTACTGTATTATACGGAATATCACTTTCAGCTATACTAGCATTTATTGATATAATAATAAATAGACTATTTAACTTAGTAGTTTCTTGTCCTATGGGCTATGATTCATTATATGGAAATGCTGTAAATTTATCTTCTTCTAATTTTTTTATTCCTAATAACGCTATAAATTACCTAATCTCTACTTACCTATTTAATATTTCTTCTTATATATTTTGGTTTATGCTTGCTTTCTTTATAGGAATATTAATGTTTAGATTAAATAAAAGTAAAAAGTTTTTATTATTAGGTATATTGGTAGCCTTCATTATATATATTAATGTATTTAGTGATATTCTCCTTAGTCTTATGTTATTTATTACAAATTCGTTTGGTTTAAATACTTTTAATCCATATAAAGGTATAATATCATTTAATATTTTAAGTATCATTATTATACTAGGACAATATTTACTAATAAGAAAAGTCGAAGCTAATAAAAATTAATCTAAGATAATATTCTTTAAATACAAAAGCCAGTATCAAAATAAAATGATACTGGCTTTTGTTGATATTTGGTAATTTATAAGTTATTCTTATAATAAGAATTTAATATATGTAGAAAAGACATGAGAAAAAAATTAATATTTATATAGGAAGCATGGACTAAAATGGATGTAGATATATCTAAGAACTATATGAGTGATAATATCTATAATACTCACAATACCAAATTATCCTGGATGAAAATAAGAAAACAACGCAATATTTTAGAAAATATAAAACTTATAAGTGCAAAACCAATAGCTATAAAACATTATAAGGATAACTCTAAAGATGTTGTTTGGTTTGCTATAAAAGGCTCAATGATTGACTATATTATAAATGTAAACACAAATGATATGGTTGAAGGAAGTACTAAAAATAAGAGTTTTGCTGAGTTTTGGAAATTTATTAAGGTAAAAGATAAATGGGTTGTAGATAGAATAATGCAAACTTATGAAGTAAATTTAGAACTAGATTTACAAAACAGATTTGAAGATTAACTTTGATTTTCAGTCAAAAGAGTTTTATATTAAGCATGGTTATGTAGTTTTTGGGATATTAGATGAATGTCCACTTAACCATAAAAGATACTTTATGAAAAAGATGATATAAAAGTGAGGCGATTAAATGACTTGGGTTCATTCTATACAAAACTATGTTCCTTATAATAATCAAGAACTAAAAGATAAAGAATTAATACTTAGCGCAATTAATAATTATAATAACTTATTAACTAGAGAAAATGTAATTATGCATATTACTAGCTCTGGATATATTGTAAACAAAAAAAGAGATAAGGTCTTAATGATTTATCATAAGATTTATAATTCATGGGCATGGACTGGTGGGCATGCCGATGGTGATGATGATTTGCTTTATGTTGCTATAAAAGAAGCTAAGGAAGAAACAGGTCTTAAAAATGTAACAGCTGTTACCCCTGAAATTTTTTCTTTAGATGTTCTTACTGTAGATGGTCATATTAAAAGAGGTGAATATGTGTCATCTCACTTACATTTAAATGTTACATATTTACTTGAAGCTGATGAAAAGGAAGCTTTAACTGTTAACGAAGAAGAAACTAAAGGTGTTAAATGGCTACCTATAAATGAACTTTCAAAATATTGTAGTGAACCTTACATTATTGAAAATGTATATAATAAACTTAACAAAAAAATAAATCTACTATAAATATAATTAATTATTAAATTATCAAAAATACTTAATCTATTAAAATCTATCTTTTACTATATAAAAATTTAATAATAAATAAATAGATAAGAAAGCAACTAATAAGATAAAAAGTCTTATTAGTTGCTTTCTATTTAAATAACTTTAAAAATAATTAACAAGTTATAGTTTAGTATTAAAGTATAATAATTACATATATACAAATAATATATAAATAAATTTATAATTATTGGGAGAGAATTTAAATGAAAAAACAGGTTAAATATTTAGGATTAATAGTTTTATCAATAATAGCCTTCCTATTATTATTTAAATTTGTAAATAATAATAAACCTTTTAGTGAAGGTGATCAAAAATTTACAATTAGAAAATATAATTTACAACAGCAAGGATTTAAAGGATTAGAAGAAATTTTTAGAACACATACTGAACTTTCTAGCATCTTATTAATAGATACTTTTGATGGAGATATATCTAAGGATGGAACACTTGGTAATTTTAACATTGTACTTTCTGGATATAATAATTCAAAAGAATACTTACAAAGCTATAGATTTATTTATAATTCAAAAAAGAAAATTTTAAATTATGCTGGTCCTAAATCTAATATTAAAAGTACTTTGCCTCAAATATATAACGAAAATAATGAAATATCATTTTTAGATACCCAATTAAAGATGATACCTATTAAAGAACAAATAGAAAAACTTGACTTTCCAAGCTATAGTATTGGATATAATTCTAATACAAAGCCATTAGAAGGTGAACCAATTGTTAACATTAACAATAATGATAAATTTCCTACATTTACTTTTGATGAATATAAGTCTGGTAAGTATGGGAAAAGTAATGGTCATACATCTGTTATATTTTCTCTATATTCTGGCTCAAGCTTAGCACTTAGCGAAAATAAAATTATGTATAATTGTATTCCAGCTAATTCTGAAAGTCTATCTGGTAACAAAAATAATTTTATGAAAAAAGATTATTATATAAATGGATATAAAATTAAAATTACTCGTGACTATGGAGAAACATGGATTGATATACCTATATCAGAGGAAAATCTCTCTAGCACATTAGAATTTTATAGATTAGGAATAGAAATTCCACCAGATAGTTATTATATTTCTGATAATCCTGGAGGTATTATTGCACTTTTATATGGTGAATCCCCTACTCTTTTATTATCAAAGAATGATGGTAATAACTGGAACAATATTAAACTAGATATAAATCTTGAAAAACCAATTACAAGAAGAATTATTGGTTTTACAGATGAAATAAATGGATATCTAGCACTAGGAACTGATTGGAGTATGGGATCTGGAGAAGCTAAAATTCTATGCTTGACTGATGATGGTGGATTAACTTGGAATCAAAAAGAGCTGCCACTTTCTAATACATCTAGCACTCTAACAGGAATTACTTTTTTAGATAATACTATAGGAGTTCTTTCTCTTGATTCTGGAATGGATGAAAAATTTCCAAAGTTATTTATAAGTAATAATAAAGGTGATTCTTGGAATGAACTTAATTTACCTTTAGATAAAATTACTGAAGATGTAAGTTATTTAAGTAAAGTTGACTCTTTAACTTATGAAAATGGTATGTATAAATTAGTTCTTGGTCAAGATTTAAATAACAATAAAAAAGTAGTTTTTGAAAGTAAGGACTTATCAAATGATTGGATATTTAAAGAATCTTATGAAGCTGTAATACACTATCCTGGCTAAATTAATAAAAAATACTTAGTTTATTTTTATTAATTATAAACTAAGTACTTTTTATTACAACTCTATATAAAATTAACTACTTATTTAAATTTACTCTAATCTGCTCTAACTTATTACTTATTTTTTATTGATTTTCTAATATAGATTCCAATAGTTCCAAATATAATAATTAAAGATATAGGTAAAAATGCCATTGATAAATTCTTTGATCCTGAACTCATTCCCATTACCATCTTTAACTGAACATAAAAGAACATAGCTACTGTTTCAACATTAATAATTCTTATAAATGTTGATGCCATTAAATATTGCTTTTCTTTATTTATTGGATTTATATCAACACAATAATTATATACTTCAGGATACTTAGATAAAACTGCCATTGGAATATAAACTATAACAACTATAGGTAATAAAATAAGCATTGTATTTTTTGAACCATATCCATCAACTTCTCCACTAAAATTATAATGAGTTGGCACAATATCAGGTGCATTTTTCCACGCTACTAATGTAATTACAACTAAACTTATAATTAATGCTATTCCTATAATATCAACTATCCTATTTATCTTTTGATAAGTAGCTTTATTATTCCATTTATCCATAACTACTCCCCCATAATTATTTTAAATACCTTTTTATATTTTAATAATAAGCCTTTATCCTATATTTGTAAATTAATTTCAAGGGAGTACCACAATCTTTAATTCAGTAGTTTTAACAATTTTATAATTAAACCAAATCTATTTAAATTTTGAATTTATTTTTTTGATTTTGCTATACTCCAATTATCCATTTCCCAAATTACCGAACTTCCTGCAAAAGCTGATCCTACCAATCCACTTAAAATAGTATGCAAAATAACTGCATTAATTTCACTGCCAGTTGCATAAATAAGTCCTGGAGCACATGGTGTTTAACAGTTGAATTATATATACTATTATAATTATCTAATGTTATAGGTTTATCATCTATAAAAAATTCAACCAAATTGTCTCTAACAGGAATATCATTATCTTTTTTTGCTTTTGCATAAAGCTTTTTGATTACAACTTTACCATTTTCTAATGTAATGATCTCTATAAGTTCCTCTTGCCATGCATTTTTAGAGTCATAATTTATAATACTTATCTTTTCATCTTTAGTATTAATACCTAGTCTATAAGATACATCACTTTGACCATATCTAGACCCCAATCTCTTTTCATAAACAGCCTCTACCTTACCATCTTTTATATTATATAGCAGGACTTTCTTATCATATAACATTACCATTTCTGGTATATTATCTTTATCAAAATCAATTAATTCTCCATACCTAAATAATTTAATAGGTGTTCCAATTAAATTATTTACTTCTTTTTTATATAAAGCTTTATAAATTAATATTTTATAATATGGCTTTTATGTTCATTATTTGTGAATTAAAAATCTTTCTTGAAACTCTACTAGGGATTGGATTTGTTCCTTATTATATTTACTTAATTCCTTACATACAACTAGTGTATCTTCAATGTCATCTTCTCTTTTAACTATTCCTACAACATACCTATGAAACTTTTCTAAAGTCTCAAATCCTCCAATAATATATGCATCAATCTCTTCTCCATCACCAGAAATGGTATTAGGAATATATCCATAGTTTAATATATATATCAAATTATGTTTTGGATGTTTAGATCCTAATTTCCTATCTATTATAACCTTAACTTCTTTTCCTAAATAAAATTCCATTCATGTTTCTCTTTAATTTAATTAATATTATATTAAAATATATACAATTAATTAAATTCTATAATTCTTTATTTTCAACTTCATTTTTAATTCTTTTAATTAACTCTTCTAATTCCATGCTACCTTCTTCACCATTTTTTCTACTACGCATAGAAATTTTATTTTCACTTACTTCTTTTTCTCCAATAACAACAATATAAGGAATTCTTTCATTTCTAGCTTCTCTTATTTTATATCCTATTTTTTCGCTTCTAGAATCCATTTCAACTCTTATTCCATTTTCAATTAATTTATTTTTAACTTCTTCTGAATAAGTGTTGAATTTATCTGATATTGGTAGTATTTTAACTTGAACTGGAGCAAGCCATGTTGGGAATTTACCTGCAAAGTGTTCAATTAATATTCCTATAAATCTTTCTATGCTTCCGAATATTACTCTATGAATAACTATTGGTCTATGCTTTTCTCCATCTTTACCTATATAGTCTAGTTCAAATCTTTGTGGAAGTTGGAAGTCTAATTGAATTGTTCCACATTGCCAAGTTCTACCTAAACTATCTTCAAGATGGAAATCTATTTTAGGACCATAAAATGCTCCGTCACCTTCATTTATTATATAATCTAAATTCAGTTCATTTAATGCTCCCTTTAATGATTCTTCTGCTAAATTCCAGTCTTCATCACTTCCCATAGAGTCTTCTGGTCTTGTAGATAATTCAATGCTGTATTTAAATCCAAATATAGAATATACTTTATCAATAAGGTCTATTACACCTTTTATTTCAGATTTTATTTGATCTGGTAACATGAAAATATGGGCATCATCTTGAGTAAATGCTCTAACTCTCATAAGACCATGTAATGCTCCTGAAAGTTCATGTCTATGAACTCTTCCAAGTTCTCCAACTCTCATTGGAAAATCTCTATATGAATGGGCTTCTGATTTATAAACTAACATTCCACCTGGACAATTCATTGGTTTTAATGCAAATTCTTCTTCATCGATCATTGAAGTATACATATTTTCTTTATAGTGATACCAATGTCCTGAAGTTTCCCATAAATTTTTATTAAGCATAATTGGTGTTTCAACTTCAACATATCCAGCATCATAATGAAGTTTTCTCCAAAAATCAATTAAAGTATTTTTAAGGACTACACCCTTAGGTAGGAAGAATGGGAATCCTGGTCCCTCATTCATAAATGTAAATAGCTTTAATTCCTTTCCTAGCTTTCTATGATCTCTTTTCTTAGCTTCTTCTAAATTATGAAGATACTTTTCTAGTAATTCTTTATTTGAAAATGCTACACCATATACTCTTTGTAGCATCTTATTTTTTTCGTTTCCTCTCCAATATGCTCCTGCTACACTTGTTAACTTAAAAGCTTTTACATATTTTGTTGATTTAATATGGGGTCCTCTACAAAGGTCAATATGCTCCCCTTGTTTATATAAAGAAATTTTTTCATCCTCTGGTAAATCCCTTATTAATTCTACCTTATATGGTTCATTTTTTTCTTCCATTAGCTTTATAGCATCTTCTCTTGGAATATCAATTCTTTCAAACTCTAAGTTTTCCTTAATTATATTATTCATTTCTTTTTCAATTTTTTGTAAATCCTCTGTAGTTAAAGGAGTCTCTATATCAAAATCATAATAAAATCCATTTTCTATTGAAGGTCCTATAGCTAGTTTTGCATCTTTATAAATTCTCTTTACAGCTTGTGCTAATATATGAGAGGTAGAATGTCTGATAACTTCAACTGCTTTTTCATCATCTGCTGTTAAAATATTTACCTCGTCATTATTTTTTAGTTTATAATCTAAATCAACCTGGGTTTTATTAACTTCCCCAACTATTGCTGCTTTTCCTAAATTTCTGCTAATTGATTTTGCAAGATCAAGAACAGTTGAATTATCATCTATTTCTCTTATTGATCCATCATTAAGTCTTACTTTTATACTCATTCTTTTACCTCCTACTTAAAATTTAATTTTTTCACTTATATGTTTCCTCTGAACTTGTCTGAGAAGAAGCTAAGCCACACATACTTAATTTTATTTTTTATTTTTTAGATAAATATTCTTAGTTTTAAAATCACAATTAAGTTTCCTACTAATTTAAATATTGATATAATTTCCTAAAGAATAAAAAAAGCACTCATCCCTGCTTGGGACGAATGCAATTATCCGTGGTTCCACCCAAATTGAATTAAACAATTCAATTCTTCTCTATATCTTTAACGACTTTCGCCGATGACATTTCACTAGTTTTAGCTAATCAATCATAGCTCCAGGGTAGTTTTTCTTATAGGCATATTTAGAAATATTTTCAGTCCATGATATTTCCTCCCTAAAAACTGTATTCTATAATACTTTTCCCTTTCTTAGCTTATTTAGTATTTAATTTTAAATTATGTGCACCTAATTTATATTAACTAAATTATAGCCCTTTTGTAGTATATTGTAAATACCTATACCATTCTAAACTATTTTACTTAAATCAATACTACTATTTTATATATCAATTTGCTAATTGCTTTATTCTATCTTAGAATTTTTATACTTTCTTCACTACATTTTAATTCCCCACCTATTGCAATTGCTAAAAAATCAAATATAACTTTAGTAGGTACAATAGTTTTATTATCCCACCCTAAATATGATTTTGTATTGAAATAAACTCCAGCTAATTAATTTATAATCCATTTTAAGGATATTAAAAATACTAGTATAAATTTAACTCATTTTAGGCAAATATATATTTGTGGCTTATGTAGATATGACTTAATTTTAAAATATGAAATATTATGAACATTAAAGAAATAACAAGAATATCTTAGTATTTTAATCAGAATTAGATATATAAAGCTTTTTTGATATTTGATAATTATTTTCTGTTGATATAAATTATCATTAAAGTTAATTTTAATTATATGAGGTGAAAAAAATGAAATTTATGATGGATATAAGAGAAAAAACTTCTTTATTACATAGTGCAGCTGAAAATACAGGATATATAAAAAAATTAGTAGATGGAAATGCATCTGTTGAAGGTTATGCTGAATATATTTATAATCTTGAAAAGATGTACAAGGCTATTGAAGATGCCTTAGATAAAAATGAAGGAAATAATGTTGTTAATCCTTTTGTTACAAAAGAATTATATCGTTCTGAACTTATAAGAAAAGATTTAGATTTCTTATTAGGTGATAAGTTAAAATCAATGAAATTATTAGCTTCTACTGAAGCTTGTATATCAAAAATAGAAGAATTATCTAAAACTAAACCTGAGCTTTTAGTTGCATATGCTTATACAAGATTCTTAGCTGACTTATTTGGAGGTAGAACCTTCCTTTCATTATTAAGTACAAATTATAAAATTTCAAATGAAGGATTAAACTATTATCAATTTGCTGATATTAATGATTTAAGAGGATATGTTATGAAATACCATAATATGTTAGCTGAAATTAATTTATCTGATGATCTTAAAGTAGATTTTATAAATGAAGTTAATAATGCTTATATTTATAATCTTGCAATATCAAATGAATTAGATGCTAAATTAAAGTAGATTTTAACAAGTGTAAATATATCTTCTTTGCCACTTAAAGATTTTATAATAAAAATATCCTAGGTCATAAGGTTATATAAAACCTATTAACTTAGGATATTTTTATTGATTATACATTTATATTTTAAATATTCCCATCAGAAAGTAATGCCTTAATATCTCCATTACTTGCAATTACTTCTTTATACCAATTAAAACTTTTTTTCTTATAACGTTTTAAAGTTCCTGTTCCATCATCATTACGATCTACATAAATAAATCCATAACGTTTCTTTAATTGTGCAGTTGTAAAACTTACTAAATCAATACATCCCCATTCACTTGCTTCTAAATAAGGATTAGGTACTCCTCCAATAATATTTCCTTCACCAGCTTCAATAGATTTATCACTAGATTCACAAATACTCATATAATAACTAAATGAAATAAAATCTACAGTATTTTTTAATATTTCTCTATCTTCTTCAGTAATATCTAAATTAATATTATTTTCCTTAAAAAATCTTTTTGAATATGATGGATAATAACCACGTACTTGTATATCTGAAAAGAAAAAGTTTTCTCTTTCTCTGTTAAGAGTTTCCCATGCATCATCTGGAGATGGCGTAAGTGGATAAACAGGCATTCCTAAAATCATACACCCTATTTTAGCATCTGGAATAATTTCATGGCATGCCTTTACAGCCATTGCACTTGCTACTAATTCATGATGAATAGCTTGGTAAATTTCTTGTTTACTTAGCTTTTCTAATGGTGTATAAATTCCTCCACTTAAAAATGGTGCATGAGTAATTGAATTTATTTCGTTAAATGCTAAACTTATATTTTTACCTATCTTTACATTTAGTTAATCCACTTTTTTATAATTTCGCATAATAATATGGGGACTTTATTAAATATAATTAATATAGTCCCCATATTATTATAGTTTTTGTCATTTAATAATAGTTGTTAATCAATATAATAGATTATACAAGAAAATTGATTTTTTGCAAACAAAATAAATGATAAATTCACCATAAAGTTTAATTTTCTACAAGTCCTTTAGTTGCAGGACCTCCTATTAACCTTCCTTTATAATCAAATCTTGATCCATGACATGGGCAATCCCATGTTAATTCATCTGCATTCCAGTGTAATTGACATCCTAAGTGAGAACATTTTGTACTTACAAAAAATTCTTTTCCCTCATTGTCTTTATAAACACCAACCTTTTCTCCATTATATTCAATAATTCCAGCATGCCCATTTTTAATATGCTCTATCTTACTACTTGGAATATATATTTTTTGTGCAATAAAGTTTTTAGCTGTTTCACTTATATCTTTAGCAATATTATTTATTGATAAGGATAAATCAAATCTTTTTGGAGAAAAGATTTCTGAAAAATCATTTTCCTTTTCTAATATCATATCTGATATTATCATAGCTGCTACCATAGAACTTGTCATGCCCCACTTATTGAATCCTGTAGCAACATATATATTAGGTGTTTCATCAGAATATTTTCCTATATATGGTATACCATCTATGGTCATACAATCTTGAGCTGACCAATGATATCTTTCTCTTGATTTTGGATATAACTCTTTTGCAACCCGTCTTAATTCATCATAGCTACCACCTTTTTCATTTTCTCCTGTTCTTTGTTTTATACCACCTAGTAATAACAAGTTTTTATATGTCCTAAAGGAATACCCCTCTTTATCAACATCTATATACATTCCGTCAATATCATTTACATTTTCTAAAGCTATAACATATGATCTTTCTTGATGCATCTTCATAAAATAATATCCAGGCATATTTATTATTGGGTAATGTGTTGCTATAACTATACTATTTGCAGTTATATCTCCTCTATTTGTAACTACTAAATTATCTTTAACTTCCAAGGCTCTTGTATTTTCATATATAATTAAATCCTCTGAGATATTTTTCAAAAATTTAAGTGGATTAAATTGTCCTTGATTATTAAATTTAACAGCTCCTTTAATTTCAAAAGGCAGATTAGCTTTTTCTACAAACTCAGCATCAATACCAACTTTCTTAGCTGCTTCCACCTCTTCTTTAAGAATACCTATTTCATTTAAAGAATATATATACGCTGCCTTATCTTCAAAATCACAATCTATTTTTCTCTCTTTAATAATTTCTTTATATTTTTCTATAGCAAGTTCATTTGCTTTTGCATATTGTCTAGCCTTTTCTTCTCCAAATTCCAATATTAATTTATTGTAAATTAAATCGTGTTGAGATGTTATCTTTGCAGTGGTGTTTTTCGTATTTCCGCTTGCTATTTCATCTCCATCAATTAAAATTACATTTCTACCACTTTTCTTTAACATATGAGCTGTTAATAATCCTGTTATTCCAGCACCAATAATTAATATATCAGTTTTTATGTCTTCCTTTAAAGTTTCTCTTTTTTTAAATTTACAACTTTCACTCCATACAGATTTCATAAAATCACCTCATTTCTAGTATTCCAATTTTAAAATGAGATAAACAATATATTTAAATATTTTATTAAAATAAAATAGACACCTTACAAAAAAAAATTGTAAGATGTCTATCCCCAATTCCCACCCTCACTTAATTAATTAGTACATGGTTGTAAATGCAATATTTATTGCCAATAAAAAATAATTGATATAAAATCTTCAATACACATGTAAAATTACTGAGCATAAAAGTAAATAAAAAGGTGGCTCTGAACCATATTAAATAATGCTTAAGCATAGTTGTTTAGATTTTCTGCTAAACTCAGTTGTACTCACCCTAATTAAGCTAATCCTATATATTTTATTCCATTAAATCAACAGTCCAATTTAGTCCCTGTAACTTAGTATCAGTTAATCTATACTCTTTTGAAATTCTATCAATTTCTTTTTGAATTTCTGAAACATTAACCGTACTATAAAATTTAACTTCTGACTTAGAATATCTATCAAACTTTATTGTTGCAGCATCAGTAAGTTCCCTTAATATCTGATTTTGTTTTCCTAAGAACTCTCTTTTACTAATTAAATCAGAAATAACAATACTTCCTTCAACAACAGTTCTACTATTTGTTCTATTAATTTTATTTACTAATTCCTCAAGCTCTTTAATAGTTGAATTAAGTTCAACTATTAATTCGTTAGGTGATTCTCCTGGCTTTTCCCCTTCTTGAACCTTTGCATTTCTAATAATTCTAGATCTTAAACTTGCAACTTTCTTTTGCAAGTCGCTTCTTAATATTAAAGCCTCCGCTAACTTCATAACCTATTACCTCTTAAAAAAATTCTAATATTATGAATTAATTATACTTTATTTGATATTAGACAACAATACATTAAAATATAGTATTAATACTTGAAATTGAATATATATACTTAGTTTTGTATAAAATAAAATGAACATAACCAAACAAAGGAGTATATAAATATGAGAAATTTTTTTAAAACCTCACTATTAATATTAACTTTACTAGCATTAATTCTAGTTCCATTTAATGTATACGCTATAACAAACCCCTCTTGTATAAGTGATTCCCCCGAAGTTAAATGCAATTTCAAAATGCTAGAAAGAAAACTATGGATTGATCATGTTTTATGGACTAGAAGCTTTATTGTAAGTGATATAGCTTCACTTGAAGATAAAAACGATGTTTTGCATAGGCTTTTCAAAAATCAAGATGATATAGGAAATTCAATTAAACCTTATTATGGAGAAGAAGCTGGAAATAAACTTGCTGTTTTACTAAGAGATCATATAGCCCTTGCTGGAAAAGTTCTTGAAGCAGCTAAAAACAAAAATAAAGATGAGTTAGATAAATATAATAAACTATGGTATGACAATGCAGATAAAATAGCCGATTTTTTAAGTTCAGCCAATCCTAACTATAATAATAAAGAATTAAAAGATATGTTATATAAACATTTACAGTTTGTTACTGACCAAGTTGTTGCTAGATTAAATAATAATTGGAAAGATGATATTGAATCATTCGATAAAGGCGAAAACCATATTATTAATTTTGCTGATATAATTTCTGATGGCATAATTAAACAATTTCCCGAGAAATTTCAATAAAAATCTATTACTTTAAAACAATATATTTAAAACATAGAACGGTATCAATTACCTATGATACCGTTCTATGTTTATATCCATTTAGTCTCAGTACTTTTAATAATGAAGTTATAATATAAAATTTAAATTAACTTATGCCGAATTGCTATAACTCCAATAATTTCATTACTATTTTCATTCATTAGCCAAAATACACTTTCAGGTACCCATCCATTTTCAAGATTAACCCCTTCATGTCTTTGCTTTAATTTATACATATCCTCTTCAAAACTATCCTTATTAGAAATAGGAATATATAACTCAAAACCCGTAGTTTTTATATCCTCTTCACACTCTTCTATCATATTTAAATATTGATTTTTATGCCTATTATTTATAAGTTCAAGTCTTAATTTTTCCATATTAATCCCTACCTTTTACTAAATTCATTTAAATTAATGATAAAGAAACTAAATATATTTTATTTATTCTATCTAAAAATTAATAAACAAAATAAACACTTAACTATAATATCTTATTTGTAAATCAATCTTATAATATTGCAATTTAATACAAAGTTAGCCATTATTTCAAATGATATTATATTATAATTAAATTAATAATTGTTTATTCCAGACTTTAATATGTTAATAAGTAATAGGGATGTTTATGACAATATATTGTTTAATTATATTTATATTATTACTTGTTTTTAGTATTGTTTTCTATATTCCTAATAAATTTTGAAAAACAAAACAAGAAATGAATTCTCGTTTTGATGATTTAAACTCTAAATTAGATAGAATACATAATACTATTAAAAATAAGTAATATTAAATTTTACTTGAAAAATAAGGAGACCTATATAGGACTCCTTATTTACTATAAATAATAATAAACTTCATATTTATTTTGTAATTAATGAATTTCAATTATTTTCAGTATTATAATATAGTAAACGATATTCTTACTATTTTAAATTATTTCTCTTTTATATTTTATCAATGTATATAATGCTAAGAAATTTCTTTTAAATAATTAATAGCTCTTTTATCATATATTATTATTTGCCTACTATTTTTTAAATATATTATTAACTCTTTTTCACTTTTAAAAGAATTTAGAATCTCATCATTATAAAAAATATAATCATCTATAATTATTCCATCTTTAAATTTTCCAACTCTACTACTTAATGTACTTGTATATCTACCTGGACTTGTAGTTTCTAACAAGTATATAATCTTATCTTTATCCTTTATAACTTGAACCTCAGCTCCCATAATACCATATATGCCTAATCCAATAATTGTTACTATTAATAAAATGCTTAAAGGCGATTTTAAATTTAATTTATTAAAACTACTAAATCCATCTATATTAATAACCATTATAAAGTACATTATAAAACAATACAAAAATATATCTAAATATAAAGAAATAAAATAATCTATTTTAGGGTTAATTGATAAACTCTCTACATTAGGTAACTTCATTTTTCTATATTTAATAGTGCTTTTTTCTATAAATATTTTAAGAATATATTTATTTATAAATACTTGTACTACTATTGATAATATTTGTATTATTATATTAGCTTTTGAAAAAATTAATGTTCCTATTGCTGTACATATACTTAATAAAATATATCCATATTTTTCAATAAACTCTTTATTCATTATGTCTCATCTCCTTAATTGTTGTTTTATTACAAAGCTCTAAAAACTTATAAATATATTCTACTAATAATATTAAATATGATATTAAAATTATTATATGAAAAGATATTTTTTATATTAATTATAACATAAACTCCTATTATGCCCTTAATTAGAAAAATTGAATTAAGTTTCATTTTATATTAACTTCCCCTATAATTTACAGATTCTTTATTATTCTTCTTAAATATAATAAATAAAAAAAGTAGCTAAAAAGCCACTTCTTTATTTATTGTCTCGATCTCTTATTTTCCCAAAACACTTTCTCCTGAGATTGGACTTTTTCTTTGTTTCTCAGATGTATAATTTAGTGTTTCAAAGTATCCCTCTACTATTTCTCCTGGCTTTAAACTTTTCCTCAACTCTACTAGATTTTTATAAACATTATCTTCTCTTAATTTTTTTAAGCTTTCTTCTCGTAGACTACTCATTATTGGAATCCCACTTTATAATATAAATCATTTAGGTCCTAATCACTTTTTGTCTCAAAACTAAAAGGTAATAACTGTAAAACACTTCGTAAACTAATTATATAGTGATAAATGTAAATTAGAAACTCTATTTTCTTCTACTTTATATTTTTCTTTAATTTATTAATAATATTTTTTTTATCATATTACCTTTTATTTAAGTGTACATATTATAGTAATATACTATTAAAAGGAGAATTATTATGGGAACAAATTTGGCTGTAATCTTTATATTTTCTTTACTGGCTGGTACATTATTTCTTGTTTTAGGTGGAATAATTAAACACTTTAATGCTGGGGATATGATTAATTTCTTCAATGAAAAGAAACATGATAAAGATAAATTTTCAAGAATAGTTGGTAATAATTTTCTAATTATTGGATTTAGCATTATGCTTATAAGTATAATTAGTATTTTTGTAGATAAAAGTTACTACATTTATATTCTTAATATGCAAGCAACAGTTATTCTCTTTGGAATAATTATAACAATATATCAAGTTTTTAAGTATGGAAATAAGTAAAAGCCTTGAATTTAAATTCAAGGCTTTTATCTTAGTTCTGTTTACACACTTAATTGTTTAAAATTATCTACTAATAGTAAAGTCTAAAGAATTTATTGATTGATCTAATATTCTATAATTTTTTAGGGGATAATTTAGGTTTACTCTTTAGCAAGTAATTTTAAACAACTGTTTATACTAACGGACTTATTATAACACATATTTATTAATTTTTAACTAATTTTATTCAAAAATATTTAACATTTTTAATAACATTTTATTTATTTAATTGTATACAATTACTTTTTGTAAATATATAATATATTATCTATAAAAATATTAAAATATTTTCAATTACCAACAGAATACTTTTTAAACATTTTGTGAACATATCTTCATCTCTATTTTTATCAAATTTCCTATTAATAGATTTTTTTCTATAAAATGCTTTACAAAATTTTGATAAAACACTATAATTATACCTAGATTTACTATGTATAGAATTACTATGTAAGGAGTGAGGTTATGAAAATTAATAAAGAGCTATTAAAAGGCAGTACAACAATTTTAATTTTAAGTCTTTTAAATAGAAAAGACATGTATGGTTATGAAATGATAAAAGAAATGGAGATAAGATCTAAAGGTATTTTTGCTTTTAAAGAAGGTACTCTTTACCCTATTCTTCATGCTTTAGAAAACGAAAACTTTATTGAGTCATATTGGGACTCTGGTGAAGGAAGGCGTAAAAGAAAATACTATAAAATAACTGATGATGGTAAAAATATTTTAAAAGAAAAACAAGAAGATTGGGAATTATTTAGTTCTACAGTAAATCATGTTTTAAAGGAGGGTGCATTATGTCAATAGAAGGTAACTTAAAGGTAGATAGCTATATTAATGAAGTTTGTAGCTTAATAAAAAATAAAAAAGTTCATACAAGTATAAGAGAAGAATTACTATGTCATATAGAAGAAATTACTGAAGATTATATATCTCAAGGTGAATCTTATGAAACTTCTATTGATAAAGCACTTGCTAAAATGGGCTCAGCTGAAATAGTTGGAGTTGATTTAAATAAAGTCCATAAAGCTAATGTAGATTGGCCATTATTATTACTAACTAGTGCATTTGTTTTATTTGGTATATTTATTTTATCATTTATGGATAAGAATAATATTCTAAGTGAAATTTATTCTAACTCTTTATCTAAAACAATAGTTTACGCAGCAATTGGAGCTTTACTTCTACTTGTTATATTAAAAATAAATTATAGAAATATAAAAAAGTATTCTAAACATATTTATATAGGAACGATACTAGCTTCAATATTAACTATATTCTTCTCCTCTCATATAAATGGTGCTATGGGTTGGATAATTATTGGACCTATTTCTTTTAATATTTTTAATATAGCTCCCTTTCCATTAATTATTGCTTTAGCTGGAATTTTTGAAAATTGGGATTGGACTAATAAAAAAAATCTTCTTATAGGAAGTATATTAGCTTTTGCACCAACTATTATTTTTTGCTATGGACATACCCTATCTAATGCTAGTATATACTTCATTGCAGCTATAACAGTAATGCTAATTTCAGGAGTAAAATTAAAACATATAATTCTTTCAATAGTTCCTTTTACAGTTTTATTTGCAGGTTTTATTTTTACTGAACCATATAGAGTCTCTAGGTTATTAATTTTTTTAAATCCATATAAATATTCCGAATGTGCTGGATGGATGTATACTAGATTAAATTCTTTAAGAGAGTCAGCAGGATTATTTGGAAATGGTGCAACATTTACACCTGATATGTTACCAGAATTTCATAGTGATTTTATACTAACATACATTATGTATACTTTTGGTTGGACTACTACCTTAATAATAATTGCATTAGTTCTAGCATTTATTATTAGAATTGGTTTTATTGTAACTAATACAAAAGATATCTTTGGAAAAATTTTAGTAAGTGGCTTTTGTTCAATATTTGCAGTTCAATTCCTATTAAATATATTAATGAATTTTTCACTATCTCCTATAGCTGGAGTAGGACTGCCTTTTATAAGCTATGGAGGTAGTAGTTTAATAATTAATATATTATCAATTGGACTAATAAGTAATGTTTACAAGTGGAGAAATACTCCTTTATTATCTGAAAAGTAAAATATATATGTGATATTTTCCAAACAAAAAGCACATAGTAAGATTAAATATCCTTACCATGTGCTTTTCTTATATCTACTTATCTAATTATATTTTTCATATTTATCTTTAATTGATTTACATATTGTGAAAAATTTATGTTCCTCTTCTATATGTGGTAAATGAGATGAATTTTTGAAAATATATATCTTTTTTTCTGGTGCCTCTAAACTATCATAAAACTCCCCTATTACATTTAATGGAGTTATATAATCATTAAACCCTACAAAAAAATACACAGGAACTTTTATACTTTTTAACTCTTTTAATAAATCAATTTTTTCTATTTCCTTATAAATAGCCTTTTTTGAAAAACCTATTCCTCTTAAAAAATTGATCCAATCATATAGATTATAGTATTTAAAAGAAAAGCTTTTAATCATAAAACTAAAATAACTCATAGAATTTATATTCATCTTATATTTAGATACATATTTATTGAATACATTCACACTATTTTCTCTATTATATGGTGGCTTTCCAATACTCTTTAGTTTATCTAAATCTCTAAATCTAAGCATTTTTTTACTTAGTTTTAGCAATTGTTCATAACATATTTTATCTTCCTTTTCTATATTAACAACTTGACTAATTGACAAATATGCTTTAACTAAATTAGGTTCTTTTTCTGCAACTTTTACTCCTACTAATGCTCCAAAAGAATGACCAACTAGATAAATACTATCTTTACTATATTCTTTCATTAAAATTTTAATTAATTCTACTGCATCATCTACAATAATTTCTAAAGAAACATCATCAAAATCTAACATATTATTAAAAGATTTTCCTGCTCCTCTTTGATCCCAATTAACTACTAAAAATTCATTTTCTAAAGACTGCTGATATTTATATATGTACCCACTATTAGTAGTCCCAGGACCACCATGTATAAATAATAAAATAGGCTTATCTTTATTTCCTCTTACTAATATGTATTGTTCAACTCCACCTATTTCTATATGTCTAAATAACTCTTCCATCTCTAAATACTCCTACATATAAATTCCTATAAGAAAGCCCCATACTTATATAAAATATATTCTATTATTTCTTAAAATATATAATTTTAATTGTTACTATTCACAATTTTACTCTATACTTTATAGTATTAATTATAACTTTAAAATTACTCTTACTTCAAAAGTTTCCCACTTATCCTTAAGCATTAAATGACCACTATACTTTGAAACAGATTTTTTTATACTTTCTAGCCCTATTCCATGCTTTAGTCTATCCTCTTTAGATGTTGCGCCAATTACAGCTTTCTTAAGTTCTTTAGTATTAACTACAAAAAGAGAAAGATATCCATCTTTAACACAAGATTCCACTTTAATTTTTTTCTCTCTACCACTTTCTACTCTTTCACAGGCCTCTATTCCATTATCTAATACATTTCCATATATAGCACATAAATCAATATCCCTTATAGATAATACCTCTGGAATATTTATATTAAATTCTATATCAATGTTTTTTTCCCTACAAAGCTTTGCTTTATTTAAACAAATAGCTTCTACGATTTTATTCTTGGAAATAAACATATTCTTGTCCAACTCTTTTAAATAATCATTAATATCATTCATATAATTCTCTAACTCAACATATTGTCTATTTTCAATTAAAACCGAAATTACATTTTTATGATTATTTATATCATGCCAAATTCTTCTTACATCTTTATAATAAGCTTCTAAGTCCTTATAATGCTCATATTGATATTTTACTTGCTCATTTAAAATAGTAAGTTCTTTTTCTCTGTCTTCAGCTTTATTATTTTTTATGGATAACCAAATTATATAAAAATCTGTCCCTATTCCTACTATTGTAAACAGTAAAACAAACTTTGCAAATTCAATATATAACTTTGAGTAGAATAAATAAAAAAGCAAAAGTAAATTTACAATAACCTTTGAAAACAAAGTTATATTCATAATAAGTAAAGAGGATTTCTTAGGACAATATTCTAAAGAAAATTTCATCTTTATAAAAATAGTTATAAACAATTCAGCTGAAATAATAATAACCAAGGTAATTGTTGTTAACAAATTTAACTTATCATACAAATATAATTTATACAATGATGTTTTTCTAAAAATTATACTTAAAGAAAGAACTATACTTTGAGAATTAATTATAATTAACATAGTTATATTATTTAGAAGAACAATTAAATATTTATTTCCTTTAAAAAATAATAACACTACACATGGAAATAAAAAAACTAATAAAAAATAATATGATATAAAACTATTTACATATATATTTAAACCTATCATTACTAGAAAAAGTGATATAAATAAAATGGCACTATTTATTACTTTATTAAATCTAGGTTCAAATAGAAGATTTAATTTATATATATTTATAGAGGCTATTAATAAAAATGATATTATTTGCATTCCTACAATAATTCTCATTATTCCTCCTAAGTTATCTTAAGGTTAAATACTGCATAAAAGCTTCTTTTATATTCCCTTTATACTTTCTACCTATTGGAATACTTTTCTCATTAGCTAAAATAACTTCTGTATTTTTAAACTCTTTTATTTTTGAAATATTTATTATATAACTTCTATGACATCTTTCAAAGCCTTTTTTATTAAGTTTTTTATCTATAGAATTTATTTTCTCATAAAACTCAAAATTACTATCTTTTTTATGTAAAATCACTTTTCCTAACCTTGCTTCAAAATAAAATATATCCTTTAAATCAAAAATTATAGTTTTTCCACTTTTATTTGCTTCATAACTATCTATTGAATTAATCTTTGATTCTTCTATAGCTCTTAAAAGGTTTTTCTCTATTTTTTCTTCTGTTGCTGGTTTAATTAAATATGACATAGCAGCTACATCATATCCATCTAAAATGTATTCCTTACTACTACTTAAAAGTATTACTTTTGCTAATATGTCTTTTTCTCTAATTACTCTTGCAACCTCTAAACCATTTATATCACCTAAAAGTATATCTAAAAATATTATATTATATCTGGGTAAATCTTTTATGTATGTATCTATTAAGACATGCCCCTTTTCAAATTCCTCTATGTCTATTTCAATATTATTTGATAATGCTATTTTCTTTAAGATACTTATTAAGTTCTTTCTTTCATATCTATTGTCATCACAAATAGCTATTTTAATCATATGATTACCCATCCTTACACATTATATAAATTTATATTTCCCCAACTAATTATTTATATTAAAAAACCAATTAAAGTAATATAAGAAAACATTACTTTAATTGGTTTTAGATCAAGAGACATTATTTAGGAGTTAATAATATTTTTCTTACACTATTAATTCTTATGATATATGTTATCTCTATTATTTTCAACTATCTATTATCATTTAATTTTCTATTACAAACCAAAATTACTTGTAACATTGTAAAAGGTAATGAACTATTTCTTCTATATGCTAAGTATTTAGGTATCCATTGCTTTGTATATTTTTCTTTAAAATTTCTAATACCAACAAATGAGTAGAAATTTTGTCCATATACTGATAATTGTGCTGCTATACGTTCGCTAACAAAAGAAAACTTAGAAGTACCAACATTTGAAAGTGGTGCCATTCCTATATTGAAATTTTTATATCCATTAGCTTTTCCATATTCTATAATATTTAAGAACATAAAATCCATAATTCCTACTAGAGAATCATTTGAGTATCTCATTAGGTCTATAGATAAAGACCTCTTATTATCGTACATAGGCATCATATTGGCAAAGCACTTTATTTTAGAATTTTCATCCCTAACTATAAATAAAGTATCTAAATTTAGATAATCCTCATCAAAGAATCCCATAGAAAATCCTTTTTCTGATTTTCCATTAAGCCATTCATCTGAAATTTCTTTAAGCTCTTCTATTAACTCTTTAGAAAACTTTGGATTAACTACTTCAAAAGTATATCCTGCCTTTGCTATTTTATTATATCCAGCTCTAAGTCCACGAGTCTTTTTACCTGCAATTGAGAAATTAGTTAAATCAACTATCCCCTCTTCTCCAAGCTTCATAAATTGATATCCATACTCATGAAGAGTTGGAATCATTTCTATATCTACTTGATAGAATATAGGTGTATATCCATATTTATCTGCTAACTGATAAAACTCTTCTATAGCTGATATAAAATCATGTTTTTCTCCAATTGGATTTCCAAGTGCTATTAACTTATCTGCATATTTTTGATATTGAATTAAAACAGTTTTTTCTTTATTTAAGAAAACATATTTATCTTCTAAGTACATTAAATGTGTTAATGGACTTCCCTTATAATTTTCTAAAATATTATCTATTGCTTCTTTATTATCTTTAAATCTTTCAAAAGGATATTTTTTAGATTTAGCAATTAAATACACAATCGCTATAAAACCTATAGATAAAAGGAAACCTAGTAAACTACTTAAAAGTAAGTAATTATAATTATATTCTAATAACTCAGCTACATATGCACTTAATCTTTTGGCTTTCATTGGGAATCTTGGGAAATATATTATTAAATAAAACAAAAGAAATCCAAATAAGAATACCGTATCTTGAAGAATTCTTTCCCAAGAAAAACAGAAACTTTCTCTATAGAAATTCTTTTTACTAAGCCATAAAAATGCTATAACAAATATTAAAAATATTATTTGTCCCATTGATTTATCTATAAATGAACTACCTAATGCTATTGCAAGTAATATCATTACTATAGTAAAAATATCCTTAGCTTTATATGCAAGCATTCTTGAAATTGCTATTAATAAGAACCCCATTATTATTTCTGTGGTTATTGATATATTACTTGATGGTTCTATAAGTTTATATATCCCTCTAAATGTTGCTCTCATTTCAGGTAATGCTCTAAAAAGTAAAATCATAATTCCTGACAAAAATATTAAAATTGCTGATATATTATATGAAATCTGTGAAAGTATAGACGAAAATATATTATTATATTTTTTATCTATAACTGTTTTACCTTCATGTATAGCTAATACTATTCCAATTAAAACTGGAACTATGTAATAACTTACACGATATAAAACTAATGCCAATAACGCTTGTTCTTGTGGAACTCCAAATTTTGATAATCCCATAATAAAAGTTAAATCAAATGTTCCAAGTCCACCTGGTATCATACTTAAAATACCTATTGCACATGATGTTACATATATAGGGAATATATTCATCAATGTTAATTTTGTACCTAAAATTCTTATAATACCGTAAATTAATATAACTGATGTTATCCATTCTATAACTGAAATCCCCATTATTTTAAGTGTATTTATCGCTTCTACTCTTTTTTCATTCTTTATGTATCTATAAATATTATAAATTACAAGAGATGGAGTATATAAAGACATTACTATCATCCCATACTGAATTATATTATAGTCTTTTACATGCCATATATTAAAAAGAGTATATAAAAAGCATACCATTGAAAAACCTGTAAAGTTTAAAGCCACTATTTTAGTTACTTCTTTTACTAATGTCTTTTTATTTGCTTCTTCTATATGTGGTGAATAAAAATGTCCCTTTAATGCTATTGCTGAAGCGCCACCAAAACCTACAATACTTGCAATTGAACTTGCTATCCAAGAATATTTATAAAGCCTTCTATTCTGTAACTTTATATTACAAACACCCTTTAAAACAAAATCATACATAGATAATGGTATATATGAAGTCACCCCTAAAATTCCAATTACAATCAAATTAGAAATAGTTAATTGATCCTTATACATATTAAACGTTCTAAAATCAAAAGTTTTAAATAATTTTGTAAATTCTGTAACAATTAAAACAAAAATTGCTATTACAAAAATTATTTTTAAAGCTAACTTTATTCTGCCCTTTATTTTATTATCCACGGTATTTTACTTACCCCCATTCATTTTATCTTAACATTTACAACCCTTATCTTAACATTATTTTCTTTAAATTTCCTTGTCTATTATATATCACTTTATACGCTTATTCAAAAGGATATAAAAAACTTATGGTTTTCTTAAGGAATTATTAAGATATTAATTAATTATTAAGAAAATAATTATTAACCTCTATATTTCCTAATTAATATCAGTTATTGTAAATATCTTTTTTTCTTTCATATTATCATTTGGATTCCATACTCCATCTATAAGTTTAACATTCTTTATTCCTAATTTCTCCAAAGCACTTAATCCATATGTCCAGCCTACATATTTACCTGAATCCTCATATTTCTCAAAATCCAAATTACTTCCATAAGTTACTGAACGCTTGTCTACATTAATTTTTTCAAAAAATTCCTCTTCTCTTTCATCTATTTCTTTTAGATACTCTTTAAAAAATATATTTGAAATTATATTTTTTTTATCATTTAAATTATTATCCCACCTTATTACAGAATCTTTATGTAGATATTTATTATTCCCTGCAACAAATACATAACTTGCAACAGTGGAAAATGCTTTATTTTTTATTTCAATATCTAAATTTCTATCATATACCCATTCTGCCAATTCTAAACTTGTGTTTATCTCTCCACCTTCTGAATTTATTATTAATCTATTTATATTTTTTGTATAAAGTCTAAAAGCTTCTTTATTCCCTTCATTTGATAATATGCCATCATAAACTATAGCTTCTCCCTCTAGATATACTTGAACTTTTTCAGAGTTATATTTATTTGGTATAAATATTATTGCCAAAATCAATATAATTATTATTGATATCTTAATAGTAATACTTCTCCTATTTATATCCATATTTCACCCTTTCTCTTCCTTATATCTTCTTACACATATTTGTAATTATAATCCTTCAATATTAAGTACCATTATAGTTAATATTAAGATTTCTTAATATTACAGCAAAAGTTTAGTTTAAAGACTAAATATATTGTAATATAATAACAGTATGGAGGTATTATTATGAAAATTTTAATTGCTGAAGATAAAATGGAAATTGCAAATCTTGTAAGAATATTTCTTCAAAAAGAAGGATATGAAGTTATTTTAGCCAATGATGGCGAAGAAGCTCTAAAAATTCTTTTAAATGACAAAATAGATCTTTGCATATTTGATATTATGATGCCAAAAATGGATGGATTTACTCTAATTCAAAAAACAAGAGAGTTCTCTCGTGTTCCAATATTAGTTTTAACAGCTAAAAATATGGAACAAGATAAAATATTAGGCCTTGATTTAGGGGCTGATGATTACATTACTAAACCTTTTTCATCTCTAGAACTTGTATCTAGAGTTAATGCTCATATAAGAAGAAGTTATAAATTAAATCAATTAGAAACTATTACTTACATTGGGGATTTAAAAATTGATAAAGAAAAATATATTGTTTATAAAAATGATGTTGATTGTACTCTTACTGCTATGGAGTATAAACTTTTATTAAAATTATTATCCTCTCCTGAAAGAGTTTTTACAAAATCTCAACTTTATGAATCTGTATGTGGTAATTATATGGATGGAGATGAAAATACAATTGCAGTTCATATAAGCAGACTAAGAGAAAAAATTGAGGATAATCCAAAAGAACCTGAATATATAAAAACAATTAGGGGGCTTGGATATAAATTTGAAAAGAAATAAAAAACCAATAAGCTTACAAACTTTAATTTTAAATAAGTTATTTTTATACATCTTAGTTTCAATTTTATCATTAATATTATTTAATTGGATAATAAAAGAGATGTACACTACTAGCATTATTAAAAGCAATCTATATGAGCCTTTAGATGTAGATTTAGAGAACTATGAAGATATTTCCCAGGAATATTTAAATGATAATCACTCGTCTATTGAAGTTATTGATAAAAATTTAAATATAATCTACTCAGAAGGCTTTAATAAAGAAACTAAATCTAAATATACATTACTTGAGTTTACAGACCTATTAAATAACATGGATGAATATAAAAATGTATATTATAATATTTTACAAAAAGATAACGGAAATGAAGTTACAGTTGTTCTTATTCAACATTTTAATAGTAACACCTTATCAAAATTTAATAGACTCTTTCGAATATATGTAATAACTTTAATAATAGGTACATTTTTAATATTTTTAACAGCATTCCTTATGTTTGTAAGGAGTATTTATAGATACATAAGAAAAAACTTTTTATTTATCCAAAAAAATATTGAAAAAACACCTTATGATAAAAGTAGAGTTGATACTTCTAAAATAAATTTATTAGAAGCTAAAAATACTATTGATTGCTATAATACTATGTTAGATGAGATGGACTCCATAAAAAATGAAAAAGATAGATTGGAAAATCAAAGTAGAAGGCTTATCTCAAATCTATCTCATGATTTAAAATCCCCAATTACTACTATTAAAGGGTATTCTGAAGTTTTAGCCACTGAAGATTTACCTGTTAAAGAACAAAAAGAATATTTATCTTATATAAATCAAAGTGCATCTGATTTAAATGACTTAATAAGTCTTTTATTTGAGCAAGTTAAATTTCAATATTGTGATTATAAACTTAATTTAGAACAAGGAGATATTAATAATTTTCTTAGAGATATTGCAGCAAACTATTATATGATTTTTGATAAAAGAGGGTTTAATGTTAATATAAATATAGAAGAAACTCCTCATTATATTAATTTCGATAAGGTTAATATAAAAAGAGCTTTTGTTAATATCTTAGAAAATTGCCTAAGTCATAATACTACTCCAACTAATGTTGAAATTGAAAGTTTAACTAAAAAAAATAAGTACATAATTCGCTTTAAAGATAATGGAATTGGTATAAGTGAAGAGTTTAAAGATAATATATTTGAACCCTTTTATCAAGGGGATTCATCTAGATCTACTAATCATAGTGGTCTTGGACTTTATGTTACTAAACAAATACTTGAAAAACATAATGCTACCATTATAGTTACTAGTGATGAAAACTTTAAAACTATTTTTGAAATAAAATTCTTTTGATTTAGAGACAGTAGATAGTTTTGTTTTTACACAAAACTATCTATTCTCTCTTGATTTATAAATAAAGTCAAAGAACCAGTAAGATTAATTCCTACTAGTTCTTTGACTTAATTATTAATTAATTTCCCATGAACTACAGTTCTTGCACCTTCAAATTCAAAACTACAGGTAGATAAAGTTATTATTTTATCTTTATCTGTTACCTCTACATCATTCTTATATAATGATCTATCTCTTATTTCTTTTATATAATTATTATATTCATTATTATTATTAAAATTTGTAATTAAATAATTATTCTTATCATCTATAACATAAACCGAAAATACTTTATACTCTAATTCTTTTCCATCATATATAATTTTTATCTTATTATTTTCATTAAAAAAATTACTATCCTTAAATTTTACTAAATTATTAAACATAGTTTCATTTCTCATATGATGTCCATAAACTATTGTATTTAAATCATTTATAAAGTTATTTCTATAATCTAAAAATATAGCTCCAGATATGTTTTCATTTTTATTAAAATCATGATTTATGTAATAATCATTGTCTTTTCCTTGAGCTACAGGATAATCTATATTAGTATTTTCTACTTTAATCCAAAATCTATATTCATTATTAACTTCTAACATGCTTTTATCTAGCATATGACTATTATCAGATGCTATTTCATTTATTTCACTATATACTTTAATATCTTTACTATATTTAATTTGCTTATCTACTATTTTAAATGAACTAAAGGCTACTATAGATATTAATATTAAATTTATTATTTTTTTCATATACATCTCTCCTAAAATTATTTGTTATATAGCCTTATAATAATTTTTCAGATCATTTCTTGCACTATTTAATCTACTTTTTACTGTTCCAACAGGACAATTTAACACTTCTGATATAGTTTGTATATCTAGATCTTTATAATAATATAAAAATATTACATCTCTCTTTTTTGCTTTTAATCTATTTATACTACTTAACATTAAATCTCTATTTTCATTTTTTAAAAATACGACTTCTGGTCTTTGATCTTCAGAGTCTTTATATAATTTTAAATCTTCGTCATTAATAATTAAATTTTTTTTATTTTTAATTATTATTTTATTACATATACAAACTGCTATTTTTCTTATCCAAGAATAAAATGCTTTAACATTTTTTAATTTATTTATTCTCTTTAAAGCTTCAATAAATGTTTCTTGTGTTGCATCCATAGCATCATCTTCTTCTTTTAGAATATTAAAACATAACCAGTATATCCTTTCGTAATACCTTGTATATATTTTGTTAAATGCATCATAATTTCCACTTTGCCATCTAATAATTTCTTTCATAATATCCAAAGTATATACCTCCATTATTAAAAATATTTATTTAATAATTTAACTAAAGATTCTTTAGCAGTAAAAAGATGAATTCACTGTTATGAATTCATCTTTTAATATACTAATAATCTTTTAATGAAAAAATTTATTCAGTAGGATTAAAATGAAAAATATTATTTTTTACTTCATCATCATACCAATAACTATCATTGTAAACTTCATTTACTATTTTAATTACTACATTTGAATTATCCTTATCTAAAAGGAATTTACATTCTTCAGCTGAATTAAAATCCTTAAATGTTGAGCCACCATCTGTACTTACTGAAATTTTTTGTAGTCTATAATTCATAGGTAATTTTTCTTTTATAGAAAACTCTCCTATAGTTATATAATTTAAGTCAAGATTTTTAGATACATCACTATTTATATCCTTAAGATAAAAATCTAATTCTATTTTATTTGCCTCTCCTGACTTTAAATCTACATTATAACTTTCATTTCCCTTACCACCATTTAATAATACTGAAAATGTATCATTTTCATCATAGCTAATATTTTCACTTGATACTATTTCTTTTTGAATAGTTATCTTTCCCTTCATTGGGAATATATCAACTGTAGGCACTGGGAAAATTGCACTATTTGGCGCTTCAGTTAAAGGATCTTTCCAATTGATTTCAGCCTTTTCATTTGTAGGAACTCCTGCTTTACTCATATAAGGATCTTTAAGAGTAATTAAGAATGTTATTTTAACACCATTTTTCCCAACATTACCTATTTTGAAATTTACCTTATCTGTTGGATCCCCTTTAATTACTTCAGTTACTATAGAATTACTATCTACATCACCTGTTATTTCAAAACTACCATCTACTATATCAAATTCTTTTGTTACAACATCTGTAATTTCAACTTCATTTGCTATAGTTTGGCTTATACTTCCTTTTATTTCTTCTGCTATTTCATTAAACATTCCATTTATAGCTTCTGTATTTTGAGTATAATATTTATCTTTAAAAGCTTCAGGATCAATTACATTTTGAATAGTTTTTAGGAACTTAATTGCCATATTTTTATCAGAAGTAGTTGCCCTTGTAAATAAACCTAAAGTATAAAATTTAGCATCACTATGTTTACCTACTGGAATTGGATTAACTGTTTCAGCATTTGGACTACTTCCTATTCCTCCTAAAGTTCCTATTCCTCCTATAATTTCATTATACATTTTTTGAGCTGCCCTAAAATGTTTATCTTGATAATCTCTAGTTGCTCTACTACCATGACTTGCAGTTGGTAAACCATCTGTAAAGAATACAACATATCTACTAGCATCAGGTCTTGCATTCTTTGATTCATCTAACTTCTGACCTGCACGCCAAATACCAGATTCAGTATTTGTACCACCTGTTAAGCTTATACGATTTATTTTACTTTTTAAAGAATTTATATCATTACTAAAATCGTGAACAATCTGTGAGTTTTTTTCATTATTAGCTCTAGTATAAAAATCATTAGGACCACTAAATGTAACTACTGATATTCTTGTAGTTTCTCCATATGCTCCTAAGATATTATCTATAAAATTATTAACAGCTGTCCTAACTTGTCTTATTTTATCTTCCATACTGTTTGATTTATCAATAACTAATACTATATCAGCAGGTTTTGGTGGTATTTCCTTTAAGTCCCCCTTAACATCTAATGTTATTTTATACTGTCCATTTCCTACAGCTTCAGCTGTCTTGTCTATAATTAAGTTTCCTGAAGAAACTCCTCTTGAATTACCATCTATATTTGCATAGGAGGTAGTAGCCATTAAGCTAAAGCAGAAAATTACAATTAATATTTTAGTTATTATTTTTTTCAAGGTCTCCCTCCTTTAACCTTAGCATTATAGGAAGTTACCAAAATAGCAACTTCCTATAATATAATTATTTAAAATAAGCTCTTATTTATTATTTTCCAGCTCCTGGTATTTGTGAAGCTGTTCCTGCAGTTTGTCCAGCAACTATCGCTAATTTATCTAAAACAGGTTGACCTGCTCCTTTCCATGCATCTGCATAAGCACCATTATCACTTTGAATTGATTCAGCATTAACTACTACATCAAAAGTTACATCTTTAAATTCATTTCCAGCTGTTTTATCTAATTGAACATCTTTTAGTAACATAGTTGTATATCCATTTGGTGCAACATTTCCTAAATAATAATAATATCCGTCTGTACCTTGAAGCCATTTTCCATTTGTATTTCCCTCTGTACTTTTACCTCGTTTTATTACATTTTCACTAAATATTAATCTTATATTACTAACATCAGCAGTAGTTGATCCTGATATTATTGTTGGTGTTAATTTCACTCTTATTAATGAATTATAAGTAGCTGTATTTTGAGCTTGAACTTCCTTATCAATAATTGTTCCCGGAAGAACCTCTAATGCTTTATCACTAGCAAAGTTTTCCCATATTTCAACTCCTTTACTTTGGCCGGTTCCATTTCCACCAGTTTTAAATTTATTAGTTACTGTATCTGTTGATGTAAACCATGCTAATGTTCCTCCTACTAATACTGCTGCAGCTCCTACCGCTAAAATAGTTCTGTTAATGCTTTTTCTTCTTATCATTTTATAACCCTCCAAAAATTCATTTTTATTTATATTTAATATTTAATTAATTAGCTAATAATCTATCTAAGACTATTTTTATACTTTCTGGAACACCTTCCCAAACCTTTAAGTATGCATTACTAGTAGCTTGTACTGTTTCCGATTTAACATCAACAATTAGCTTTCTATTTTTATATACATCCTTTTTATCAGTAGGAATATTAAGTGCTACAGACTCTAAAAGATCAACTGTTTTATTAGTTGTCTTTACAATTTGATTGTAATAATAATATCCGTCTTCACCTTTAATCCAAGCCGCATTAGCTGTATTTAAATCTTCTGTTACGTTAACAAATGTCAAATCTACATAATTAGAATCTCCAATCCACGGCTTTCCATTTTCATCCACCCATCTTGGAACTATACTAACTCTTATAAATGCATCTGATTTCCCATTGTTTTGTATAGCAACCTTTTTATCATGATTTAAACCATCCCAATTTTCTGGCTCTTTAAAATCTTCCTCTATTGAAATATCAATATCTCCATTTATAAAATTATTTGATACCTCATCCCTAGCTGTAAACCAATTTTTTATTTCTTCAACACTTGCATAAACTCTTGGTGTATTAATCAAAGTAATAAAAGATAAACATAGCCCTAGTATGATGTATCTACTTTTCTTATTTTTAATCAATTTAATTACCACCTTAACTTTAAAATACAAACCAAATAAATTCTTAAATTTTCTTGTTAAACTTTATAAGAGCTAACATAGAAGTTAAGAATAAAACTACATATAGTGAAATTCCTTTATCGCCTGTATTTGGTGATCCTATACCTAGGTTAGGTTTATTTTCAATTTCTTCTTTTACTTCTTTAACTGCTGTAAATATCCAATTAACTTCTGCTGATTTATCTTTAAATTCATTTCCAATACTTGGACCATCAAACTCTACTTCAGCAACTAAATCTTCCTTATCACCTGAATTAAAAACACCTAAGCTTATATTATTACTTAAGCTATCTTCACCACTAGCAGGTCCTTCATATATAACTTCATCTTTATATGTTACTTTTAAATTTAATTTATTAAGTAAATCAAATTCTTCTTTAGGAATGCCTCTTTCTGCCTTCATAAACAATTCATATGAGTCTTCATGATTATTTTTTATAACTATTGTCCTTTTAATTTTGTCTCCAGGAACTATATTATCTGAATACAAAAAAGGCTCATTTCCAGGTATAAAAACTAATCCATTTGCATTACCTACAAGTTCAACATTAGAAACCTTATTATCTATTGCAAAGCCTTTTATAGTTATCATTGAAAAAGTTAAAAGTGTAATTATAAATACTTTTGATATTTTCTTCATTTTATTTCTCATCTTTTAACTCTTATTTTTCAATTGCGCCAGGTTCACTTGCATCATTACCACCAGCTACTACTGATTCTGCACCAAGCTCTGTTAATTTTGCTTTAACAGCCTCTGATGAAGTACTCCATCCTGTTTCATGTGCATTATTACTTGATTGAATTGACTCTGCAATAATTTTTACATTGAATGTTGCATTTTTATAAGCATTTCCAGCTTCAGTGCTTAATTCAACATTTTTTAATAGGGCATTTGTAAACTTGCCTGGTGCAATTTTGTCAATATAATAATAATATCCGTCTTTTTCATCAACCCATTTTCCATTTGAAGGCTCTGTTGTTAAGTTGTCTCCAAAATCTAGTTTTATCATGTCAGTACTTAAATTTGCATTATTAGTACCTAAAAATTCTTTTTCTATTTTTACTCTTATAAAAGAATTATAACTAGCGGTATTTTTTGCTTGTACAAGTTTCTCAACTATTGTTCCGGGTACTATATTTTTTGCTGACTCTTCATTAAATTTTTCCCAAATATCTACACCAGAATTTAAATCTCCTGGTACTGATCCAGTGCTAAATTTATTGATTACAGTATCTGACGAAGCAAACCAAGCTAATGTGCCACCTACAAGAATAGCTGTTACACCTAAAGCTATAATAATTTTTCCAATTCCCTTTCTTTTAACCATTAACTTTCCTCCTATTTTATTTTATAATATCAGCTATTTCTGCTGTTATTAACTTTACTTCCTACAGCCATTGCTATAACTAATACAGCTATTATTAATAATAAATTTTTACTTATAAAAATAAGCGCTTTACCTAAAAAAGGAATGTTAAATATTACTTTACCTATAACTAAATTTGAATCCACGGGTAATGGATCCTCTGCATTATTTGCATCCCCCTTAGTTATAAACTTTAATCCATCTTCATTAATGATATTACTTACTCTATGTGTTGTTATATTTGAAGTATTGTTACTTCTAAATGTTATTACATCATCTTTTTCTATATCATTTACTGGAATGTTCTTAACAACCACTATACTTCCTGTTTTCATAGTTGGCTCCATACTTCCTGTTAAAACGGAATAAACACTATATCCAAATAGTTCTGGACTCTTTTTTGAATCACTTGTTTTACTTACTAATGCAGATATTAGTATAAGTGCAATTAAAAGGTAAACTATTGAATTTCCTATAATCTTAACTGTCTTTTTCAAATTTTAATCTCTCTCCTTATCTTAAATGTTATTAATTACCATATACCTTTTGATCTGATTTTGTTATAATGCATTTAATATAAACTATTAATAAATAGTAATTTGTTGATAGTTTTTAAAATCTCCTATTATTGCTGACAGTTATAAATAATAAAATCCAAATAGGACACATAGTGTCTTATTTGGATTTTATTTTTAAGTTTTTTACATTTTTACCAAATATTAAATTTTATTTTATTCTATATTTAATTCCAGCTTTTTTACTTTACTATTTTCTTTATAATTTATCAATTTAGGAGTAAATTCTACATTTAATAAATTTACATCATCGATTGCAGCTATTGGTATTAACCAGTATTCTTTATTCATATAAGCATATAAGAACATTCCTTCTACTTTAACTACATATGCTAAAGGTTCAACTTCATATATTTTTTCTTTTATATTTATACTAAGTAGGTTATTATAGCCTAAAGCTTTATTTATTATTTTACAAATTTTAGATTCCAATTTTATTTTGTTATCTACAATATCTATATGAACATATTTATTGATTTTTTCGAATTCATTTTTAACTTCTTCTGAATCAATTAATAGAAGTTTATTTAATACTTCTAGAATTGATACATTTTCAAATACACTTTCTGCTAGTTTTAAAGAAAAAATTAATGCATCATAATCTTCATATGTTAATACGCCCCTTGAAAGTTTATATTTCCCGTCTAATATAACTCCACCTTCTGCTCCCCTTTTGGTAGTTATAGGAATTCCTAATACACTAAGTTTATCTAAATCTCTTTGAATTGTTTTTATTGATACATTAAAATGCTCTGATAATTCTTTAGTTGTTATTTTATTATGCTTTAATAATATTATTAAAATTTCTAATAGTCTCATTTAAACCTCCTAACTTAAGTAAAAATAAACTATTTCTTATATTTTGTTCATAATTAGTTTATTTATTAATTTTCTTTATATACTATAGTTACAATTAAAAGCTAAAAAGTTCATTTTTAACAAAAAATTCTAAATATATCTACCAAACCCCCTTTTATTTTTTTCGATATTACTGTAATATATTGTAATATAAATTATTTTTTTACAAAGCGTAATTTCTTAGTAAAGCGTTATTTTTAAGTATTCAATTGAAAGAAGGTATTTATTTATGAGTTTAAATAATGTACACAATATAGATGTACTTAAAAATATTTTAAGCGATCTTTATTTAAAGTATGGAACTACAGATGAAACTCTAAGATTAAGTCAATTAGTAGATGTTCTTGTTAAAAATCAGCAAAACATAATTGTTAAAATTAGAGAAAATGAAGAAAGATTTAAAAATATTATTTGCGCTGCTAGTGATATGATTTTTGAAATTGACATTAATAATAATACATTATTATATTCAAGAGAAGGATTACCTTATGAACT
This sequence comes from Clostridium septicum, assembly GCF_003606265.1. Taxonomy (NCBI): domain Bacteria; kingdom Bacillati; phylum Bacillota; class Clostridia; order Eubacteriales; family Clostridiaceae; genus Clostridium; species Clostridium septicum. The sequence goes on from NZ_CP023671.1 coordinate 1,007,132, forward strand.
TTCAAGTATAAATAAAACTTCAGAAAATATATATAGTTCATTATTTGATAATATTGCTAATACATTTATACATCCTAACGATTATAATGAATTTAAAAAGTTATTTTCTTTAAAAAATGTTATAGACTTAATTATGGCTGGAAAAGAACCACCCTATATGGATGTAAGAATTTTAAAAAATAATAAATATATTTGGGTTACTTGTGCTGTAACCCCTGCTATAAGTAAGATAGAAGATCAAATTATACTTATGGTTTATGCTAAAAATATTCATGATAAAAAATTAAAAGAACTTGAAATGATAAGAAAGACTCAAAGAGATCCTTTAACAGATCTTTATAATAAAAGTTTTACTATAAGTAAAATTGAAAATATATTAACTAAACCCCTAATCACCCATTACTATTTAATAATTATAGATATGGATAACTTTTCTCTAATTAATAAAAATTTAGGTCATAGTTTTGGTGATGCGGTACTACAGGATATATCAAAAAAAATTAGAAGTGTTTTTAAAGATGCTGATGTAATTGGTAGAGTTGGTGGAGATGAGTTTATAGTATTTACAAAAGAAATAGATAACAAAAGTTCTTTAGTATATAAATTAGACAAGCTTAAAATACTATTAAAACAAAGTTTTGGTCGTAACGATGATAAAGTAGAGCTTTCTGCTAGTATGGGAATTTCCTCTTACCCTGAGGATGGTACAGTATTAGATGAATTAGGTAAAGCTGCACAAAAAGCACTATATATATCTAAGGTAAATACTAAAGATTCCTATTACTTTTATGATCCTACTATTCACTTTCAACAAAACGGTTTTTTTAAAAGTTCAATAGATGAATCTAATTCACAATATTTATTATCTGATATTAATAATAATATATTTGAATATATATTTAGAATACTTTATGAAACTAAAGATACCTATACTGCAATTAACCTTATATTGAAAATAATTGGTGAGCATTTTAATATAAATAGAGTTTATATTTATGAGCTTTCCGAAGACTGTGATTATTGTTGTAATACTTTTGAATGGTGTAATGAGGGTGTATCTCCTAAACTAAATATTTTTAAAAGTATTTCAGTTAAAGAATTTGATATATATTCACCTTATTTTGATGATAACGGCTTATTCTTTTGCAATAATATAAATACTTTACCACCCCCTCTTCTTAAATTAGTAAAAAAACAAAATGTAAAATCATTTTTACAATATTCAATTTGTGATGATGGTAAATTTAGAGGTTTTGTAGGCTTTGATGAATGTTTTAAAGAAAATAGAAATTGGTCTTTTGAAGAAATAAAAATACTTAAACTAGTATCAAATATAGTTAGTACTTTTTTACTTAAAGAACGATCCTACAATAACTTATTAAAAAGCGTTAAAATTAATAATTCCATTTTAGATAATGTAAATAGTTATACTTATGCCGTTGATAGTGAAAGTTATGAGCTAGTTTTTATAAACAAAAAAATTAGAACTCTTATCCCTCATGCTAAAATCGGTGATAAGTGTTACAATGTTATATTTAAAGGACAAAACTCTCCTTGTAAATCATGTCCAATTAAATTATTAAAAAAATCCAATAACTGTACTGAAGATTCCATAGAACTTTATAATGAATATTATAAATTATTGGTTAATTCCACTGCTTCAAAACTAGAGTGGGAAGAAAATAAAGGAACTTATCTTATACATTGCTATGATATAACTAAATATAAAAAAACATCTTCTAAAAAACAGTAGATAAATTTAAGTTTACTAATTTTATCTACTATCACTATTTAAATCTTATATATAATAAAAATGGGATTGCTTTTAAGCATCCCATTTCTTTAACTTAAACTATTAAGCATTCTTTTTAGCTTCTTTTTCTGCTAATTCCTTTAAAACCACTTGGATTTTCTTTTCCATTTCTTTATCAAAGTCAGGATTAACATCACGATTCTCAAATAACTCATCTACTGAATTTATTTCAAAACCAGTTGCTAAATAATACTCCATTAAAGCTTCTTCCATTTCATCTATAGATAATTCTTCTAAATTTTCATCTGCATAAGTCTCCTTATAAAGATTAATAACTTTCTCATTTCTAGTCATTTAAAAACCTCCCTGTTAATTCCTATTATTTATATATTATATCATCAAATATAAAATTTATTTAATTCTAATATATTTCTTTGACCTTATACCTAAAACACTTTGAATAAGTGTTCCTATATATATTGGTATAAATGATTCAATACCTTGAATACACACACATAAAATTCCTGATATTAAAAATAATATACTTAATATTAAACTTTTATATATCATTAAATTATTGAATTTTACGTTTTCTATAACTTCATAGCTATTAGGTTTTAAAGCAAATATAGAATTTGGCATATCCTTTCTATTTATACAGGTAAATATCAATCCCCATATAGAAAACCCAATAAGTGCTATTCCAAATATCCTAAAAAACATTAGTCTTTCCCCCTAGATGCAACAATTATAAAATAATTTAGTTTTATAATTGTTAAAAATTATTATCTCTCTTAGTGAATTATATTATCTTTATTCTTATAAAACAATATTTTTTATATAAACAAATCTTATGAAGTTCTTTAGTATAATATTTTTAACTCAGTGATTATTTTACATATTATTTCATATGTAAAATATTTACAATTGTTGTTTGATTATTATTTTATTTTTCTATAATTCCTAGTTCTTTCTACATTTTTTATATAATTGATATAATAAAGAAAAGTAAATATTTAATGAGGTTTATCATGACAAAAAAAGAAGCGATTTATAATTGGAGAATTTGAAGATATTCCTTTAGTTTAACTTAGCGTAAAATAAAGTTTAAATTTAATAATGGTTATACTATTAAAGGAGTTGTTTTTATACAACTCCTTTCTATTTTTAACTTTTTATTATAGTTAATATTTAATTATCATAGTTATATTTTTACTTATACTAAGTTAAATCTTAATTACATATATATTTCATTATTATTTATAAATAACCACTTTAAATTAGGCAAATTATCTAATGGTGTTATATCTTTTATGTCATTTTCATTTAAATGTAGCTCTGCTAACTTTTCCATGTTAGATAATGAACTTATATCTGTTATATTATTATTATCTAAATTCAATAACTGTATATTTTTTAAATTAGTTAATGCTCTTATATCTTTTACATTATTATCTTGAAGTCCTAGTGCATGTAATTGCTTTAAGTTTTCTAAAGAACTTATATCTTCAATTTCATTGTCAATTAACCATAAAGCTTCTAGTTTTTTTAATTTTACTAGTGGTTTAATATCTTTTATTTTTCCATTTACACAGATTAGTGTTTTTAAATTTTCCACTTTCGAAATTTCTTCTAAAGAATCTAGTTTCTCACAATTAAAATTTTCTAGATTTTTTAATGAATCTATTCCTTTTAATTGTTCATTCTTAACTTCATCAAACATTATCCACTTTAAACTTGGTATTTCAAACATAGGTTTTAAATTCTTTATATTTGACACATCTATTAATAAGTTCTCTAAATTTACACAATATTGAATACCTTCAAGATTTGTTATATTTGTTTCAGCTAAAGTTGGTTCAGGTCCTATATTACTTAACCATTTTATATTAGCTAAATCACTTTTCATAATATCTTCATCTTCTTCATGATATAACGCTGCATTTAATAACTTTTTTAAGTTAGCATCAGGAACGTTTACAATATTCCCCTTTAGTATGTTTTCAGTTTTATATATAATATTATTCATAAAACTTGTAAACTTTTGAATTATAGTTTTATTATCACTTTCTAAGCTATCATTTATACTAGATGCATTTGTTGAAACTCCTTGTAATGATAAAGAAGCTACTATTGCACCTACCATTACATTCTTGTATAGTTTTTGTTTTTGTATTTTTTCATATCCCCTTCTATACATAAATACTCTCTCCCTCTTTATATTATTTATTAATAATACACACCCCATTTTACACTTCATATATATTTTTTTCAATAAATTTTTTCTAATTTTAATTATTTTTTTAATTTTATTTTATTTTTTTCAATAAAAAACATTTGTATTATATTTTTCATCCTTTTAACTTAACATAAATGTGCTTTCCCCTATGATATTAAACTTAAATATGTATAATCTAAATTCTCATATAACTTAAAATTTTATTATGTATATTAATAATGCTGTATTTATAATAGCTAAAATAATAGATAATATTCCGGATTTTGAGTGTTTTAATGAACATATGTATGAACTTAATGTAATAGAAATTGATATTAAAATTATTTTAGGATCTAAAAGCATAAAAGCATAATCTAAAAGGCCATTATTGTTTCTTATCTGAAATATATTTAAAACCTCTGAATAAGTAAATAAAGTAATAGTAAATGCTACCAAATAATATAAAATCATACATTTTAAATTGTAGATAAATACTTCTCCAATATTAAACCTTTTTTTTACTCCATTATTTATTATATTTGTTTTAATAAGAATAATTGCTAAAATAGCCGATACTACCACTATGTTTATATTATTTACCATAGGTATAAATCCTAATAATAGAGCCATCCTAGTAGTTATATTTTTCTTATCTCTTTTTACTAATTCCACAAAATACCTCCCTTAAAATATTTATATTTTATTAATTTAATTATATTTTCGTATAAATTTTTATCCATTTTATATAACTTAATGATATAATAGTAAAAAATATGTTATATTTTTTTATACTATTTAATAATATATATAAAATATAGTTATAGGAGGTACTTATTTGGACATTATATTAGATTTAATTATTTTAACTTTTGTTATATATTTGTTTCTAAAGAAAAGGAGTATCTTTTTATTATCATTATCATTTTTTTATATTATAGAACTATTTATAGATATGTTTTCTTCTTATTTAGCATCTTTTGCTGTTACTTTTTTAAATATTTCTCAATTTATCACTTTACTTTTAACAATTGTTATATTTATATTTCCTAAGATTATTCATAGAAATATTTAATTTACAATTATAAAATTAATCTTTAAATTATAATTCACTATTTATTGATAATTTTAAATTTTTAGTAGCCTCTTCATAATCATCAACTCCAACTAATTCTTTAAACGCATTATAGTAAATAAGTCTGTATAAAAGCTTTTTTCTTTTGCCTTTTTAACAATCACATATAAAGAACCATTTAATCAATATTAAACAAATTAAGGTTATCTTAAGAAACACTTAAGATGCATTTAAAGAATTAATTGTAAAATATATCTATTAATAAGATTTAATTATAAGGAAGGAAATTTATTATGGGGTTATTATTTGTAATGACAATAGGAATTATAGTTTACAGTACTTTTTTAAAAAAATATTTAATTAGTAATAATATTAAAATTTCAAAATGGTTTATTATTGGCTTATACATATTTGCTTACTATTTAGGTGTTGTATTTGAAATTACAGGACCAGGCAATATCTTTGATATAGGTAGAGATATGAATATGATTGTTAATCTAGTTCCTTTCAAAGATATAATTGCTGGTAGTGATTTTATGATGAATTTATTTCAACTAACAGCAAATATTATTCTTTTTATTCCTTTAGGAATATTACTTCCAAGTCTTTTTGAAAGGTTTGAAAAATTTCATAATACATTACTAATGGGATTTATGTTATCTTTAATAATTGAAATATTTCAATTATTAAATGTAAGAGCAACAGATATAGATGATTTATTAATGAATACATTAGGAGCTGTTATTGGATTTATTATTTATTCTTTATTATTAAAGAAATTTACTTCAAAACTAAAATTAAAAAATCGTAATAATGGTGAAACACTAATTAAATATAACTCTGAATTTTTTATTAGCATAATGTTTTATTTATATTTCTTTATAACACCCTGTGCTGATAGAATATTAAATAAGCTTATATTTAGAATTTAAGATAAAAACACCTAGAATTTCTTTAAAGAATTCTAGGTGTTTTAAATTAAATATTAATTCTCTTTTCTTTTCTATATCTTAAATTTATCAAAGTCACTCCTACTAATAATATTATTAATAAAATTCCTTCTATAAAAAATCTTGGAATGTATAAATCCCCCAGCCCGCTATATACCATATAGTTTGATCTTAATATACTAGTTAATAATATAGCTAACAATATACATATTCCTGTAAGTGTAATATATCTATCTGATTTTCTTGAAATATAACAAGTTATTAATGATATTGCAAATGCAAAAATGTACACGAGAACTACACATAAAATAATATACTCTTTAAAATTTACGTCAAACCAATTCATCTTATATCTAAATATAGAATTTATGCTTGAATTATAAAACATCTCTACTGTATTTTCTCTTGTTAAATAAAGATAAAATAAACCACCTAATTCAACTGTAGCTATTATAAATGTAGCTATTAATGAAGTTAGTATCTTATCTTTATATAATTTTCTTCCTCGTTTTGTTGAATATTGTATATATTCTAATTTATTATGTTTATCTTTAGTAAATATAGGAGCTATAAAGAACACTACAGAAATTAATATTAATATAGCACTATTAATTATAAATTCATTATAGTTTGAAAAAACTAACTCTGGTAAAACATCATTATAACTTTCACTATTAATTATTTCATTTAATCTATTTATTTGACTTTTTGATAATGATTCCATATTATCTGTTATTTTCTTACCTCTTACCCTCATTATAAAACCTTCTATTCCTTGAAGATTCCAATACGCATCTACCTTATTTACAAACATTATATCATCATATAATTGGTTTATCTTTTTATCCATATCATTCTCTGATTCATAATGTTTCTTGTGAATATTATTAACCTTATCAGCATACTCATCATAATTTGTTATTCCTAATTCCTGTGCTAATTTATTTTCTTTTAAGTATTCAGTTGCTTTAATTTTATATTCATTTTCTATACCTCTAAGATACTCTAATCCTTCTTTAGGTAAAACTCCCTTTTCTTCTACTATTCTTTTAGCAATTTCATATGTATCAGTATCTGGATAACCATTTGGAAATATCTTTATATGAAATTCAATAAACATCTGATATATTAAAAAACATATAACTCCTACTACTAAAATGCTTTTTATATTAAAAATCTTTTTTAACTCATTAATGATAATATTCATATTCTCCCCCTAGCTTATACACTCTTTTTTAAATGTTTTAATTGAATAATACATAAATCCAACCATTAATACTGACCAAACAATTATGGTTATTCCTTCATAATATTTAAACATTGTTAATGCTCCACTATTCATAAATCTACAAATTGGATTATAAACTAAGTTAAATGGAGTAAATGTTGAATATATAATAATTTTACTATTTCCTGGTGATAATGAAGGTATTATTAAAGACACTCCATTTAAAATACAGCAAGCTACAAAAGCTATATAACTATTTTTTATAAATCTTCCAATTACAAATGCTATAAAAATAAATATAAAAATGCATAAATAAAATAGTATAATCATTAAAATTAAATATTCTTTAATGGACATGCTAAACCATCCTATATTAGGTAAGTTTACTTCCCAGTTAAACATATTCTTTTTTCTTCTTTAGTATATCTGACATCATAAAGGTTATACTCTATAGCTCTTAAATGCTCCCCCATAGAAGAATAACTTTTTCCTTCTACTTTCTTTATCATGTCCATAGTATCTTTAAATCTATTTTCATAATATACTTTAAAATTATCCATCATTTTATCATTAATTTCATATCCAACCTCATCAATTATAGTGTTTAATACCTTTAAATCATCTCTAAAACCATAGTTTTTAAATACTATAAATAAATCCACACCTAAAAATATTGCAAACACCACTAATACAATTGGTGATTTAAATACCTTTTTTATCTCATGAAACAATATTTCTCTTTTATTATTCATTTATATCCCCTCATTATATTCATATAGAAAAACATCCTCCAAGTTTGGACTTACAGATTTCCATAAGTTATTTTTTTTCTCTTTATCTATAAATCTAATTTTCATTTTTCCATCTTCCTGTTTTTCTGAAAGAGATAAATGATTATTTCTAAAATCTTTTGCCATTGAAAAGTCTATTTCTGTTTCATAAACCTTTCCCTCTAATGTTCTACAAATATTTTCTACTGAATCTTTATGAAGTACTTTCTTATCTTTAATCATAATTACTTCATTTGCTATAAACTCAATATCACTAACTATATGAGTTGATATTATAACTATCCTATCTCTACTTAATTCTGTTAAAATATTTCTAAATCTAACTCTTTCTTTTGGATCTAATCCTGCTGTTGGCTCATCTAATATAAGTATTTTAGGATCATTTAATAAAGCTTGTGCTATCCCAACTCTTTGTATCATTCCACCAGAAAATTTCTTCATTTTCTTATTGCTAACATCATTTAAAGCTACCATTTCTAAAAGTTCATCTATTTTCTTTGAAGACTCTTTTTTATTAACTCCTTTTAAAGCTGATAAGTACATTAAAAATTGCTTTGGAGAATAATTTTTATAATATCCGAAGTTTTGTGGTAAGTATCCTAAAATTTCTCTATACTCCTCATCTAATGATATAATATCTACTCCATCATAAAGAATCTCTCCCTTAGTTGGGAAAATCAAAGTAGTAAGTAACTTTATTAATGTAGTTTTACCAGCTCCATTAGGCGCTAATAATCCATAAACTCCATTTTTAAACTCTAAATTTATATCCTCTAAAACAGTAAAGTTTCCAAAACTCTTACTTAAATTATTAACTATTAACATATTAAACTTCTCCTCTCCTTACCTTTATAAGCTTTTTTAAGTTTTTAATATAAAAAACTGCTACTATACAGGTAATGCCTATGTTTATATATATTGGACTATCTAAAAAATACTTTGCTAATTTACTATTAACTCCATACATAATAATAGATGAAACTCCTATCCATACTATTAATACAAGATATTTATAAGTTCTTTCCTTTAGCTTCACTAAAGCTAATATATATATTACAGAAAATATAAACAATGATGTTATAGAAACTATAACAACTTCTACCACATTAAAATTTCTCTTAACTAGAAACATTATTAAAATTATAGCCGTATTAATTACCATTGATATAATACTAAAAATAAACATTCTTATGGCTGTTAAAGTATAAAAATTATACTTACAAGTTGCTTGTATTTCATAAGTTCCATTAAGTCTACTATTTATAAAGTTATAAGAACAAATAAAAAAATATATAATAGGAGCTGTAATAAATGTATAAGACTTAAGTTTATAAGTGAAATCTAAGTTACTATTTTCCCTTTCATTAAAATATAAACCAAACATAATAACAGCTATTGATAAAATAAGTCCTATAAAAATCAATTCACTTTTATCATGAAATATATTTTTAAAGCCAAGTTCATTTTTAACTTCCTTAAAAAACGAAAAGAAATTTCTTTTACCTTTTAAACCTTTATCTAAGATTTCATCTATATTTCCTTGTAAATCTGGAATAACCATATTATCAAAATCTATGTCTATATTAAATTTTTCATTTTCACTAAGCTTCTTATCTTTATAATTCATTGCTCTTACACTCCTCTAACATAACTTTTATTCTTTTAATTAATCTATAATATTTAGTTTTAACTGTTGATTCACTTAAGTCTAAAACCTTTCCTATTTCCTTAAAAGTCATATCAGAAAAAATTTTCATTCTAAATATTTGCTGAATATTAGCCTCAAAACTATTAACTATATTTAAGACTTCATTAACTGTTTCCTCTATTATAAAGTCATCTTCTATACTTCCCTCACATTTTATATCTAAATCATCAATAGTCTGAGACTTTATTCTCTGTTTATAGGACTTTGACCTATAATAATCTATTATTTTGTTACTTGAAATTTTATAAAGCCAAGTTCTAAAAGAACATTTTTCTTTATTATAATTATCAATGGATTTTATCATACTGATAAATATTTCTTGAGTTATATCTGCTGATAACTCATTGCAGGAGAGTTGTTTAAAGACATAGCCATAAATTTCTCTATAGTAAACTTTTATAAGCATATTAGCTGATTCTCTATGACCTTTTTTCTGTATATTTTCAATAAGCCTTAATTCATGGTCTATCATCCTTCCCCCCTTTTTTCTTTGTATTTGTTTAATTAAGTACTAGTACATATTAGTATTCGTAATAATACTAAAAATAGTTTTAGGGAATTATAATTTTTATTATAAATTATTTTTTATCCGTTAAAACAACATACTTAATTTTAAAATCATCAGTAACTTATTCTCAATTTATATAATTTCCTGTACATTAAAAAATAGAGAGCTTAATTGACTGTTTTAAAACAGTCAATTAAGCTCTCTATACTTATTATTTATTTCTATATTCTATCTAGGTCTTTATATAATTCATCTCTAAAATAGTTTTCTTTTAACTTGGAAGTTAAAATACTCCACTGATATTTCCGTCTTTTTAATTCTTCAATATATTCCTTTTTAAAAATAGCTTTATATTCATTCATATGTTCTTCTTTATTGAAGTCTTCTAAAGACTTATTACTTAATTGAGACATAATTATATGACCAATGTTATTTATATTTTCTTCAAGTTCTTTTTTAATATATTCAACTAAACCTAATACATTAAAATATTCCTTTGAAGTATTAGTTACATATTGATTTAAATATTTTCCTAGCTCTTCTTGCAAATCATTTAAATAATCTATTGATTCCATATACTTTAAATTTTCTTCATTAAATCCACCATTCTTTTTTATTAAATAGAAAGGAATGCTAATACAATCTAAAGCTTTTATAACACTTCTTGTTAGGCTTATAGCATCATTAATATATCCATTTTCAGCTATATTACTTGTAAATTCTTTATATATATCTATAAAAGCGCCTGTTAATAATCCTAATTTAAAACCTTCTTCTTCTAATTCATTTTTAAGTTCACATTGAAACTCTTCCCTAAGTAGTGCTGTATCTAACATGAATTGTAAATCTTCTAATGAAATACTATTATTATAATCTTTAAATGATAGCATTAATTCAATGATATATTTAGTTAACTGAGGCTTATATTCTTCTATGTTAGTACTATCTAATTTTTTTATAAAGTCATAAATTTTATTATAATACATTATTTTATCATCCTCATATTTTAATTAATTAACTATATATTAAATACTATTTTGAGCTTACTAACTTTTGTTTACTTCTACGAGCTTTTGCAAATTCAGCTACTGCAGTGTAAAGTACATCTGTTGATGAGTTAAGTGCAGTTTCGCAAGAATCTTGTATAACTCCAATTACAAAACCAACTCCAACTACTTGCATAGCAACATCATTTGGAATACCAAATAAACTACAAGCAAGTGGTACTAATAATATTGATCCTCCAGCTACTCCTGAAGTTCCGCATGCACTTATAGCTGATAATATAGTAAGTATTATGGTTGTACCTAAATCTACATTTATACCAAGTGTATGAGTTGCAGCAAGTGCTAATACTGATATAGTTATAGCAGCTCCCCCCATATTTATAGTTGATCCAAGTGGTATTGAAATTGAATAAGTATCTTCATTTAATCCTAATTCCTTACATAATGCCATGTTTACTGGTATATTAGCAGCTGAACTACGAGTAAAGAATGCTGTAATTCCACTATCTCTTAAACATTTAATAACAAGTGGGTATGGGTTTTTACGTATAGCTATAAAAGTTATTATTGGATTTATTACTAAAGCGAAAAATGCCATACATCCAACTAGTACTAATATTAATTGTCCATATTTAACTAATGACTCTATTCCTTGTTTAGATATACTTTCATATACAAGTCCCATTATTCCAAATGGAGCTAAATTAATTATCCATCTTACTACTTCTGACATAGCATCTGAAATATTTAATATAATTTCTTTAGATCCTTCACTAGCATTTTTAAAAGCAAGACCTAAAATTATTGCCCAAAATAATATTCCTATATAATTGGCATTAGCAAGTGCATTAACTGGATTAGCCACTATGCTCATTAATAAATTATGTAATACTTCTCCTACGCCACTTGGTGGTGTTAAATTTTCTACACTTGAAGTAAATACTAATTTAACTGGAAATAAGAAACTTCCAATAACACCAATTATTCCTGCGGCAAGAGTTCCTAAAAGATACAGTACTATGATTGATTTCATATTAGTCTTTTTTCCCTCTTTATACTGACATAAGGCTGCCATTACTAAGAAAAATACTAGTACTGGTGCTATAGCTTTTAATGCACCAACAAATAATGATCCAAGTAATGATAATGGAGCACCTATCTTTGGAATTGTTAAAGCAATTACTATTCCTAATATTAGACCGACTATGATTCTTTTTACTAAACTTATATTATTCCATTTTTCCATTATTGTTTTCATTTTACCCCTCCATTTTTATAATCTAATTTAAAAAAATTAATAAAACAATATGATATTATACCTTTTATACAATAAAAATCAAAATAACGCAACACTTTCCATTATTTTCAATTTAACAAATTCGTTACCATAAACTGTTTTTTAAATCATATTCTCATTAATTAATTTATGTATTCGTAATTCACCGTTAAAACTTTAACACTATTTTTTTTAACAAAAAAAGTAATTAGAGAATTTCTCTAACTACTTTTCTTATCTTAATTTAATTCTTTTAATACTTCTTCGATTATTAATGATCCAATTGATAACATTCCAAAGTTAACTTCTGTTGTCTTATATGCATCCATTCCTGGTGATCCTGTTGCATCTTTTGCAATATAAACTTCAAATCCTTGTTCAACTAGATCTCTCATATGTGATTCAATACAAATGTTTAAATTTATTTCTGCAAGTATTACTGTATCTATCTTTTGTTTTCTTAGTTGTAATACTAAATCATTTGTTTAAAGTTCAAATATTTTATGTGGGCTTGATATTATAGTTTCACCATCTTCAATATATGGTTTAAACTCTTCCAGTATATCTGCTCTTGAATTTTTTTTACTGCTTCTGAAGGTCCTTTTCTTTCAAACATCTTCATTTGGTGCACCATATTTTCCCCATTTGACCCAAACTTCCAAGTATAATCATGTGGATAGTATAATTATTTATTAATAAGTTAAAAACTATTCATTATGGTTTAATAAACCAACTATATAAAAAATAAGTAGTAGGATTTAATTAAATCTTACTACTTATTTAATAATTAGGCATATTCCTGTTATTTAGATTTTCCTACTTTAAATAACTACTAATAATACAGTTATTTTATTATTTGCAATATTACCTTCAAATGTATTTTAATTTAAATGTTGTTATTAGTTAATTAAATTTTGCATTTGAATTAATTCTTGCAAAATTATTGTGTATGTGTTTCTTCTTATTATATATAGTAAATAATCTTCCTTCTATTATATAGTAATTTCTATACTATATATTCACGTTTACTATACCTCTGAACTTTCTTCTATGCTTGTTTCTAAACAAGCTTTTATATCATATATATTAAATTCATCACAGTCTTCTATTTCTTCTCTTATTTTATCATTAAGTACAGCTATTACTTCTGCATCATTTTCTACATTAGATTTTAAGAATTTAGGTAAATTATCTCCTATCTTTCTCTTAATCATTGTATCTTTTAAGAATATCTTTGTAATTTCCTCTGTTAATTCTAAAATCTTCTTATTTAAGCTTTGATTCTTAAATATACTGTCAATCCATTCAATTACATCCTTATCACAATGAATTATATCAACTATATCTTCAGTAACTAAATCTAATCTTTGGAATAAGAATAAAAGTATCTTGAAATAAATATTAATAAATAATAAATTAACTGATTTTAATTTATCATTTTTACTATGGTTCATTATATTTTTAGAATAATACATTATTGCATATGGAAAAAAATAATATCTTGCATCTTGTGGTGTTGTTTGATCATTAAATAATTTATCATAGTAACTTCCCCCTGGCACTAAGTTACTTATGCTTTTAGCCTTTGCAGGTTTGAAATGTATTCCAGCTGTAAATGCTTGTACTATATCTTTAGCAAAGAAGGCATTATTAAATTTCTTATCAAATAAATATGAATATTTTTTATTACCTTTTTTCCTATCTTTTTTTTCTATTCTATCTTTTCTTTGTATTATGTAATTATAACCTAACTTTAGAAAGTCCTTTTGTAATTTATAATGAAACTCTTCTAATGCAAAGAAGTCTTTTCCAGTTACTGCTGTTTGACTATTTGTATATTTAGTTATCTTTTTTCTTTTTGTACTATTAATATCTTCTATTATTTTTACTAGAATAGTCCCTTCTTGATTTATTCTCTCTTCTTTACTTTGATTTTTCCATAAAGAATATATAGTACTTGATGTTTGGCAACCATTTACAATTTGAGGTGTCTCTATCATCATTGATGCTCCACTATTACCAAAATCTTTTATATCATAATATCTATCACATACTATAGTTATCCCATTATTGTAAAACCAGAACTTTTTAGGATCTTCATTATATGTCCTTTCTATTTCTTTATTAACTTTATTTCTTTTTCCTAAGAAATTTCTTATATTAGAATAGAATAAATAATTTTCCTTATTCTTAATAAATGATGCTAAGCTTTTTAAAGATACTTCTGCTATTATTGTATTATTTTCTTTATTCTCAAAATATTTTTCTAGAATAAGTTTCATTTGTGTTCCTTGGAATTTTTTCGGAACAATACTTCTTGATTCATCTATAAAGTCTTCAATATTATTTATATCTAATATTCTTATTTTAACTCTCTTAGTTTGAGTATTATCTTTTATTGCTTTTTCTACTTCTTTAACTTGTTTAGATATAACTTTCCAGTCATTCTCCATTATACTATCGTTTGTTACATAATATATATCTATTCCTTCCATATCTAAAGTAGCATTATAGACATCTTTTAAACAACCTCTGGATTCCTTACTTATTCCATCAATAATAATTGTTTTTATTTTATATAAAAATCCTGCAATTGCTTCATATGAATTTGAGTTTAGATACTTACTTTGTATTATACTTATAGTGTCATTTTCTATAAATGCGGCATCTACTCCTGAATCATTAGGCCCATCACAAATTAATACGCCATAATTCAAATCATTTTCTTCAATTTCACTATCAGATTTATCAAAAATATATGATAATGTCCAGCGTAAAAATCTTTGTCCCTTTTCTACAGAAGTTATACTATCATTACCAATTGCTTCACTTATCTGTTTTTCTATATAATCAATTGACATATTTTCCTCCATTTAAACATTTTTTTTGCTAATAATATGATTTTATAACATATATTACTGTTAAGCAATATATCTAACCTTTAGATAATTATATTCTTTATGTATAAAAACTACATTAATAATAGAAATAATTAATTATTTCTATTATGTCTTTTACTACATATTATTTTATTAAATTATATATTTTTATTTATTTTCTACTATTTTTTACATTTTTCTCTATGTTCACATGCTATACTAGCGTTGTATTGTAATTTATTAAAGATACAAGTCAAAATTTAAGTTATCTAACTCTATCTGCTTCAATTATTTTAATAAATAGTCTTACTTCTTCAATTAAAGAATATTGTAAGATTTAATAATAAATGGATTAACTAAGGATAGTATATTTAAAAACTATCCTTTTTTTATTAATATACATTAAAAGGAGTTAAAAAAATGAAAAACTACTTAAAAAATAGTTTATTTATTACTTTATCAATGACAAGCATTTTACTTATCTTTTCTATTTTAATTAGTGAAATAATTAATGAAAAGGGAATTTTAAATATGTGTAATTATACATATAAAAATGCTATTACATTTTCTATAAATAAAGATGATCCAATATGTAAAACCCATGAAAATACAGAAGTAATTGAAGAAATAAAATTATTTTTTTCTTATTTAATGGAAAAAGATGATTTAGTAGTAAAATCAGTAAATGGCAAATTATTTTCAAATGGTTTTTATACTAACGGTCTATACTTTAATTCTAACTATACTAATAACTATAAATTATTAGAAGGACGGTTTTTAGATGTTAGTGATTTTAAAAATAATAATAAAGTTGCTGTAATTCCTAAAAGTGCTCTTAAATATGTAGAAAGTAATAACGATTCTAAATTTTTATATTCTGGTAGCGAAAAATATACTGTAGTTGGTGTAATTGATAATGGTAAATCAAACCAAGTAAAATTTGCTACAATTTTTTATAATCTATCACTTAATGATATAAACCTTAATATGGACTTCGATAATATAGTAATTGAAAGTGATATTTATTCAAATGATGAGCTTATTAAATTAGTACAAGACAACCCCTATATTAAAATAAAAAAGATTAAAACTGATTTTTTTTATAAAGTAAGTATTATGGATTTTATTAAAATAGGTGTGTTTAGTTTTATTGTTATATATACGCCCTTAATTATTGTTATATTTATTTCAATAATACTTTGTATGTATTATTGGGTAAATGGTATTAAATATGAAATTGGAGTAAAAAAATTATGTGGTGCAAATACCTTTGATATTATAAAAGAAATAACAATAAAACTTATTTTTATTTCAACAATATCTCTTACTTTATGTCCAATAATTCAAAATGCTTTAGAATTTTCAAACATACTAAACAGATCTATAATATATACTTCTTATAACTTTATACTTAACATATTATTTATATCTTTAATTTGTATTGTACTAGCTATAATATCTTTCTATAGAATAGATAAATTAGAACTTGTTAGCTTAATAAAAAGGAGATAACTAATGATTAAATACTCTTATTTTTATATAAAAAAAAGTTTTTTTATATCAGTTTTGCTTATATTTCAATTAATTTTTTTAATTTTAAGTTTATATAATAGCTTTGATATATTTACTGGATTTAATATTGAAAAAAAACAAATTTCAAAGTTTTTTAGTGATGAAATCTTATATGGAATTGAATTTAGGTCTGACTTAAACTCTTCTACTAGTAATGATGCATTTTCTAATGCTGAGAAAATAATTAATGATTATCTTAATACTAATTCAAATCATGATTTCTTTCTTACACTAAACAGTATAGAATCATTATCACTAGAAAAATTTGATAACTACGAAAATTTCAAATTTCCAAATTCACCTGAAGAAGGTAATAAATTTTATGCCAAATCATTACATATAAATTCTGATTCATTAAAAAGATTTCCTATTAATCTTTATGAAGGCCGTACATTTAATGATACTGAACTTACCCATATATCTTCACCTAAAGATACAATTCCTATAATATTAGGATATGATTTTTTAAATATCTATAACATAGGCGATATAATAACCATAGGTAGTTCTCATAATGCAGAGGTTATAGGAATTTTATCTAAAGATCAATTTAATCCTGGCAATCTACAATCTAGTCAAAGATTTGCAAACTTAAATAATTATATAATTATACCAAATAATTATCTTGATAGTGGTGCCTATCTTACTGGTGCTGCATTATTAATTTTTGATAAATCAACTTCAAAAGAATATCTAAATAACATTCGCTCTGATTTAAGAAATTTATTTAATGAAATTGATGTATCTATTGATGTAAGAGATTTTTCTTCTGATTTATCTATAAAGATTACTCAATATTTAAATGGCTTAAAAGATATAGTAATGATATCCGTTATTATAACTATTTTTATTTTTGTATCAATTACAATAACATTATTAAATAGTATCTTATTATATAAAAAAGATTTTGGAGTACATTATTTAACTGGCGCTAGAACCATTGACATTATAAAGATAATATCTGGTGAGCTCTTTATACTTTCTTTTGTAGCAATTATACTATCTACTCCAATTTTTATATTTAAAGGGTTAACTAATAAAATAAATGTTATTGCTTTACTTTCAACATTTATTTTTCTACTAATTATGAATTTAATTATATTAATTATCCCTATAGTTAATATAAACAAAATCCAGTTAAATCAATTAATAAAAGGAGAAGATTAAATGAGTATGATAAAATTAACTAATATAAATAAAATATATGGAGAATTAGAAAGTGAAACTAAAGCTCTTAATAATATTAATCTAGAAATAAAAAAAGGTGAGTTAGTTGCTTTAACAGGAAAATCTGGTTCCGGTAAATCAACTTTATTAAATTTATTGGGTCAATTAGATGTAGAATCATCTGGATCAATATCTATAGATGGTACAATTACTAAAAATCTTACTAAGAATCAACGTTCAAAATTTAGAAATAGTACTATTGGTTTTATAGTTCAACATTTTGCACTTATAAATGATTATACAGTATATGATAATATTGAATTGCCATTAAAATATGGTAATGTAAAAAAGTCTTTACGAAAGGATTTAATACTTGATGTTAGCTCAAAACTTGGCATTGAGGATAAATTAAAATCAAAACCTAATAATTTATCTGGTGGTCAATGTCAAAGAGTTGCTATTGCTAGAGCAATTGTAAATAATCCAAATATAATATTAGCTGATGAACCTACAGGGGCATTAGATACTGTAACTGGTTCAGAAGTAATGAATATTTTTAAATCTTTAAATAGTAATGGTAAAACAGTAATTATAGTAACTCATGATTTAAAATTAGCTAATGAATGTGATAGAATTATAGAGTTAAAAGATGGATGTATTATTTCAGATAAAATTATATCTAATAAAAATTAGTAAAAAGGATTGTCCACACAAATTATTAAAATCATTTATGTGGACAATCCTTATTTTTATCATATATTAATTTATAATTTATTTAAATAACTATTATATATGAAGTTTATTTATTAATTCATATAGTCATTAACTAATTTATAGCATCTTTCTTTTGTAAGGTTACCTAATGATTCTATATGCGTATCCTTTCCATTGTTCCACCATTAAAAGCTAAAAACTTAATATCAATATATCCATATAATAGTAATTTTCTATAATAAAATCTTTAATTAATAATGAAAAAATATTATACTTAAATAAGTATACAGATATTTTATTTTTCTTATAGAAGCTTACTTTTTTTAATTTATGTGAAATTAGGCTTCCTAAAAAGATTATATTAAGGGGTTTTATATATGATGAAAAAAGATATACTTGAGTTAAAAAAACGCTTGAAAAAGGATTACTGCACCTTTACTAAAATGTGTGGTTGTTATGTTAATGGAGAAAAGCATACTATTTTAAAATTTAGAGAAACCTTTCTAAATTTAGATGAAGATGAATACTTTAAGTATTTAGAAATTGCTAAAAAAGTCTTATCTGGAACTATTGGAAATAATATTTTAGAACTTAACTTCCCACTAAATGATGATCTTATAAATGAAAAACAACTTTTCCTTATGCAACTTAAAAATAGTCAATTAAAAGATGATTCTATTCTTGATAATTTTTATGAATCAATTATAAATAACTATGATTATACTGGTAACTTTTTAATACTTATTTTTCATGATGCTTATGATGTTATTACTAAAACTAAGGATAATTTAAAATTAGATGAATCTGAAGAAGTATATGAATATATGCTATGTGCAATATGTCCTGTCTCACTTTCTGAGCCTGGTCTTAGATACTTTGAAGAAGAAAATAAAATAAAGGCACGTATTAGAGATTGGGTAGTTGAAGCTCCAATTAATGGCTTTGTATTCCCTGCTTTTATTAATCGTAGTTCAGATGTTAATTCTATTATGTACTATACTAAAAATGCAAAAGACACACATCCAGAATTAATGGAAAATACTTTAGGTTGTTCTTCAAGACAAACTGTTACTATACAAAAAGAAACTTTCCAATCAATTATTAAGGATTCTATGGGTGCTGATGAAAAAAAGGCTGATAAGATTTTTATGGAAGTACAAGAAAATCTAAATAATATGATAGAAGAATATAATTCTATATATAATGATACAGATGCCGAACCTATAGCTTTGACAAAGGATAATATACAAGAGCTTCTAATAGACAGTGGAGTTCCCGAAGAAATCACTAATAAAATTGAAAAATCCTATTTAGAAAACTTTGGTGAAGATCTTCCTTTAGTAGAAAGCTTAATTGATGCAAAAGTCCTTAAAGCAAATGCTCAACGAAAAAAAGAAGAGAGTCTTATTAAACAAGTGGAAATCCTTCAAACTAAACTTAATGAGGTTAAACAAGAATCGGCTATAACCAATGAAACTACAGATGGTAATAATAATATTTTAGAAGAAACTTTAAAAGCTGATTTAGAAGAAAACTTAGAAACTAATTTAGAAAATAGTTTAGAAGAGTCTTTAGAAAAAACTAATGATACAGATTTAGAAAATAATAATACTACTAATGACTATGATGTTATACTTCATGTAAAACCTGAAAAAGTACCTCAAATAAAATCTCAAATAATTGATGGGCAAAAATGTATAGTTGTTCCTATTAATGAAAATGAACTAGCTACAGTTAACGGTTTAGAGGACTTAATTTGATGTAATAAAAAGATATTCTTTTATAATTTTTCTTTACTTTTATTATACACAAATATTCCGCATATTGGAGATATAGAGAAAGCTATACACATTATAGATTGCATATATTCTTTTTTATATAATGAATATAAAAATAATATTAATAATCCTACTATAGAAATTATGCCTATAATATTCAAAAGCTTAGTATTTTTCATGTGTCCTCCTTATAAAGTTAATATATACATTATTTACATATAGATCATATGAATTATTAGAAAATAATGCTATAATTTATATGAACTTATTTAATATAACACAATTTATTTTATAAATAAGTTTTATTATTATTATTATCTATTAATTTTTTCTTCTTATTTCATTAATTAGTGATATATATATAAATTAAGGAGTAATTTTATGAGTTCAATCATTATTAAAGAAAATAGAAATGAATTAAAAAACCTTATTGCATTAGGAACAATTATAGTTTTATTATCTTTATTAATTCTATTTAAGGGAGTTTATAACTTAAATGTTATTTTTATAATTGTAGGTATAATTGGAAGTATTTTTTTCGGATATTGTTATGTTTTTACTATTATGAAATTAATTAAACCAAAGCCATTAATAGTTGTAAATAATTCAGGTATTATAGACAACTCAACTGCCGTAAGCATTGGAGTTATTTCTTGGGATAATATAATTGACTTTAGAATAGAAAAGCATTTTAACAATGAATACATAGCAATTGATGTTAATAATTTAAACTCATTAATTAAAGCTCTTCATCCTTTAAAAAGAATAGTCATTAGATTAAATATTATGTTTAAATTTTCTCCAATATTAATATATATAGGTTGTGCAGATATATCCTCTGAAGAAATTTTAAACATATTAAAAAAGCAACTAATAAAAGTATGAATTTCCTTCCATTAAGTAGCTAGTAGTCAATTCATATTTAATCTTATTAGTTGCTTTTTATTTAGGTAATTTCAAAACAATTAAATAATTATCTTTTTAGTTTTCTATATTTAATTTTAATATTTTCCCATCTTTCATAAACAGTGTTTTATCACTATAACTAGCAACTAGTTTATCATGGGTTACAACTATTATTGTCTTGTTAAATTCTTTATTTAATTTTTTTAATAATTCCATTATGCTTTTTGTATTTTGTTCATCTAAAGCTCCTGTTGGCTCGTCTGCTAAAATAATATCAGTTTCTTGAGCCAAAGCTCTTACAATTGCAACTCTTTGTTGTTGTCCACCTGATAATTCAACTACCCTCTTTTTCCTTAATTCATATAAACCTAATTCTTTCAAATATTTTTCTACTACTTCTTTTTTATATTTAGATTTTTCTTTTCTAAATTTTAAAGGTAATAGGCAATTTTCCATAACACTTAAATCTCTAATTAAAGCGAAGTTTTGAAATATCATAGCTATATCTCTATTTCTTATTTCTGATAGTGAATTTATTTTTTTAAAGTCTATTTTATTACGTTTTAAATAGTACTCACCATTGTCAGGTGAATCTATACAACCTAAGATATTTAATAAGGTACTTTTTCCACATCCTGATGGTCCCATTATTGAAATAAATTTACCCTTTTCTATTTCTAAATCTATACTATTTAATGCTTTTATTTTATTACCTCTATATCCATAAAACTTATTTATTTTATTTAACTTTATTATCATTCTGTGAATCCTCCCATTATTTCCTTTGGAGTTAATCTATTTATCCTATTAAAAATTATTTTCAAAGAAGTTATTAATATAATTATTAAAACTACTGTAGAAACAGCTAAACTACTATATTTATATTTGTTATAAAATACTCTAAATATATACTCACTATTTTTTATGTAAAATACATATCCTAAACCAATAGCTATTACTATAAAAGATAGAAATTCTCTTGCAAAAATACAAAATACTTTCTTTTTACTAATTCCAATAGAATATAAAGTTCCTATAATATCATGACTCATTTTCACCTTAAATACTAACGTCATAACAATAGATAAAATAGTTAATATTGTTAGTATTAATGTTTTAGTTATTTCAAAAGCTATTTTAAATCTAATATCATTTAAATGTGTCTCTAACTTTACAGCGTAATCTGATACTGTTACTGCTTCTAAATTTTCACCTAAAACACTTTTTACCATATTTTTTGTACTTTCAATATCCTTATCTCCATATACAGTTATTGGTTCATAACTAAAATATTTTATTATATAATCTATACTAATTGGCGTTAAAACCTTATCATCTAATGGCTTTATTCCTAAAATAGTATTATATCTTGGAGCTATAAAGGAATTTTTATTTAATATGCCTTTAACTATAAATTTCATTCCATTATATTCAAACTCATCATTTATTTTAAGACTACATGATAGATTATTACCTATTACTATAGGGCATATTTTATTTTCTTCATCTATTTCCCATATATCTTCTATGTTATCATCACTAATAATTTTATTTTTATAATACTCTATACACCCTTTATTAACTTTTATATTTTCAATATACCCTTCGCCATTGTATTTCTCTGACATTTTAACAGCAATTTCCTTTGCTTTAACTCCCAATACTTCTTCTGGTATAGCTTCTTCTTCTATTTTATTTAATTTATTAAAACATATTCCATATTTAATATTATTTTCTTCAAATGACTTTATTAATTCTTCAAAGTCTAATTTTGTACCATATAATTGAGATTTTGGAAATGTTAGAAATGCTCCTTTTTCCATTGGAAAATTATTTTTATAATAATTAATAAAATTGCTATTAAATTGTATAAGTGCTGCTAAAGTACTACTGTAATATATCCATAATATTACTTGTATAACTATAAGTATATTTGTAAAAAAACCTTTTTTTCTATTAAAAAATAAATATTTTCCCATATGCCTACCTTATATCCTCTAATATATTAAATCTAAGAACATTAAATAATACAATAAAATTAGCTACAATAAATATTAATATAGTTAACCCTATTGTTATTATTACATTATAAATACTAATAGGATCAAACATGACTTTCGTATAAAAACTATTTGCAACTTTTATAGTAATAAATGATGTTAAAAACCCTATTGGTAATGCTTTTAAGTAAATTTTTGATACTTTAGAAAACATGTATTTTACTATATCCTTAGGTTTAGCCCCTACAAGCCTCATTATAGCTAAATCTCTCTTTATATATTGACAATAGAATATTGAAAATATAACTAAATTTAAGAAAGCCACTAATACCATAAACATATTTTCTTTTATTTCTGGAATTCTTGTAAGTACAAATTCACTTACCTTTTCTTTTGGTATATCACTAACTTTAATACCTATATCCTTTATATTTTTAACTTTATTTACTTCTGTTTTATCAACAACAACTACGTTATTTTCCGTTACAAATTCATAGTCTGGATGTGTTTTTATAGGAATAAATATTTCTCCTGTTAACCATTCTTCATTTTCTATAATTCCTACTACTTCAAAATTTTCTTTAAATAGCTTAATATAATCTTTATTATCAACATTAATAATACACTTTTTAAGTTTTGATCCTACTACTGCTACTTTCTTACCTTCGTCTATTTCATTATTAGTTAAAATACGGCCAGTAATTTTACAGTACTTTTCAATATCAGCTCCTGAGGTTACTCCTACAACTTTACCTACATAATTGACAGATTCTGCTTCAATTTTTTCTACTATCTCAGGTGTCATTATTTGTTTTACTTCTCTCTCATTAAGTAATTCAATTAAATCCTTTCCTGAATTTTTCCCTTCAATCTGAACATATTTTAATTTATCTTTAAAAGAATTACGGCTAGTAACCATTTTAAAAGTAGTCTCACTAGCACTTATAATAAAACTAAATGAAAAAATTGATATTATAAATGTTATTATTAAACAAATTTCAACTTGTCTATGTTTTGTTTTTCTATTCATATTAATACCTCTACATTTAAATAGACTACCTTACTATAAGATAATCTATCTCTACTAAATATAAAATTTTTAATGAATGTATTACTACAGCGCCATAGTTATAATACATATAATAATCGTTATGACCTTTTAATAACAATTATTTATTAAATTAAATAATTTCTTATTAATAATAGCATGTTTTGGATAAGAATTTTGTAGAAATTTGTAATTATATCTATTTTGTTTATATTTTTTGTATTTATTTATAATTTTATTGAAAATTATATTTACTTTTCCATTAAATTCTTGTTTTTTGAATATATTCCCTTATTAATAGAATTATTTTTACTATATTTTATTTAGATAATTTTGTAATTTGTTATATAGTATCAATTAATCTTTATAACAATTCAACAACCTAAAAAATCCCTAATATTTTTTATATGGAAGGTTTTAGGATATACTATTACAAGTGACATTTATAAATATTTTGTTTAAAATATTTATAGAATCTGTTAAGTAGTTATGAAAAAATAGCTTGATTTTTCATAGAATTACTTGCTCTTTGAAAATTATATAAGTTTGAATGTTTTATTGTATGGCAAATAAGCCTACAATAGCATTGATTTTTTGCAGGTTAATCAAAGGTATTAAATTTAATTAAGATGCTGAAAACCAAGAGTTTTTAGCAAAGCTATCGCTTATGAAGCCGGCAACTTCTGCTGGAGTACAGTTATTTAATGATCCATGTGGTCTAATAAAATTATAGTGAAAGATAAATAAATATATAAGGTTATTAGCTTTCTGAAAAGAGTTGAATCCTTTCTTGGTTTTATACCAGGCTTTAAATGTTTTATTAAATGATTCAATTAAATTATTATTTGTATCACTAGACATTGGAGCTACAGGAATATGAGTTGTATTGGGCAATAGCGTAGCCACGGCTTCATTATATGAAGGTAATCTATCAGTTATAAAACTAACTGGTTCACCAAATTTTTTAGCTTCATTTACCAATGTGTACGCTGAATCAGAACTTCTAGATTTAGTTAAATGAAATGCTAAAATAAATCTAGTTTCTGAATCAATAGCTAACCAAAGGTAGTATCTTTCACCATTAATAAATACTACTGTTTCATCAGCGTGCCAATCGTCAGATTGTAGGTTTAAACTAGCTTTAAATTTATCAGCCTTTTATTTAAAGAAAGGTTCAAATTTATTAGTCCAACTGGCTATCGTAACATGAGATACCTTAATTCCAGAGTTAATCATCAAGAATTGAGAAATAGCCCTTGTTGATGAATTATTTAAAAAATAGAGTGTGAGTGTAGTTAATATAACATGAAGTGGAAAACGCATTCCTTTCATAGAAAGGGAGCCGGTAATAGCTTCGCTAGAAGCATTATCTATATTAAGAGAATGATGATTAACTATAATATGGTTACATTTTTTATTATTACATTTATAGCGATTATAATGTTTGTAGGAATGATGTAAGTAAATGCCTTTACCGCACTTAGGGCATCTAGGATAGTTTTTTAAAACTCGGCTACTGACTTTGTCAGGAGCGAATTGTCGCTTGCAATTTTGGCATTGATATTTTTGATTAGCCTGATTGTCTAAACCAAACTTATATAGTTTATTTGAATGACAGCGAGGACATTTAATATTTGTTTTGTTCATTGTTCTTCTCTCCTTTTCTAGGGGGAAATTAGTTCTTGTCAAACTTATTGTATTTCCTAGAGTTGAGAAGAGCAATGTTCATATAACTTAACAGATCGAATATAAATTATTGGAGGTTTTTTTATGAAAATATCAATAGAAGAAAAAAAATTAACTGCTTTATTAAAAATATTCTACTCAGATTATTTTGATGAATATTTAAATCATATGATAGATGGGGATGAAGAACAGTCTGTAGTAACTTTATTTAAAGGTATGGAGTTTTTTCTAGAGCTTGTGAAAGAATTGGGAATTAAATTCAATTATAGTGATATAAAAGATTATATAGTACAAGAATATGAGAATGGAGAAGAAATTTATAATAATCTAAAAAAACAATATAATTTGGAATTTGACGAATATATGGAAAAGGAAAAAGATTTTGAAGATATATTTGGATGTAAATTGCAAGACTTCTAAATTATGAAGGGGGATATATTATGCGTATAAAAAACAGAAGAATATTTTTGTAAATCATTCTAATTCATTTTTATTTGGAAACAACTCTATAAATATTATTTCTAGAAGAACTGGATTCACTAACTTCTTAAATTCATCTAAATACAAAACATCCATATTAAATGATGGTAAAAATTTAAATGAATCTAACATAAATATTTCTTGGAGTAATGATGATACTGCCTTAATAACTTTAACTGGAGAAAAGCAAAATCCTGAATTAATAACTGTAAAATTTAGTACTGATATTATTTACAAATAAATTTTTACTTTTTACATATTATTCTATATAAATAACTTTATTTTTTCATTATTTCCTGGGTAATTTTTATATTTTTACATAAAGACCTTTTATAATCATTTTTATAGTTTATTGATATAAATATATTAACATTATGAAATATTTTTAATTTTTTATTTTATATCATTTTACAAATATTATCATTAAATTTAAAATATGTTATATTCATAAAACTTTATTTTGTAAAAATTATGTAATTATATCATCAAAATATTTTATATAATTAAATTTATAATAAATATTTCAACTTTTAAATAGTATTAAATTAAGATAGGAGGGTTTTTTTTGAAGAAATATAACAAAAATTTACTCATTATTGTTTTACTTATTACCAATGTGATATTTATTGCTACTACTGTTGTATATAAATATAAAAGCACCAATTCTTCCTTAAAGATATACTCCATTAAAGGAGAAAATTCTGACATGAAAATTAATGATGGATTTATACTTTTATCTAAAGATAAAGAACTTCTTAATGGTGGTAATGTAGAGTTTTCAGGTGATAGTATTCCAAATATTAATTATTACTCAAAATCTATATTTATAGACAAGCATGGTGAAAGAGATACTATTTTATTGAATTCCATTTCTCATGAAGGAGATTATAAAGTTGATTCACTTCGTGATGAATTACTTGCTAATAAGACTATTGGAACAATAAGTTCTGAAACTTTGTTTAGTAATACTGATATTGATTCAATTAAAGATAATCTTTATTTTTGTTTTGAATATAAAACTACTAATAATGAAAAGAAGGAAATAGTTGTTAAACTAGATGTTAATGAAGTTAATCTAAATAGCGTAAATCTTGTTAGTAATTAATAGCTAAAAAGGGTTTTAATATAAGTTAAAAATTTCCTAGCTAAAATTTATAATAAAAAGGATGTATCTAAGCTAAATTTTGATACATCCTTTTTATTAATTATCTTTTTTACATTTAAAAAATTGATGATAAATAGTTATTACTAATCCTAAAATCACAATGGCAGCTTGGCTTATCATAATAAAATTATAATATTTTTCATTAATGAATATACCTATAATAGCAATTATTATTACGCTTACTCCTATAGTTAAAAGATCTTTTCCTACAATTTTAGATACCTTATCTTTATCATGTTTGCTCTCATCAAAAAAATTAAGGATATCTCCTGCATTAAAAAATTTAATTATTGATCCTAAAAAGGTTAATATCCCCCCTACTAAGAAAGCAAATACAAGAATTCCTGTTAAATCTGCTGGTTTCATAAATTCTACTCCCCCTATAGATTATTAATATATCTTTATAAAAGCTCTTATTTGTTGAAATATATATTAATCCCCATGATTTAAATTAGCAAAATATCCAACTAGACTCATCATAAATCCTGTTGTAATTATATATATTGGTAAGAAATACATAGCAATACTCCAAAACATACTTGTAAATATATAAGTATGGGTTAAGTAAAAAGTTAATATGCCAATTAAAGTTAGATGTAATCCAAAGATAATATTTTTTATTTCGCTAATCTTCTTAATCTTTTTTATAAAACTAATATTAATTATGCAACTTAAAATGATAAAGGTTATACACATTTGAATAGTAGTTCCAAACAATAAAACTGTAATTTTATTCATTGAAATTATCCCCCTTTTTATTCACTAAAGGACAAAATAGTAACTATAGTAAATTTTATCCTATAAAAAACAATTATATACGGTATATCTTTTCACTCTTTATATTTATAATACACAATTTATGTATATTTTTCCACATAATTTAAATTACTTAGTTTTAAAATAATAATTAAGTTATCTATTCCATTCTAAGATAATATAACTTCTATTCCTTCATGATTTAACCCCCATGATTTAACTTCATATTCACTATATAAAGCTCCAGCATCTGATTTTATAAATAAAAGTATATCTTCTTTTATAATTCTTTTCATATTATTGTTACATTCTTTTCATATTATTTTCATTCTATAAACACTTTTTATTTATTATTATATTAAAAATAATAAAAGTAAATTTAAGAATAAGAATAAAAAAGACAAGATTTATTTATAAAATCTTGCCTTTTTCTAATTCTATATCCTCTATCTTATATGGCTGTAAATGCCCATAAATTATCTGTTTCTCTCATGAATACATCTAAATCCCATGCTTGTTTGCTTTTTATCTTACTATCAGGATCATTTACTATTATTTTATTATTGCTATCAACTCCAGTTAATACTATATAGTGTCCTGTAGTAGTGAATACCCCTGGTGCCATACTTGCTATTATAGGTTGTCCGCTCTGTAATGTACTTATTATAGCATCTGCACTTAGTGGTAACTCTCTCCCATTTACTCCAAATTCTATAGCTCCTTCAGTCATAAGCTTCCAATCTGAACCTACTCCTTCTACTAGATATCCATTTTTTTCACTTGAATCTGAAACAACTTTTGGATTTATATGTGTATTACCAGTAAGTCCTACAGCTACCATTGCTAAAGATGTAGGTCCACATCCATTAATAGCTATAAACTCTGAGCCATAATTTTCATATCCCCATCGTTCATCCCATTGTATAAAAAGTGGAATTTCCCCTTTTTTATAATCTTTTATTATAGATATATTTTCACCTTTTGATTTTTTATGATTAGGATAATTTGCAACAAAATCTATAACTTCATCCTTTTTTGATGCTAATTCTAAAAGTTGTTTTGGATATGATTTTATATCACTTAACATCATAGCAACCTTTTGATTATCATTAGCCTTTTGTAATAATTTTTGTATCATTAAATCATTGGAGTTTTTTATTTCTTCTGGTATTTTAGATAAATAATCTACCTCTTCTGGTTGTTTCGGCTGTTCTGGTTTCTCTGACTTTTCTACTTTAACTACTTTGTTTATTTCTTCAACTTTTTTTTCTTTTTCTAAGTCTTCATTATAAAAAATTGAATTAAAAACTCCATATCCCATATATACTGCTAATAATATAGCTATACTACCTATTATACGCTTAAATTTTCTTCTCTTTCTTTTTCTCATTTTAATTTCTTTAATTGATTTATTAGTTATTTTTCTTGAATTATCCATACTTTTCAACTCCTTATACAAACAACAAATTCACACTATTTTTTCTAAAATTTATATTACCCTTTTCAAAGTTCCATATTGTTATACTTTAAGGTTTAAGTAATTTTTCTTATGACAACTCAAATAATTTTTTTATAACAATTTAACTTTTTAAGCCTAATAAAATTATGGCTAATCTAAGAAAAATAAAAACTCTCCAAAAATTATATCCTCTCTTATATCCTCTCCTATATAATATACATAGAGAGGTTCTCATTGTAAATATAAAAAAAAGTATTATATTTATTCTTTTATTTAAAATTATTTTTTTATTTAAATACTTATATTGAAATTATATAGCCTATATTATAATAATATCAATATTCATTACATTTATCCATATTTTCCATCAATTTCCTGTAAATACGTAAAATTTCATATTGAAATTCATCCATTAAATAATAGCTTTACTTTTAATAAGTCTAAAACAATATTATATAGAAAAGCAATTAAATAAGTTAGGAAAAGAAAATTTTAAAATAGTTTCTCTAAATATTTTTTACTGTATTAAAAATAGAATTTATTGAATAATTTAATTAGCTATGTTTTAAAGGTTAGTTTTAGTTTGTCCCCTAATATATAATTAATTCATTCTAAATAATAACTTAAATATATATTATATTAATACTATATTGAATAAGTTAAGTTATTTTATTTTTGTACAACTTTATTCCTAACCTAGAAAAAAATAACAGGAATAACATAGAAATTACCATATAAATTATTTTAACAACTATGCTATTACTTTTAATAGCTAACATAGTAAAAATTATAACTATTCCCATATAGAAAGATGTAATAAACCAAAAAACAATCTTTCTAATAATGCTATTAATTTTTTTATTAGTAATTATTTCAAAACATCCATCTAATACCAATGTAAACAACTCTTCTAATATTATATCCATAAAACCATCCTTCTTACCTTAAAAAATTATTTGTATTTTTGGTAATATTTAACTTGCCCATAATTTTAGATTTAAATATAAGATACTTTAATATAGTAATAAGACTTCAAATTGGTATTTAATTAAATAATAATAAAATAGGTTTATTATTCTATTACAATATTAATTATACATAAAAAAGTAAATTAATAGTAACAAAATTTATTACAATTAAATTAATTATATGTTTTTATTTAATCTTTATAGCAAATTAAATAAATCCAAGTAGGACATAATATTGATTCTACTTGGATTTAAAATTTAATTTTATATCTATACTTTTATTAAAAAGAAATTTTACTATTTAATCTTTAAAATAAAAAAAATTTTCTTAAATAACTTATTTATTTAAATCTAACTAACTTCTATGGCATTATCTTTTATTTCTTTAATAACACTTAGTATCTTACCTCTAACTTCAATATTATCTTCAAATAATTCAACTATATTACCTACAGTTTTGAAAGGATCTTCTGTTAATACTATATTATTATCTATCATTCCATTTTTAACTATATAATCAACTATTAGCTTAATAAAGTGAATTTGAAATGAATTTAGATTTTCATTATTTAAAAACTCTGAAAAAGCTTCATTAGCTGCATTTCTATCTAAACCTACCATATTTCTAACAAGCTTTGTAATTGGAGTATCTCCAAATTCTTTTTGGTAATCTGATTGGCTACCTAACTCAGTAAACATTACATCTTCTAAATGTTTTATATCATCCTTAGTTAATTTTTTATTATTTCTAAGTTTGTATATTGCTATTTCATCTTTATGTTCACTTAAATAATGTTCAACCTTTTTTCTATAATTTTTAAGATCATTTACATTATATATAGAAGCATTTCTTTCTTCTGAAATTATCATATCTTTAAATTCCGTATAATAAATCAATTGACCTTTTTTTTCTAAGTATTTTATAAGCTCTCTTAATGCTTCCCTAACTCCATCTAGTTCAAATATATCTGCACTTTCCCAAAAGCTTTCTGACATAACTTTTTCAATAACATACTTTTGCTGTTGAATTTGAGGTATTGTTCCAAGCTTTGATAGCTGCTCTGCTGTATCTATAACTGATTTAATTCCTCTTGTGGCATTAGTTCCTTTAAGATATGCAAATTGGATATTGTACATTACTAAATCAAATCTCTTAGCTAACTCATCATCATTTAAAGGAGTAATTAACATTGAAACATGCTCCTTTAAATTATTAACTGAAACAGCTCCTAAAGCTTCCCACTCTTTTTCATTTTTAAACTTTTGAACATAGTTTAAATTCATTCTAACTAAGAAATTATCTTCATTTAACCCTTTAATACTATTTAATAACTCATCTACTAATTCTTTTCTTAAATCTATGTATTCACTATCAGAATACTTTAAGTCTTGAAGTTCTTTAATTATTTCAACCTTAATATTAAATAATTTTTCTGTAATTGTTTCTACTTTTCCCCCTTCATATCCCTTTGGATTTACTCTAAAGAATTCAAAGTTATTACAGAAATCTAAAATTAAGAATTTTTCTTTATCTTTATCTAAACCTAATAAATCTTTACATAACCTTGTTCCTCTACCTATCATTTGCCAGAACTTAGTTTTACTTCTTACCTTTTTAAAGAAAACAAGATTTAAAATTTCAGGTATATCTATACCTGTATCTAACATATCTACACTAACAGCTATTTGTGGAAGTTTATTTTTATCTGAAAAATCATCAATTAAAGTTTCTACATAGTTTGTACTATAGTCTATTACTTTAGCAAAATTACCACCATATTCTTTATATATAGTATTAAACCTATCTACGATTGCCTTAGCGTGTCTACTATTTTTAGCAAAGATTATTGTCTTTCCAAGCTTTTCTCCACCTTCAATACGTAAACCTTCTGTCATAAGTTTATTTAAAACTAAATCAATAGTATCAGCATTAAATAACCATTCGTTAACTGCTGTATTTCCTATTTCTTTATCAACATTTTCATCATCTTCAAAGGTAGCTTCAAACTCTTCTTTTTCCTCTTGTGAAAGGTCATCATACTTAATTCCATCTTCCATAATTTTTGACTTAACTTCTATTGTAGAATAATCCACAAGAAACCTATCTTCTACAGCTTTATCATATTCATATGCATAAGTTGGTACTCCATTTTCAAGATCAAAAACAGTATATGTATTTTTGTCTATTTCGTCCTTTGGTGTAGCTGTAAGTCCTATTAAGTATGAATCATAGTAATCAAAAATTGCTTTAAACTTTTTATAAATTGATCTATGACTTTCATCTACAATAATTAAATCAAAATGTCCTGGAGTAAATAATCTTTTGCCATCTTTTGATTTAGTTTCATCTATTGCATTCATCATAGTTGGATAAGTTGAAAATATCATTCTTGCTTCTTCTGGGTTATCCCTATTATCAAGAAGATTACATAATGGTAAATTAGGTAAAAGCTTTGAAAAGTTATTTTTTGCTTGTCTTACAAGTGCTTTTCTATCTGCTAAAAATAATATGTTTTTAATCCAATTATGTCTTGAAAGTACATCAACTAATGAAATTGCAGTTCTTGTCTTTCCTGTTCCTGTAGCACATACTAAAAGCATTTTTCTTTCTCTTCTTTCTAGTGCTTCACATACATTTACTATTGCTTCTTTTTGATAATATCTATTTGATATTTCATCTTTTATATCTATTTTACTTAATGAAATCTTACTTTTTCTCCTATCAACAAGTAATTGAAGTTCTGATTTCTTGTAAAATCCATATATTCTTCTTTCTGAATACTCATTGTAATCATCCCATATATATGTTTCAAAACCATTTGTAAAGAATATAACTGGTCTTTGTCCATATTGATGTTCTAAACAATCAGCATATAATTTTGCTTGTTGTTGTCCAACCTTTGGATCTTTAGAAGTTCTCTTTGCTTCTACTACTGCTAAAGGTTTGCCATTATCTCCACAAAGAACATAATCAACATAGCCTACACCTTCATTATTAGGCATACCTATAACTTTAACTTCTTCATCTACATCTGAACCTATATTCCAGCCTGCAAGTTTTAATTCAACATCTATATATTTCTTTCTTGTTTCAAATTCACTTATTTCATCTATATTAAAATCATAATTTTCTTTGCTTGATTTTCTTTTCTCTGTTAATTCTTTTATTAAGTCTTTATTATGCTTTCTTATTTCTTCTATCTTTTTATCTTTTGAGCTAAGCTTTTCATATAAATTCTTTAACTCCTCTGGTCTAACTCTCTTTTCGTCACCTTCAAGTAAAACATCCTCGTCAAACTCTTCTGCTGTGTAATCATCTGCATAACAGTAATCAATCCAGCTTATAAACTTATGTAAATTGTTTAATGATAAAATGGCTTCCCCTCTGCTAATACTAGCATTAGTGTGAACTGCAACATTTCCAAGTTTAATAACATATTTTATTATAGGTAACATTTCATAATCTATAAGCTCAATAAAACTATTATTATGAATTAATGAGCTTATATTATCTTGATATGGTAATACCAAATCTGAATCAAAGCTATATACCCATTTAACAGCTAATTCTAAAGCTCTCCTTGATAAAATTGCAGTTGTAGCTGGACTAACTAATATACTTTTTTCTGCTTCTAAACAAGGATTAGTAAAACTTTCAAAATTCTTTTTTCC
Source organism: Clostridium septicum (assembly GCF_003606265.1). NCBI lineage: Bacteria > Bacillati > Bacillota > Clostridia > Eubacteriales > Clostridiaceae > Clostridium > Clostridium septicum. Next base: position 1,041,893 of record NZ_CP023671.1, read on the forward strand.
TTTTAAAAACTCAAAGTTACTCAAAATTTCATCCCCTTTATTTAAATACACTTCTAATAATTAAAACATATTTTTGTTTTCAGTTTTTTTATTATAAATTTACTTCATTAATTCTTGCTATATAAAACTTCTTAGTACAATTATTCAATTATGAATTTAAATAACCCTATAATGGCAAATACTAAAAAAGCTACAGAACCAATCAATCTTATTATCTGAAATACTAACATTTTTATATCTTTAGATAATTCACCCATAAATACTTCACCCCTACTCTTAATATATTTTATTCACTAAATAACTCACCATTAAAAGCTCTTTGCATTAAAGAATTAAAATTATCTTCTAATTCCTTTAAACTCTTCTCCATTTTAAGTTTTAATCTGTCTGTCTGTTTAACAAAATCAGCAAATTGGTTTTGAAGTTCTATATTAGGAATAGGTATAAGAATTTTTTGAAGTTCTTTACTTCTAATCCCTTGTGCTGAGCTACCAGTTTTATATTTATCTATATCTATCTTAAATGGCATACTTTGCATATATTGAGCAAGAAATACATTATTTAATAATTTCTCTTTACCTTGCATGGTTATAACCCTCTGACCCATTGCAAATTTATTTAAATCATTTGGTATTCTACATACGTTACCAAATGTATGCCCCTCAGTAACAAAAAGTACATCTCCAGCAACAGGGAATCCTCTTTTCATCCATGAATCATAAGTTTCTTCTGATATATATTCATCGATATATTTAAAAAATCCATTTCCTACTGATTTTGCATTTATAATTCTAATTCCACTTTCTGAAAGAGTTGGAGTCTTTCCACGATAATCTATAAATGTAGTACATTTTTCTAACGGTAATTTATGTTCATTTTTTAAAGTACCAAACATCTCGATAAATTGTGATTTAGTTAATTCATCTAATGCTTGTATTTGTTCTTTTCTTTTATCAATTAATTCTTGTGCTTTATCTAATACTTTAGCAATTTTGATTTGTACATTAATAGTTGGCAAAATAATTTCTGTATTTGCAATATAATCAGCTAATTTGAGATTAATTATACCGGTTGTTTTATTTTGATATTTTAGAACTTTTCTTTTATTATATAAATCTTTCATCAAATACAGAGAATACTTACTATTAATTAGTTTTTGGGGTCTCAATATAGACGTAAAATTATTGCAAAAATATATTTCATTACCACCTTCTTCAAAAATAACAACTCTTCCAACAGGTTGTGTTGGACTTCCTCCTGATTTTTCAATAATAATATCACCTTGTTTTAGTATTTTACTTCTATGTTTATTTATATCAATCTCCCTTTCAACAACATCATTTAAATTCAATCTCCCTAAATTGGTAAAATTAGTTGTTCTTAAAACTTTAACACCTTTCTTTCCTTCCTCTAACTCACTACCCCATTCCCCACTAATAGGTTTCTGAAAAATATCACTTAATTTATATTTCATATTCTACACCCCAAGCATTCTTTCTAATTCTTCTAGTCCTTGAGTTATTTCCTTCTCTAAAGATTTAACTCTATCTAAAATAACACTTGGAGCATCATAATGAACTTCTTCATATTCTATTTCTTTATATTTATTTATTGATAAATCATATCCATTATCTCTAATTTCTTCTACTGGTACGAAGAAGCTTTGTTCTGTTCTTTTTCTTTCTTCTTCTTTATCTAGGTTATTAAATCTTTCTATGATGTCATTTATGTCGTTATCTTCTATAGGATTTCTTTTATCGTCTAGGGAGTATCCATCTGCTTTCATATCGTAGAACCATACTTTATCTGTTCCACCTGTACCTGTTTTAGTGAATATCATTATTGCTGTAGACACCCCTGCATATGGTTTAAATACTCCAGATGGCATTGATATTATTGCTTCTAATTTATGGTTTTCAACTATTTCTTTTCTTATGGATTTATGACCACCTGTTGAACCAAATAAAACTCCATCAGGTACTATAGATGCACATCTTCCACCTGCTTTTAGTATTCTTAAGAATAGTGCTAAGAATAAAAGTTCTGTTTTCTTTGTTTTAGTTACTTTTAAAAGATCTGCTGATACTGCTTCATAGTCTAAGCTACCTTTAAATGGAGGATTTGCTAATACTAATGTGAATTTATCATTATCAGTATTTACTTCAGATAAGGAATCTTTATATTCTATATTAGGATTATCAACACCATGTAGCATCATGTTCATAGCACCTATTCTAAGCATTGTTCTATCCATATCAAACCCATAGAACATATTATTATTAAAATGTTCTTTTAACCCTTGAACTAGGAATAAGTCTGCATGATTTTGTCTTAAATATTGTTGTGAAGAAACTAAAAATCCTGCTGAACCTGCTGCTGGATCAATAATAATATCTTCTGGTGTTGGTTTCATTAAATTAACCATCATATCAATTATGTGTCTTGGTGTTCTAAATTGTCCATTTGTTCCTGCTGTAGCTACTTTTGATAATAGATACTCATATAAATCTCCCTTAGTATCTTTATCTTTCTCAAACTTAATATTGTTAATTCCATCAACTATTTTTGAAAGCATAAGTGGTGTTGGAATTTTAAATATTGCATCTCCCATATACTTTGCATATGCCGATTCTTTATTTCCATGTAGATTTTTTATAAATGGAAATACCTCATTTTGTACTATTAAATACATTTTTTCTGGATCACCTTCATTAGAAAATTTACTCCATCTTAAATGTTGTTTATCCTCTGGAAATGTTCTTTCAAAATCTATACTTAATATTGAAGCCTCTGCTTCTTTAGTTGTTTCAACATCATCTAACCCTTTTATAAATAAAAGATATGTAAACTGCTCAATTACTTCTAATGGATTAGTTATTCCACCAGTCCAAAAAGTTTCCCAAATTTTATCTACTTTACTTTTTAATTCACCTGTAATCATTATTTAGACCTCCTATATTATGTACTTTTATTTTACTATGTTTTACATCTTTTTTCTATTTATAATTATAAATACAAATTTGATTATAATAACCACATCTACAAAATAATTATATGGAGATATTGTTTAATTATCCAAATAAAAAGCAACTAATAAGATAATTTAATCTTGTTAGTTGCTTTTATAATATCTATTTCTTTATAATATATATATTTTTATTAGCTTTTTGAGGCATATAATGGATTTGCCTCTCCAATCAATTCTGAGTATTCTTCTTTTAATTCAGAAAAAGCTTCAACAACTTCATTAGGTATATCAACATGTGCAATGAAACCTTTTTCTTTAGGGCCGTACCCATAAATATCCTCAGATAGTCTTGGTATTTCCCCCATTAATAATGTAATGTAACGTTCCATATCCCACATTCCTTCAATATCAGTTTCATAAGCAAGGTTACCATCTTTAATAATTACTTTTGCAGTATATGCAGCAAAATTTATAATTGAAATATTATTTGGCATATATTTGCGAAGTACTGCTTCCATACGATTTTGCATAGTTGAATCCTGTACAAGAATTATATTATTAAACTTGATATTATTTTTTCTTAACAGTTCTACTAAAAATGTAGCATTATTACCACAATTTGTAGAGTTACATTCTTTTAATATGCATTACTTATGATACTCTATTTAAAATTATAAATTTTAATTATTTATTTCAAACAAAATAGTAGTCTATTCGTATATATATTATGAAAGCGAGGTGATCTAAAGTTTGAATATAGAAAATATGATTGATATTTACAAAGATGATGTTTATAAAATTTGCCTTAAATTAACAAGTAATAAAACAGATGCAGATGATCTTTTTCAAGAAACCTGGTTAAAGATATATAATAATCTTTATAAAATAGATAAACAAAAATCAATAAGGAACTGGATATATACAATTTGTATCAATACATATAAAGACTCATATTCAAAAAAGAAACGATGGCTAAGGGTTATAACTGACTTCTTTGATTCTAAAGTTAAGCATGAAATTATGGAGCAGCAAACATCAAGCATAGATGAAACTGAACTTATAGTCTTTAATAATATTGAAAAAGAAAGAATTCAGAAACTCGTTAAAACCTTAGATGAAAAATATAAACTTCCAATAATAATGTATTATTATTTAGATTACAGCTATAGTGATATAGCAACAACTTTGAATATACCTGTTGGTACAGTAAAATATCGACTTAATCATGGAAAGAAATTATTAAAAACAAAACTTAAAAACATTTTATAAAAGGAGGATAAATAATGAAAGAAGATCAATTTAATAAACTTATTAAAAATAGTTTAATGGATGAATGTACTTTATCCCCAGAAGAAGCTTTAATAGAAACTACTAAAAACTTAATTAAAAAGAAAAAAAGGCGTGATTTATGGATAAATAAAATGTATATACTTTTCTTAGTTCTTATATGTTTAATATTTTCTATTAAAGCAATTTATTTATCTATACAAAGCCAAAACATTACCTTAATACTTAGTTTAACTTTAAGTTTTGCTTGTGTGTTAATTCTAAATTTCATTTATAGATATGAAATAATTAACTTTCTTAAAATAAAGGGGGATATAGTATGAGCACATTAACTTTAGCTTTTATATTTTATGTTTTTTACCTTGTAACGAAACTGTTATTGAGCTTTTATGTATATAAAGATGCAGAAGACTTACAATTAAACTCTAAAATTTGGTCAACAATTACTATGTTATTTCCAAATTACATTGGATTTGTATTCTACTTAATTATTAAAACTGTAAAAATTAATAAAGAACTTAATGAAAAAAATAGTAATATAAGTATAAAAAAATTTAAAAAACCTATTTTATTAATAACATCTATTTTATTTCTTGGAACTTCTTATTACTTTTTGGGAGATTACTTTAGTAGTACCTTTAGCTCTAAATTTAATAATTATAATGAAGCAACAATATTGATGGAAAATGGTTGGATTTCAAGTGAAATACCAAATACAGCTACAAACATTTATGAGGTTCACGACTTGGATACAAACATAGGTAATGGTGTTTTTAATCTATCTGAAAAAGAAGCTAAAGAATTCTTTGAAACATTAAACCCAATTGAAAAAAATGAAGTATTAAAAATGAAAAGTATTAGAAAAAGATGGTGGAATAAAAAGGAGATTGAAAAAAATATTAAAAATGATAAGTATCTACTAGGAGAAAAGGGGAATTTCCTTTATGCAATTGACCCAAATGGTAATGTTTATTTTTGGATTAAATAGTATATAATTAATAAAAAAATTTCTAAATAGCATTAAAAATTACTGTTTGGTAACTCTATATTTTACACATTATCTTGTATATTTAATTGATTTTGTAATAATAAAAACTTCGTATATACTAATTGTAAATACGAAGTTTTTATTATTACTTTATTCTATTTTAAACTTATTAATTTCAACTTTTAAAAGTTCTGCTTTTTCTTTTAAATCATTAGATTGATTTTTGAACATTTTAATAGCTTCTCCTTGTTCTTCAATTGAAGATGTAACTTCTTCTGTACAACTTGCAGTTTCTTCTGATACTGATACTATATTATTTATAGATGAAACCATACCATTATTAGCATTATTCATCTCATTAATAAATATATTTACATCATTTATCATATTCTTTATATTTTCCGTAGTCTCAGTAATATTTTCAAAAGCACTATTAACATCATTTACTGCATTAACTTGTTCTATTGAACTGTGATTTATCTCTTGCATCATTTTAACACTATTTGAAATCTCTGATTTAATATCGTATATTATTTTAGCTATATCTTTAGTTGATACCTTTGATGCTTCAGCTAGTTTTTGAACTTCTCCAGCTACCACACTAAATCCCTTACCAAGCTCCCCTGCTCTAGCTGCTTCTATTGACGCATTTAATGATAATAATTGTGTCTGTTCTGATATATTATTAAGAGTTTCTAAAATCTTTTCTATTGATTTAGACTTTTCATTTAAATTATCAACACTTTCTTCCGTCTTCCTTATAATTTCAATATTATTTTGGGTCTTATATTTTAAATCCTCTACCTTGATAATACCTTCTTCAGTAACACTAGTAGAATTATTAGCTTCCTTAATCATTAAACTACTTTTTTCAGTTAAGCTACTAAATTTATCGGTCATATTAATACCAAGTGCCAAACTACATTCTGCATCTTTTGCTTGAGATGATGCTCCTACTGCAATTTCATTAACTGCAATATTTATTTCATTTGCTACTTTTGTGGCTTGTTCAGCTTTTTCATTTAAAACAATTGAACTATCTGTTATTATGTTAGTTAATCCTTTAGTATCTTTAATTAACTCTGAAACATTTTTTATCATTTCATTTAGGCTATTTGATAAAGTACCAATTTCATTTTTCCCATCATGTTTAGAAACTATAGTGAAATCTCCAGTTGCAGCTTTAGATAATAAGCCTGATATATGTATTATAGGATTTGCAATTTTCTTAGATAATATGCTTATAAGTACTATTGATAAAATTAATATTATGATACTTGCAACTACTACGCCCTTAATTACTGTTACTATTATACTTTTAGCTGTTGACTCTTTTTGTATTGTAACAACACCCCAATTATCTGAATTTCCCACTAATTCTATAGGAGAATATGATGCATAGTAATTTTTTCCGTCTAAATCTTTAAACTTAAAGCTTCCTTCATTATGTAAAAGTAATTCTTCTATAATTTTCTTATATCCATTAGATACTTCAATTGGTTCTTCTTTAATCTTTTCTTTTCCATTTCCATCTAATATTGGTTTGCCACTACCATCCATAATCTTTGTAGTCTTAGTTAATTTTTTATAATTATATCTTTCTTCCATTATTGTATTATTAGGATGGGCTATAACTGCACCTTCTCCATCAATAACAAAAGAATATCTTCCTTCTTCTTCATTTGAATTTTCATTTATTAATTGCCTTAGATAGTCTAATTTAATATTACTTCCAATTACACCTACTGGCTTACCGTTTGAATACATTGGAATAAAAATAGATGTAACTAACTTATTGGATGTACTTGATTTAAATGATTTAAATACAAATGGCTTCATTTCTTCTTTCATTTTTATAAAGTAATCTCTTCCTGAGCGGTCTAATAATTTTCCTTCTGATTTTCCTGTTTGCATTCCATTCATATTTTGAACATATAGTAATTCAAAAAACTCATTTCTTCTTTGTGCTTCTAACAACACATTATGTTGTGTATCAGTATTCATACTTAATATTCTTGGATCTACAGATAAATCTTCTGTAACTTTGTATGCCTTGTCTATAAATGCAGATAAGTTTCTAGATATAAGCGTAGATACAGTTTCATTATTTTTATTGATTTGTGAATCATATACTTTAGATAATATAGCATTTATTGATAAAACAATTCCTAAAGTTAAAATTAATACAATTGATACCATCATAAATATTAATTCTGTCCTTATGTTTCTAGTATTTGAGCTAAACTTAATTTTTCTCATATTATATATCCTCTTTTCTTTTAATCATACCATTATATATCGATAAATTTCTCCAAATTATTTAGCAGTAATTTATATTTATTACTTTTTTTCCATTTCTCTAAATATATTTATCATAATCTTTATAAAAATATAATAAAGCTCATCTACTTGTGATAAAGTTCTCTTTTTCTTATATATTCTAATATATACCCTATTCCCATACCTATAAAACTTCCAGCTGTACCCCACATAAAGTTATCTGTAATAAATCCAATTGCTGTTCCAATTATAAAACAGGCAAGAATTAAATTCACTGATAGCTCATCATCTTCCTCAACTTCCTCAACTTCCTCATCTCTATCATACTCTATTTCATTATTATCACATGATTTACTTGATTCAATTGTATCTTCACTTTTAGTTTTATCATCATTAATTATCAAATCATCTAAAGTTACATTAAATATACCTTTTAATAATATAAGGTTATCTATATCGGGATATGTTTTACCTGATTCCCATTTTGATACAGCTTGACGAGATACATTTAACATTTCAGCAAGTTGCTCCTGTGATAAACCTTTTTCTTTTCTTAACTTCTTTATATTTTCTCCTAAATTCACTATAATCACCTCATCTTAACTTAATTATAATTATTTATTGATAACCTCACAATTATAGTGTAGTTGCTTTTTGTTAACTTATAGTTGCATTCCTTAATCTTAAAGCAATGATTTATGTTCTTTTAATAAAAAACCGTATCACTTACTTGTGATACGCTTCTCCATACCTAGTACAAGTGAGGTTTTTATTTTTATATATTTTATATTTACAATGGTGTAATAAATTTTACATAACGTCGCCTATCTCCTGCGCTCTCTAAACTGTACTCCCTAAACCATTCTCCAATGTCATGTTTGTCACTAGTTAAGATATGTAAATACCTAAAAAAATTTTTGTCTATATATAATTTTACTAATAAAAATAATCCTAATTATAAATTCTAATAACTAACAATATTCTGTATTTTTATAATTTCACCTCTAATATTATTGGATAGTGAGTTTAAAAAATGAAATGTTTCATACTCGTCTTCATTTAAATTCAATAATTTGCTTGCTATATTTGTAATTCTATTTTCATCTTCTAAAGAATAATACGAAAACCTCCACTTTGAATTAGGCCACTTTGCTCGAATTTGTTTAAGATATGGAATGTCTACCTCACCCAAAGATAAGCCATAAACATTAATGCAATCTAACTTGTCACCTATTCTTTTATAAAATGTATTACATATATCCATATGCTTATTAACATCTTTTTTTAATCTTTCAATGTATCTTAATAAACAATTGTATTCATTAATGCTATTACTCATTGTTTGTGTAAAATCATATTTTTCCTCAAGTTCATCAATATATTTCTTTATTTCATTAATTCGCTGATTATTGCCATGTCCAATAATTAATTCATCATCTTCTTCGCCGCAACATTCACCATGCACATAATGGATTTTATCATCAGAAATTTTATACAGCTGTTGTAGTGTATGTGTATAATTAAATTAAATAAAATAATCATCACTATTAAACAATATTACACTATCTATTTTTTTTATCATTCTTGCAATAATATCATAATTTTCATCCTTATCCAATGTATTTATAACCCATTGAACAAAGTATCTCTTTAGGCTTTCAGCAACTTTATCTTCATTCATTTCAATATCTACTGGGTCATTATATTCCAAACCTAAATCATCTTCGTGTGTGTCAATAATGAAAAATTCATCTACTTCTCCTAGATGCCTCTCAAAATCTTTCCAAAATATATCCTCAACGACATACTCATAGTCATGAGCTATTGGAGGACCAATTGGTTTCATATACCTAAAGTTATACATCTTCCCTACCTCTTCATAAAATTCTGTATTATTCATTATAAGGTAGCATCCAAAATAATAATAACTACTCGGTAACCCATGATATAAATCAAAACCATTACCAATAATATTTAAATTCAAATATCTCACCTCTACTCTAACTAGTCACAAATTATACAAAAACTAATTATCCAAATTCTCCTCTAATCATTTTTCATAATTAAATTTTATACAATCCTTGTACTTTCCAAGGTACTATTACCCACTCTCCGCCTTTTTCATTGAGTAACAATGGTCTATCCTTTTCACCTTGATAAACTACTCCAAATTCTAAATCTTCAATAAATATTTTATTAGTACTTTCCCATTTTGCTTCTACTAATACTCTTCTTAATGAAATCGCACGCTCTTCTACTTCTATTAATCTATATGATATTAGTTCTTTGTTTTTAAATAGCTCTTTACATAGTTTGGGTCTTAATCCTTGTGACTTTTCATAATTAAACATTTTATCTAATATCTTAGAAAGTTGTCCATAATTCTTCTTGTCCCAATACTCAAAAATTTTAAGCACCTTTTGAATATATTCATAATCATTATATTCTTCATATTTACCACTCTCAGGTATAGTGCTGCCAATAGTCACGATTCTTGGTTTCCATGAATCAATTATTTTTTTATCTTCTTGATTTTTATTAAACTGTGTTATTATTTCTTTAAAACTTACTGGCTTTTGTGCTTCAATAAATCTTTCTCTCCTAGAATCTTCGCTTTTTTTATTAGTCATCCAATCATGAATTGCAAAAAGTAATACGATACATTTACTAGACACAAATATATTATCATAATTTAAATCTCTGCCATGCAATATTCCATTTCTATATGGTAAATAAATCACATCAGTATTTGTTTTCTTTCGACCTTTACAATAAATATTTTTTATTTTACTTAGGCCGCTACTACAGCCAACCAAACAATCCCAAGCACTTACATCAGTTCCTTCCGCAAAGAAACCTTTACTTTTTGTATAATCATTTACTGCACCATCTATAATCATTAAAAACAAAGGAACACTTGCATGATATCTTCCTTCTTTATGGTCTTCAAATGCTTTTAAAATCAAATTATACCTTACAAGAAGTTCTTCACAATTATTCTTCAAAAAAAAAGAGAGACTCTTCAACCTTAGAAGAATAATATGTAATTAATACCTTTTCAGCCATCTCTTCCCCATTTTCATCATATACTTTATTTACTTCTTCTATCAATGTTGAACTTAATTTATCATAAACTATCCATCCTTTATCAGAAAATCGTTCATTAAATAATTCTATTTGACTAATAAATTTATTCAAATTATTCTCTGCTTCTCTTATTTGCCTTTTAACATCCTCTCCCCCTAGGAATCCTAACAGCTTCATACCCTTTATTTCATCCTTCATCTTTTTTATACTAGGTATTTCATCAACTATACTTTTTATATTAATCACCTCTCAAAAATTTATTTTTTCATAAACCTCATTTGTTATTTGATATAATAATTATACTATATTTTCCATAAGTATAATAATATTTATCTTATTTATGATATGGTATTTTTACTTATAAAAATAGTCTTAACCTAGTAATATCAATGGTTAAGACTATAAACCTCACTTATTTGTGATACGGTTCACCGTCAACAGTCGATTCGCAAAATATTTATAGAAATATAATTATTAAAATAAGTGAGATAACAATTCATTGTTACCTCACTTATTTTTTACATATTATACATAGATATATAATTCATAAATTTCTCTATATTAAACTCCTCAATGTTACTATTATATCTACTCATAACATTAATTTGTTGAACACCTTTTTCAATTTCGTTAAAATCAAAAGCAAATGGGTCTGGTCTATTACTTTGAACTAAACCAGAATTAGTATTTTCTAATATAAACCATTCTCCATATAGTTCTTCTCCATCTTGTACTAAAAGTATATTAAACCCTTTTTTGTCTATATATAATCCACCCCAAGCTTTTATCTTTCTTCCTCTACAAGTTGGAAGTTGCAATTCAACCCTTGTATATTCTTCCCCAAACTCTCTTCTTGTTACTTTCCTAATAAAATCTTTTTCAAGAATAGGTTTAAGCTTAATATCTATTACTTTTTTTGAAATTAAATTAATTTTTACCTCAATAGATTCATATCTTGATATTCTCCCTTCTGGAGTTATTGTAATTTCACCTTGAGGATACGCCTTATTAAATGTATCTATAAATTCTTGTATTGGATTATAAATATCCTTTTTAAATTGATACTCAACTAACTTACAAAAATCTTCATCTTCTTTTCTTTTTCTTTCTTCTTCTAATTTTTTCTTGGATTCAAAATTATCTTTAGCTAATCTATTATTAATCATAGCATTTATTATACTTGAAAACTCTTTTTCTTCTATATCATTATTTATTAAGTAAGACTCTATCTCTTCCCAATTATTGAATCTTTTAGTTGTTGACTTTTCTAACATCTTCATTATAACTCCAGATAGCACTGGCGATAAATTTGTATTAATTCTACTTGGATTTACTGGTTCACTAAATAAATGATGGTTTTTCCATTGTTCCACATCATTTGGAATAGTAACATTATATGGAAACTGCAAAGTTGCAAGTTCATAAAAAACCAATCCCATAGAGTAAATATCCATTTGTATAGTATTTTTGTCATTCTTCCATCCTTCTGGTGCTGTATACATAAGATGTCCAAATCCTTTAAATGTAATAGTTCTGGTTCTATCAGTTGAAATCTTTGATAACCCAAAGTCACTTATTTTAATTACATCATCTTTTATTAATATATTATCTGGTTTTATATCTCTGTGAACTAATACACTATTTACTGCTTTCATTCCTTTTGCTAATTGAAGAAATAAATTTTTCAACTTACCTTCATCTAAAAATTTATTTTCCAACTTTTGTGACTTTATATACTCTTTAAGCGTACCTTTATTAGCATATTCCATAATTACATATGGTGGCAAATTGCTTATTGTATCTCCATCATTTGCAAATAGATATTTAATTACATTACTATCATCAATCTTAGTCGCTAAATTTATTTCATTTTTAAATGCAATTAAATTTTGTTCATCTGTAAAACCTTGTGCTATAGTTTTTAAAGCCCACTCTGTATCATCTGATATCCTTCTTATCTTAAATACATTCCCAAAAGCTCCATTTCCAATAAATTTTTCTATTAGATATTCATTATTTTCATTATCTTTAACAAATCTACCTTCTAATAATTGCATAAATTCATCCCCCTTGAAATGTTGTTATAAATAGATATCCAAATTCTGAATATCTCTATTTTGTCATTTTTATATTTCTAATTTTTGTTTAAATTCTTCTTTAAACTCTTTTTCTTGTGATTTATTATAGAATGATAAGCCTATTAGTCTATACCTTTCATTATCAACTAATACACTATTTTCAACATCAAAAGATGCATCTTTTGGTAATAAAGTTCCTTCTGCTTCATATACTGCTGTACTCTCTTTTATAACTTCATTTGGTTTACTTAATACAGCTAAAGACTCATCTTCTATTCTTAGTAATAGTTCTTCCTTCCATTTATCTTTTTCTAATAAATGGTCACCTTTAGGTTCTATAAATAATTGATAATATTTATATTCACTATCTTCTTTTTTCTTAGCCCATAGCAAAAAGTCTGGTTCTGTTACTTGGTCTGTATCAAAATGATATAATTTTAATATTTTCTCATTTCTTATTAAGTACACATCTTCATATCCACTATTAATTAAATCACTATAAACTGATTTCATTAGTAATATTAATCTCTTTTCTTCTGATGTACCATAATTTTCTTCATAAGCATACCATTTTTCATTCATTAAGTTTAATCTTAAATTTGAACCATCTTGTACGCTCATTGGTTTACCCATTTCTTTATCTTCTCCACCAATAATAAATGATGCCTTTTTCTCAAAATTAAGATTTTTAAGTGCTTCTGGATAGAATTCTTTTGTCCCTATATAAGGAATATAGTTTTTCTTTATCTTACCTTCTATTTCTTTCAATATATCTAAAACAATCTCTAAAAGCTCTATATTATCTATATCATCAATTTCAGTGTATTTACTTCTTATAGTTACTTCAATTGCATCTAAGTATTTATTATCTGTAATAAATTCATTTATGGATTGTAAATTTGGTAAATATTTTTTCAAATTTTCAAATGAGTAAAACTCATTTTTACTTATTGCTTTTCTTATAACATTGTAACCAAAGTCTTTTAATTTAAATGTTGTTGGAGTAAGATTATCGGCTTTATCTTTATCTGTATTATCATCTAATATATGATTTTCTTTAATATTACCAGTTTTCAAGTCAAAATCATAAGATAACTCTACCTTCATTTGAGATAATGCTTCTATATCTTTATTTGTATTTACAACCTGTCTATTTGAAAATATAACACCATTCTTAAATACATTAGTTTTCTTAAAGCTGTCTTTTAGCTTTAAATCAACTGTTATCTTATTTGACTCATCTTCAATTATACCTTTTTCTTTAAGTTCTTTCTTTAAGTCAGAAATATACTTAGGCTCATTTATACTATGATAATATAATTCTTCCAATATTCTTAATTCATTATCTAAATCATTATCATATTTTCTTTTATACTTATCTTCTGTATCATCTAAATTAAATGGATAATACCTCGCACCTCTACCGATTAACTGTGCCTCTTTTGTTGTTGTAGTTTTTGAACCTCTACCATCATCAACTCTTACAATATCAAATAAATTAAGTACATCCCAACCCTCATTTAACATATCAACAGCAAAAACAGCTCTATACATATTACCTTTATCTTCTAAAGTATTTACTATAATCTGCTTTTGTTCACTTTCCTCTTTATTATTTACTTCTATACATTTATCTTCATTAAATTGATATTTAATTTCTACTATAAGGTTGTCTAAAGTAATATTCTCATCTTCAAAAAATTTAAATGCTTTTGTTATTACATTATTATCTTCATCAGATTTTAACTTATTTAAATCCTCTACGGTAAGATTAGTAATCCAACTATTAAAATTCTCCAAGATTTCTTTAGATTGAGCTATTTTATTTGATTTTATTAGAATAACTGGTTTTAATACTATCTTATTTTTTTCAGCTACTTTTCTTCTATATTCACTTGTAATTACAGCTTGTAGAAGTCTTTCCTTGATTTTATTATCAGACTGTAAAACTATAACTTCTTTAGAGTATTTATCTTTTCTAAACTTTGGTAAATCATACTTATATATGACTTTATCTTTATATTTATCATATACTAAAGGATTTTCAAGCTCTGCTGTTGCTGTGTATTCTAATAATATATTATCTTGATTATGATGTAGTATATTATTTACAGTATATTCCCAACTATTTTTCTCTTCTTCCTCTGTTTTACTTAATTTACTTTTGGTTAATGTGTTTAAGTGATGTGCTTCATCACTAAGTAATACAACCTTTTTATCCTTAAAGTCTTCATAAGTAATTGAACCTTCTGTTGGTGTATTTAATTTATAATGTAATCCTTGAATAGTAGTAAACATTATATTTATAGAATCATCATCTGCATCTTCTAAATTATTAACTTCTCTAATATCAACAATTTTATTATTAATTGTAATCTTATTATTAAATAAAAATTTACTTGAAGTGTAATCTAAAAAGTTATATTTAGTCTTATCTATTATATTTGTACTATTAACAAAAAATATAAAGTTTCTATAACCTCTATCGTATAAATATAAAATATTACTTGCCATTAATAATGTTTTTCCACTTCCAGTTGCTAAATTAAACATTAAATGTACTGGTTTTATCTTCTTTTTATATTTTTCAATATAGTACCTTAATAAACTTTGAGAGTCTATTTGATACGGTCTTAGCTCAAACTTTTTATTGATATTATCTTTAATACAAGAAGGAATTTCACAATCAATCATTTCTTCTTCAAGAAAAGCTTGAAATTTATTACTTAATAAATCCATTGTTGCCATAAATCTTCCCCCCCTTTATTTTAATCCATAAAATTCTTTATTTAGTTTCTTATCTTCATCTGAAACACTATATGTTATATCATCTATTTCGCTTAAATTAACATATAAATGATTCTTATCTAATATTTCTATTAAAAATTCTTTTTGTTGTTCAAAAGAAAGTTCTTCAAATTCACTCATATTATTATCAATTTGTTTTACTTTAACTCTATAACTTAAGAATGATTTTTCCTTCATTTCATTCCATATATATTTTAACGCTTTTGAATCATTAGCTTTTTCTATCTTATTGATGAATATTTCATTCCATTTCATTAATTCACAATAAACAAAACTTCCCCCACCTTGCCAATTTAAACTTTGGCTTATTCCTGTCTGTTCACCTTCAATTACTTTCTTTAGTCTCTCAACAGATATATCTTCAATATAATCCATCTGTTCTATTCCAATATATTTTCTATTCATTTTGTGAGCAGTAGCACAAGTTGTTCCACTTCCAAGATGGTAATCTAATACTATATCATTTTCATTAGATGCTATTTCTAAAATTCTTTCTATAAGTTGTTCTGGCTTAGGATTTTTAAATACTTTACTTCCAAATAACTTTTCTAAATCTTTCGTTGCATTTGTAGTAGTATCTATATCATTCCATAATGTCGTAGGAGTCACTCCCTTTTGCTCTTCTAATGATTCGTTTAAGTAAACCTTTAGTTGTGGCTTTGACGTTCCTTTCCTTCCAAAAGCTATTCTTCCTTCACTTAAAAGTCTATTGTACTCTTCATTTGTAGTTCTCCAACATCTACCTTCTGGAGGAAGATATACTTCTTCTGTATTAGGATTTTTTATTTCATAACTTAAATTTTTTCTTTCATTTGGGGCATCAAATGGGTCACATCTATATAATCCTCTACCATCATTATCATCATATTTAAATTTACTTGTATCTATTTTAAGCCTAAATTTATTTTTATCTAACACTGATTTATTTTTTGCATAAACAAAAACATGATTTGTTGATAAAGATATAAAAGTATCATTTGATACTGACTTTCTACTTTGCCATATAACATCTCCTATAAAATTCTCTTCTCCTAATATTCCATCTGCTAAAACTTTGAAATAATGTGCTTGAACATCACTTAAAGTTATCCATATTGTACCATTTTCTGCAAGTAACTGCTTAGCTACTTCTAATCTGTTTTTTACAAAAGTTAACCAAGTTGAGCGAGTAAATTTGTCATTATAATTAAATGAATCATTATCAGTGTTATAAGGAGGGTCAATAAAAATAACCTTAACCTTACCTTTATATCTATCTTTTATAGAATGTAAAGCTATTAAATTATTCCCTTTAATTATTAGATTATCATTTTCATTAATCACTAAAGCTTCTGATTCACCATTTTCGTCAAACTTCTTAAAGTTAGTTAATACCTTATTTTCATATAATCTATCTATATCATCAGAAGCAAGAACTTCATTATAAAATACTTCATCTTGCTTTGCATCTTCTCTATCTTGACCACCTTCTAAAACACAATCTTTATACGCCCAATTTAATACAACATCTCTATTTTCTTTTATATAACTATTATCAACTGCTAATCCTATTTTATTTCTATATTTTGTATAACTATCCTCAAGATAATATTTACCACCTATAAATTCAATAAATTCTTCTCTCTTAAATATTAATGCTCCACCTACTTCTATAAAGAAATGTAGCTTCATTTTAGAATTATTAAGTATTGTAGAAATTAATTTTTCATCATATTTTAATGCTAATTCTTGTATTTTACCTATTATATATTCATTGTTTACATAAACTCTTTCATCATCTTTGAATATACTTAATATATCGTCTATACTCTTACTCACTTCGATTTCCTCCGTAACATATTATAATTAGTTTCTATTTATCAATTTTAACATAATATATAATTTTAATCACTAAGCCTATCTATGATTAATTTTTTCTTATTTTGAACTTATGATAGTTATAAAAATATATAAATAATCTATAATATATTAATAGGTTAATCATTTGATTAAACTTTAAAAGGTTATGATTTTGTATAAGGTAAGTATTTTAGATAAGGATAAGATTTAACATTTCATATATTTTGAGTATGATAACATTCGCTTCTATTTTAAAGTTTGTTTACTAAACTTTATTAAAAACATCTAACATACAAAGGTTTAATCTTTTTTAAGGTTAATGGTTTAATAGGTAAAGATTTATATAACTAAAGCAAAAAGCAAGTAGGTATAATTTCTACTTGCTTTTTGCTTTAGTCATTAATTTTATTATCTAATAAACAATAGTTCCTAATATATAAACATAATTTCTACTTATTTTTATTCTTTTTAATGCTCATAAATAGTAGCATGTTCTAATCTAACCTTAACAGGTTTAGATGTTTGCATTATTAAATATTCATTACCATTGCTATCTATCCATTTATCTCTAAGCATAAAACTATATGGCACAACCCATTCATCAGAATCACTTATCATATAAGGTGTGTGTATCATTGCTATTTTACCACCAGTATCATTGGTTACCGAAGCTAATACATATGTTGCATTAGCTGTAGTTTTTACATATGCTGATATTTCTTTTTTCTTATCTTTATTAGCTAAAACCCACTCTTTTATATCTGATGGTAATTGCTCTAAATCTGGAAAGAAAAAATCTTTATCTGGTATTAAATCCATTACCTCTACTTCAGCTTCTGTTGTTATTTCATTAGTATCTTCATTAATAACTTCAACTGTCCCTTTTTTCCCATCATCACTCTTAATCATACTTTCATCAAGATTACTTTTCTCATCATCTTCTAATTCGCTGTTTTCATCTTTTAATTCAATATCTGATTTATTGGGGTCTTTCGTATATGATGTCTTATTTATATCATTTGATGTACACCCAACACAAACTAATGCTAAGATTATTACTTTAACCACTATAGCCTTCTTAAGAAACATATTCTTCCCCCCTTAGGTCTAAATATAATAACACTTACATATTTCTAAATTAATCTATTTTAAATCCTTCAATATCTGCTGTTATATCTTTCTTTATAATTTTAACAGTATTTTTTCTATATTTAGTGTAAATTATAATTAAATTTACAATTCCTAATGGAACAGAAAATCCCCATAATATCATAGCCATAAAAAGTTTTGCTATAAATATAACTACTATATTGGCAAATATTATTGGTATGTCCGATAACAAACTTTCTTTAATACTCAAATAAGTCCCTTTAGAAAATGGATATAGTATAGTAAAGGAAATTGCAATTATTATATATTTCATACCTTCTACTGATATCAATACATTAACTTTATCTGCTTCTAATATACCCGATATATAAAGAAATGCCATAAATAAAGCTACTAAATAACTTTTTATTAAATATTCTTTATTATAATAATTAAATAAATATTTTATGTATCTCATTTTAATCCCCCAACTCTTCTATTAATCCAATTTCACTTAAAATGTTATTTCTGTATTTTGCACCACTCTTTCTTCCTGCTAATATGTCTGTTAAATAATTTTCATTCATATTTAATTTTTTAGCTAAATCTCTTTGTGTCATTTTTAATTCTATTAACCTCTTCTTCACAATTACTCCAAACAAATCTGTATCTTTGTTCATAAACCTCCTCCTTTAATTTATATCTTAAGCTCATTATGTTATAATAAATTTGACCTTAAAATGATGTAATTTCTTATCCAATATCTATTTTAAAGTCATTTTGACTCTGAGTCAATATTTTTGTAGTCACTAAGACTCTTTTTGTATATTTTTAAGTCATTTAGACTTTAAGAGAGGTGTTTAGAATAGAAACTTTAGGAGAAAAACTTGCTTATTTAAGAAAAAAAGCTGGTGTAACACAGCGTGAATTAATGGATACTCTTCAATTTGAAAATTTGCATAAATATGAAAAAGATAAAAGAGAACCAAACATTGAGATATTATCAAAACTTTCAAAGTATTTTAATGTTAGTTCTGACTGGCTTTTAGGATTGGATACTGCTAACTTCGACTTATCAGAGGAAGAAATAAACTTTATAACTAACTTTAGAAAATTGCCAGAAAAAGAAAAATTAAAAATTGAAGGTATGGTAGAATTGAAACTTGCTGAAATGCAAGATTAATTTTTACTTTTTAAGATACGATTTCACATCTTATATTTGACTTATTTGTAAATATCTTTGTTATAGAAAAAATATAGAGTTAGACAATATATATCATCTAACTCTATATTTTTATAAATTTATGTACATAATATTATCTATAATTAATAACTTTAATAATAAATATTTTCAGAGTCTAAGCGTAGTTTATAGAAGAATTGTAACCATTTAGGCTGTGTATCAACTTCTTCGGCTAATTTTTTAAGTGTTCTTTTTCCTATACGTCTATCCATTACAGCAAACATCCTAACAATTGGATTTTCCGATACAATACTTTTCACGATAGGTAATTCTTTATATTCTCTAATTGCATCTGTAATGTTATAAATATCAAAATCTCCATTATTTATTGATATATTTACAACTTCATCTTCAATCGCCTTATTTTCCTCATCATATAGATATCCTTTATCTGTCCATTTCCTCTCTGGAATATCAAGTTCTTGTTTAGTCAAATATTCTAAATTAGAATATCCCTTCACATAATATGCGTATGGATTTGCCATAGCATACTCATTTTTATCAACTCTCACACAAAATCTCCCATAATTATCTGGTGCTCCATGATAATGTGTTAAAAAATACTGGACACGCCCTCTCAAACTTTCACATAAAAATTCTTCTTCTAATTCTTTCCTTAATCCAGTCCATGATTTACCCATATAGCCCTCCTTATATTCTATATCTGATAGTTACTATTTAAATATTATATTTTTATTTGCTTTAACTTTTCTATAAATGTGCAATCGTTAGAAAATACATGAATTCCCCTATCATCATAAAGAAAAAATACATTATCTGTTTCTTTATCTATTATATAAACTGCACAATCAAGCTCAGTATTATCTCCTATATCAGAAATAATAATCTTTCTAAAAAGTTTTTCAATATTTATTCTATTTGTTTCCCAAATATACCGTGTTCCATAATATTTTTCTTCATCATCAATCCATTCAAATGGGAAAGTAGTACATTCAGTAGACTCTAAATACATTTCAATAAATTCATTTTCTCTTTTTTTAGACTCATTATATTTGTCTTCATATATAACAGCTAAATTATCTGAAAAATTACAACTGTTCCATACTTTACAAGCACAATCTATACATGAATCAACATATTCATCTCTATAAATTAACTCTTCACTTTCTATATCTTCAACATCATAGTATGGATTTTCATATGGTAATATTTCAAATGATATATAGTCTTTTGATTGAAAACAATAATCAACTGTCAATTTATCCAAATAAAAGTTCATTACTCAATCCCCTCCATTTATATAAACTTGCTTTATTAATTTTTATTATAGTAACTTAAAATATTACTTAATATCAAGCTATATCTACTATTTATAAAAACTTTTTTAATAATTTTAAACTTCATAATTATTGTTACAATGAAAAAGCAAGTAGTTTTAGTTTCTACTTGCTTTTTACATTTATATATCAAGGTCATATGATAAAATTTTCATATTTATTTTTAGGAAATCCACTTCTGTCAATTTATTATTTCTTAACATCTCTACAAGATATGTATCTACTCTTTTTTCTTTAGTTCTTGGATTTATTCCTTTTTTATTTAAATCTTCAATAATCCTCTCCTGTATTAATTGATTTAAGCATATAACTCTAAATTCTATATTAATATTATTACCAAATAATCTTTTCATTGTATTGTATAAAATACTATAATTTAAAGCTACTGCATAAGAATTTTTATCTATAGATATATTAAAATAATATGCAATAATTCTTGTTGTATCAGTTTTTTTACTATATTTTATATTAACTAAGTAAATGTTTTTTCTACTTAAAGTAGCTATATCACTATTAAATAAATAATCATATTTATTTTTTCGATACTTTTTCTCATTTACTTCCCCAATACCCTTTAGATTTTTAATTCTTTTATCGTGTTCATCTTTTAGCCTTTGGAAATCTACTTCCATTTCTTCTTTATCAAAAAATAAACTTGTTCTATTTAATAATTGCTCATAAAATTTATACATATTATTATCCTTGTATAATATATTACAATTTAATTTGTCTATAAATTCTATTAGATTATCTAAAGTTAATTCTATATTATTCTTTTTAGCTGTAGGAATAATAGTTGTCAGTATAAATTGTACTTTCATGATATTTTCTATATACCTTTTATTAGAATTTACTACACTTATACCTGATACGTCTGAACTTTTATTAGCCTTTGCTAAATATCTTATAGCATATTTTCTAAATAAGATAAATTTATTACTTGTCCCACTAAACTTTATTTTTTTTATTATTTCAGCTCTCTCTAACTCTTGAATTCCTTTTATTGCTTGAAACTTATCCTTTACAACCCCTAAGGCAATTGATAACTCTATAAATTGCTTTTGTAACATCATTTTATTACCTAAGATATCTATTATTCGTAAGTATTCATGATACTTATTACAAGTATTCTGTTTTCTCTCATTTGTTACCATGCTTTAAACCCTCTCCATTTAATATGATTTTATGTCCATAATTTCAATAAATCTTTCTTTTGCTTCAATCTCTGTTTGACCATAAGAATTAGTTATTACTTCAAAATATGTTTCTATTCCTGTTTCTTTATCTATGTAAGCTCCATCTGGCGTTGAAATTAATTTTTCTTCTAACATTCTATTTATCTCTTGATACCTTTCATAATCTATCGTTTTTATTTCCTGTAATTTTTCTTCTAACTCTTGCCTTAACTCTGTTTCAGTTTTCCAAGTTTCTCTTTTATCTTCACTCAAAGAAAAATATTTATTAGATATACCTAAATCGTGATTTATTGATTGTGCATTATAATGATTTTTTACTCCCCATTCTCTTTCTAATAATTTCTTTCCTTCTTTAGTTAATTTATATGCAACTAATTGTTCTCCATTATTTTTATTAAAGACTTCCCTTGTTACCAAATTATCTTTTACATAGTTATTTATTCTTTTATCTGCAATAAAGTTTTTTAATTCAGACTCTCTAACATGACCACACTTACTAATACTTGTTAATGCAAGTCTATCTCTATTATAAAGATTTTTAATTTTAGGCTTTGCCATTAAAAATTTCTCCTTTCATAAATTTACTTGTAAATTTTATAGTTTGTAAAACTATTTGAGCGATAGCTCAATTGCTCCGTTAGGGGCAATATTCCCCTCAATAAGGGGCTGAACTTTTGAAAGCCATTTTTTAGGTTGTCGAAATGTAGTGAAGCAACCGTTAATAAAAATGAGCTTTATGGTAGAAGCCACTAAATGATTTAGTGGACTGATACCCAAAAGTGAAGCCCCTTATCCCCCATCTATCGCTCCACTACTTGATATATCTATTATTAAAACTACAATTTATAGTTTCTATAATTGTAGTTTGTTCCTCTTAAATTTATAACTCTAAGTAATAAATTCAACTATTTTTTCACAAAAAAATACAAGTTGAAATATCAACTTGTACTAAAATATTGTTTTATAAAATGAAAAATTATAAAATAAGTTTTCATAATAATAAAATATTTTTTATTTTATTTTATAAAGTTTTTATATTATATTATTTCTTTTTATATTCTTTTATTTTAAGCACATATATTAAAAGGATTTTTTATATATGATGAAGCTCCCTTTAGATTTTTAGGAATTAATATAGGGTTAATTTTAAGTTCTTTTAAATATGTTATGTATTTTTTGAAATAGTAACTACTATACTTTTCTTTTGCTTCTGTAACACCTTTTTTAGATATATATTTTAAAAACTCTATTAATTCATTCTTATCTTTTTCATTTATCTTACTACTATTTATCATTTTTCTTGCATTGTAAATATTATAATAATCTCCTGAATAAGTAAATACCTCTAAATGCCTTTTAAAATAAATAATGTACATACTTTCATTTAAATATAATGAAATATCTTTATTCAAATTATATCGTCTTTTATTATAATTTAAATGGTCATTATTCAATGAAATTTCAAATCTCAAGATATTTTTTTCATATGCCATAATTTCTTTGTTTTTTACGATTCTTTCCCTTTCTTTATCATATACTTTTGATACTATACTCCTACTGTTATAGTATATAGTTGTATCAAATCCATTATATTTTTTCTTGAAGCCATACCTATCCATAGTCTTCTTATAAATATGAAATAATACTTTTCTTTGGTCTTCATTAACTATAGCATCATATCTATAATCTAATCTTTTCATATATGGCTCAATAAAATTACTCCCTGTAATGTCATATATGAAACCATATATTTTATCCTCTATTTGTATAATGTCTTCTTCTACTATCTCAGCTTTTTTTAATAATTTTATAAAATCAATTGTAAAGTTTAATCTATATATTCCATAAACTCTTTTTATAGAATGTATAGTTATTCCTGTATCTTTATATATTTTATTAATTAAAGACTCCACTTTAAAAAGTTCTTTTTTGTATTTCTTTTCTAAAAAATCTCTTTGTTTTTCATGAAAATTTATATAAAATTCTGCTGTATGTATCATAATTATTAATTCTCCTTCTACTATTTCATTTTATGGGATATTTATATTTTCTATTTTTTCAACATTTATAAGCTATATTTATATGCATTTTTTTATTTATCCCGAGCTAAATTTTTCCTTATCAATTAGTTTTAATTAAACAACTTGACATCATAATATATTTTTTAATTAAAAATTTATATAATATTTTTGCACTATCATTTTTATATAAGAAAAAAACACTTAACTTATTGCATATTTGCAATAAATTAAGTGTTTCTATCAATATCCTATAGAATTTAAATATCCTTTTATCTCTAAATATTCTTTATCATCTATTGTCATAAAATATTCATTTGCTCCTTTTAGAAACTCTTCTAATTCGTATTCTTTGCACTTATCCATTTCCAATACTCTCCCTTCTAAAACAGATATATTTTCTGTTTTAAATTGTATTTTCATTAATTCTTTTATCTTTCTAACAAGTAAGTCATCATAAATCGGTAACTTTACTATATATTTATTTTCTTTATTTTGAGCAACTATAAATATATGTTTCTTTTCAAGCTCTGTGCATATCCCCACCAGTTTTTCCAAAGCTTCTCTAAGTGATAATTTATTTTTTGATATATCTTCTAATATATTTGTTCCTTTTTTTATTAACACCCTGTCTTTTTGATTTGTAATTATTTTAGACTCCTTGTCTTTTAAAAAGCTTTTTGCTAACTCTTCATATGGTATATTAAGTGCTTCTGCCAATGAAATTGCATGTTCTGCTGATGGAGATTTATTTATTCCATTTTCTATACGACTTATATATGATGCACTTATTCCTGTTAAACTTTCAAGCTCAGTTAACTTAAGACTACAATTTTTTCTACTTATTTTTATTAAATCTGAAAATTCCATTATATACGCCTCCTTAAAACTTATAAGTTAATATTAACACTTCGTATTCTTACATGCAACTCTTTATTTTCCTATTGACAAATTTAATTTTTCATTTTATTATTTACCTATAAGAAAAATTAAATTTACTTCAAAGCAAATAAATAAGGGGGATTTATTATGGATACAAATATAAATAATGAAAACTTAGACATAGAAATTGATTTATTCACTAAATTAGGATTAGAACATCCTAACACTAAATACATAAAATCTAAAGAATTTATTAATATATTATTTGATATAGTATCTCAAAATATAAATAACTGTGAAACATCACTTGAAGGAGGATTTTAATAATGATAAAAAACAATAAAGAAATAAAAAATATATTTATGTATTGCCGTACGAGTACAGACTTACAAATAGATAACTTCTCAATTCCTTCCCAAATAGATAAAATAACTGCTTATTGCAAATTATATGGTTATAACATTTGTGGAAAATATATTGATGAGGGTAAAAGTGGAACAACTATTAAAAACAGAACAAACTTTGTTCAAATGATTAAGGATATGAAAAGTAAATCAAATCCGATACAAGCTATCTTAGTCTATAATATTAGCCGTTTATCAAGAAGTTTATCTGATATAGCCTATATAATAAAATTACTTGAAGAATATGATATTACTTTAATATCTATAGATGATAACATAAACACTTCTGATATTTATGGTCGAAGTATTGCATATATGCTTGGTACTTTTGCAGAATTAAGTCGATATAATATTGTAAGCACATGCCGTTCTGGTATGGAACAAAGGGCAAAAGAAGGTTTATGGAATGGTGGTAAAATATTTGGATATGTTTCTAATGTAGATAAAGAATTAGAGATAGTACCAGAACAAGAAAAAATTATAAAAGAAATTTTTAATCTCTATGTAAATAAAAACTGGGGATATAAAAAAATAGCTTGTTATCTTAATACTTGTAATTATAAGACACTTAAAAATGGTACTTGGTCTATACAATCTATAAAACAAATAATAGATAATCCAATATATGCTGGGTTTATAAGATGGGGGCAATATGTTGATTGGGCTAAAAAAGGAAGAAAAGGTAAAAATGAAAACTATGAATTATTCCAAGGACAACATCAACCTATTATTGATATGGATACTTGGACAAAAGCTCAAGCTATGAGGAAAATTAATAAAGATAAATTCAATAAAATATATGAAGGTGATTTTATATTAACAGGACTTCTACGTTGCCCAGTATGTGGTGCTTCTATGATAAGCCATCGTACTAAAAAGAAAAATAAACCTAATGAATTTTATCGCTATTATCAATGTTCTAACTTCTTTAATAAAGGAGTTACTGTATGTACATCTAACTTAGTAAATGCTGACACTGCTGAAAAATATGTGTTAGATAGAATATCTGAAATTATTAATTCACAAGAAATTATTAATTCATTAATTTCTAAATTAAATAATAGAACAACTAAAGATATAACTCCTCTTGAAAAGCAATTAAAAGAATTAGAAAAATCATTAGCCAAAATAAATATTAAAAGAAATGAACATATGGAAAATCATTTTAATGATTTTATTAGTTCTGATGATTTAAATGCAAATTTAAAATATTTAAGAGAAAAAGAAGATAAAATTACTACTCAAATAAATATAATCAAAAATGAAATTTCACAATTAGCAAATTTTCAATGTATAGATTCTAAAAAAGTTATTGATATCCTTAAAAATTTTAACAATGTATTTATAAATGCTACAATCGAACAAAAGAAATCATTATTACGCTCCATAATAGATAGTATTTCTGTTAATGAAGGTAAAACTACTAAAGATAGAATTATTAATAAAATCAAGTTGCATTTTGAGCCTGTAGATGTACAGGCTCAAAAAATAAATAAAAAGTTTGCGACTACTTATGATACGGTTCACCGTATCATAAATAAAAAACTATAGACTTACCCATATACAATATAATTAACATTAGTTCAAATTCAAGTTTCAACTATGTTTTTATAAAAAATAAGATAGTTTTAGTTACATAATCTCTCATTTATTAACTAATCCTATCTCAATTCAAAATTCTAACCATATTATTATATTTTATCTCTTTGCCTATTTATTAAGTCCAATATTTGCTATCTCTCTTAATATACTATGCTTATCTTCATTTTCAATTAAATAGTCAATAAATAATTCTTCAATCTCAGTATCATCTTTAATATTTGATAATATTTTAAATGCCTGTACCTTCAACTTACAATCACCTAATTTTTTAGCACAAATAATAGCTATCTTTTTAAGACGAATATCCTCCCTATTACTAAGATAAAAAAGTATTTTTTTCATTCTTTTTTGATTCTCATTATTGAGATTTTCAAGACATTCCTCAATTAATTCATCTGAAATATTGTATACTTCACTTGATATCATCTCAGCATACTCTTCTACTGTAGGATAATATTTGGAAGAATCCAAATACTTTTGCGCCCAAGATGTATTCTTAAATCTTCCTTCACTTAATTCCACTTTATTTTTGTCAACCAAAAATTCCTTCTTAGACTTTTGAGTAAGATATTGTACTGGTATATCATTGCTATTTATTCTAATATTAGAAAAACACAAGCTATCTATAAGCATTTCGTCCCCATTTTTTCTATATTCATATGCTGAAACTGGTATTATAGCTATACAATTTACTGGCCTTCTTAAAATAGATGCAGCACAAGTCTTATGATGACCATCAATAATGAAGCTCATAAACTCTTTAAAGTTATAAACTATTGCTCTTGGTGGTGATTCAGAATTATTTATTGTATTTAGGTAGTATTCAACTCTTTCTTCATTAAAACAACTTGTATCTTCAGTTGGATACAGAAATACTGGCTCACCATCAACATAGTTATAGTCATCTTCAGGCAATAAAACACCTACTGTTCCTGAATATTCAGTTGGTCTGTTTGGTATATTCCAAAAGAAATTTCCATCTCCATCTGTCGGATAGCATAAAATATCTGCTATTACATATAACCCACTTTCTAATAATGACAATAATGATTCTAAATCATTAATTGATGTTTCCAAACTAATAAAATTACTATTAATTTTATTACTAATTTCCATGAGTTCATGTGAATTTACTTTATTAATTCCTAAACCTAGAGATAATATACATTTGCAGGTTGGACAAGATGGAGAATTAATTTTCACTAAGGGAATATCATTAAGAGTTATCTGTTTCAAGTAACGCATTCCATAATATGAATCCTCAACAATGCTAGTAGATGTCTTTAACTTACCAGATCCATTAACATATATTAGTTTAGCATCATTACACATCGATAAAAATGAATAATCAATCTTATCATTAATTATTGTTATAATATTTTTTTTATCCAAATCCATCTCCAATCTCCTTAAGTTCCCTAATATGTATGTTTGTATAATATACATATTCAAATAATTACCTTTTAATTATAACATAAACCAGAAATCCTATTGATATCATTAGCTTTATATCTTTTTCATATTTCTACTAATTTTGCTTCTCCACAAATATGCTTCACCTTACTGTAAGTAAAAAAACTATATACTTTCACATATAAATATAGTTAATAATATTTCAAATTCAAGTTTTAATTATATATTTTCATAAAAAATAAGCAGTAAAATTTGCTCAGTATTTATTCTTTTCTAATCTATATTTTCCTTATAAATCTTCTTCAGCATCAATCCTCCCTAAAATATAAAAACTTCTATATGCAATCTAATTACACATAGAAGTTTATTGTAAGTAATGTCTTTATTCAAATATCATTCTTAACTATAATATATATTTATATTTTAGATTTATTTTATAATATTGTTCATCAAATCTACTATACAAATTGGAATTTATCGTCATAGTTATCCATTATGTTATTAGTTCCATGGTTCTGGAAGTAAATCTGATATTGTAAGAATTTTATCCTTTAACATTACTTCACATTTATAATTATTATAATCAATCTGATTTATAAATTCTCTACAGCGTCCGCAAGGTGCAACTATTTCACCTGAACGATAAACAGCTACCATTTTTACTATACAACTTTCTCCTGCTGTTATCATAGTAGCAATTGTTGCATGTTCAGCACAAAATCCCATTGAAGATGGTGTATCAATACAAACTCCCTTATATACATTCCCCTTTTCTGTAAGTATGGCTGCTGCTACAGAGGCTGCATAAGCACTACGTGATAACTCACGTGGATTTAATGTAGCTTTTGCAATTTCATATAATTTACTAAACTCCATAACTTTATATCCTTTTAAATATATCTTTATCCATACAAATTCCTATTTATTTATATAATATCAAACCTGATGTTACTTGGTATTGTTATACTATCTTAATATTCTTTAATTTGTATATAATTTATAAAGACTTTTTATATTTCTTAAAGTAAGATGAACTTAAAAAAATAAAAAAAGCACCAAAAATTATAAAAAATACTGAAGAAAAATATAGTTCTCCAATTAAATGCCATATTCCTATAGCTAACCATAAAACGCCTGCAATTCCATATAATTTCCATGAAATTTTATTATCTATTGTTTTACTGTTACATTTACCATACTTTTTTATTTGCTTGATTCTTGAATTATATGCTAAATAAGGCATAAAATTAAATACAAATATAAATATATCAATTATTAATAATCCAAGGATAATCAGAAATATAGGTTTAATAACCATTAAGGAAACAACTAGTAACCCCATTAATGCTATAGCTATTATTAAAGAATATAGAGTTCCTTTTCTTGTTGTATTTCTTATACTTGTATATTTATCTATTTCTGATTCACAATCACTATAAATTGGTTTAGTTCCAACTTGTGCTGAAAAAATGTGCATATAATTTTCTATAGAAACAACAAGTTTCCATCCAGCCTCTTTAAACATAGTGAAGTATTCTTCATTTGTCTCTGTTTGGTAATCTAGGTTATATACTATGTTTTGAGGCTTATCTTTTCTTAGTTTATAGAAAATTCCTACTACTATGTCTTCTAATATCCAACCTTGACTTGCATAATTTTTTAGTTTTTCCATATCATCTTCTTCACTAAATGCAAGTCCTCTAATCATTACATATTTCTTTTTCATGAATACCCTCCTTTTCTACTTTAAAAAATTTTCAGCAAATTTAACCATCTGCTTTTTACGCTCAATCTCTTTTATGAGCATCTCTCGTCCTTTATTTGTTATTTTATATACTTTTTTATTTTCATCTGTACCAGAACTTAATTCCACTAAATCTGCTGATAAAAGCTTTTTAAGTGTTGTATAAAGTGATGCAGGACCAATAGTAACTTCATTATTAGTAAGGTTCTCAATAGTTTTCATAATTAGGTATCCGTGCTTTTCCTCAATGACACTAGATAAAATATAAAAAGCAGAATCTGTTAGTTCCCCAATATCAATAGAATCTTTTCTTGGCATAAAATTCTCCTTCCTATCATTATATCATTTATTGATATATCATTAAATGTACTATATCAATAAATGATATATATGTCAAATGTTTATCTACTGCTTTTTATTTATATATCTTGTTTAATTATAAAAAAACACCACAAGGAATGCTGCTATTATAGCCACCCCCTGTAGGCGTTATCCAAACTTTTATCATTACATTTTAAAATCCAATTTTATTAAAAACTATATACTTTCACATATACAATATAGTTAGTAATATTTCAAATTCAAGTTTTAATTATATATTTTCATAAAAAAATAAGCAGTAAAATTTGCTTAACTTCTACTACTTATTATTAAAATTCATGGTAACATAAAATCCTTTTTCTTTTGCCTGTTTTATATTACTTATCTATAACCTTCATTTGTTCTCGTTGTAATATGATGTTTTATAAATTCGCATAAAAGTCTTTTTCTTCTTTGCTTTTTGAGCTTTCAAGCAATTTCATAATATCATTATAGGAATATCTTGTGAAAATATCATATAAATTAATATCTTTATTTTTCATATAAAATACTGCCTAGAAGGATTCAATGAATTACCTTAGGAAATAATAATGAAATTTCAAACCCATGGGTATAATTATTATTTACTTCTAAGGTTATTTTTAAATTTTTAGCCATTTGTTTTGCTAGATATAATCCCATTCCTGTTGAGTTTTTTCTTTGCTCTCCAATTTCACCTGTGAAAGCTTTTTCAAATATAAATGGTATATCATATTCCTTAACTCCTATTCCATTATCTCTTATAGTAAGGATTATATTTTTCTCATTTTCATATGAAGTAATAACTATATGTGGATCACTTATTTCGATATTTTTATATTTTACTGAATTACTAATTATTTGCCTTATAATAAATTGAATTCCTCTTTTATCAGATAGTACTTTATAATCCCCAATGTCTAGTATTACATCTATAGATTTTTCCTGTAATATTACTTTATATTCTTCAATTACTTCTATACAACTCTCTTGTAATGATAACTCTTTGAAAAAGTAATCATTACAAGTGGATTTTAGCCTTGCATAATATAGCATTCTTTCTATATCCTCTTGCATTTTTGTTCTTACATATTGTAGTCTTTTATATACTATAGGTGATATTTCTTCTTTTCTATTATCTAGTACAAAGGTCATTAGCCCTAAAGGAGTTTTTATCTCATGTGCCCAAGCCTCTATATATTCTTCATACTCATCAATTCCTCTCTTATGAGTATTTATAGTATTTTGATTTTGCCTTAAAATTTCACCTATATCTTTTATTACTTCTACTTCTTCGTAATTAAATAAGCTAATAATTTCATTTTCCACATCTTTAGTTGGCTCATCTAAAAACCTTCTAATTGCTTGTTCTCTTTTTAAGTCATTTTTATAAATACTAAATGCTGTAGCACAATATAAAATTAAAGAACCAATAATCATTGTAGGAAAAATATAAATAAAAGCTTTATCATTACTTAACCATAGCAATACTCCAAATATAAAGTTCAATGTAAATATAACAATAATCCAAAGTCTATTTTTTTGAAATATTCCTTTTAACTTTCTAATCATTACTCTTATCTCCTATAGGCTCTAAGGAGTAACCTTTCCCCCTAATTGTACTTATCTTATAATGAGTATCTAAATTATGTAATGATTTCTTTAACCTAGTCATATTAACATGAAGAGCATTTTCATCTATATATTCTGTTGTACCCCAAAGACTCTTAAATAGCATCTCCTTAGTAACAAGCTTTGGATAATTTTCAAGTAATAGCTTCATAATCTTTCCCTGATTATCAGGTAAAATCATAGCTTTACCTTTAACGTTAATAGTATAGGTTTGTAAATCTAAACTAATGTCCTTTATTTCTACAAAGTTCTTTCTATCATCTAAACGACGTAATAAATTTGTTATTCTTGCTAATAAACGTTCTTTATGGCAAGGTTTATTTATATATTCATCTGCACCAATATCAAGAGCATGTAATTCATCTTTCATTTGATCTCTACCTGTTAAAACAAGTATTGGTACATTACTTTTCTGTCTAATTCCCTTACAAATTTCAAACCCAGATATTCTAGGTAAATTTAAATCTAATAATACAAGGTCTGGTGAAGCAGCTATAATCTCATCTATTGGATTTGAAAACTTCGTTATACAAAAGGTATCATAACCTTCCTTTTCTAAAATATACTGAAGTTCCTCTCTCATAAAAAGTTCATCTTCTACAATTAAAATCTTCTTCACCATTATCACCTCTAATTATCTTCTCTTTTTATATCCATTATCTTTAAAATATTTTTATCACTGCTTTTCTTTACAAATTGCATATAAATTAATTCTATCACACATATTAAGACAACAACACAAATTGAAATAACCATTAGTTTACCAACTTGTTCCTTCATTCTTGTTGTCACAATACCTGTAAATAATGCTCTTACTGCAAATATACTACTTATTGCTGCAATTGCTATTGGTAGTGAAAAATACCAAGTAATTTGACTTCTTGCAGATTTACATAGCACTTCATAGCTTGCACCTAAATATGTTAATGATTGATACCTCTTTTTTGTTTTTTGTTGATGCATTAAAAATTGTACTCCCATAACTGTATTAGCTATTATTAGAAAAATAACTGCTAAATAAATAGTTACATAACTTGCTGCAACAGTATAAAACAACTCTCTTCCTATATTTTGAAGATAACTTTCATAAAGTATATCAGTAGTATTAAGTTTTTCATTAACTTTACTAATAGCTTGCATTAACCCATTTTCCTTAACAAATTCCTTATTTAAAGTTGCATTCCAATAAGTGCTAACATTATTTTCACTAGTATATTTGTTAAAAACTTCTTCTGTAACTATTAAACCATAGCTAATAGTAATTAATTTATCTGTTACAACGCTATCAGTATAACATTTATCTATTAACTTATATTCTTCTCTATCAAAATATAAAGTAGGTCTTTCTTTTAAAGCATTTTCAATTAAATCTCCAACTTTAAACTTAGGATCATTATAAAGAGCTACCTCATTATCCTTTAATATAATTTTTTCCTTTCCTTGTAACTCTAAAAGCTTATTATATGAAGTTACAGAAATTAAATACGGACTATCCATATATTGAAGGTTGTTTAATAAAGTATCTTTACCCTCTTCATTCTTTTGATTTTCTATTACACTTATCAAATCTTTTGCTGAAAAACTATTGTCACCATGAAACATTCCTAAATTCATAGCATATATGCCATCAATATACTCATTTAAATCTAACTTATTTATTACTGACTCCACATCCTTATATTCTGCTTCAAATGTGTAGTCTATAACATGAGATTGCTTTGAATTAAATAAGTATCCTACTGGAATACCATATGCAAAACAACTAATTGCCATTAAAATTAAAAGTGATGAAATAGCTAAAGTATTTGGCTTTAAAAATACTGATTCTTGCAATTGTCTAAAGGTAAACATATTTAATTCATTTATGTTAGTTTTATTTTTAAGAATTACTTCAAATAATACACCTATACCTTGAAATAATAGTAAAGTTCCAATAAGTCCTAATATTAGTGTAATCCCCATAAGCTTTATACTTCCCCATGAAACTCCCTTAATTGCTATAATAAATGCAACTGTAAGTAATATTACTCCTAAAACTAATTTAATAATAACAATTACTTTATTTATTTTTCTTTTCTTTTCTCCTTGAGATTCTGAAAGTAATTCGGTAACCTCTTTTCTTGAAAATTTACCACTTAAAATAATAAGTGCTATAAATCTAATAATAAAATATCCTATAATAGTTCCTATAATTGCTGAAAATGAAAATGAAAAATTATGTCCTATTATACCTAACCCTATAACTTTAGCTGTTACTAAACTAATAATTTCAGATATACAGATTGCAACTGGAATACCAATTAGTACTGACAATATACTATTCCATAACTCTTCTGCAAAAAGCATTAATAATAACTTACTACGCTTCATACCAAGCATTAAATACATTCCAAGTTCTTTATTTCTTCTTTCTAGTTGATATTTCCCTGCAAAATATACAAGAAAAAATAAGATAAATAATGATAATCCATATAAAGATGGAATCAATAAAAATAACTTGTTTAGTGCTTCACTTTCCATAGTCTTTAAAAATATAATAACATCTTGTTTTTCAAGAGATAAAATAATATAAAATGCAACAATAGATATAATTAATGATACAAAAAATAACCCATTTTCTTTTCTATTTCGCTTACTATTTCTCTTAACTAAATCATAAAACATTTGCACTTCCACCTCCTAGTTGTGCCATAACTAGAAGTATTCTTTCATAAAAATCTTGCCTAGATTCTTCTGGCTTTTTACGTCTTAGCTCATGAAAAAGCTTTCCATCTTGTATAAATAAAATTCTTGAACA
This sequence comes from Clostridium septicum, assembly GCF_003606265.1. Classification (NCBI taxonomy): domain Bacteria; kingdom Bacillati; phylum Bacillota; class Clostridia; order Eubacteriales; family Clostridiaceae; genus Clostridium; species Clostridium septicum. The sequence goes on from NZ_CP023671.1 coordinate 1,076,885, forward strand.
AAAGCTAGCTACATTTGCATCATGAGTAACCATTAAAATAGTTGTTTTTTCATCCTCATTTAAATCAGATAGTTTTTGCATTAATGCTTTTGCATTTTTAGAATCTAATGCTCCTGTAGGTTCATCTGCAAGAATAATTTGTGGATTTAAAATTAAAGCTCTTGCTGCTGCAACACGTTGCTTTTGTCCACCTGAAATTTCATTAGGAAATTTATCTAATACATCTGTAATCTCCATATACTCTGCTAACTTTTCTAATTCTATATTACTATTTTTCTTCAATTTATTGTGAATAGCCATTGGAAGTAGAATATTTTCCTTTGCAGTCAAATTTTCTAGTAGCTCAAAGTTTTGAAATAAATAACCTATCTTATTTCCTCTATAATCTGCTAATTTATTTCCTTTAAAGTCTTCTATTCTCTCTCCCTTTAATAAAATATTGCCTTCAGTAGGATGAGTTGTAGTTGCAATACAATTAAGAAGTGTTGTTTTTCCTGATCCACTGCTTCCCATAATTCCAATGAATTCACCATTCATTACCTGAAAACTAATTCCATCTAAAGCCTTAGTTTCAAAATCTTTTTTACCATAATATTTTTTTAAGTTTTTAACTTCTAATATTCTCTCTATCATTATAATCACCTTTCACTTCATAACTTTATATCTAACAAATAAAACTCCGGAATCTAACTGTTACTAATTCTTATCTATATACTTATTATAAATGGAGTTTATAATATAAAACACTTACAGTTGCTGAAAGGTTTTAAATATAAAACAAATAAAAAATTTATATAAAATTAATAACACACTTTTGGTAAAATATGTTAATATTGAATATATATACTAATATAGGATTATATTTATAAAACTATTTGCCAGTGAAATGAAAAAGGATGGTGCACTATGAAGATCTTTAAAAAAGGATATTTATTTAACACTTTCACATCAATAATTATACTTGTCAGCTTTCTTATTACTATAAAAATAGATAATGACTCAAGATTACCACAAAATGCAAATACAGATTATTTCATGAATTCATTACCCTATATTTACTTAATTTTAATTTGTTTAATTGCTTTAATTACATTTAATCTATATAAAGCCATAACTACTAAAAAGACAAATTAGATAATATATAAAAGAAATAATCCCAATCTGAATATAAACACTTTACAACTGATAATATTTCACTTGGTATATTTTTCTTTTCTTCTTTTTTCCCTTGTTCTATTACTCTTGCTTCTGCTGAGTTAATCATATTTGCCCTTTCATGAAGTGACCTTTCTCTCTCATAATAAATCCTCATTACTTCTTCATCACTACTTAAATATTCGATTTTTTGTTCAGCTTTTTCTATTGCTGTATCCAAACTCATCAACTACTTTAATGTAGTTTCAGAAATATAAAATCATTCAAAGGTTTTATTTTTCTCATTTATACTTACCTCATTATTTTTATCATTAGTAAAATTAATAGCTTAAAATTATTAAGCTATTTTTTAAAACTCCTCTTTAATACCCATATTAAATTTGCAATAAAAATTATAAAATTTATTATTGATTTAACAAATTCTTATATAATTACTAATTTGAAAATCACCATTAAAATACTTTTTTATATAAAAAAAATTAAATTATTATAAATTTTCTCTTCAAATTATATGAAAAAGTTGTATTTAATGATATAATTTTATATAAATGTAATTCAATTTCGAGAAAGATTAAAGATTTGTTGGGCTCTTTTATTAGTTAGTTAAAGGCAGATCCTTTTTTAGTTAGACTACAGATTAAATAATTAGAAGAAAAGAAAGATGTAAATTGGCAGAAATAAAATTCAAATAGATAATATAAATTTTTATCAACTTATTTTTAGGAGGACATAACTTATATGATAAAAGAAAATACTATCAAAGAAATTAATTATATTAAAGGAATAGCAATACTATTAGTTTTTATAGGACATGCTTCTACACCATCTTTTTTACAAAGACCTTATACTTATGAATTCATGGTACAATTAATTTACTCTATTCATATGCCATTATTTTTTTTAGTATCTGGTTTTTTATCATACAAAATTATTAATATGAATTTAAATAAAGAATACTTATCTTTTATAAAAACTAAGTTTTACAGATTAGGAGTTCCATTTTTAATATTTTCTTTTATAACTAATTTTATAATTATTGCTTTTAAACAAGTACTTAATGAACCGGTATCTACTAGTACTTTACTAGATAGGATTAAAACAATATTTTTATATCCTGAAGATGGAATTATGGGAGCTCTTTGGTTTTTATACACTTTATTTTTTATTGCTATACTTGCACCATTTATTGTTAAGCTACCACTAAAGCTAACAATTACCTTATCATTATTGCTAAATATCTTTACACCTAAATACATAAACTTTTTATCTATTAGTAGAATAAACTTCTTTTTAGTATATTTTCTTATAGGACTTTATTTTAGAACATATTATCAAGCTAATAAAAATAATATATTTAAAATGATTTCTACCTTTAAAAAAATAACTCTCTTTATTATTTCTGCAATCTGTATTTTTTCTTATTCATATATAATAACTAATGGAATATTTATATCAAAATATCTTTTAAGCACTTTAAATTTTCTTTGTGGATTATGTGGTATGATTCTAATACTTATGCTTATAGAAAAGATTAAAAATTTAAAAGTCTGCAGTACATTATCCTATTTAGGACAATACTCTATGGACATTTACCTTTTTTCATGGTTTTTTCAAATAACTTCAATGATATTAATAACTAAAATATTAAAAATTTCTAACTACAATATATTTTTTATAAGTAATATGATAGTAGGAAGTTTTTGCTTACCATTTTCTATATATATACTTAGAAGATTTAAGATATTTAAACGTTTACTTTTAGGTGAATTTCAAAATAATGTTTCATTAAAATCTACACCTAGTATAACCACTTAGCTATATGTTATCTTTTTTTATTAAAAACCTAATTGGTGTTTTAATATTTTCTATGGGAATAATAAATGTTTTATTGAGAAAAAGCATAAATAGAGTCTTTATTTCATAATTTAAAATTATAAAAAATTGAAGTCCAGCAAGTAATTTGCTGGACTTTATTATTAATGTGTACTACACATATATAATATGTATAGATTAAATTTTTATAGTTTTTTGAAATTTACTCTTGGATATAGTAAAGATTTACTTAACATAACATTAAATATTATTATACTATTAGTTATATTTAATTTACATCAAATTAAATACAAGAAAAATAATCCAAAGAAATAACTGTAGTATCCTTATTCTTTTTACTCCTTTATTATTAGATATATTTATACATCTTAAATTAATAGTATTTAAGATATTTCCAAATATAATATTAAAATATCGGAATATAATTCTACCTAAAAGTACTCCTGTTGTATTTAAAATTATATCGTTTATATCTACAGCACGTCCTATAAATAACTGTAAAAATTCTATAAAGAAAGATATAATCATTGCAGTTATTATAATTTTAAACCTCTCTTTTGCATCATCTTTATAATATATTGATAGAAAAAAACCAAATGGAATAAAGATAAGAATATTTCCAAAGAGATTTACTATAGAATACATATCTCCCTTAAGTGCAAATAAATACTGAACGTTCATACCCTTAAAAGGGATTATATTTATACTCCTCAATCTTACCATATCGAAAGAGGCAGAAGAATTATTTCCTATTGTAATACCTAAAACAAATATTATACTTAGTATGAATCCAAGGATAGCTATTTTTTCTTTTAATTCAAATCTAATATTTAGCAATGCTCTTTTTTCACTAATTAAAAGCATATTTAATAATATTATTGGAATTGCTGATATATAAAATGGAATAGCTCCAAAAATAGCTGTACTAATAATGTTCATATAAATCACTCCTTTACTGACTTTTCTATGTGTAAGTTATTTATATAAACTATAATAATAAAGCCAAGTAACATAATTGGAAACACTCTTATTTGTATGTTCTTTAGCGTAAAATATATAACATTACTTCTAAAACAAACCCACAATATAAAACATGTAATTATATATAGTAATATTATTTGTAGAAGTGTACCCCCGAAAATTTTTGTCTTCATTATAAGGCGATCCCTTTTATTTAGGCTAAAATCTTCAAAATCACATCTTTTTTTCTCTAAAATAAAAATTAATATTAATAAAATTAATGATAAAATCCATGAGGATATTTTTATAATTTTACTTGCTTTAACAGAAATATTAACTGGATTTTCTTTAAATGGGTTTTCTACTCTGCCACGATAAGTCCAATCAATATCTAATTTATCAACTATATTATCAACTGTGGTTGTTATATAATTATATTCACTGTCATTATCATATGGAATATAGCCAGTATTTTTTAAAGAATATAATATCTTAGTAAATTTACTGTCTGAAAAATTATCACTTTCTATATTTAATGAAGGCATAATAATTTTATCATCTAAGAAATTTTCGTATTCTATAGAAAATTTACTATCTTTTTTTAGAAATCCAATAACTTTTAATTTAAGGTTTAAAAATAAATAATCACATTGAATATAATCTCCTATATTATAATTCTCTAAATATGAATAACCTAAAACCACTGGAACTGCCTTACTTTCATCTAAAAGATAATCATCCCCCGAGAAATATTCTCCACATTCGATTTTATCCTTCATATTTAAATAATTACTAGTTTTATAACCTATTTGCAATGAATTTACTGTAGTCATAAGCTTTCCATCTACTTCTTTATTAATAAACTCTTCACCTTTAGTACATATGGGGTTACCTTTATACTCTCCGATATACGTTAAAGGTTGCTTTAATATTTCATAATACTTCAAATTATTATCATTAGCGATATCTATGTATAACTTTTTCATTTTATCTAAAGAATTAGGTTCATTAAAAAATTCTATAATTGATAGTCTTCCTTTAAATCCATCATAATTATCCTTCAATTGTATAAATCCAGTATCTATATGCTGTGAATTTAAATTTTTTTGTAATGAAACAGCCTCATAAATGCTATTAGATACTATAGTTAATAAAAAAATTGAAATAAAAATTAAGCTTTCATAACATTTAATTTTTATTATCCTTTGTAATTTCATATAATCCTCCCATTTTAAAAGTTCTCTTTATTACTTTTTCTCAATTCAAATAAATATACTAGGTTATATTTTTTCTAAAAAATTAATATAATTTATTTTTCACATGAAAATTATACATAAAAAATAAATAAATTGCAATTTTTTCAAGTATTAATTATAATGGTGTTCATTGTTAAAATGAATATAGAAAATCATATTACTTCATTTTCTTTTAATATTGATTTAAAATAAATCTGTCGATATATTTCTAACAAAAATGAAATATCTATTTTAAGGAGATTTGAAATGAATAAAAAGCTATTTTTGAAATTAGGATTATTGTTATTATCTCTATCACTTGTCTCATGTGGACAAAAAAAGAATTCATCAGAAGAAGATAATTCTTCTAAATCAAGTACAAGCCAATTTGTTAGCAGCACTCAAAATTCGGTAAAAGAAAGTGTAAAAACTACAAATCCTTCTGTTGAAAACGTAGTAGAAAGCAAACAAGAGGATGTACAAAAAAATACACATCCCTCTGTTGAAAATGCAGTAGAAAGTAAACAAGAGGATGAGGATGTACAAAAAGATACGCACCAAGAAGCAAATGAAAAAGATTATTATGACTTAATAAAAGAAGCTTGGCAGAAACAAGAAGATTACATTGATTCTATTGATGATTCTAAAGTAAAACAATCAGTACAAACTTCACATTCTGCTGCTATTATGAAGTCAACTGAATTGCTTATGAATCATCCTGAAGACTCTGAGGCTATAGATGAAAGTCTAAAGAAGGTTCTGGCTGGTGAATAATCTTCAAACTTTTGTAAAACAAAGTTAAGTAACTAAATATGGATGGTCACATTTCTTATACAGATATTTTAAAGTCTTAAGCTATATGTTTGTTATTCTATGATTTTCATTGACAACAAGACTTTTGAAATATAGATAGTTATCTTATGGTTAAATCCATCTTTAGTCAACATAAAAGCCAATGCTATATTAAACATTGGCTTTTATTATTACTTTAATCTAATCTATAAATAAAGATTAATATTTGAATAATTAATTTTAATATATTATTTATACTCGCTTTTCAACTTAAAATTTAATAAAATAATTGACATTATCTCAACTATTAAAGCATCATACATGTTTATGTTATATAAATATTTATTAAAATACAGTATTATAAATACAATTAAAATAGATGGCAAACTATTAATTAAACTCTTAAAGCCTAAAACAATACTAGTCCACTCATCAAATTCAGCTGAGCTTGATTTTTCAGGTTTATTATTAAACATGAAAATAATATTATTAAAAGCCATTGTTAATATAGATAAAATTAAACTTTTAAAATAGAATTCATAGGATAAAGTTGCTTTAGTTATTATAAATTCTAGTAAGAAAACTATAAAAACTAATATCATAACTAAAAAAAGTGTAACTAGATTTTTTGATATAATATATTTTAAGGTTGCCTTATGTTTTTTTAAGTAAATAGAATCTTCTTTTACTATATGTTCTGAAACAAAATTATATCTTCCCATCATAGAAATGGTAATTAAAATAGCTAGCATATACCCATCAATAAAATCTGGTGTATCTAATCTTGTAAGTAAAAAGATTAATGTTAACCCTCCCGATAATGCTAGAAATTCTTTAATTTTATAATCAAAAATTTGTTTTATATTTTTCATTAAATACATAATAAAAACTCCAATACAGTATAATTAAAAAAATAATTATATGTTACTTTAATCAATAAAGTATATAAACATTAAGCTAACATTATACATGTCTTCTAAAACCTCATAGAATCTTGATTTAGAATAATGCCTAACTATTTACTTTTGTCCCAATAAAACATCCTTTTTCATTAATATTTCTAATAAATTCATCTTTATTTTCTTCATTTTCAAATGCTGTTACTGGAATTATAACAGGATAAACTTTATTTATTTTATTCTTAAGAAAAATAGATGCTATAATTATATTTCCTTTAAACTCATGTGCAAAAATATTTTCTTTTAATGGAATAATTAACTTTTTATTATCATATGTAACTTCTATAGAATCATCCTTCACTAACACTGTCTTTTCAGCTGAAAAAATTGGCTTGTTTTTATAATGTTTAATAGAAAGTTTCTTAAATATTTTCATTATCACTTTTGGTAATAAATAAAAAAATATATATATATCAAATAAAATCATAATTATAGTCATTAATATCTTAAGAATCAGCATAGAAGCATCACTATAAAATTCTGACTTCTTCTTTACATCATAAACATTAATTATAATTGGACTTAATATACAAATTATATTAAATGTCATATAATATGTTTTCAACCAAAACCAATTTAAATAAGTGTACTACATAAACTTTTCTACATCTTCTACATTATTTTTAAATTTTATAACCATAATATAAAAAATGGCTTTTATTATACAGAATTTGTACTCATATTAACTTAACATATTATATATTTCTGTTTAATTATACATTATTATAATTTATTTTTTTGTCATAACTTGTAACTTAAATATTAAATTTTAAAGCTATATTTATGAAGCTTCAAATTATAAATTAAGATCCCATAATTTTGTAAATTTCATTAAAAGTAATTTTCACTAAGAAATTAAAATTAACGATTTTAAGCCATTTATAAGATATTAAAACTTGAAAAAATATAGTTTTTTAGTTTACTATAAATAAACTTGTAGAAATAATACTACTGAAGAGATTAGTTAGGTGACACATGAAAGAGACATTATTATGGACCCTAGAGTTTTATAAATACAACTTTAATATAGCTTTCTTGAATGTATTTGCTTAACTACTTCATACTCTACAAACTTTCATCTAAAACATATTCTCAATTCTCGAATACTCCCCAAACCACCGCAATCCCACCATTCCTTTTTCTCCGTGTCTGTTTTTTAGTATCATTGCATTTATGCAGTTTGGATTTTCGTCGGCGCTTTTAGAGTTGTAATTAACTTTTCCTTCTATACTCATTTCATCTCTATATGCTGGATTTTCTAATTTTTTATTTCTATAAAGGGCTATAACTTGATCGCTATCTTGTTCTATTCTTGCACTATCTTGTATATCACTTTCTGATATCTTATCACAGATATTATCTGAAATATTTCTATCAACCCCTCTATTTGCTTGTGCTAAAAGTACTACGCAGATATTTTCATTCATAGCTAGAGTTTTGAATTTTGATGAAATTGTTCCAAGCTTTTCTGTTAATGAATTTCCTGAAACTCCACCTATATATTTATTAATATAATCAACAAATATAATATCTAAGCCATGCTCTAGCTTATATAGTTTAATTTCATCTATTAAAGCATCTACATTAGTTTCATTAGTAACGTAAAAATCATTGCTAAGAAGCTTAGTTACAAGAAAGTTGATCTTGTCCTTCTTCTCTTCTAGAATGGATGTTCTATTAGAAATATCAGCATATTTTATATAACAATAACTTGCTGACATTTTATTAAAAACTTCTGTATTGCTCATTTCTCCACTACAATAAATTATTTTTTGCCCATTCATAGCCATATTTAAAGCAATTTGTAATGACATTGTAGTTTTTCCAACTCCACTTCTTGAAAAGAAAGTTATAAGACGACCTCTTTGGAAATTACAAAGCATCTTATCAAGTTTATTAAGACCGCTTTCAAATCCATTTTCCCCATTATTGTTATAAAGCCAATCTAAGTAGTTTTCATAAGGACTTACTATGTCAACTTCTTTCTTTATGGAAGATTTATACACAGAAGCTAAGGTGTTTTCCACATGTTCAATCATATTTGCTGTTGATAAATTGTGATTTAATTTTTGGATAAGGGATAAAAGCTCATTTCTTTTATGATTTTCAACTAAAAGCTCTAGCTTAGTTATAAAATTTTCATCACTACTTGAACATGTTGCAACTTGGGTAATATAAGTTACTCCACCTATTTCTTTAGTAACCTCTTTATAATTTTCAAGAAAGTTTATAGTGTCTATGGCCTTCCCCTCTTCAGACATTCTTAAAATATACTCATACATCTTTTTATGAGTTGCAATTCTAAACATAAAAGGGCTTATCCTCTCTTTAGCCTTTAAAAGCAACTTGCTATTATTAAATATTCCTCCTAAAATCTCTTGCTCTAATATAACCTCTTGATTTGTAAGCATAAATATTTCCTCCTACAGCCTATTAATATATATACTTAGTAAAGTCCATTTTCTTTTTAAATTTATCTTTATTCTTAAACTTCAAAGAATATTGATTCCACAAATCCCCTTTATCAACAAATCTTTTAATACCATTGTCTTTAACTAAAAAGCTCTTTAAAGACCATACAAAGCTATAGTAATATTTACTTTTAAGAATTTCTGAATAATGAGATATGCCATCAATAATTTCATAAACTGAAAAGTTAAGTAAAGCTTTTTCCATAGCAAGCTTATTTTTTAAACTTAACTCCTCTTTGCCATTTATGTTACAAGAGTTCCAACACTCAATAATCCTTATATATATATTATTGTTTTTTTCTTGTATTTTTAGGGTTTCATCTATAGAACCATTATGGGTTCCAACTTTAGAAACCATAGATACATCTGATGTTTTACCATTAAGACTTTGAAGAACTTCACCTATTTCAGAGGCTTTAGAGTACTTTTCATTTGAATTTTTCATATTAGATATTCCATTAATACCTCCATCATCATATTCATTCTTACTTACATTTTTATCTTCTGTTACTTTTTTATTTACCTTATCTTTAGTTATATTATTATCTTTTGATACTTCTACATCTACTTTATCTTCTATATTTTCTTCACTATTATTTTTCACTTTCTTAAACTCTTGTCCACCTATATTCAAAGTCTTCTCTACCAAACTTTTATAAAATAAATATCCCTTATAAAGAAAATATCTAGTAGCTCTTCCTGTTTTCATCATTTCAATATAACCCTTGGTTTTTAAGTTTGAAAGAAGTTTTGAAATCTTAGACCTACTTCTTATTTTTATAAAATCCATAATATCTTTATAAGTAACTTCAACAACTCCAACTCTACTTCTATCTAAAGACCATAAACCAATTAAAAAATACTTTTCCTCTGCATTTAACCTTTCATCTAAAAATATAGCTTCCTCACTTACCATGTAATTCATCATCCCCATAAACTCTCCCCCTAACTAAAAATCTTTTTTAAAATAATAATGATTAACTCTTTTTATAATTTTCTTTTCAATATATCCCTTTTCAACTAAAGCTTTAATTAACTTAGAAATCTTTGCCTTTCTTTTTGTACTACAAATCATCATTAATGATTTATAACTTGGAAAAACCTCTCCACAATTTCTATGATCAAATTTCTTTAAAGCTATAAGAAAATACTTTTCCTCAATATTTAAATCCTCACTTTCTAAAATCCAATTATCAATTACAGTAAAATTCTTTCTTTCCATAAGAAAACTCCTTTCTCAATTTATATATAAAATTTCTAGGTAATTAATAAACATTATGTAATTATCCTTCTAATATATAAATACGAAAAAAATCATGTTTTTTACGATTTTTACGTAAAAAACATGATTTTTTTTAAAAGTTTTTTCCGACAGGAAAAGACATCTATTCTATATTAATTTATTAATTGCATATATAAACTCATTAAAATCATATATATGCTTTTCTATTATCATTTTAATAACTTTAAGACTAACTTCTTGATAGTTGTGAACAGCTATATTTCTAAAACCAACCATATGTTTAAGCTTTTTGTGCACAATTCATCTGATATTTTATTATATATAATATCATTTCCCATATACTGTACCACTCTTTCTTATTCTTTCAATAATATAGATCATCATAATTATAACATACTGAAAACATATAAATTAAAATATATAAAAATTATATTTTATTATTCTTCATCCTCTAATGCCTTTTTGAAGCTTTCAAATGTAATAATACTATTTCTTTTATAATTTTCATTAGATTTCTCTATTTCAGCAGCCTTAGCTATAACATCTAATATAACTTCCTTGCTTAAATCCTCAACATAAATTAACCTTTCAGCTAACCATGCTGCAAGGGTTTTAGAATAGCTATTTTCAACAATTCTTTCACAATATACTAAATTTAAGTTTATATCATCTTCCTTTGATAAATTTAAATCTCTCAATATTGTTTCAGAACGCATGACACTGTTATTTAAGTACATTATACTTTTATCTAGTATTTCAGTTATTATGTCTCTAAGAGCATCTTTATTTTCTGATTTTAAAGATAAGTTTAATATATTAGAGTTTATGCCCGCTAATATAGACATATCATAATTATTAATATTTTCATATACATCTTCATCCATGATAATCTTTAAATTAATATTTTTAATGCTATTTATTATATCTGTAGCTAAGAATATAATATCAAGTAAGCTTTTTTCATTGGCTATCCATTCTTGTTCAACATCTCTTAGTAATAATCCTAAATCGTTTAAACTCCAATACATATATATATTATCATTTCTTCCCATTTGGGATAATCGTTCACTTATTTCATTACATTTATCTTCATATATTTTTGCTACATTTTTATTTCTTTTGACATTTATAAACTCTTCGCTATAGGCTATAACTCTATCCTCAAATCCCTCTAGTCCTGCTTTGACTTCTATACTAAATAATTCTTCGAAGGAACTAAATAAATACGCTAATATCACTGATAGTGAATCTACTGGACTGTTGGTAGCATTTATAAGATTTACATCTAATTTAAACATATCTATTTTGTTTATTTTTTTATTGTTAACTTGAAATAAATTTTCTAAATTAACATTATTATTTTTTACTATTATAAATTTACTTTTATCTAAGATATTTATTTCATTATTTATAACTACATTTGAAAATAATTTTTTAGCACTTATTTTATCTAAAATTCTTCTTACCTTTTCTTTATTTTCATATATCCATCTCTTATTTTGTATTGTATTATCATTTCCTAATATAAAGTTACTTATTTCATCAAAATCCTCTAACCTATTTTCAGTTATATAATTTGAAGCTCCCTCTATATCTGGATCATACTTAATAGATATAAAATCTTCATATATACCTAAATCATTAAGTAAGGATTTAGCTACTTTTTCTCCATGACCTTTAATTTTTGACATAACAATAGTGGATTTTCTCTTACTTCCTATTATATCTAAAATTAATTTTATTCCTGAAATATCTTCTTTATTTGGCCCTCCAAAAATAAATACGTCACTTGCAAGATCTGTTAACGCTAATGCTGCCCATTTATTTATGCCATTTACTGAATCTATTAATATATAATCTATATCATACATCTGTTTTATTTTTTCAATTAAATATTCAATATAGCTATTTTTATAAACGCTATTTTGCTTTATTCTTTCTAGTTTTTTTATATAATTATAATTCACTTCCCCAGCTGGAATTATGTATATATCACCTAAAAAACCTTTATTTAGCTTAGTTATAAAAGAATCTATTTCTAAACCTGAATTATTTCTTTCTATGTTAGTATCATAAATGTTTTCATGTAAATAATCTATTAGTCCAGTATCAGATTGTATATCATTTGAAAAAACATAATTAAAACTTGGAGATTCTAAATCTAAGTCAATTAAGGCAACATTTTTGCCTCTTTCAGCTAAAGAATATGCAGTTTGTATTAAGGCTGAAGTTCTTCCTACGCCCCCCTTATATGAATAAAATGCTATAATCTTCTTTTCTTCATAACGCTCTTCTAAATCGTTTTTATCTATGAATTCACTAAAAGAAGCTGCTCCACTAACTTTTACTGTTCTATCTAACTGTAAAAACTTAGCTTCCATTTCTGTATATAGCTCAATAATTCCTGGGGTAAAAACTTCCCACTCTTTTTCTACTCCTAATAAATTAATTTCTTCGATTTTTTTATGTATGTACTTTTTAGCCAAAAGAATATCATTAGCTCTTTCAGTAACCCCAATTATATCAACTCTATTTAAATTAACTATGTCAATGGTTATCCACTCATTATAACCATTTACAAAATATGATCTTACATCATCTATAAGTTTTTTCTTTCTATTGTTATACAGCATACTTTATTCCTCCCATCCCTTATATGCAACAATTATACTTTTTAGATTATTAAAGCTTTTAATCCAGCTATCAAAAGTATTCTCAAGATTTCTAAAATCCTTTATAGTACAATATTCTAAATCAATAAAACTTTTATATTCTTTGGAATCATTTATTAGTGGATTATTTACTAACTCCATATCGTAACTATTTAAAGATTCGTCTAAATCTCTTAAAAGCTTAATTGCATTAATTAGGTTATGTCCTGGATTTATAATTCCTCTGGATTTAATATACTGTTCAGTAGGCTTGTCCTCAGTAACTATTTCCCTTACTGCTTCATCTGAAAACCATACTTCGTTCTTCTTTACGTATTTACATTTTTTTAATTCATACATTGAAATAATTTTATGTTTTAATAGACATTCTAAGAATACGCCCCCCATATGCATTGCAATAATCCTATGGTCATCACCTAGATTAAAAATTCTCATATAATCTCTTAGCCTTTCCTTAAAAGTAATTTGAAAATCTTCTTCTATGTCTTTAAAATCTTCTAATCTCATATTTTCTCCTAAATAACATAATTAATATATACTTCCTGTATTACTTTTATTATATCCTATATATAAATCAGATTAAATATAAAAAATTTACATTATTTTAATTATTATAATATTTTTTTTTAATAATTTAAAATTCCACTCTCAAATTATACCATTTTTATCCTTTTATTTGCAAATAAAATTTTAAAAAGATAAATATTACTCAAAAAAAGAATTTTTTCTAGATATTTATATAATTTCCACAAAATAAAAAAAGAAGCCATACAAAATGTATGACTTCTTTCTGTTGGCAAAATATACTTTAATTTAAGAAGGTATGTAAACTATAGCTATATTATCTAGAATAGAATTCTACTATTAGATTTTCATTAATTTGAATAGGAATCTCTTCTCTTTGGGGTAATCTTGTATAAGATCCTTTAAAATTATCTAAGTCCTTATTTATATAAGGTAAAATATTACTTTTATTGGTTTGCGCAGCCTCCACAAAATTAGGAATCTTTCTTGATTTTTCTCTTAATGAGATTTCATCACCTGGTACTAGTTTATATGATGGAATGTCTATCTTCTTTCCATTAACAAGAAGGTGCCCATGTGTAACCATTTGTCTTGCAGCTCTAATTGAGTTTGCAAATCCCATTCTATACACCATATTGTCTAGTCTAGATTCTAATCTAATAAGTAAGGCTTCGCCTGTGGTAACACCTTTTTCATTAAACGCATCATAAACATACTTTTCAAATTGTTTTTCTAATACACCATAGTAAGCTCTTAACCTCTGCTTTTCTAACAATCTAACTCCATAATCTGATAACTTTTTGTCTGCTCTGCTAGTCCCCTTAATGGCACGGTCCATTGCTTTGGGATGACCAACAACATTTAAACCAAGTCTTCTGCACATTTTAAAACGTGGTCTTCTATCTTTAGCCATTGTTTACCTCCTTTAAAATTAAACTATGAAGTAATTTTAACATAAACCTCCATTTGTTGAAAATGATTATCAATATCATAATTCATCTTTTAAGTAAATTATTTTCATATTTCTAATTATTTCTCACTATTTTTACTTTTTACGAGGTTTTTAATATATTACTTTATACCTTCTTCTTCCCATAATAAAAAACAAAGCAGTACCCCCTATAAAGTTTAGGAATACTGCTTAAAATTAACTAACTTTATTATAAATTTTTCTTATAAGATCTCCCTTAATTAAAAAGCTAACAAGCTACTTCTAAGGGTCTCTTCTGTTATAGTTTCAGGAATTAAACTTAATTCTTTTAAATTTCTTTCAATAATCTTTAACTCATCAGAATTCTTACAATATACCTCTAAATAACTGCAATCTGTTACTACTAAAAATATTTCACAATTACCTTCTACAAAATCATTATAAGTTTCTATTTGTGGTATATTACTTGTCCCGTATTGTCCAGTAAGTTCTAAAAAAATAACATAATATTTTTCATTACAGATTCTATCATATAGCTCCCCACCCCTTAATGAAGTAGAATCAAATAACGATTTATACTCATTATCCTTTGAGCATATAATCACCTCATCATTATCCACATGCCAATTATATTTGTGAATATCTATTCCTTTTAATATATCAAATAAATATCTGCCCCATTCATTAGGAATATCACATCTTAATCCATTTACCATATTGAATAATCTCCTTTTAATCCATTTATATTTTGTTACCCCAGCAAAACTAAGGATTTTAAGATAATTATAAAGTTAAGCATATTATTTTTCATAATTCCCTAAAAAACTCACCTTATTTTAAAAACTGTTATACAAATTATATCACCTTAAATGTAAATTTTCACTTAATTATCGAAATTCACTTACATTCCCTTTAATCCTAAAATATAAATTTAAACGAATATATTACCTCACATATTCCATGTAATATTTTACAAAATATCCATTAAATATTATAATATTTTCAGAAGGATTTTAAAATGACTAAAATAAATAACAAAAACAAACTTCTACTACTTATAATTTCACTTATTTTAATATTTCTAGCATTAGTAAATACTACAAGATTAGACTATATATTAATAATATCTGCTGTTGTAGTTCTTTGTATTGAATTCTTTTGTGATTTCTTACTAAAGACTAATACTACTTGCCAACTTAAATCAAATGAATTTTTTAAGACTTTTTTAAAATTAGAAAAGTTTAGTTTTGGACTATTTGGGATATTTATATTTTCACTTATAATTGTCAGATTATTTCCTTGGATTATGTTAAGTATTGACATTAATAATAGTTATTTTTTACCCTTTGAAGTAATTCAAATAGATTACTTCCCTATTATTATTACGATTATATTAACTTTGATAACTAGTATATTCCCTCCAATTATATCTATAAATAATTATTTATCTAAAACAAATAAATATATTATTTTATTACAAAATAAATTAAGGATTAGTAGTGTATCTACAATTCTATTAAGGATATCAACTATAACTTCATTAATGTTTATTTTGTTAGATTATAAGCTATATAGTATATTAGTTTTAATATTTTCTTTATTATTATCCATCTATATAATTACAAAAATATCCAAAACAGATAAAGAATTTAAGTAATTATGTAATATGTCTAATTTTTAAAATACTCCTTCTTGATAAAGAATTTTCCTTAATTCTTACCAAGAAGGAGTTATTTTTTTATTTACACAGTTATATTTTTTAATCTTTTTACTATATTTTTAGGTCCCATTATTGTAACTGAATTATTATCTATATGTATAGTAACTCTACTAGAAAATAAACCAACTTCAAAAGAAGGTTTAAATGTAATAAAATTATCAATTTTACTTTCTGGATAGTATGCCATTTGTGGTAATACAAAATTTATAACTTTAATAAATTCCTCAGTATTACTTACTTTTAAGGTTTCTATTTCTATTTTTAAATAAGAAGCGGCACATCCACTAAGAATACCTGACAATATTATACTTAAATAAAAAAAATCTATATTAGATAACGGTATTTCTAAAATAGGACCTAATATAAAAATATTAAATAAATTCACCAATAAAATTATAAATATAAAAAGCCTAAGCCAGGTTTCCGAAAAGCCTCGTGTATTAAACTTGCTTGTTTTTTCATAATACTTAAACATAGTATCTCCTCCATCTGTTTCTAACAACTTATCTCCTGTAATTTTATATTAATTATCCTTTAAATTAATTTACATGAATATATTGGCATAAATTAATTTAAAATGCAATAGTTTATATTACTTTTTATGTATAATATATAAAATTAATGTATTTTATATGCGAAAAATTTTATTAATATTTAATATTATTCAAAAACATGGATTATATATACTATTTAATAGCAATATATCCAATATCCCTCAATATCTCCGGGGACAGGCGGTTCTACATTAACATAATTTAATAGCAATATATCTAATATCCCCCCCTAATTTCTACTCATATCTATAAACAAAAAATTCCTAATGTAAAATATATTTTTCACTAGGAATTTCTTAATTTATTATAAGGTCAATAAATAATTGTAAAAATTAACAACACCCGAAACAACAACAACATCTACAACATCTACAACATCTACAACATCTACAACAACAACATCTACAGCATCTACGGCAGCAACAACATCTACACCATTGCATACCTAATCACCTCTCATCTTTTGTATACTACAATATATTCATTACCATACATAATTGTTACTAAGTGAGTCTCCAAATTTTACATTTGGCAAGACGAACTTACTCAGTGAGCCAATGCGAATCGAGTTTCCTCTGAATCTCCAAATTTTACATTTGGCAAGACGAACTTACTCAGCGAGCCAATGCGAATCGAGTTTCCTCTGAGTCTCCAAATTTTACATTTGGCAAGACGAACTTACTCAGTGAGCCAATGCGAATCGAGTTTCCTCTGAATCTCCAAATTTTACATTTGGCAAGACGAACTTACTCAGTGAGCCAATGCGAATCGAGTTTCCTCTAAGTCTCCAAATTTTACATTTGGCAAGACGAACTTACTCAGCGAGCCAATGCGAATCGAGTTTCCTCTGAATTTCCAGAAATACGTAAACATAGATTTACTAAAGATTTTTCTTGGGGATTCTATTGCACAGAGATACAGGAACAAGCAGAAAAATGGGCTAGTAAATTTAATACTTCAATATATAATTAGAACCTAGTTTTTACTAGGTTCCTTTTTATAAAAATCTAAACTTCTACAAATATAAATTTTGTATTTCCTTTTATATGCTTTAATAAATATAAATCTTCCTTTATAACTTCACAAACTACATTGCTTCTTTCATCTACCTTTACATCTCTAATAAAAATTTGAACTTCACCGCAATACCTTTTATATAATTCATTATCTATAGTAACCATTCCACCACTATAACTATAAGAATCATTTTTCCTAGCTTTTACATCTTGTCCTCTAACTGTAGCTGATCTTATTACAACATCAGAATAATCTACTCTATTACAATGAATATTTCCAAATAATATTGCCTTTTCTTTTTCAGTTATATTTTTATCTGTTTTAACTCTTAAAGTTACACACTCATCACTTAACTTAGCCACAGATTTTATTTCATCTATACTGCAATAAGCATCTGAAAAGTAAATATCATCAACACCTAAAGCTATAAGATGATTCCAAGACATTTCCGCACTTCCTAATCTATGACACTCTAATGTAGGAAGTCCATCATATATAGGACCTCTTCTTTGATTATTAGAAGGTACAAATGCTGCCACTTTTAATCCATAACTTTTTAAAATTTTGTTTTGATTTATAAAATAATCCTCTCCTAGGCCTGTGTACTTTTTAGGATAATAATTATGAGTACATTTTATATTATTAAAATTAGCCCCTAATTCCTTAAGCTTTTTTAAATCATCTAAAGTTATAGTACTAGCATTTAAATCTATTTCTAACCCATAGGAATTATTGCTAAGCTTTGCAATTTTATTTATATCATATCCAAAATCTAACCTTATACTTTTTACTCCAAGCCTTTTAAAGTATTCATAGTCATCTTCTATTCCAATAAATTTAAATACCTTTGGTGATATATCTGCTGTTATATCCATTCCTAATGCTGAGGCTTTATCTACCACAAGGCAAAACTCTCTTACTACCTCTGAATAATCCATTTCTGGAATATGAAGAGATGTAAATACTTCCTTAAAGCCATAATTATTAGCAATATCTAAATACTCTAAGTTTTTTTCTAACGTATAATCTAATCCAAAATAAATTGATATTCCTTTAGCCATGTCCTTCCCCCTAGAATCAATAAGGGATGCTAAAAATAAGCATCCCTAATATTTATATAATTTCCTAAAGAATATAAAATTATTCTTCATCAACAGGATCTTCAAAACCTAATAATGCAGTAAAAATATATCCGGCTATATAAGATACTAATACACCTATTAAAAATACAAACATCTTCCCATCTGAAATTAATAAAGCTAAAGGTAAACCTGAAACTCCCATAGCTACTGCTCCAACTTTAAGTGCTGCCATTGTTGCACCGCCTACAGCTGCTCCTAGACAAGCTCCTAAGAAAGGTTTTCCAAGTGGAAGAGTTACACCATATATTAAAGGTTCTCCTATTCCTAAAAATCCTGGTACTAATCCATTCTTTGCAGTTTTCTTTAAACCTTTATTTTTAGTTTTCTTAACTACTGCCAATGTTGCTCCAACTTGAGCCATACCTGCTGTTGCTAAAATTGGAAGTAATACTGTATATCCAACATTAGCTATTAAATCAGCATGTATTGGAGTTAATGCTTGATGCATTCCTGTCATAACAAGAGGTAAGAATAACCCACCTGATAATGCTCCTGAGAAAATTGCAACTATCATATTATCAGAAGCTACAGTTTCAGCTACTATAGTTCCTATACCATCAGATATAAATCCGCCTACTGGTTGTAAAATAAATAATGCTGCCAAAACAGAAATAGTAAGTGTAACTAATGGAGTTACAAATAAATCTAAAATATCAGGAACAACCTTCCTACAATACTTCTCAACAAAAGAAGCTAATAAAACTACTAAAATTACAGATATAATACCGCCTCTACCTGGAGTTAATTCCTTTCCAAAAAGATTTATATTTGCAAGAGCTGATGATGATAAAATACCACCAAGAACTCCACCCATCATTGGCATTTGAGAACCAAATTCCTTAGCTGCATTTACACCAACTAATATTGGTAAAATGGCAAATACACCATTTCCTATAAGACCAATAATTTGTGCTGCTGTTGTTTCCTTATAAACTTCCCCAAAATAAACACCAGCTATATTATTTATTGCAAGCACTAAACCACATGCTACGAATAAAGGAATTAATGGAATAAAAATATTTCCTATTTTCCTAAGAGAATTTTTAAACTTAGTATTATTTTTTTCCTTTAATTCAGCTTTAGTTTTAATAACAGCTTCCTTACCTATAACCACTGGTTGCCCAACAATCTTTTTAACTTCTTCTGTTACCTTATTAGACTTTCCAGGACCATAAATAACCTGCAACTGCCCCTTAACCTCAACAACACCTAAAGCTCCTTCCGAATTTTTAATTCCTTGAATATCAGCTTTAGAAGAATCTTTAAGCTCCAATCTGCAACGAGTCATACAATTACTAACGGACTTGATATTTTCCTTTCCACCAACAAAATCAACTAGCAGTTTTGCAATTTCTTGATTTGTCATAATATCCCACATTCCTTTCGTTTTATATAAACTTTGCTACTTACTAAAATATATTTAAATACAAAACTTTTATTACAAAATTCACGAATTTATATTAAATAATATCTACAGTAAAAAAACACTTTATTTCCAATTTTATGTTATAATTTACATATAGAGATATTTTCTACAATAAAATAAATACTACGTACCTTTATAAATATAACTAATATTTCTAAAAATAAATTTTAATTTTTGGGGGTGCTACAATGTTAAAAAATAAATATGTCCTATATCCAGAGAGTAAGTTAGAAAGTAAACATGAAATTGAAATGTTTTGTAAAAACTATTTTACTGATTTAGGTTATACTACTGAAATCGTAAATGAATCTGAAAAGTTTTATTTATATTTAAAAATTAATGATTCACTATTTAGAGTACACCTTAGATTATTGGGACCAGCTTTAGACAAATATAAGATTCCTTTAGATGCAACAATTAGTTCTGTAGTTGTAGATCAACAATTAGTAATAGAAAAAATAGATGAGTAATTTAAGTAAATGAGATTTTAAAATATTAAAAGAACTTTATCAATAAATATTTTCACTTAAATTATCTAGATAAAAAGGAGCTAAATTAAAATAACTTTTCCTATAAGATCGATTTACCCTTTATAGGCTTAAAATAAAATATCTAACTAAAATAATAAAACCAGTAGAAATTTTAAATTCTACTGGTTATTTTTTAATTTCAAATCTATTTCCTGTTTTTGCGTATATTATAACAAAAATTATTGAAACAACCAATAAAGTAATTTCAATATTAGATAATATACTCATCATTAAAATATCACTTAAAATAAATAATCCTATACAGAATGCACTAACAAACATAAATTTACCCATGAATTCACATAAAAGCATTAGTTTCTTATCCAGAAAATCATTTTACATTTTCTATATTATTATGATATAATTTGTAAATAAGCTAAATATTTATAAATTTAAAAGAACGAGGTAATCATAATGAAAAAATCAGCTAGAAGAGAAGTTTCTTTTATAAATTCTATTTTTTATATTATAGTTTCTATTTTTATTATTTCTTTAGAAAAATTATTGTCAAAGAATACTACTATAAAATTATCTTTTACCTTCTCAATAGTTGCTATTTTAAGTTATGTTTTAGCTTTTAAAATAATATCTCCTTCATTTAATAGTATAAAATTAGGCAAACTTTTATTCCAAGTCATTCCACTATTTATTGGGATAATTATAGTTACATCCTTTATTTTAAAGATTTTATCAGTTTTTAAATAATTAAACTTTTATATAAGTTATATAAAATATCTAGTGTAACGACTAAATAATAAAAAAATAGTAGGTAGATTTGTTTTTATACAATTCTACCTACTAAGTGAGATTTTGTTAGTTTTTATACTTTAAATATTAATATAAAGTATAGAGAAGCATATTTTAATAAATTATAATTATATATTATTAATTAATATCAATTTTTTTATCATTGTATGTTATGCTATTTAGTCTAAATCCTGGAACATCTTGTGTTTCAATATTTTCTATTCTAATACCTTCATTTTGTAATCTAGCATCTAAAGAATCTACTGAACGTTTTCCTCTTCTCTTCTTATCAGGAAGTGGAATTTCTTTACCTTCTCTAATTACTATTTTTGTTCCATTAATGTTAGTAAATGAGCCTTTTATTATTCCTCCTAATTTTCTACTAGTAAGAGCATCGTATGAATTTTTAAATAAATAACCAAATTTCTCATCTACCCATTTCCAATCCCATTCTGAATATCCATTAATATTCTTATGACTATATAAATCTTTAAGATGTTCCTCAGCACTCATACCGTTTTTACCAAATTTAAGTTTAACTGTTGGTCTATCTTCAGTATGATCTTCACGAGCATTTCCTGTATATCTTAAAAATCCCATTAATTCTATGTCGTATTCCATATATATTTTTCCTTCATAAGGAATATCAATTTGTGATCCTAACACATCTAGGAATAATCTCTTTTTAGTTTGTGGAGAAACTGTTGCAGTATATGTAGTACTTTCTTGTTTAGTTTCAGTAGTACTATTTGTATTTGACCAACCTTGTTCTGCATTAAATTCAAAGCTTGTCTCAACTTTACTGTCAGCTATAGCTTCAAGACCTACTTTAAATGATGTTTTTACTCCTATTTTTTCTCCAAATTTAAAGTTATCTGTTTTAGAAACTGTTTTAGAAGTTGTATAATTAAATGTTTTTGATAATTTAGACTCAGTTTTACTTTCATTTATTAAATCAAAACTAGCAGAGTTTAAAGGTGCTAATTTTTTCACTTTAGGTGTACCTAATTTTATAGAATCATTATCAATAACAAATCTAACATTTGATATTTTCATAGAAAGTCTATCTTTTGCACGATACCCACTTGCATAAGGATCATTTGGATTGTATCTAGCAGATAATAAATAAGATACTTTTCCACCTGCCCCAACTTCTCTTTTAAATTCAAAACCTTGTCCAACATTTGGATTAGCCGTTCCACCGCACCATCCAAATCCTAATGAATGAGCTACATTTGCCCAATTTCTTATAAACTCTGGATCTTGAATAATTTTAGCTTTTAAATCTTCATTGTCTTCATATCCAAATATTTTAATTGAAGAAGCATTATTATGATTTGCATATCCCCCCTCTTCAAGATTTGTAAGTGCATAAGCTTGTACATGTGGTACTACTGCCGCACACTGAATTGCAATCATAGATGTACAAATTACTTTTTTAGCAAAAGATTTTTTTGACATAAATATCCCTCCCTTTAATTTTAAAATAAATAATTTATTATATAATAAATGTTATCAAAATATTAACATATTATTAACATTTTGTACATATATGTTTGATAAATATTCTCATTTTTCATACTAAATATAATATTAATATATATTTTTCATTAATTTATAACATTTAAATATTATTTAGTAAATTTATGGCTACATTGTTAACATAATGATAATTATATTATTAATACTATTATGCTTTTGTTCATATAAAGTTCATTTTTAAGTTCTGTAAATATGATTTTTATTTATAACTTTTCAAATACTGATACTTTTTCTTACTTTACGTATATAGGGAAGTTTTTAATTTAAAAGAAATGTGATTTCGAAATTAAATTTATTTTTTTACATAATTACTAGAATTATACATATAAAATTATGTATAATAATTATATCAAAGTAATTAATAATCCAATTATTATATGTTCTTAAAAGAAAAGTGATTTAGAATCTGTTAAGTTGATATGAAAAAATAGCTTGATTTTTCATAGAATTACTTGCTCTTTGAAAATTATATAAGTTTGAATGTTTTATTGTATGGCAAATAAGCCTACAATAGCATTGATTTTTTGCAGGTTAATCAAAGGTATTAAATTTAATTAAGATGCTGAAAACCAAGAGTTTTTAGCAAAGCTATCGCTGGCGAAGCCGGCAACTTCTGCTGGAGTACAGTTATTTAATGATCCATGTGGTCTAATAAAGTTATAGTGAAAGATAAATAAATATATAAGGTTATTAGCTTTTTGAAAAGAGTTGAATCCTTTCTTGGTTTTATACCAGGCTTTAAATGTTTTATTAAATGATTCAATTAAATTATTATTTGTATCACTAGACATTGGAGCTACAGGAATATGAGTTGTATTGGGCAATAGCGTAGCCACGGCTTCATTATATGAAGGTAATCTATCAGTTATAAAATTAGCTGGTTCACCAAATTTTTTAGCTTCATTTACCAATGCGTATGCTGAATCAGAACTTCTAGATTTAGTTAAATGAAATGCTAAAATAAATCTAGTTTCTGAATCAATAGCTAACCAAAGGTAGTATCTTTCACCATTAATAAATACTACTGTTTCATCAGCGTGCCAATCGTCAGATTGTAAGTTTAAACTAGCTTTAAATTTATCAGCCTTTTGTTTAAAGAAAGGTGCAAATTTATTAGTCCAACTGGCTATCGTGACATGAGATACTTTAATTCCAGAGTTAATCATCAAGAATTGAGAAATGGCTCTTGTTGATGAATTATTTAAAAAATATAGTGTTAATGCAGTTAGTATTACATGTAGCGGAAAACGCATTCCTTTCATTGAAAGGGAACCACTAACTAATTCACTAGAAGCTGTATCAATATTGGTGGTGTGATGTTTTACTATTATGTGATTACACTTCTTGTTATTGCACTTATAGCGATTGTAATGTTTATATGCATGATGTAAGTAAGTTCCCTTACCGCATCTAGGACATTTAGGATTATTTAGTTTAGGACGTCCGTCACCGTCGCCTAGGACGAATTGGCGCTTACACTGCTTACATTGATACTTTTGTTTAGCCTGCTTATTCATACCAAACTTATATAGTTTATCAGAATTACAGCGTGGGCATTTTATATTAGTTTTGCTCATTGTTCTTCTCTCCTTTTCGAAGGGGGTATTATTTAGTCTTGCAAACCTATTGTATTTCCTTGGGTTGAGAAGAGCAATGTTCATATAACTTAACAGATCGGTGATTTAAATGGAGGGGGTAATATGAAAAAAATTTATATCCTTAGTATTGTAATACTGATGTTTATTCTTTATGGCTGTTCAAGCAAAACTTTAAATATTTCAGATTTAGAACCATCAAATATTGTTGTGGATTATGATACTATAAATGCAACAGTAAAAGAAGATCCTATAAAATCTTCAAAAGAAAATATTACTTTAGTTTTAAAAAACAAAACAAAATATGAATACTTTTATGGTGTTGATTTTGAATTAGAAGTGGAATTAGATGATAATTGGTATAAGATACCCTTCCATAAAAATCCTGAGTTTATAGAAATTTCAATGATATTAAATGGAAATAGTGAGTCTAATGAAGAAATAGAATTATCTAAGTATTTTTCTGATTTGCCAGATGGTAAGTACCGTATACTTAAAACTTTTTATCTTGATGATTCAAAAACAGTTGTATCAGGTTTATTTAATATAAAGAAATAGTAAATAATATACGGTGATGGTTTATCATGTCCAAATTTTCTTCTATATATTTTACTACATCTCCATCTTTCTTAAAAGCAAATATATTATTGCGAAAATATGTCTATATATTATACTTTTAGCTAAATATAATAAGGCTATTCTAAAAGAGTAGCCTATTAAACATAATTGAAGTTCCCAATAAAACATAAAAAGTTATGATAACTTTTTAAAATCATCATAACTTTAATTTTATTTAATATAAATTTTTAATGTATATAATTATATTTATAACTACTCCTTAATAACTCCAACTGCAACACCAATAATACTAAATTGATTCTCTTCTAACATAATTGGTTCATAGTCATCATTCTCAGGCATAAGTAAAACTTTTCCCCCCATAGTTTTATATGTTTTTAAAGTAGCATCTCCTGCTATATCAACTGCCACTATATCGCCAATCTCAGCCATATTTTGTTTATTTATAACTACATAATCTCCATCATCTATTTTTTTATTTATCATTGATTCACCTTTTATTTTTAAAATAAATAAATTTTCATTATTTCCTATCCACTCTGATGGAATACTATATTTACCTTGAAATTCGCTATTTATAAGTATTGGCATATCAGCTGATATTTCATTATATATTGGAATATGAGTTAAGTTTGTAACTTTTCTCTCCGCTCCATTTTCTTCAATATATATTTCACCTATCCCAGTTGAGTCCTTTATAAAACTATTTGAGATACGCTTTTTTAAATCTATATACTCTATACTTTCTAATGTTGATGGAAGCATTGATCTATCAAATTTAGGTATATCACTTATTTCTTCTAAATCTTTATTAATTATGATAATTTCATTTCCATCTGTTGCAATTCCATATTGAACATCTGGACAATTAGCCATATAGCTTTTTAACTGTGATAACGCTGACGCTACTCCATCTCCCCATTTTTTAACTTCTATTAATATGTACGGTAACTTTACCTTTTTTCTATAAGTATTAACTACTATATCAGCTAGTCCAAATTTAGAACCTATGTTTATTTTATGTTCTAAGTTTATTAAATTTAATGGATATTTATATACTTCATTTAGCTCTTTTAATATCCACTGTCTTACCCGTTCTTCATCTGAATATATATCATTAATTTCTTCTTTAAATAAATAATCATTTATATCAACACTATATACCCTTCTTATTAAACAGTCCTCTTTTATCCTTAAAAATTTATAATCTATATCCTTTATAAACTTACTTGGATTTCCACTTGAAGTCATATATAGCCTTTCTGTAGCCCTTGTCATTCCAACATACATTAACTTTCTTTCTCTAGATTCTAACATTTTAGCATCATCTAAATCTCGAACTCTAGATAAACTTGGAATTATATTAGAATTTAATCCAATCATTATTACTACCTTAAACTCTAACCCCTTAATAGAATGCATTGTAACTAATTTAACAGCTTCTTCTAAAAAATCAAACTCTTCATTACTTTGAAATATAGATGTTGGAATTCCTTCCTTTTGTAAATACTTTTGAACTTCTTTTAATTGATTTTTTCTTCTTTGAATAATAACAATATCATTAAGTTTATATTTATGTTTTAATTTTTTATTTATAAGATCTGCAACATAACTTGCTTCTGATGCTTCATCTTTGAAATTTATGTATATAGGATATTTACCTTGCTTGTCTATAAGACTTGGCTTAACAAAATTGTCATCTACAATTAATTCTTCATCCTTAGTTATTAAACTAAAAGCAGCTTGTGCAATTTGAGTAGTAGTTCTATAATTCTTACTTAGTGAAATTGACTTACCTGTCATATCATACCCTATACTAGTAAATGATCTATTTTTAATTAGCCAAGATTGTGAATATATACTTTGTGCAATATCAGCAATAAAAGTTATGCTTGAATAAGGCTTTTCATTATATAACTCTTTTAAAAACTCTAACTGTACTTTAGATAAATCTTGACTTTCATCTATTAATATATGTGTATATTTCTTAAGTGGCTTTTTCCTAACCTGCTCTAATGCCATTAAATTTATACTTTGAAAATCCAATCTATTTATTTTTCTAAGATTTTCATCATATTGTTCTAATACCTGATAAATAGCATACCTTTGTTCTGAATTCTTTCTAAGCTTTTGAGGTCCCTCTGAGCTTAACTTCGAAACTCTTCCTATTCTATCTACCCCTTGATATTCATGCAAATCCATATAGTTGCAAGCTTTTATCCAAAGTATTTCTTCTTTTATAAAGTCTAAAAATTTAGTGTCTATTATTTTAACATCTGGAAATTTTTTAGATACTGTAGTTATAGCATCAATTAAAGCTTGTTGAGCCTCTTTTCTATTGCTTAATTTTAAATTTAACTTATATTTAGATACATACTGCTTAAAATAATAATATGTTAAAGCATCTACATTTTGTATACGTAATTTTTTATTGTTATTCTCCCAGAAAAAACTTTTCTGATCATATTCTTTTTCTATATTTTCATATATAAATAATACATACTTTAAAAGTGATTTATTATAAGTTACCATTAGAACATTATCATCATCTTGTGTACAATAATTTTCTAATAGTAATGGAATCTTATTTACAGCAACCGTAGTCTTTCCCGAACCTGCTACTCCCTTAATTAACATAGGCCCATTTGGCTTACTCTCTATAATTCTTTTTTGTTCCACATTTAGTTGCATATTTACCTCTCTTTATACTTGATACTTATAGTAAATATTCTACTATATCATGTTATAAGTTGTAAAATAAAATATTTATATCCAAATTTATTTATAAAAATAAATATTAAATTAATTTTTTATACAAAAAAACTTTTTTATTATCTAATCTATTTAAGAAATAAAAATAACAAAAGCCAATGCTAAAGCATTGACTTTACTAATTTAACTACTCTCATATTAAATTAATTCATATTCTCCACAATCATTCTTTTTATAAACTGATGCAAAGCTAGTGCTATTAATTCCTTTAAACATGGAAATTTCATCTTCTACATTTAGAATTATATCCGGCTCTTCATAATAAACTTCATTACCTGAATTATCTTTATCTACTTTATAATTCTCTTCAAGCTTTTCACTACCATTGTGTATTTCAACCTTTAAATTAAGCATTATTGAGTATAACAAAATCTTTTTAGCTAAATAAATTCTTTTTTCTAATAAAAGATTATTGTCATTACTTTCTAAATAAGTGTTATCCATTCCTTGTATTATAGATTTTTCATCATTTGTTTCGTATATTTCCCCATCAAAGTTTAGCACATATTTACTACAAGCCTCTTTTATATTATTTATTTTCATTAAAGCTTCCATAATGCTCCTCCTTTTGTTTATAAGAGAGTTTACATTAAAAATCTTAATTTTTAATTTATTTAATATTAAGAAATAATAACATTTTCAAAAGATTTCATTTTATCTATAAAAATAAATTAAATATTCTAGAAAAGTCATTATTTATATATGTATCTAATTATTGACTAATTCTAAAAAAATTATTATAATCCATTTTATTTAATATTTGTTAACTTATGTTAAGTTTATATTTATTTAACTTAGAAGTCAATGATATCATTTAATAATTTATAAATAACTCTCTCTTTCACATTAAATACTACTTGTATAATTATAGTAATTATATCCATTTTATGATAAAATAACCCTATATAAAATTCTTTTAAATCTAAATTAATATATAAAATTTATATATTTTATCTGAAGTTTATTTATCAATAAAAATTATTCTATAGAACGTTGAAGAAAAGGGGAAACCTATTTATGAAAAACTTAATTAAAACTATTAAGTTTTGGGAAATTATATTTATTATTCTTTTACTTATTAATATCTCTCCATCATTTATTGAGTTTTTACCTATTACTATTTTGCCATTAACCTTGGTTAGTATTATTCCATGTATTCTGGCATTTAGAGAAAGAAAGCATTATATTATTTCAATTAATATTCTTATTGAAATAATATCTGTAATAATATACATATACATATACATATGGCAACTACATATTTAATTTTTTATTAGAAGAAACTATCTCCAAATAGCTAGTTCTAAAAAAATATAATTTGTACTTTATTAAAATTAAATAATACAATGATATATAATAAAATCACCTAGTAAAAATATTTAATCTTACTAGGTGATTTTTATTTTATTAATAATTTATCAGTATTTTATATGTTTTAAATATTATTTTTATTTATTTATCAAATATATATAAAATAATATTTATTTTCCTAATATTTATACTAATGATTAATATTTTGTTAACACTCTTTAGTATTCGATGCTATAATTTGTATATAAATAGAATAAATGGTTATATACAGTTATCCATAATTTTACTTTATAGAGCTTAAACTTCTAATTTTATTCTATTATTTTATATACTACCCTACATACTGGAAAAGTAGCACTAATTAATAATCTCACTAATAAAGGAGAGATGACGTATTTAATGACAGCTTAAAATAAAGGAGGAAATATTATTATGTACTACATCCCATATCTTGTTATTTTTTTAGGTCTTATATTCTCTTTACTTATTCTAATAAATCATTACGAGAAACAAAAATCATTACCTTCTAAATTTATAGATAAACAAAAATACTTTCATTATATGAATATTTTATTTTTATTTGTAGGTTCTATTTATATTATTTTAGGTTTATTATCTCTATTTAATATATTGTCAATAAATATACTTACAACACTTACTTCTATTACCACGATTTCTTACTTAATTAAAATGTTATCCATAACCAAAAAATACGGACAACAAAAAAATAATTGTTAAACCTTTTAAATTAATTTAAATCTAACCTATATATGAAAGGAACTAATTATGATTTATAGATTTTTATTTTAAATAAGGAGTAACTGTCTTTAAAGTTACTCCTTATTTATTAAAAAATACGTTATAATCAAGATAAGTCTATTTTTTCTTTCTTCTAAGAATTACTCCTACTGCTGCTAAAGCTGAACCTATTACTCCTAATGCTGTTACTCCAACTGCTGTTCCTGTTGTAGGTAAATTTCCTTTTCCATCAGTTTCTCCACTGGCATTTCCAGAACCTGAGCCTTGTCCATCAGTATTCTCTCCATTTTCAGTATTACCACCGTTTCCTAAATTATCGCCATTTCCACCATTGCCTGGGCTACCTGAACCATCTGGATTTCCATTATCTCCTGAGCCATTATTATCTCCTGGATTTTCTCCATTACCTTCTGATGCCTCAGCTACAAAAGTAGGCTTTATTTCAAATATTTCAGGCTTTCCAATATTATCATTCCATATTAATTTAACAGCAACAATATTTGTAGATTCTTCTAAATTAAATTCATTATACCCTTCAGTTAAACTTCCAAGTTCTATCCACTGTCCCTTTGAGTTTTCAGCAGTTACCTTAGCCCCTGAAATATTTTCTATTCCTTGAACTATTGTTATCTTAGAAGATAACTTATTATCTAAAATTCTATATAATAACTCATCTCCAGCTACTATATCTCTACTTGGAATATATGCTGTATTTAAATTATTATCTCTAGTATTTTCAGCTCTATCTACGTAAGTTCCTTTTGCAGTAGCCTTAACTAAATACTCTTCTGTTAGATTATTTACAGTAAATTCTCTTACCTTTATCCAGCGATCTCTATATTTAGTTGAAGTTGCTTTTAAATATCTAGCCTCAATGTCTAAATCCTTAACAACTATATCATTACTTCCAAAAGCAACATCTATCTTAGTCCAATTTTCACCATCTACAGAATATTCAAGAATACCATTATTTATAAAATCTTCATCATGTCCTTGAAGAAGTCTTATATCTCTTACATTAATAACTTTTCCTAAATCTATTTGAATATAATCTCCTTCTTGTATAAATGGAGTAGTTACAAGTTGTGTTCCAGTATCATAATCATCTCCATAAATAGCTTGTCTATGAGGTCTCTCTGGATTTATTGGTCTATTAGTTGTCATTGTAATTTCTGGTCTTCCCTCTGTATGAATTTTAATACTTTCTAAATTAACCTTAGTATCTTTTAAAGCTCTAATTCTAAAATACTTTCCTATAACCGGTTTTGTTTTTCTAAATGAGCTTCCACTTGAAACCTCTTCCCAGCTAAAGCTTCTATTGTCTAATGAACTTTCAATTATAAAATCTTCATTTTTAAATTCACCAGTAGTAGTTAATGCTACAACATTTTTTATATCATTTAATGAAATACCAATAGTATCACCAGCTTTAAGGGTTACCTCTCCAATATTACTTAACTCTATAAATTCTTCATCACCCTCAGTTCCCTTGCTTATTTTAGCCTTAGAGGAATCAATTTTTCCTAGAGATTTTTCTAATGTTTTATTTACATTAATCTTAAAATCTCTTACAAATAATTTATTTTCACTATCTTTAGTAGCTCTATATCTAATATATCTAGCTTCAATATTACCTTCAAATAAAATTTCTCTATTACTTGAATTAGAAGCTATTTCTCTCCAGTTAACTCCATCATTAGAATATTCTAATACTCCATCTAATAATATTTCATTATCATATCCTGTTTTACCCATTAATAAGTAAACATTCTTTATCTTTTGAACTTTTCCTAAATCAAAGCCTACATAATCCCCTTCTTTTATTACATCCTTTGACCAGAAACCATTATCTAATAATTCATCAAACATCTTACTTGGATTATGAGTTTCTTTTGGCATGTACCACTGCTCATATTCATTATGTTCTACATTTCCAAAATACTCATAATTATAAACTTTGTCTTTAAGTGAAGTAGTCTTATTATCAAAATACTCATTTCCTATTTCATGAGCTTTTCTTATAAATGGATCTATAACTAAATTACCTATTAGCTCTTTTTTTGAATCTAATTCTAATAAAGATTTAGTTCCACTATACTTATTACTCCAGAATCCTATCATATTATCTTCTTTTATATTTTTAAGCATATCAACAATAGTTAAACCAGTATCTGCATACATTCCAAACTTAACTAGATGATTTTCTATTTGATTTAGTAACTTTTCATTTTTAAGATTTGCTCTTAATTTCTCAGGTATAGTTTTCATATTATTAAACTCTTTAGTTAATATATCTAATTCAAATGATACATCTTCACCCTTTTCCCATTTTCCCCACATTGTTTCTATAAGTGTATTTAATTCTGGTGAATCAGGTCTTCCTGTATCTAACCTAGTTGAATGATTAGCAAAAGACTTTAATTCCTCTTTTGCATCCTTACCAATTATCCCCAAAGAATTATTCCATGACCTATTATAATCATACTCCTTAGTATTCCAACCATAATCAGCTCCAGTAATAGTTGAAATTTTAGATGCTTCTGCAAATCTCATTGGATTAACAATAAACCCAGATATCTCATCATCTAAATTTTTATCTAAAGAATATATAGGTCCTAAAGCAAGTTTATCTTCTTTATAATCATTAACTGGATAGTTCCACCAAAGCAACATTTTCTTGCCGTAAATATCTGTTACCCTATTAGCATCATCCATAGAAACACCATTTGGAGGTATAACATCATGTCCAGTCCACATTACTTCTATATCTTTATCTAAAGTACTTGCAAAATCTTCAGTATATTTCTTTATAGTTTGTCCATCTTGCTCATACATATAACTTGCCCAATATTCTTTAGGAACTGTAATTAAAGGCTTAACATCACCTTTAGCTTTTACAAATTCACTATTAAACCTATTTAAAACTTCTGCCTGTTTATCTCCTTCATCATTTCCTATATCATCCCATAAGATAGCAAAGCTTCTAACTCCCATTTCATATAAAGTTTGTGCTTTATTAATTAAAGCATTAAAATCAGCTTCTGCCTCTTCCCCCTGAAACTTTATATCAAGTCCTGGTGAAATAGCAAAAACAAAATCAACCTTATTTTCATTTGCAGTTTGTATAAGCTCATTCATTCTATC
This sequence comes from Clostridium septicum, assembly GCF_003606265.1. Classification (NCBI taxonomy): domain Bacteria; kingdom Bacillati; phylum Bacillota; class Clostridia; order Eubacteriales; family Clostridiaceae; genus Clostridium; species Clostridium septicum. The sequence goes on from NZ_CP023671.1 coordinate 1,110,499, forward strand.
AAGCTCTGATTCTGGATAAGGCTCTCTCCACTTTTCCCTATGATATGGATCAGATTTAGGCGCATATATATAAGCATTCATCTTATATTCTCCATACATTTTAATTTGATCTAATCTTTCCTCTTGAGTCCAAGGAGTTCCATAAAAACCTTCAACTACAGCTCTTAATTTTATGCTAGGCTCATCTTTTACGACTACTTCACTTAAAGTCTTATCTTCATTTATAATTTGCTTTAAAGTTTGAACTCCATAAAAAGTTCCTGTTTCTCCATTTCCTTTAATAACTATTTTATCACCATTTTCATTGTCTTCAGTTGCTAAAATATACCCTTCTGGATTAGCAGTATCCTCCATAGAAACTCCCATTTCTACTAAAGCATTATTCATTTCTTCTATGTTGTCATTATCTTCACCTATATATATAGTTGTAGCTCCACCTACAAAAGTTTCATTAACAGTAACTCCTAAATCCTTTAATATATTCTTTAATAAATTAACTGCATAAATATCAGCACTATCTAAGCCAATTACATTTACAGAATCATTTAAATTAACAAACCCATCTAAAACATTCATTTCCTTAGGCATTGGCATAACTCTAAATCTATCTGCCCTTTCAGGAGTTGAAATTAAATTCCTTATCCCCTCTGTAGCTTGAACATTAATTGTTGTAGTTATATTCATAGATAATGCAACAGCTAATGCTACCCCTAGTTTCTTACTCAATCTTCTCCTTAACATAAAAACCCTCCTAAAAATAATAAAAAGCTAAAGGTCTTAAAGATAAAAATACTTATAAAAGTACCTTTAACCTTAAGTCCTTTAGCTTATGCTTCCATATAAAAATAGCACGCTTATTAGACATATTTAAAAGAAAAATATATAAATCCTACTGTATTTAGTTTTAAATTACAATCCTATAAATATATCCTTTACTGTAAATATTTTCTTCGACTTAATTATACTTTATTATTAACATTATGTAAAGTTTATATTAAGTATTTTAAGAAAACTTTTCAACAATATTTATAATCTTAAATTTTTCAGCAAATATAATATATAACTTTGATAAATTAGTCTTTTCTGCTACATAATACTTATAATTTCCTGTAAAATCCGGAAAATACCTTTTTGAAATATTAAGCTCCTCTAGAGACTGTAACATAGAATCTTCAAAGTCCTCATTCTTTCCTGCTCTCCATTCTAAAGCTTCTTTAACTTCGCTAATATCATCATATTCATATATATGATATCTTCCCTCAACACTAATAAAATTCTTTTCCTTTTTCTTTTCATAAATCTCAATATATCCATCTGGTAATTTAATTCCCCAGTTTAGCTTAAGTTTACTAGAACATTTCATAGAACAATATATAGAATTAAAGCAAAATAAAATACATATAGTCAGTCCCCCAAAAATAACATGTAAACTCCTCTTTTTAATCAAAAACCCTTCACCTATCCCATATTAAATAATAAAACAACTACTATCCTTTTATAAAATTCAACTTCTCTCCCTTCTAATATACTTAAAATTCTAATAAAACCCCAAATTCATTAATTTGTTTCATTTTACTATAGGTGTATTTATTTGTAAATAATTCTAATAATAATTTACAAATCGTACTTAAATTTATTTATTTTTAAATTGTATTTTGTTCTAAACTAATATGAATTATTTCAACAACAATAAACTAAAACTATTTAAAACAAATCCAAAGCTTAAGTTTTTAATATATGCTATATTTTTATTTAATTTATATATGTAAAAATTACCCAAATATATGTATAATAAAAATATACTAATGTTATTATATCCCAATAAATAAGTATTATTTATTTTATATAGAATTAATTTTATATATAAAAGGAGATGATTTTTATGAATATAGGTGCAATAACCTGTTTAACACTTTCAATACTTTTCGGAATCTTCTCAGCTATTTTTGCCCTATTTAAAGAAAATGCGGCAATCTTCATTAGTGGTTTTAATACCATTCCTAAAGAAGAAAGAGAAAAATATGATAAAAAGAAAATGAGCATAGATATGCGAAACTCACTTTTTCTTTGGTGCATAATTCTACTGTTAGGAGCAATTGCATCATATTTCATAGGTAACTATTGTGCAATAATAGCAATAATTATTTGGCTAATCCTCTTCTTTAAAAATGTTCATATAGATTTAGATAAAGCATTTTCAAAATATAAAAAACTTTAAAAGACAAAAAAAATACACCTGAGCCTAATAGGTGTATTTTTTTCGAGGCCACTACTCCTCATGGTACTTTTCGTTGATAATAATATTAAACATTGAATAGATTCACACTCTTATTATATATCATTTTTTAACATTTCTGTAGTACTTTTCCCACACTTCACAAATTATTAATAAGTTCTTACTTTTTCTTCTTTTTTCTCATTACAGTTCCTGCTAAAGCCATTAAACTTCCCATTACGCCTAATGCTGTAACCCCTACTGCTGCTCCTGTTATAGGAAGGTTTCCTTTATCATCATCACTATTTCCACCATTATAAGATTGTCCTCCAGAATTTGAATTATTATTGCCTGATCCATTATTTCCAGAGCCTGATCCATTTCCTTCTTCTGAATCTGAATCTCCAGTTCCTGGTTTTTCAGGGTCAACTTTAGAGTTCTTAAAGCTTTCTGTCTTATTAATCAAGTCTTCATAAGCTCTTACTTTTTCATCTTCACTAGCATTTTCATTGCTAAGTACCTTCTTAATATTACTTAAGCTCTCTTCTAACGCCACTCTTTCATCATTTTTCTTATTTGGATTATCTACTAAAGTTTTTTCTGCATCAGCCATTGCATCATTTATATTTTCCATAATAGAAGATAAAGAAACAAATGTTGGCTTAATTTCAAATATCTCTGGTTTTCCTGCATTAGTTTCCCAAGTTAGCTTAACAGATACTAATTGTCTTGGAATATTTAACACAAATTCATTATAATCTTTATCTAAAACTCCAAGTTCTAAAATTTCACCATTAACTGTTTGAGCTGTTACCTTTGCTCCTGATAGATTATCAAAACTTTGAGGAATAGTTACTTTTGAAGTTAACTTACCATCAAATATTCTGTATAAGAAATAATCACCAGCTACAATATCTCTATTTGGAATATATGCAGTATTTAAATTACCATCTCTAGTATTTTCAGTTCTATCAGTATAAGTTCCCTCTGCTGAAGCTACTGTTTTATATTCCTTAATTGTAGTATTTACAGTAAATTCTCTAACTCTTGACCATCTATCTTTATATCCACTTGATAAAACTCTTACATATTGAGCTTCTATATCTAAATCTTTTATTAAAGTATCAGTTCCTTGAACTTCTCCAACCTTTGTCCAACTTTCACCATCTAAAGAATATTCTATATTTCCATTAATATAGTCTCCACCTGGTCCTTGTATAAGGCTAATATCCCTTACATTCTTAACCTTACCAAAATCAATTTGAACAAAATCATTTTCCTTTATAGTATCAGAACAAACAAAGGAACTTCCATAATCATTGTCCACTACAAAATTAGGATGTATATTTCCGTTTGTACTTATACGTCTATTAGTAGTTACAGTTGAAGCTGTATATCCTTCAATAGTAGCATTTAACTCTTCTAAATTAACAGAAGTATCTTTTAAAGCTCTAATTCTAAAATACTTACCTACAACTGGTTTTTCACTGTTAAAACCTGATCCATCTAAAATCTTCTCCCAATGAAGATTATCATATGAATACTCAACAACAAAATCATTTGAATTTAATTCACCAATAGTTTCTAATCCTATTACATTATTAACATCATTTAATCCAAAACCTATATAATCTCCTTCCTTTAAAGATACCCTTCCTATATTCTTTAAAGAAACAATTTTATCATAATCATTTGATGATTTTTCTATAAAAACTTCAGATAAATCCACATTAGAAACATTTTTTTCCACAGTTTTATTAGTATTAATCTTAAAACTGTTTACATAAAGTCTATTAGTAGAATTTTCAACCATTCTATATCTTAAATATCGTGCTTTTAAATTAGTTTCAACAACTAACTCCCTATCCCCACTGTTTACCTTTAACTCTGTCCAATTAGTTCCATCAATTGAGTATTCAACTACTCCATTAGTTATTACATCATTGTCCTGTTCACTTCTACCCATTGATAAATAAACATCTTTTATATCAGTAACTTCTTCTAAATCAAAACCTATATATTCATCTTTATTAAGATTTCCTTCTGACCAAAATCCTGTATTATTGTTATCATCAAACATGTATTTTGGTACATGAGTTTCCTCTGAAATAAACCATTCAGTATATTTATGATCCTTTATATTTCCAATAGGAGTATAGTTATAAGTTTTTTCTTCTAATATAGTTGTATTTTTATTAAAATGCTTAGTTGCAACTTCATGAGCTTTTCTTATAAATGGATCTACTACTTTATTTGCTATAGTTGCATTCATAGAATCTAAAGTTCTTAAACTCTTTATTCCATCAAACTTTCTATTCCAGCTACCTTGCATATCATTAGCTATAACTTTCTCCAACATGTCTATAGACTTGATACCAGCTCTACCATACTCTTCAAACTTTACTAAGTGATCTTGAATTTGAGAAAGCAATGCTTCATTATCAAGCTTTTCTCGTAAAGCATTAGGAGTTTTAATCATATTATTAAACTCATCTTTTAATGCTTTTAAATCATTACTTACATCTTGTCCTGATTCAAACTTCTCCCACATTTTATTAATTAAATCATTTAATTCTGGAGAATCTGGTCTTCCTGTATCTAATCTAGTTGAATGATTTGCAAATTCCTTAAGTTCATTTGCCCCATCCTTACCAACTATTTCAATAGCATTATTCCAAGATCTATTATAATCATATCCCTTAGTATTCCATCCATAGTCAGCTCCAGTAATTGTAGATATTTTAGAAGCTTCAGCAAATCTCATTGGGTTAACTATAAATCCTGAAATCTCGTTATCTAAATTCTTATCTAAATCATAAATTGGACCTAAAGCTAACTTATTTTCCATATAATCATTTACAGGATAATTCCACCAAAGCATCATTTTCTTTTTATAAACATCTGTAACTTTAGATGCATCAATATTACTTACTCCATTAGGAGGAATAACATCATTACCAGTCCACATTACTTCTATATCTTTTTGTAATGTTTCTGCAAATGCCTTTGTATATTCCTTTGGATTATCTCCATCAAACATAGCACTTCCCCAGTATTGAACTGGAACAGTTATTAAGGATTTAACATCCCCTTTAGTTTTTATAAACTCATCATTAAATCTATTTAAAACCTCTGCTTGCTTAGCGCCATCATTATTTTCTATGTCATCCCATAAAATAGCAAACCTTCTAACTCCCATATCATATAAAGTTTGTGCCTTATTAATTAAAGCTTTGAAATCATCTTCAGCCTCTTCCCCCTGAAACCTTATATCAAGTCCTGGTGAAATTGCAAAAACAAAATCAACCTTATTTTCATCTGCAGTTTGAATAAGCTCTTGCATTCTAGCAAGCTCTGATTCTGGGTACGGTTCTCTCCACTTTTCTCTATGGTATGGATCAGATTTAGGAGCATATATATACGCGTTCATCTTATATTCTCCATACATCCTAAGTTGATCTAATCTTTCTTGTTGAGTCCAAGGTGTTCCATAAAACCCTTCAACTACAGCTCTTAAAGCTATACTCGGTTCATCTTTAACAACAATTTCACTTAAAGTCTTATCCTTATTTACAATTTGCTTTAAAGTTTGTACCCCATAAAAAGTTCCAGTTTCACCATGTCCCCTAATAACTATTTTATCCCCATTTTCGCTATCTTGTGTAGCTAGAATATAGCTTTCAGGATTATTTTTATTTTCTACTGTTACTCCCATTTCAATTAAAGCATTATCCATTTCCACTAAATTGTCATTACTTTCCCCTATGTATATAGTAGTTGCTCCATCTACTATAGTTTCATTTACAGTAACACCTAAGTTCTTTAATATCTCCTTTAACAACTCAACTGCATAAGCATCAGCACTATCTCCTCCAACTATGTTTACAGAGTCATTTAAATTAACTATACCACCTATTACGTTCATTTCCTTAGGCATTGGCATAATCTTCATACTTTCTGCTACATCTGCATTAGCAATTTCCTTAGCAATATCACCTGTTGCATATACACTAATTGCTAAGGTTGAATTTAAAGATAATATTAAAGTTAATGCCAGCCCTAATTTCTTTGCAAGTTTCTTTTTAATCATAAAATACCCCCATTACAAAATAAAAAGCTAAAAACTTAAAAAACATAAGGCATAAAAGACCTATAATGTAATTTAAACTTTTTAGCTACTTTGTTATAATAAATAACATTACTAAAAATATGAAATCTATACCAAAAACAAAAATACCCATTGGTTTCATAAGTAAAATAGAAATGTAAAATTCAGAAAAAGGTAATATATATAAAAAAATTAAGGATATCCCTGTTTATGGTAATAGATGCTCTACAATTATTATACTTGCTAAATAATGTTATGTAAACCTTTTTATGTACTGTTTTCAGAAAATTCACATCATATTAACAATATTATTTAACCAAAAAAGAGCTATTATAAATAGCTCCTCTTTAGTATATATAGAATAAAACTTCTTAATTAAATTCTATTTGCATAACTGTGTAATATATTAATAGCAGATCTTAATGTTGCATCATTAAGGGCTCCTGCTTCCATTTCTTGAGTTAACACTAAGTTTAATGTATTTATAACATTTTCTTTATTTTCTATAGTATCTTGTCTTTCTTTTGAAAATACTATTTCTACATTTTTTATTGCATTTAACACTCTGTTTATTCTGTAAGTTAAATCTCTTACTTCATCTCCAGATTCTTCAATCCATTCTACATGCTCATTATTTATTTCTAAACCTCTTACTCTGTCTAAAGAAGCTGTAGCAAAAATCACCATTCTTTCATAGCTTATTCCATCTGTAAAATCTGCATTATCCACTAAATCAATTGCTATTCTCATTTCTTCTATTGCATAATTTAGTTCCTCACGTTGATCTTCTGTTAAATTTGAACTTTCAATAACTTCATTTGTTGTTGCAGCAATATTCAATGCTGGTGTAACTCCCATTAATACTCCACTTGCTAAAGCTGTACAAATAATTTTTTTAACCTTGATTTTAATCATAAAATTCTCCCTTTTATTTTTTATATTAAAGAAATATACTAAATAAACAAGTCCTTTTTAGAATTATTAGTTAATACTACATTTAACTCTAAAAATATTTACAAAATAATTTCACTAAATTATATAAGTATATTTAGACCATTCTTATCTAATAATATCTCTTTTAACAACTAACTATTTTCTATTATTTTTAATAGTAATTAAACCTAATAATGTAGTAAAAAATCCTAGTGCTAATGATGTAGTCTCAGCTCCTGTTTTTGGTAATTCAGTGCTATTTTCTTGTTTATTTGAGGAAACTTTTGCATCATTATTACCTAAGTCAGTAGGTGTATAAATTCCTGACTCTGATTTATCTCCTCCTTCTGGCGTTTCACCTTCTTCCGGCTTTTCACCTTCTTCTGGTTTTTGTCCTTCTTCTGGTTTCTCTCCTATACCTGGATATAGCATATCATCATCTGATGATCCATCTCCAAAATTAAGTATTGCATAATAATGCTTATATATATTCTTAGCAGATTCTATTGTGTATTCATTTAATATTTCCGAAGTTTCCTCCTGACTTATAATTAATTTTAATGTATCTAATACATTTTGTTTATTTTCTACAGTATCTTGTCTTTCTTCTGAAAATACTACTTCAACATTTTTTATTGCATGTAACACTCTGTTTATTCTGTAAGTTAAATCTCTTACTTCATCTCCAGATTCTTCAATCCATACTACATGCTCATTATTTATTTCTAAACCTCTTACTCTGTCTAAAGAAGCTGTAGCAAAAGCTACCATTCTTTCATAGCTTGTTCCATCTGTAAAGTCTGCATTGTCCACTAGATCAATTGCTATTTTCATTTCTTCTATTGCATAGTTTAATTGTTCTAGTTGTTCTTCTGTTAATCCTGGTTTCTCTACATCTGGACTATCTATTTTCCCATTATACATATGTAATATATTAACAGCAGATCTTAAAGTTGCATTATTAAGAATTCCTACTTCCATTTCCTGAGTTAATACTAGGTTTAATGTGTTTATAACATTTTCTTTATTTTCTACAGTATCTTGTCTATCTTCTGAAAATACTATTTCAACATTTTTTATTGCGTGTAACACTCTGTTTATTCTGTAAGTTAAATCTCTTACTTCATCTCCAGATTCTTCAATCCATTCTACATGCTCATTATTTATTTCTAAACCTCTTACTCTGTCTAAAGAAGCTGTAGCAAAAGCTACCATTCTTTCATAGCTTGTTCCATCTGTAAAGTCTGCATTATCCACTAGATCAATTGCTATTTTCATTTCTTCTATTGCATAGTTTAATTGTTCTAGTTGTTCTTCTGTTAAATTTGAGTCCTCAATGACTTCATTTGTTGTTGCAACAATATTCAACGCTGGTGTAACTCCTATTAATACTCCACTTGCTAAAGCTGCGCAAATAATTTTTTTCACTTTGATTTTAATCATAAAATTCTCTCCTTCAATAAGTCTTTAACATAAAGTAAATTTTTCAGATGATAACTTAAATATTTATATGTGATAAAATATATTCTCTCTTATTATTTTTTTATTTCTATATAGATAAATTTATAAAGGTATAAATATTATCTTTACAAAATATTTAAGCTAATTATCAATATACTTTTTAAACAACCAACTCCACTCCTTAATATTTACTGTCTGTTAATAATTTTTGTTTTTAGATTTTAATAATTACAAAGTAGAGTATATCATAATATGAAAATTTGTAAATTTTCTATACCTTTTTTTTCTTATATGATTTTTATCAATTTATTTATTAATATTAAATTTTTATTTTTTATTCCAAAAAAAACTCCATACATAAAAAAAAAATATATTATGTTTTTTTTAATTAATTAATACAATATATTTCTTTATTAAAATTCAAAATTAACATTTATATCTTTTTGTCGTTTTTTTTTGTACGTTTTTTATTTATATATTTCCAATAAAAAAAGTACACTCAGATACAAGTGTACTTTTATATATTCTCTATTGCTTTTATAACATCGTTAGAAATTTTAAGATCATTAAAACTTCTTTTTATTTTACTTTTTAAATCTTCCTCTGATTCTCTCATAGCTAAATACTCTATAATTGCAAATTTTGTTTCAAAAAATGCAAATTTCACGCTTATTAAATCTTTTTTATCTATTATATCCTCTTCTATTATTTTAAATAGAATATAAGAATACTTAAAAGCAAAATTAATTAAATCTAATTTTTCTTCTATCTTTAGCTTTTCTAACTTATACTTACATCTCATAAAATCGTAGTCATTAATACTAGCTTTATTTATAATAAATTCTCCAGCTTCTTTTTTTATATACTCTTTATTATCTTTAATATATTCTTTTAATATATTAGTTATACAATCTTCTTTCAGTTTAATCATATTAACCTCTTTTTCTTTATATTTTCACTTTGCATTTTTCCTATTTTTACCTATTGTATTCTTCTTATTATTAAAATAGTACATTATTATAGTATATAAATACGTAAAAAAGGTGAATTCATATTACTGAATTCACCTTTTTTAACTATCTTTTTGAATTTTTCTTTTTAAATACTAATGTACCTGTTGTTGCAAATGCTGTACCAAGTAAAAGAGCTAGTGCTGCTGATTGTCCACCAGTGTTTGGTAAGTTTCCATTACCCTTTCCTGGTTCAGTGTTACCTGAATTATTTCCACCACCAGTAGTTCCTCCATTATTGCTTCCACCGTTTCCGCCATTGTTACCATCGTTGTTTCCACCATTGTTGTTATCTCCGCCTGGAGTACCTGGATTTTTAACTAGTTCTGAAATTGCTTTATTTAAAGATTCCACTGCACTATTAACTTCATCTTGTGTTACATCTTCTTTTGTCATTACTTCTTTAGCAGACTTTAATGATTTTTCTAGATTTGTCCATGTTTCTTTTGTATAGTCCTCTTCTTTAAGATTTTCTGCCTTAGCAATTACCTTTGCTAATTCCTCTTTATTTATTTCATTACTTTCTCCTACTCTTGAAAATCCAATTTCATGAAGTATTGGTGCCATACCATCCCATGCAATCTTAATTTCAAATATATTTCCTAAAGAAGCTGTATCAAAAGCGTTAAAGCTGTTACCTAACTCTCCAAGATCAGACCAACCATTTTCAGTTCTTACAGATACTACTGCATTTGAAATTGTACTTGGATTTTGTATAACTGTAACATTTTTAATATTTGTTTCATCAGAAATACGATAAACTAATTCTCCTGTCTTTGGAGCATTTACACTTGGTTTAAATGTTGTGTTTATTAATCCATCTATTAAATATTCTGCTTCAAACTTTGCTTCTGCACTTGGTCTAGTAACAAAAGTTACTTTCTTATCAGAACATTGAAGTTCTAAATTATTAATATTAATGTTAACTGTATCCTTAGACTTATTGATTATTCTAACATAACGCCCTTCTATAGCTCTATTTAAATCTGTTACTTCTGTCCACTCAACACCGTTAATTGATGATTCTAAAACTACTTTATCATTATTTGTATAATCATCTATGATTTTTGTTATTTCTCTGATTTTATTTAGCTTAATACCAATATAATCATTTTCTGCAAGTGTAGCACCTTCTACCCCTGTAAGTGTAGCTTTATCTGATACAATACTTACATTATTTTTCTTTAATGAGTCAACATTTGTATAAGCTTCTTTAATCATACTCTCTTCATTATCTTTATTAATTGAAAACTCTCTTACAGAAATCCAGTTTCCCTTAATTTCACCAGTTGGTATAAATCTTACATGTTTAGCTTTAACATTTAAACCTTCAACAACTATTTTATTTAGTTGAGGTCCATATTCTTCTCCATTTAAATCTGTCCAGTTTTCCCCATCCATTGAGTATTGGAACTTACCGTAATTAAATGCTTCTTTACCAGTTGTAGTTTCACCTTGTTCAAATATAATACTGTTAATTTCAGTTTCCTTACTTAATTCAACAGCCATATAGTCCCCTTCTTTAGCTCCATTACGTATCCAAATTCTTGATGCTGAATTTCCATCTGCTATATTAAAAATATGTCCATCATATAAAGGTCCCATGTTTGTGTATGGGCGTAAAGTTAACTTTTCCACATCTGGATTTATAACTCCATCAATCTTATCCCCAACTACCTTTGATAAATCTTTTATAAATGGAATTAAACGCTTTGTTCCTGGTTCTGGTCTTGCCTTTCTGTCATTAATAAGGTCAATTCTATAACTTCTTGATAATGTGTACTTATCAGCACCTTCACCATAGTAAATCATAGCTTTTTCATAATTACCCTTTTCAAATTCAATAGCTGAATTTATATATGCAATTGTTGACTCTGCTAATGCTTTTAATGAATCAACCCAAGGTTTAATTTCCTTTTTCATTAATTCATTTTTAGATTTATTTTCAAAGTTAATTGTTGCATCTAAAATTTCATTATATTCAGCAAGTACTACATTGCTATATTCTAAAATAGATTCATTTGCTCTTAACATTCTTGTGAACTCTTCAATTATTGGTTTAATTTCTTCTGATTCATCTAATGCTAATCCATGCCAGTTAGGTGCTGGATCACTCATATGTTTTGCAAATGTGTATAGTTCTTCTGTTGCATCTTTATCAATATACTTAAATGAATCTTCCCAGCTCTTATCTACATTAAACCCTGCACGATTCCAACCATAGTCTGCAATTGCAAATAATGCTGGTTTTGAAGCTTGCGCTTCTTGCATTGGGTTAGTTACAATTCCCTTAAAGTTTGTAACTGTTGGATCTAACATTTGACCTTTACCCATTAATAGACGTTTATTATTAATATCATTTACTGGCCAGTTTAACCACATAAATGCTTCACGTCCTACTGCTTCTTTAAAGAAATCAAAAGTATCCTTAGTTACCCAACCAAGTATTACGTCACCTGTCCACATAATATCAACTGTTTCTGGCATTTGACGCATTGTATTTAAGTATGGGTTATTTACATTTCCACCAGCTGATTCTTTTGTATATACCTTAGGAACAAATATTAAGTTATATATGTCTCCTTTTTCTAAACGCCACTTTTCTAAGTCCTTCATAAGTTTTACTTGATTTGATTCATCACCTTCAGCATCATCTGCAAGTACACCAAATTGACGTACACCAATTTCATATAATTGCTCAAACTTAGCAATTATAATTCCTAAATCTTCTTTATAATGTTCTTCAGTATCAAATCTCATAGCTGAATCACCATTTAAAAACGGGTGAATTGTCCATATAAATTTATTCTTTGTCTTAGTTCCAACTTCAACCATTTCTCTAATTTCAGCTAACTTTTCTTCTGGATATAATTCTCTCCACTTAAGGCTATGATATTCATCATCCTTTGGTGCAAATATATATGCATTCATTTTAAAGTCTCCACCAAATTCCATTAAGCTTTTACGGTTTTCATTACTCCAAGGAATACCATAATATCCTTCAATAAATCCTCTCCATTGACCATTAGCAAAATCCTTAATTAATAAATTACGGATTTCATTTCCTGATTCTTGGTTAAAAATATGTTTTAAAGTTGTTATTCCATAAAAAGCTGAATCAGTATCCTTACCTAATACAGCAACTACATTTCCTTTTGCTGATATTATATGAGAATCCATATTTTCAAAGTGAGAATCATCAGCTAAATTATTTTCATTAAAATAATTATCTACAACTCCATTTGAATTATTTATTCCCACTATAAAGTTTGTTTTATCATTCTTTATTTCAGAAGTTACTTCATGTGAAATACCTTTAATAGCTAATACTTCAAACAATCTGTTTTTTGTAGCTTCATCAATATTTTCTTCAAATACAACGTTTACTTCTTGGCTAATATTTAACTTTCCATCGTTATATTCTACACTTTGAGGAATTGGATATATTTCATAATTAGCAACCCCTCCAACTTCTGTAGCTTGTACTTTCTGAACAAATACATTTGGTAATAATGAAAAGAACATAATTACCGTCATAGCTTTAGCTATAAGCCATTTTAACTTCTTAGCTTCTAACTTCATTTATATAATGCCTCCTTTATATTAAGTAAAATGATACATAACAATTCATTTACAATATAAGTCATATTATGTAATTATATTGAATAATTTGCTATGCCTAACAAATTATATACTAGATTTTCCACATTAAAAACCTATATATTACATATTTTACACTTTGTTAATAAATTTACATTATTTATTTTTCTAATCATTATCACAACTAAAAAAGTATAAAAAATTTCACTAAGGTAACTTTTGATTTGTGGATTTTTTCCCTCATATGTACTTTCTTAAAGTTATCTTATAAAAATCTATGGCATATGTACTTTATTTATTTTTTTATTCCTTAAGCCTACATACTGTTTTAAAACCATTATTAAGTTATTTAAAATTTAGATATTAATATAAATTCCTAAAAAATGAAAAAATATCCTTTTCTAATGAAAAGGATACAGATTGTAGACAAAAAGCATTTTCTCAAGTTGGAGAAAATGCTTTTTGTTATTATATTTTTATTTATTAATTAAATTTTCTTTTTAAAGTGAAAATAATTCCTATAATCGCTGCTATTGCTACTGCAGAAAATCCAAATATTATTTTTAATAAACCTTCAGAGCCATCTTTTTCTTCTGCTTCAATTTCTATATTATTCTTATTCTTTTTTTCTTTATTAGTAGCTTCATTTATAGCCTTTTCTTTTTTTGCTATTTTATTTGAGCTTTCTTTATTACTTTCCGCTAATAACTTTTCTTCTACTTTTTTAGCTGAAGTATTTAATGATGCTTCAGAGCTTTCAATTGTACTAAATTCTTGAACCTCTTTTTGTGATATTTCTGTATTTAAAGCTACACCATTTTCAATAACATCATTAACATTCCTTGCAACTTCTATTGCATTATTTGCTGATTCTTTCAAATCATAAGTTTTATCAACAACAGTTTTTTTAACTTCTTCTTTTTCAGATAATTTCTCCACTTCTTTCTCCAGAACTTTTTCAACTACATCTTTATTTACTGAATCATAATCCAATAAAGCTTCATCTTTAGCTAAAACTTCTGTATCAATTCTATCTATTAAAGTATCTTTGTGATTAACTTCTTCTGTAAATTTATTTTCTTCAATTATTGGAGTCTCATCATATAATTGAGTTTCCCCCTCAAATGGTGTTTCATCTTTTAACACTTCAGTAGTATCTTCCTCTTTAATCTTCTCATTTTCTGGATTAATTTTTTCTTTAACTACTGATGTAGTTTCTATTGCTTCTTCTGGTTTAACTTCTTCTTCAACTTTAACTTGTTGATTTGTTTCTTCTTCAACTTTAACTTGTTGATTTGTTTCTTCTTCAGCTTTAGCTTCTTGACTTGCTTGTCCTTCTTTTCTCTTTTCTTCTGCCTTTATATATTCAGATTCTTTAACAGAATTTTTTTCTTCAAGTTCCTTAACCTCTTCTTTTTCATCCTCTATATCTGGATTAAAAGTAATAGGTTGAAATACTTTACCTGAAAACTCTATATTCTTTTCCCCTAACTTAACCTTTTCATTAAAGTTAAAAGTTAACTCATTTATCTCTTTATTTTTTATATTATTCCATGTAATTAAAGTATTATCTTCATTAACCATACCTTGGTTAGATATATCTTTAGGTTGTCCATTTCCACTAATAATTTTTATAGGATTTTTAATTAAAAGTTTTTCATTAATCTCTTTATTTTTTAAAGTTATCTTTTGATTGCTTAACACTACACTTTCTAAATCTTTTAAATCCTTAAGAGGTGTTATATCACTTATATTGTTATTTTTTAATTTTAAAGTCTTTAAATTATTTAATTTAGAAATTACTGATATATTACTAACTTTATTATCATCTAAAGTAACTTCTTGCAATTGAGGCAATTCACTTAAAACTGATATATCACTTATATTATTTCTATCTAATCTTAACCAAGTTAATCTTTTTAATGACTTTAATGGTGTTAGGTCAGACACTTCTGTATTATTTATAGATAATACTTCTAAATTTTTCAAATTATTTACTACACTAATATCTTTTATATTAGTTCCACCTATATATAGTACTTGTAGATTTTCAAGATTCTTTATTGATTCAAAATTTGTTATTTTATTTGAATCCATTAATAAGTATTTTAAATTTGTTAAATTACTTAATGAAGATATATCTTTTATATTAGTTGCATTTACAAATAAATCTCTTAATCTTTTTAAACTTTTTAAAGGCGTTATATCTTCTACTGGATTTAGGTTTATATATAAATCTCTTAACTCTGTTAAGTTGCTTAATAAACTAATATCAGTAATATTATTATTTTGTAAATCTAATATTCTTAAGTCTTTACAATATTGTATTCCCTCTAAATTAGATATTTCACTTCTAGCTATGTACAATTCCTGTATTTTAGATAACTTGTATTTTGATATTTCATCATCTTCTCTTTGACCTAAAGCTTTATTTAGGGCTTTTTTTAAATTTGGATCAGGAATATTTACACCATTTCTATTAAAGATATAATTTTCACCTAAAAAATTAATATCTTCATTACCTCTCCCATTAACATCTGCTAAAGTCCTTAATGTTGGCATAGCACAAGAAAAACCTAATGCCATTACCAATATAACTGTTAGTATTCTTTTTTTCATATACGTCTCCTTTACTTTGAATATTTCTCATCACATATTAACAATTGCTACTTTTGTATATTTTATTAACAATAAATTAACTTTCTGTGAACTTCCAGTTAATTATAATAATTTTTATTTTTATTTTCAAAGTAAAATTAATGGAAATAGTACCATTAAAATACTAACTAATACATAATATTACTTTAATTCCTATATAAATCATATTAGTAATCTATATGAAAAAGGTAAAAAAATAGAGATATTTTATATAAATACAAAATATCTCTGCAAAAATTAGCTGTTATAGTAAATCACTGCTCTGTGTTAATTATACTATAGTGGACAAGTTAATGTAAACATTTTGAAGTGGATTTCCAAAAAATTCACACTTTTAAGATTTTAAATAGAAAAATACCCCCTGATAAGGGAGTATTTTTCTAGGAAGTTAATACTAACATACTTAATATTAAAGTATTTCTTTAGGAAGCTAATGTTAATATATTTTAATTATGAAAATCTTTAATTAAGAAAATTTCCATAATTAAATTATACATTAAATCTCTAAAATCATAAACCTTTTTTTTGAATATTTTCATTTTATTAACATAATGTTTTCTTATATTTCCTCTGGTTTATATTTTTCTTCCTTCAAACTTCTTCTCATTCTTCTTTCCCTTCTTATTCTCATTCTCTGTCTTTCTTTCTTGCGCCTAATTTCTTTAAATATGTTTATGCAAATACAAGTTAAAATCGTTCCTACAAATCCACCGGTAAAATCTATTAAAACGTCTTTTACACTGGAATATCTACTAGGAATATATAATTGATAAAATTCGTCCATTACTGCCAGAAATAAGACAGTAAATAATGAATATGTAATAATTTCTCTTAATTTTAAGCCTAAGGTACTTAAAAAAACACTAACTACAGTTGCTAATAAAAGAAATTCTAATCCATGAGCTATCTTTCTTATAATAAAATTTAACTTACTGGCTTTATATTTACAATCTCCATTACTGGAAAAGGCATCTTCGCTATTATTAGAGAATTTTTCTATTATAGTATAAACTATCGATTTGCTCCTGCTATTTGATTTCTGCCCATTTTGACTAGAATTTAAAAATATAAATCCTATAGAGGCAATAACCAAAATTCCCATGACTATTTTTTTCATAACTCACTCCTTACTAGATTTGTATTTGTAACATCTTCTATTATATTACTTTTAAGCTTTAAAATCACTTTTAATTTTATAATAAAAAACATAAAAAAATAAAGTTATAACTATAATTTAGTTATAACTTTATTAATTATTACTAAAAGGGTGGTTTATATAAGCTCTTTATTAAATAAGATATTATAATACTTACCACATTTATTATCTTTTATACATATTTAATTTTAATTTTTTATACTATTTTATATAATTAATTATATATTATTAAATTTTCATATTATATCAATACATTATTACTTTTCCCCATAATAATGATAGTTTTCACTATTATTATTTACTCCATTTAAAACAGTACCTATTATATTTGCATTAACTTTCCTAAGTAAATTTATAGAGTTATGAACTGAATCTCTCTTAGTTTTCTCTGCTTTAATTACAAGTAAAGTACCATCTGCTTCTGTTGATAAAACTTGAGAATCTGTTACAGCTTGTACTGGTGGAGTATCTATAATTATGTAATCAAAGTTTTCTCTTAGTTCTTTTAATAGATTCTTCATAGCCTTTGATCCTAACATTTCTGAAGGATTTGGAGGTATTTTTCCTGAAGTTAGTAAAAGTAAATTGTCCCCATGCCTTTTTAAAACTTGAATTAGCTTTTTTTGTCCTATCAATACATCTGATAAACCAGTTAAATTTGATATTTTAAATTTTTTATGTATAGATGGTTTTCTCAAATCACAATCTATTAAAATTACTTTCTTTTCGCCTTGTGCTAATGATAATGCAAGATTTGCTGCTGTTGTTGATTTTCCTTCCCCAGGTTCAGAACTTGTTATTACTATAGACTTACATTCTTCATCAAAAGATGAATATTGTATATTTGTCCTTAATGTTCTATAACTTTCTGCAGCCACAGACCTTGGCTTATTTTCCACTATTAACATAAAATGCCCCCCAATTATTATTCACTCTTATTTTTCATCTAAAAATTTTGGTATAACTCCTATTACAGGAATATCTAATTCATCTTCTATTTGTTTTTTGGTTTTAAAAGAGTTATCTAAAAATTCTAGTAAAAATACTATTCCAACTCCAACCATTAAACCTAATAAAAATGATATTAATATATTAATGGTTTTATTTGGGCTTACTGGCTTTTCTGGAAGTGAAGCACTTTCTAATACCTTTACATTTCCATTTGGAACTAAATCTGTAGATTGTTTTACAAATTCATCTGTAATTGCATTAATTAACTTAAGTGAAATTTCTGGTGAACTGTTTTTATACTTAACTTCAAGAATTTGTGTATCTGAAACAGGTACAACAGTTAAATTATTAAGTACATCTCCAGTAGTTTCATTAGCATTACTTTTTGATATTGCTACATTAATTAAATCTCTTGTTTTTATAACTTCTGAATATGTTTTCAATAATTTTTGATACATCAATATATCATTTTGATTATAACCTTCTTGTGCTGTTTCCTCTTTTCCTATAAATAATTTAACCTTAGTCTCATATTTAGGTTTAATTAAAAATAAGGTTATAAGAGCTGATAATATTGTTGTTAGTAAAGTAGTAACTAATATAACTTTCCATCTCTTTTTTAAAGATTTAATTAAATCTATCAAATTTATTTCCTTTTCCACCTTTGCCCCCCATTTATTTTTTATTTATTAAATTATATAAAAATTATATCATAAATTATGCTTTTGTGAATAAATATGATATTTCATTGCTATCATTTAACATTCTAAAAATTTTTCTATATATTATTATTTCATTTATGTTTTTAAATTTATTAAAATATGAATTATACTTATTAATTTTTTATTTCATTTTTTTAAATTTAACCTTTGAAATAATAGATTTCTACAAATAACCATTGTTTCATTTGTCGAATTTTCTGTTACGATTTTTTTTGAATTCTCATTAAAGATATACATATATTACAAATAAAAAAGAGATATTTTAAATATAACATATCTAAATATCTCTTTTTCTATTTATATAATTTAAAAATTATTACTATATATTACTTAATAAAATTATTATATCTTTTATTTTTAATTATTTTTACTTTGCCATCTCCAAGAATCTTCACATATTTCTTTAATTCCTTTTTCAGCTACCCAGTTAAGTTCTCTGTTAGCTTTACTTGGGTTTGCATAACATGTTGCTATATCTCCTGGTCTTCTGCCAACTATTTTATAAGGTATTTCTACTCCACTAGCTTCTGAAAAAGCTTTAACTAGTTCTAATACACTATATCCTTTTCCTGTTCCCAAATTATAAGTTACAAGCCCTGGATTTTCATTTAATTTCTCTAATGCCTTTAAATGTCCTTTAGCTAAGTCTACTACATGTATATAATCTCTTACACCAGTTCCGTCTACTGTATCATAATCATCTCCAAATATATTAAGTTCTTTTAATTCTCCTACAGCTACCTTTGTTATATATGGCATTAAATTGTTAGGAATTCCTTTTGGATCTTCTCCTATAAGACCACTTTTATGTGCTCCAACAGGATTAAAGTATCTTAAAATAGCTATATTAAAAGAATTATCAGCTTTATATAAATCCCTTAGAATATCTTCTACCATAAGCTTAGTTCTTCCATAAGGATTAGTTGCTGAAAGAGGGGCATTTTCAGGTATTGGTATTATTTCCGACTCCCCATACACAGTTGCTGAAGAACTAAACACAAAATTTTTAACATCATACTTTTTCATAAGTTTTAATAAAACTAATGTACTAGTTAAGTTATTATTATAATACTCAAGAGGCATTGAAACTGATTCCCCTACAGCCTTTAATGCTGCAAAATGAATAACTGCATCTATATTATTTTCTTTAAAAACAACTTCAACATCATCTTCATTTAATAAATCTATTTTATAAAACTTAGGTTCTTTCCCTGTTATTTCTTTAATTTTATCCTTAACCATTATATTGCTATTGTATAGGTTATCAACAATAATAACTTTATGTCCTTCATTTAGAAGTTCTATAGTTGTATGACTACCTATGTAACCCATTCCACCCGAAACTAATATCGCCATATTTTCCCCTCCATTTGTATTAACAATTTAAAATTTATATTAAATGCTTCGTTTATTATAACATTATCTTTAAGTTTTCTACAAATTCAACTTTAATATTAAAGCCTTACAAAATGTTAAAAAGAGAAATTCTACACAAATTTCTCTTTTTAATATTTTACATAATCTAATATATTTATGAATTTTATAACTTCTTTGAAATACTAATTAAATCTAATACATCTACAATTCCATCACTATTTAAATCTAAATATCTTTTAAATCCTCTACTAGCACTTGTTGAATTATATTCTACAGCCATTTTAGATAGATCTTCTATATCAGTTTTCCCATTTCTATTTACATCACTTTTTTCATATCCTGGTATAAATGGACTACTGGGTGTATTTATAAATTTAACATTATTAGTTTTTATAAATCCTCTGTTATTCCAATCATAATTTCCATGGAATTTATTTTCATCTCCACCATCGTCTAAAGCTGTAGTTCTATCTGGAAATACTTCATATTCTCCCCAATTATTTGATTCTCCATATGTTAGTGCAACTATATTTCCTGAATATCCACCCCATCCACTAACGGTTGGATTTATATTATATATAAGCTCTCCATTTTGATTTGTAACTGTATTAGCTCCTGTATATGTTGCAAGTTGATAAGCATCATAATCTGTTAAGTCATCTAAATCTCCACCTGAAAGTTCAAAATCTATATCAAGTATATGTTGAGCAGCTTTTTCTCCCCAGTATGGATCTGAAGCATATTTTACATTTGCTCCTAGAGCTTTATTTCCTAAATATCCTCCAAAGTATCTCCAATCAGCTGGATCTGCATATCCTCTAGAAATATAGTTTTTAGCAAATTCTCTTACTGAATCCCCTGGAGTTTGGAATGAGTTTGCGCTTTCTCCTGGACTAAAATCATATGCTGCAATACCAAATAAATTGTTTTTAGTTAATGCTATATTTGAAGTTCCAAAAGCTGACTCGTTTATTGCTACTCCTAACATTAATAACGGATTTACCCCATACTTATTTTGACTTTCTATAAATACATCACCTAATCCTCTAAGCTTACTATTAGCTTTTGCATTTCTATTTATATATGAGTTTAATTGTGAAGCTGTATAGTTTGTCTTAGTTCTAAATGGTAGGTATTGATAGTATGCATAGTATGGTGAGCTTGAATTTACAGCTCTTCCCTTTGTATTACTTTTTAAATCTGTTATTAATTTATTAAGCCCTTCTGATATTGTATTTCCATCATAAAAATACACTCCATCATAACTATAATAATCTTTTCCTGGTGTTAAGTATGAAGGTGCTTTACCAACCTTTATTGAATAACCATTACCCTCATAAGATGTCATATTATTAGATATAAAGTGATATAAGAATCCATTTTTAACTAAATAACAACTTGGATTAGTTACTTGATTTATTGGAACTACCACTAAATCATAATCATTTGAACTTTGATTTTTATTTACCCAGCCATTATATCCATTTACTTGAACCTTAGCTGCATTACCTATATCTTCTATAATAGGTACATCATCTATATATCCTTGATTTATATATGTGAACTGTTTGCTTAACTCTGGATTTGAATAAATATATGTTAAATAGTTATTGCTGGCTTCTGGCTTACCGTCTCTATGTTTCCATATTCTTCCCATTGAGTTAGTTGAATAGACGGCTTGTCCTCCAGCATTAATTACTGTTGGAATTATCTCTCCTTCATGATGCTCAAGTTCTTCTTTCTTAGTTTCTAATTTATCTGCTTTATCTATTGCTTCCTTTAAAGTATTGGCATTTTCTACATACTTGTAGCTTCCATCACTATAAGCTAATGCAATTTCAAAATTTGCTGTAGTTTCTTTTTTTAAAACCTTTATTTCTTTGCTTTCTTCAAGTTTCTTTTTAACTTCTGGCTTTTCATCCACAGAATAACTTGGACTAAAATACTGAAAGTCTCCAATTTTTACTTCTTCATATTTTTTAATATCTTCATTTCCTTGAGATTTTGTTTCTTCTGCAAAAATATTAACTGTCGGTGATATAAAAGTAGCTATTAAAATTAATGATAACAGCTTTTTAAGTTTTCTCATAACTTTACTTCCCTTCTGTTAAATTAAAATTCACCTTTATTTCCCTTTTTATTTTTTAATTTAAAAATAACTATAGCAGCCACCAAAACTATTACTGCACCACCTACCCCTACTGGTAACATACTGCTTGTATTTTTGTTATTTTCTTTATCTTTATCTTGTTTTTTAGTGTCTACATTTTTATCTTCTGTATTATCTTTGCTTTCTTTTTTGCTTTCATCTGAAGTATCTTTCTTTGAATTCTCTTCTTTAATATTATCGTTTTTTTCTTCTTGAAGCTGTGTATTAGTATTATTAACACCAAAGAATTTTAATATTTTTTTAACTATAGTTGGCTTGTCTTCTTTTAATTCATTATCTGAAGCCTTATCTACTTTGTAATTTTTATTTTCTTCTTTTGGTTTAGATGAATCTTCTGTATTTTCTTCTTTTGACTCTTCCTTTGTCTCTTCTTTCTTATCTTCTTTTACTTCTTTTAAATTGAAATCCATTCTTGAAACTTTATAATCTTTATTTATACCTATTAATTTTATTTTCATATTGTCTTCTGTTAAATTTAAGTTTGTATCTTTTAAAACTTCTGCTTTTATTGTAACTAAAGTCCCTGAACCACTTATACCATCAACTTCTCCTGTAAAAGTCATTTGATAATTTGCTATATTTCCATCCTTTGCTGTTTCTCCACCAGCTTCAAAGAAATTATCTTTACTTTCTTTAATCAGTCCTGCCCCTTGAATTGAAGTAACTTTTATCTCTTCGGGGTTATATGTATAATCTACAGATAATCCATAAAGTCTATCTGCCTTGTCCACATTTATGTTTATTGTAACTTCTTTCCCTTTAGAAACTTCACCATCAATATTGAAATTAATGTCTGTATTTGTCTCTGCATATACCCAAATAGTGGAAATAGTTAAGAACATTACCATCAAAGTTAGAATTTTTTTCAAAATTTAGTCCCCCTTTTTCTTAAAACTATAAACTTTTTGTTAATTTATTCGACTAACAAATTATATCATATTTTTTTCATATTTTTCATTAATATCACATTTATTTTACAACTTTATTTAATTTTACTTTATTATACATAATAAGGTATAATTAACATATAAAACATTTTATTTTAATAAAAGGGAGATGATTAAAATTAAAAATTTATGTAAACTTTTAATGACTACTTTAATCTTAAACCTATTTACATTTAGCATTGCTACATCAGCAGAAACTCTAGAAGTTCATACTGAATCTGTTGTTTTTGATGATTACAAAGAAATTTCTGAGCCTATTACGGCTCCTACTCTTTATGCTAGTGTTGATGGTAAAGTACTTATTAAGGAAGCAATATACAAAGATTTATTAGCTCTTAAACCTCAAATAGACTTAAGTGCATTTACTGATTATATGGGAACTGATAAAAATCTAGCAATGAATTTATTTTTTGATGTCTTAGCTGAGCATCCAGACATATTCTACGCAGATAACTCTATAAGATGTAGTTACTCTACAAGCCCTCGTGATGGTAAATTAAGACAATACACTTTAATGGTTAACTACAATTATGATAATGCAACTATAGGAAAAATGAAAAATGAACTTAATGAAAAAGTTAATTATGTTATGAATAATCTTATAGATGATTCATATAGTGAAGTAAAAAAACAATTTATAATTCACGATTATATTACTCAAAACTGTACTTATGATAGTGAAAATTATAATAAAAATACAGTTCCAGCTATATCCCATACTGCTTACGGTGCTTTAGTTAACCAAGTTGCTGTTTGTGATGGATATTCAAAGGCTATGAAACTGTTATTAAATAAATGTGGTATTGAATGTGGTGTTATAATAAGTAATCAAATGGCTCACGCATGGAATTATGTAAAAATAGGTGGTAAATATTATCAAATGGATGTTACTTGGGATGACCCTGTACCTGAAAGTAACAAATTAAACTATAGTTACTTTAACCTTTCAAATGCAGAAATGGCAAAGTCACACCAATGGGATCAAAGTAAATACCCAGTTGGTACAAGCACTGACTTTGACTTTTTAAGGAAAGCTAATAGCTATAACACAACAAGAGTTAATGATAGAATATTCTATGTTGATAATAAAAAACTTTATTCTAGTAATTTAACTGGTGGAGATAATAAAACAGTAAAATCTGATTTCTCTGGAAGTAACTTAGTTGGATTAGATGACAATAATAGTATTTATTATGCTTCATATGTATGGCTATATCCAGCACCTCAGCCTACTTATAGTGTATCAAAGCTTAGTTTAGCTGATAATTCAATCGAAAAAGTAGCTGATTTTAAAGGAAACATTTCAAGCTTATACATAAAAGATAATAACTTAAATATTAAATATAGCGATAATAATGTGGACAAGACTAAAACAATAGCTATTGCTAAAGAAGAACCTACTGTTAAAAAAGATCCTAAAGATGTTAATGGTGATGGAGTAGTTGATATTTTAGATTTATCTCTTATTTCAACATTATATAATAAATCATCTTCAGACAGTAACTTTAATAAAAGCTTTGATTTAAATTCAGATAATTTCATAGATGTATTAGATATGGTTCCTGTATCTAAATCAATTTAATTTTAGTTTATAAAAATAAAGATAATCTCAAAACTATAATTTGCTAATTATTTTTAAAACTATTTTTGAAATTATTTAAATAGAAAGCAACTAATAAGATTATATATTCTTATTAGTTGCTTTTTTTATCTCTTTATTCTTTTTGTTAATACAAAACCTAAAATCAATGCTGTAGTTCCTAAATATCCTAAAATATTTGGAGTTACTGTTTGAGGAAGTGTTTTTCTACTTTCATTTTTTATTTCATTATTTTTAGTAAGTTCTTGTTTTTCTTCATTTTTATTTTCTGATTTATCCTAATTTGATTAATTTCTCTCAATAAAAAATTCCCTTATTTTAATTTATTAAAGTATTTTACATTGATTTTGAAACAATAACTAAATCTAAGATATCAATAATACTATCTTTATTTAAATCAAAATCTTCATTCCAATTTTCATCTGAATGTTTTTTATTATATTTACTTGCTATAATAGCCATATCATCTATATCTACAACACTATTTTTATTTATATCCTCTAGCTTTATTGCATTTGAATTAAATTTTACTGGTTGAATTACCTTTCCTGAAAAAGGAATTTCTTCCCTCCCTAAAGTTACTTCTTCGTTAAAATCAAAAGATAGATTTTTTATGGTATCGTCTTTTATGTTATTCCAACTAATATATGTATTACTTTCATTTACTTCTCCATTATTATCTAACCCCTTAACCTTTCCATATCCATTCATATGTTTAAGTGGATTTTTTATTACAACTCTTCCATTAACTTCTTTACTTGATAATATTACTTTTTGATTATCTACCTTTATTCTCTTTAAATTTGTTAAATCTTTTAATGGTGTTATATCTGCTATATTATTATTATCTACATAAACTAACTCTAAATCTTGTAAATCTTTTAAAGGAGATATATCGGCTATGTTATTATCATTTAAAACTGCTCCACTTAAATTAGGTAAAGTTTTTAATACTGTTATATCATTTATATTGTTATTATGTAAATCTACCCAAGTTACAGTTTCTAAGTCTTTTAAAAATTCTATATTTTCAACATTACTAGAACTTATACTTATACTTCTTAAATCTTTTAAAGTCCTTATAGGAGTCAAATCTTTTAATTTATTGCTATCTAAAGATAAATGCATTAAATAAGGCTTATTCTTTATTGCTTCTATATTATCTATAGGAAGTTTTCCAATGGATAATTCCTTTAAATTTTCTAAGTTACTTAAAGGAGTTAAATCTTTTATCTGGTTATATCCTATATACAACTCTCTTAATTCCTTTAATTCTGATAGTGGAGATATATCTTCTATTTCATTTACATTTAGTGATAAAGATCTTAGCTTTGTTAAATTCTCTAACAAAGTTATATCTTTTATTTTATTTACTTGTAAATTTAACTCTCTTAAATTTGTACAATATTGTATTCCTTCTAAATTTGAAACTTCTCCAAACATAGAATAAAATTTTGTTAATTTTTCAAGTTTTCTTTTGGATATTTTATCATCCTCATTTTGATTAAGAGCTTTATTTAATGACTTTCTTAAAGTAATATCTGGAATATCTACATACCCATCTTCTGAAACAGCATTTACTATATCCCCTGTTGCCTGTCCAAAATTTTCTTTTAAATTTAGGTTATCAGCAGATATTTTTGTTGATAATAATATATTTATAAATATAATTGAAGTTGAGATAATACTTATTGCTAATTTTTTCTTCATATATTTTTCTTCCTTCATTAAATTTTTTTATTTTTTAGTAAAATATATAGGGTATAAACAAAGTTATTGATTACACCCCCTTTCATTTTAACTGTATAAATTTTTTCTTCATTTACCCCTCTTCTTATTTCAAGCTTCATCCTATTTATTGTAGTAAAATAGGGTATAAACATTCACATTGCTTATACCCTATTTCTTTATAATTATTTATCAATGTATTTTGATATTTTAATTAAATCAAATATGTCAACTATTTTGTCACCATTTATATCTATTTTTTCATCCCATTTTGCATCAGTACTTTTTAAATTATATTTTAAAGCCGCATTAGATAAATCTTCAATGTCTACTACTCCATCGGAATTTAAATCTAACTTTTTATTTAATAAATACTTATCATATCTTACAGGTTGTACCACCTCTCCTGAGAATGTAGCTTTTCCCTTTGCAATATTTATCTCTTGATTAAATTTAAATCTTACATCATCTATATATGTAGGTACATAATTCCATCTTATAGTATTGTACACTTCATCCATATATCCATCTTGAGATAGATCTTTAGCAATTATATAAGTATCTTTTGCTTTAATAGGATTATCTAATTCCAATCTTCTATTAACTTTTTTAAGCTCTAAATTTATGCTTTGATTTTCTAAATTTGCCTTTTCTAAAACTTTAAGATTTTGTATTGGAGTAACATCACTTATTTTATTATTATTTAACTCTACAAAACTTAATTTTTGTAAATCTTTAAGTGGCTCTAAATTACTTATGTTATTTCCTGCTGCTAATAATTTTTCTAATTTTATTAAGCTACTTATAGATGATATATCATCTATATTATTGTTTGAAATTCCTAACATAACTAAATTAGTTAAATTCCCTAAAGATGATACAGTTGATATTCTATTATTATTAACACTAAGTTCTTTTAACTCTGTAAGAGTTGATAAAGATCCCACATTATCAATACGATTATTATCTAAATATAGCACTTCAAGTTTTCTTAAATCTGCTAATATATCAATATCAGCTACTTGGTTACCATTTAACTCTAAATGTTTTAAGGAATCTAACCTAAGTAAAGGTCTTAAATTACTTATTTTATTATTATTTAGTATTACTTTTTCTAAATTAACTAAATAACTTAATGCCTCTATATTATATAAATTTTTATTGTTATTTATATTTAGTTCATTTAACTTTGTTAATTTCTTTAATGGAGTTATATCTGTTAATCCATTTCCACTTAAAGTTAAACTAGTTAAATTAGTTAAATTTTCAATTCCAGATAAATCTTTTATTTCTGTATCGCTTATAACTAATTCTTTTATTTCTTTAAGTTTAGCCCTAGATAATCTCGACTCATCTTCATTTCCACCTATTTGTTTATTTAGAGCTCTTCTTAAATTATCATCATGGATACTTACAGTTTCTCTTGCAATTCTTATTCTTTCCTCAACTAATTTCTTCTGATCAACTTCAGCTAATTTCTTTTGATTAACTTCAGCTTTTTCTTTTAATTCTATAGGTTGTACTACTTTTCCCGAAAATATAACATTAGCTTTTCTAAATATTATTCTTGTACTAAAATCAAAACTTAACTCTTTTATTGAAGAATCATTTAAATTATCCCATTTAATAGAATTCGTATCTTCATTAACCTCTCCTTCATTTGATACCCCGTCCAATCTAACTTTTTTATCTTTTACCTTTATTGGACTTTCAATTTCTATACTATTATTAAATTCTTTTGCATCTAATGTTACTCTTTGATCATTTAATCTTATATGTCTAAAATTACTGTTATCTTGTATAGACGTTATATCAGCTATCTTATTTCTATCTAATGTTATCCAATATAACTTAGATAATGATTTTATTGGTGATACATCTTTTATCTCATTATATGTTGCTGATACTTTTTCTAAATTAGGCATAGAACTTAATGTTGATATATCTTCTACATCATTATATTCAAAATTTAAATTTTTCATATTTTTTAATCCTAATAATGGTGATATATCCTTTATATTATTTTCATCTATACGTAATTTTTCCAAATCTTTAAGCTCACTTAATGATTGTATATTATCAGCTTCTAACCTACTCATAAATAAAGATTTAAGCTTTTTAAAATTACTTAATATATTTAAATCTTTTAAATCTTTTAATTTATTATGAGAAATATCTAGTTCATTTAAATTGGTTAATTCATTTAATGGAGTTATATCTGTAATATTGGTACTACTTACATCTAATTCCTCCATATTCTTCATTTTACTTATTGGTTTTAGATCATTTATTTTATTACCACCAATTCTCAAAATCCTTAAATTTAAATTAGAAAGTCCATTTATATCTTCTATATCATTTCCGTATATAGTTAATTCCTCTAAATTTGGACAATATTGTATTCCTTCTAAGCTTTTTATTTCACTATTGGCTGCCCATATTGATTTTATACTTGCTAATTTCCATTTTGGTACATCAGCATCATCCCTTTGATTTATACATCCATTTATAACCTTTTTAAAAGCAGGGTCTGGAATATTAACTATTTCTTCACTTTTAGAATCAGAATTTACCTCTTCTATTTTAATTTCTCCTATGTTTTCAGTTAAAGTCTCTGCTCCACTCCTAATTACAGGTGAAAAATTACTAACTAATAATGTTGTCATTATTATACTTGCTATAAATCTTCTCTTCATTAATCGCTCTCCTTACTAATATTTTTTAATTTGTTAATCATTTATTAATTATTTGTTAACAAAATGTTAATTAATTACTATTATATACTATATTATCTGTTTTTCAAAGAATATTTTTTTAAAATCGACAATATTTTCTATATAAAAGACCTATATAAATGAATTTTCATATTTACTTTTGCTGATTAATTAATTATATGCGATATTTTTACTAAATCTAAAATATCAATTATTCCATCACCATTCAAATCATATTTTGAATCCCATCCATTATCTATTGATTTCACATTATACTTTACAGCTATTAATGATAAGTCCTCTATATCTACTACCCCATCCTTATTTATATCTTCTTTTAAGAAGTTATTTTTTATATTTACATTAGTATCTATATTAAAAGTATTTCCTTCAATATTTATTCCATAAGTAAGCTTTACATTCCCTGGTTTATCAGGTACAAAACTATACTCTATCCTATTATTATTTTTTTCTACTATATTAATGGTGTTTATTAACTCTTTATTATTAGACCTAAACTCTCCATTAATTAATTTAGTGTCTTCTGGATTTCCTATTAAAGTTATATTAAATGTAGTTTTTCCTCCTACATTAGCTTGTACATTTTCTTCTAATTTAACTCCTATCATTCCTTTTGTTAAATCTCCATCACCTTCTACTGCCCCAACTTCAACTTTTGACTTTTCTACATTCCAGTAACTATTTTTTACTATACTTACTGTTTCATAGTTTCTTGCAGCTATTCCTGCAACCTTATTACCTTCTGTGATTTTTAAACTTCCTCCAAACACACTATTTTCAATAGTTCCATAATAATTGTTAGCAGTAATTCCACCTATATAGTCTCCACCAGTTATATCAACAGTTGAAATACTATTTATTATCTTTCCGCCATTACTATTAACTAAGCCTCCAACATAATCTCTATTAGCTAGTACTCTACCACTAATTTTAATGTTTTCTATTTCCCCATCATTTCTTTCAGCTACTCCACCAATCATACGGTTTCCTACTATATTAACATTTTCAAAATTTATATTTTTAACTACAGCTTTATTAGAAATGTAACCAAATATCCCAAATGCTTCTTCTGTTGGTCTATTTATCTTTATGTTCTTTATAGTATATCCTTGTCCATCTAAATTCCCATCAAACTTTTCTATTGGTAAAAAGTTTTCTATTTCTGACATATCTATATTATTAGCTAATTTATAGTAAACATTTGAATTATTTCTTATATTATTAAACTGATCTGCTGTTTTTATTATAAATGGTTTTTCTTTTGAACCCTCTCCTTCTATTTCTGGAAACTTAACTTTAAAATCAAGATTTCCATCATCAGTAAATTTAATATCATATATTTCTATTCCACTATTTGATCCATTTTGAAAATATAATGTATCACTATCAAAAGCAGATCCACTAGATACTTTACCTATCTTTGTTTCTCCTAAACCTGGACTAATTAATGCTTCATCTATATCACCGTTTGCTGCCTCAGGAGAAGTTGCTTTTGGTCTAAATACATAAATATGATCTGGATGTCCAAGTTTATTACCATTAAAAGCTGATACTGATTCATCTATTCTATAAACTAATAGTCCTGGATTATTTATATTTAAAACTTTATCCCACTTATCATCACCTTTTCTAAACTCAACTACAAAATATTGATCTTTTGATAAAGAAGATTTTATTTTATATGCTATAGTATCTTCCTTATTACTTGAGTTTGATGGACTTATCTTATATTCTCCATCTGATGTTATTTCAGGTATCTCTTCTCCACCATCATAAATACGTCTTGTATATACAAGTGGTAATTGTGGATTTCTTGCAGTACTAGCCATTATATCCCATTTACCAACTGGATTAGCTGAGGAATTATTATATCTGTATAAATCCGGAAAATAGAATGTATGTAAAAATTCGTGAGCAACTACCCCAACTAATCTAGTATACTTCCCCATAACTCCAGTATTAGCAGTTCCTTGAAGTAAAATATTATACTCACCTATCCTTTTTCCATTTATGTAAGCTGTATTACTTAACGTTGTTTTATGTGGCCATAATAAATCTCCATGCCCTTCAGGTAATCCACTTATAACATAAGTTACATTATCTATAGCACCATCACCATTATAATCTAGCTTTTCTTTTGGAATATTAACTTGTGATGAAATACTATTTGTAGCTTCAACTAACAGTTCATTTTCTCTTGTAAATCTCTCTGAATTATTTTCATATCCTTGAAGATTTTTAATTGACTTTTTCTTATAATACTCTCTAGAGTGAGGTGCCTCATAAGAATAATAATTATTTTCTGAATTTAGTGGATAAAAAGTAGTACTAGACTTTACTCTTCCATAAGTTAAATCTGATAAATATGCCTTTAATGATATGTCGTCTCCATTATAAATATCATTTATTACTGAAATACTATCTTTATTAACAAACTCTCTTTCTCCTTTAAATCTAATAAATATAACAATATTATTTATTTCATCTGGGATACTATATCTCTGATATGCTTGTCTATCTATTTCAGCTGAATTATAGACGTCTACTCCTAAATAACCTTCTTCTTTTGGATACTGAAAATTCTCTGCATAAATTTCATAAGTACTAAAATTTCCTATGATAATAAAAAATGTCATAAAAAGTGATATTAAGATCTTTTTGTATTTCCTATTTTCCATTTTTATCCCCCTAATTTTATTTATTTCGTTAGTATAAAGTAAATTTTATTAACTTTTTCGTTTAATATATATTATTCTTTAATATTTTAATTAAATATTTTCTATTAAATTCCGATAATATAAGTAACAAATGAATTTATTCATTTTTTATTAATTATTAGTTCATAATTTGTTAATTTTTATGGAAATATTTATTTTATTATAATATAATGTTAAATATATTCATAATTTAAAATTTTAAAGGAGGCTTAATATGAAATTTAAACTATTAAACAACTTAAAAAAGATTTCACTTATGTTGTGTTTTGCAATGTTATTTCAAATTGCTAGTATAAATGTTGTAAAAACACATGCAGCTGAAAACGCAAAACTTACATATTCAATAAAAGGTGAAACTAAAATAGGAAATATAGTAGATATTTTAGTAAATATTTCAAACATTTCAAATCTTTATGGAGGATCAGTAGATTTTCTGTATGATAAATCATTATTAGAAGTACAAAGTATTAAAACTGGAAGCATATTTGGAAGTGAAAAAGTCCAAACTCCTGTTGAAAAGATAGAAAATGGACAAGCTAACCTTGTCTTTACATTGACTGGTATTAAAGACGGCGTAAAGGGTAATGGAACTATAGCTGTTATAAAAGCAAAAATTTTAAAAGCAGGTGCTATTAATCTTAAAACAACTACAAAGAATGATGATTTAAAAGTAAATGGAAATAATGTTAGAGTTAAACTTGTAAATTCTAATGAAACGGCTATTGCTTATGCAAGTGAAGAAAAATCAATATCATCACTAGGTAATCCAGTAAAAGTTACTGAGTTAAATGTTAATAAATCAACACCTCAAGTTAAGGGCTCTTCTATTACTTTTACTGCTAAATCTTCTGGTGGCTCTACTGTACTTTATCAGTTCTGGATATTTGACGGTAATAGTTGGAAGATGGTAAGAGATTATAATAAATCTAATACTTTTACTTGGAATCCTTCTAAGAGTGGTAATTACAAAGTAGCTGTTTATGCAAAAGATATTAATTCAAATAAAGCTTTAGATTCTTCAAAAGCTATGAATTATAATATTGTTGACTCTATTGGTAAAGTTGATCCAGTTAAAGTTACTGAGTTAAATGTTAATAAATCAGCTCCTCAAGTTAAGGGCTCTTCTATTACTTTTACTGCTAAATCTTCTGGTGGCTCTACTGCACTTTATCAGTTCTGGATATTTGACGGTAATGGTTGGAAGATGGTAAGAGATTATAATAGATCTAATACTTTTACTTGGAACCCTTCTAAGAGTGGTAATTATAAAGTAACTGTTTATGCAAAAGATATTAATTCAAATAAAGCTTTAGATTCTTCAAAAGCTATGAATTATAATATTGTTGACTCTATTGGTAAAGTTGATCCAGTTAAAGTTACTGAGTTAAATGTTAATAAATCAGCTCCTCAAGTTAAGGGCTCTTCTATTACTTTTACTGCTAAATCTTCTGGTGGCTCTACTGCACTTTATCAGTTCTGGATATTTGACGGTAATGGTTGGAAGATGGTAAGAGATTATAATAGATCTAATACTTTTACTTGGAACCCTTCTAAGAGTGGTAATTATAAAGTAACTGTTTATGCAAAAGATATTAATTCAAATAAAGCTTTAGATTCTTCAAAAGCTATGAATTATAATATTGTTGACTCTATTGGTAAAGTTGATCCAGTTAAAGTTACTGAGTTAAATGTTAATAAATCAGCTCCTCAAGTTAAGGGCTCTTCTATTACTTTTACTGCTAAATCTTCTGGTGGCTCTACTGCACTTTATCAGTTCTGGATATTTGACGGTAATGGTTGGAAGATGGTAAGAGATTATAATAAATCTAATACTTTTACTTGGAATCCTTCTAAAAGTGGTAATTACAAAGTAACTGTTTATGCAAAAGATATTAATTCAAATAAAGCTTTAGATTCTTCAAAAGCTATGAATTATAACATTGTTGACTCTATTGCTAAAGTTGATCCTGTCGTAGTTAATTCTATTACTTCTGATAAGTCAGCTCCTCAAGCTAAGGGTACTCCTATTAAGTTTACCGCTAAAGCTTCTGGTGGTTCTACTGTCCTTTATCAATTCTGGATATTTGATGGTTCTTCTTGGAAGATGGTAAGAGACTATGATAAATCTAATACTTTTACTTGGAATTCTTCTAAGAATGGTAATTATAGAGTTAGTGTTTATGCAAAGGATATTAATTCAAATAAAGCTTTAGATTCTTCAAAAGTTATGAATTATACAATTAATTAATAATTGATAATTTTAAAATTATAATTTATTAATTATTTTTGAAATTATCCAAACAAAAAAGGGCTGTCTCGCAAATGATTTTTAATCATTTACGTAGACAGTCTTTTTTTATGTTTTTTTCAATATTTACAGTCATTATTGCTATATTTAATACTTTAAAGCACAACAAATATAAGGTAGTAACATTACCTCCTATTTGTAAAATTATAACTTTACGCTATTTTCATTTCATGTAATAATATTTTATTTCTATTTATCATTGTTTTATTAAACAACTTTTTGATATCGTAAGCAAAGAAGTAGAAATTCTATTTTTATATTTTTCTTACCTCTTAATAAAAATCTCCTAAAACTATAATCTTGCTTTAGTACAGTTATTCTTATAAGGACAATCATTACAATTTTCACATTGGTATATTGTAATTTCAGATATATAACCAGATTTTGATGTTTGTCCTTATGTCAATATCTTGGACATAAAAA
The DNA here is from genome assembly GCF_003606265.1 of Clostridium septicum. Lineage (NCBI taxonomy): Bacteria > Bacillati > Bacillota > Clostridia > Eubacteriales > Clostridiaceae > Clostridium > Clostridium septicum. The sequence continues at coordinate 1,145,318 of NZ_CP023671.1, forward strand.
GTCAAACTTTTTTTATGCTACACTTCTAGCTAATAATTCACATTGATGATGAGTCATATAATTAATGGAAGAGTGTATCCTTTTTCTGTCGTACCATCCTTCAATATATTTAAATATAGCTATATTAACTTCTTCAAAGGTACAATATGTATTTATGTATTTCTCTTCCTTCTTTATAGATGAATGAAAAAACTCTATGCAAGCATTTTATAAATGTCAAGTTAATATTTTAAGTTTTTAATCATTTAAGAGTGTAGTTTTTAGTTCTCCTCAAAATTAAAATGATCTTTTAATCTATAAGAATTTCCAGTAATAGAAACTACATGAGCATGATGAAGTACTCTATCTAAAATAGCATTAGCTATTATAGGATCACAAAATATTTCATCCCAAGCATTAAAATTTATATTAGTAGTTATAATGGTACTTTTCTTTTCATAGCGCATATCTATAAGCTGGAAAAATAATTTTGAATCTTCCTTATCTATAGGTAAATATCCTAATTCATCTATAATAATAAAGTATGTGCTACATCTTCGCTGCGCGACAGCGATACCTATAGAAGTAGACAAGTAAGTCTTTCCCACACCGCTTGTCCCTAAAAATACAATATTTTTTTGCCTCCAAGAATCGTAATGATGTAAAATCTAATATTTGATCCTTATTTATACCTGGTTAAAAATTAAAGTTAAAGTCTTTAAGTTCTTTAGTATAGGGAAATGCTCCTCCCTTAACCATTGATCTAATCATATTTGCTTTTTTACAATCTATTTCATGAGATGTAAGTTTTATAAGAGTATCAACAAATGATAAATTGTTTTTTGTTGAAAAATCAATAACTTCATCTAAATGATTAACCATTTGCTTTAGTTTTAGATACTCTAAATTATTAATTAATTGCATATACGCACTATTAGTTACCATATATTTCTCCTATCATTTTCAAATTATTTTTAGCTATTTCATTCATTTAATATTTAGGATTTTTAAATGTTAAAGAACTAATCTGTAAGTAATGATTATTATGATAATTTAATTTTTGATTTTTAATTTCATGGATAGTAACTAAATTTGTGCTATAATACAAATGTAGTTGATTATCATATACTTGCAGTTTAAGTTTTTTGCCTATATATTCTGGTGGTACAGAATATTGGTTTTATTTATAAGAAATCATACTTTGGCTATTAACCTTACCACTTGTAGTTATGATGTTGTATTGATTTCTTATTTGTTCTGTTGGAAGCGCAAATAAGAAATCTTTTTCTTTTTCTAAGTGGAGAACAGGAATTTTGCCAGTTGAAGCATGGCATATCCCATTAATTCTATCATTAAGTTTTGAAATTAATTCATGCAATTCATCAAAGTTGAGAGTACCATTATAAGCTCTAATATCATCTAGTAATTTCATTAGCGCTTCTACTTTAGCTTTAGTATTCGGCCTACCTGTTATGCAGGGGTGGACTCTAAACCCATAATCATCAGCAAACTGTTGAAATTTATTATTTACCTTTCCACTTTGATAGGCTGCCTTTGATTGATCCATAACAGTTTTCATATTATCGGTTAATACTTCCTTAGGAACACCGTCGAAGACTTCAAATGATTCATTTAAAAATGAAAATAATATATCTTGAGTTTTTTCTAATGATAATCTATAAATTCTAAATCTTGAATATGAAAGTATTAAAACAAAAATATTTATTCTAATAACAGCACCATTACTTAAAACAAAATCAATATTTTCTTTCCAATCTAATTGTGCTTGTTGGCCTTTACCCATTTCGAATCTAATAGTAGAATTATTAGATATGTAATCCTTTTTTCTACGTTTAAAATAATCATTAAACTCAACATTGTTAGATATGTATCTTCTAAAATAGGATTGTACACAGTCTAAGCCATAGTTATCTTTAAGATATTTCCACAGAACACGTTTATAATAAAATACTTGAATTGACTCTTCACTTAAAAGAGATTGTATAATAGGCTTAAAATCATCAATTGGTGATTTTCTATTTCGCGTTGATGGCTTAACATATCCATTTAAATATTTGCCTACGATACGGACATCCATACCAAGCTCTCTTGCAATTTGACTTTTATTAACTTTCAAATTATTTACCTCCATAATTACTTTTAATTTATGAAGATCTTCTAAATTATTAACCTTAATTTCTGAACTAAATCATTAGTCATTCTCTTATCGAAAGCGTATCTAATTATTTTTTAGAGTGTAAGTCAAGAACTGAAGCTAAATAGCACCAACCATTTCTGATAGTATGATTTAATGATAATTAAAATCCCTCTGTACCAAGGATATGATGAATCATAGGATCACCATATATACCTTTATTATCTTCATATATCCTTATAATAGCTGCTTTTAATTCCTCATTATTTTCTATTTCTCTTACAGATTTGATTTTATCAAAACACTTATAATATGTGCTTCTGGCTACGCCTAGAACGGTACACATAGTCTTGATATCATGCTTTTTCTTATTGCTATCTATAAATTTTATTATTTCATCTAATTTTTTGTTGCAAATATGGCCATAGCTTTTTTTAATATTTCATTTTCATCTTTAATCCTTGCCATTTCTTTTTTTAGTTCTTTAACTTCTTTTAGTGTCATAACTTCATTTTCATCTACTTTAATTTCTTTTACATCTTTAATCCAGCAATTGATTGTTGATTTTGCAATGCCATATTCGTTACTTAACTCTGCTAAGCTCATTCATAACTTAAATAAATCTACTATCATATCTTTATATTGTTGAGTGTATCTTCTGCCCTTTCCCATAATGGACACATCCTTTCTTAACTAAGTATAATTTTATTTAGTTCCACTTGCTGTGTCCACTATTTTATACTAACACCATAGGTATCACATTTTTTGTGAAATTTTTCATATATATACTATGCTCAAAAAAGGAAGTTCCAATTCGAACTTCCTTTTCTTTTCAGCTAAGTATCAAAATTTATTTTGATACAGACTCTTTTTATCTTATTATAAATAGTTAACTTTCCATAAAAAGATATATTTTTATTGATGACCTATGTAGATAAATACCTTTCATCACTTACAGGTTTATATAATAGTTCACATAAAAAAATCAATGATATGTTAACGAATATATTATAAATATATACTTCTGTTATTCCATAAATTAAAAAAGATACTATTAATAATATTTCTCTATATCTTTCATCTAACATATATTTTTTTAGTAACTTCGTCTCTAAAATTATAAATACTATAAAACTAACAATACCATATGCTAGTAATAAACTTATATAACCATTATCGATTCTAAGGTATGATCCATTTAAATTGCTACCTTCAATTATAACCTGACCAAAAGGTTTTATTTTATATAAAGATAAAAATTTACTTGCTAGCTCTATTCTTCCCGTTAATGCTTGGTTTATTTTTTGTAGTACTAAATTTCCACTTGAATAATAAATACCTGAAAAAACACTAAATCCTCCACAAATTACTGGAAGAAAAATTATAATTTTTCTTGTAATTGCATTTTTAATAATTTTTTTATTTTTCAATACTATTGGTATTATCAATGATATAATGACAGAAATAATACCCGTACGACTATCAGTTATTTTATATAATAACATTGATAGGAACAAGATAACTACATAATTTCTTAATTTAACTTTATCATAATATATGTATAAATATAATAGAACTATTATAAAAAAATTCAAATATGTTACATTTGCGTGGGGAAACCCTAACGAATATCTTGTTATAACATCACCATTCTCCATGAATCTAAAACTTTTATTATTCTCTATTATTCCTAATAAACTAAGAATTATAGTAACAATAAAAGTTAAGATTTTAAATTTAAAAACTACTTCTATTAATCTATTAAGAGGAATATTTTTAGCAAAAACTATTGCTATTATTGTAATAAGTACAGTTATTTTCTTAGAAAATATTAATGTTACTATCCCAAGAGTAACAAAAATAAATATAATTACTAACTCTCTCCTAGTATATCCTTGACTTAAAACATGTGTTAATAAAAATACTCCTGAAAATAATCCTATAAGAATAAATGCCATATCTCCACTATCCATTCCCATTCCTTTGGCTATAGATAATATTATAAAAAAAAGAAGATAAAAAAATACTGATTTTTTTTGTGCAATTAATTTCATTTTTCTTGCTACCTTTCTAAACTTCAACAACCTTTATTGACTTATATGTTGAAGTATTTTTTTATACTTTCCTCTATTTGTTAATGGTATATTAGCAACAATTTTAAGTTTAATATCAATAACATTTTTTAGTTTTTTATTTATCGTATTAATAATCTCAGACTTATCTTTTTCAGTTAATATTTCATCTTCTACTATATTTAAAAATACTTCCCCATTTTTAAATTGTTCGAATTGATATAACTTAATTTTCTTAAATACTTCGTTATGAAAATTTATAGATGCCATAGAAACTAATTCATTATTTTTACCAACAAGCATTTCTTTATCCCAATGCCCGTAAATATTAATGTTTTCATCACTAATTATAACTTTATCATCTGGAACATAATTTATTAATGGCATTTTTTTATTTATTAATCCAGTACAAGCTATGTTATATATATTTTCTTTATTGCTTTCTAATAAATCAACATGCGTATATAGACTATTAAACTTATATGTACTATCTTCATATTCAGCAAAAACTATTCTTTCTGAATGTCCATAGAAGATATTACTTTTACAATTTAGTGTTTTTTCTATATACTCTCTCTCTCCACTATCTACATTTTCCGAAACAAAACAAACGCTTTTTATATTTACATTTAATTTTAAACTCTTTTTATTTAAAATTCTACATAAATTATAAATTGCTGATGCATAACCATGCATAAATTCTGGTTTAAATTTATTTATTATTTTAATATAATCTTCTACATTATTCTCATTTAAAATAAATGGATTTAATACTATCTGATTATCAATAGGATTATACTTATATATCTTTCCGTTGAACTCCAATCCTCTTAATGTTATTATTCTTGAGTTTTTATAATCATATCCAAATTTACTCCAATAATTATAAACAAAAGCTTTTTCTTTATATATAGAATCTGTATCTAATAATATTTTTAATGGCTTTCCTGTACTTCCACCTGTATAAGCTAAATAATAATCTATTTCTTCTCTAGAAATTAAGTCTTCAAAATTATCTAATACAAATTGTTTATCTATTGTAGGAATTCTTTTGATTTCATTAACATCTTTAAATTCATAGGGGTTAAATTCAATTTTATCAAAAACTTTATTATAGTACTTTGTGTTCTCATATGCATATATAAGTACATTCTTTAATTTTTCCAAATGTATTTTTTCTTTATCTGATTCATCTAATTGTTCAAAATTAGTTATTTCTTCTAATGTCTTCATAAAAACACTATTTTCTATTACTTTTTTTCTTATAGATTTACTTAATATTTTTTTAAGAAAATCAGGGGTTTTTTCATTAAGTTTCTTTAATATTTTCCCTTTCATTTTACCTCCATAAAATTTAATTTATGTGCTATAGATTTTTAATTTTTTTTATAAATTATATTTCATTAATTGTTATTTAATTATCGTCTCTATATAATTATCATTATTAGATTCTTTATTAATAACTATCTTTTTAGTGTCCTCTATACACATAAATTCTTTAGATATAATAGTATTTTCAATTTTAATTTTAAAATTACTCTTAAAAAATATTTTACTATCGTTAGAAAATATTGCTATTTCATTATCATTTATTCTTTCTACCCTTGAGCTGCTATCTAAAATAAAATTAACACTACACTCGTCATCAAAATAATCTCTTATTATCAATTCTTCTTTTGATAATATATATTCAATATCTCTGTTATGAATTAAAGGCTTGTATCCATTATGAGCAGCTTTAATTATAACCCTATCATCTTCATATATATATTCCTTTATTTCTACTTCTGCCTTTTTTCCCCATAAAAATGGACCTTTTATTTCAGATTGGTTCAATCCATTATATGTTAATGTATTATGTGCCTCTGTACTTCTAAAATAGTCTCTCATTTTTGTTTCTACATTATAAATATAGGTTCCAGAATCTATTATTACAGGATTATCATTTTTATAATAAATTATAGATAAAGCATCGGAATGACCATGTGCTGCTATAGAACCAAATCCTAACTCTGCAACATCCATTAATAACGTATTATTTTTATTATTTATTACTAAGTATCCTGATTCTTTATATAGTTTAGCATTGTCATATTGAAAATTTTTCATATTGATTATTTTATTTTTGCAACTTATAAATTGAACTTCTGGTGATATCTCATTAAATTCTATAAATTTTTCCTCATAATACATAGAACCTAACTCTAACAAATATTTATAGTAATTAACTTTATTCAAATTAAATGATATTATCTTAGCATCATCACTATCTCCATAATCAAAGTTCAATTTATGAGCTTTTATCATTCCTATAAATGCTAATGAATTCTTTATTATCTTTTCACATATAGGCTCTTCATTTATATTTCTTAAAATAAAGTTATATTGAAGAATAGCATCATTAACAAAAGCTTGATAATGTAAAGCATGTTCCTTATTTATTCCATCATCATAATTTTGTACGCTTACTTCATATTTTAATATATCATAACCTTTTTTAAACCAATCCTGTTTATATACATCTTGTATAGCATATCCAACTATAGAAAGGGTAAAGGCCTCTAATATCAAGTGATTATTAGCTGAAGAGTATTTAGATAAATTCTCTGATACATATTTATTAGAAAATATAACTGATTTAATAACATCCACTCTAAATTTATCTTTATTTTTATCTTTGAGAAGATAATATACTATAAGCCATTGATAGCTTCTTATTGATATTTCCATAGGCGACATCCAATTTATACCCTTAAGAAATGGATTATTTTCTATCCAATCATAAAAATGCTTCTCTAATAAAGAAAAATACTTTTCTTCATTAGTTTGTATATATAATAATGCTAAATACGGAAAGAAATGATGTCTGTTTATTTCCCAACTATATCGTATATCTCCTATATCATCTGTAAATTTAGTATCTAGATCCAATGAATATTTATTTTTTTCCCAATCAGAATACACCCCAGCGTGCCAGTTTATGTTTTTTAATATATCAACTTCTTTTCCAAACGCACAATATAGATTGTGATTTTTCAAATTAGTAGTTATCAATTGTGGATTAAGCCAAAACTTATCAATTCTTTTATCTATTTTCTTCAAATCAATATTTTCTTTCAATAAATTATTAATTTGAAATTCCTTTTTATATCTTAATTTATTAATTCTTTTAACACAATATTTCTTTAATCTATATAGTATTTCTTTTATACTCATAGCTTTCAATCTGTTAAATAACCAAATTAATCTCTTCATATACTACCTTCTTTAATTAACTATTTATAATCTGACATAAGTATATTAGTTTTTATAATTTTCGCAGGGATACCAACAACAACGCATCCACTAGGTACATCTTTTAATACAACTGCATTTGCTCCAACCACAACGTTATCTCCAATTGTAATAGGTCCTATGATCTTAGCTCCAGCTCCAATATATACATTGTTTCCTATTATAGGAACCCCCTTTTTCTTAGATGTACCACCAATTGTAACACCTTGACTAATAGCACAATTAGTACCTATTATACTATTAGAATGTATAACTACTCCTAAGCCTTGATAACCTATTTTAGTTCCCTCTCCTATTTTTGCTGTAAAAGGAATCACACAAGAAAATACTATTCTAATTAAACCCTTTATTAATTTGGGTATAATTGGAATTTTCTTTTCATATAATTTTCGTGATATACTATATAATTTGTAAATATCCATCTTTCTCCCCCTTCTACAACTTTAATTTCCAATGAATTAATCTATATCTTTTCTGATTAAATATAATTTTTGCATATCTAATTTTTGTTTTAAATTCAGATAAAAATCCACTTCTATTTAATTCATATAAATTCAAATCATCACTTATACTTCTTATAGCATTAGGATAAAATAAGTATTTACTATTATCTTTTATTTCAATTTGTAGACGTCTCTTCTGAAAATGAATATAAGCAAATTCATCTTCATATTCTTTTGAATCTTTAATATATTTTCTATAAACTTTACCATTATCCCAATATAAGTATTGATTGTCATAATTTTCTACATTTCTTACTGTAAATCTATATTTTGAAAAATCTATATCAGCTATAATTGTATCCTTAGGAATATACTGTGATAATTTATTTTCATTATATATTTTATCTAATCCTGCACTTTCATCAAATCCATAGTGATATTTAGATTTTAAAATATACTTATAGTTTTCTCCCGAATATGGCAATTCATATGCTTTATTTACAAATTCAGTATTTTTGAAAATCATCAAATGTCCCTTATTTAATACTCTATCATTTTTATCTAGTATCTCATCATTTATAAACTTCGATAAATCACCAAAAATCATATCTATATCACAACATCCCCAATGTGTATATTCCTTTAAGTAATCTCTAAATATATAACCATATGCTACTTTAAAGTCACATATTTTATAAGGATCTTGAATGTTTATATCAAGATCTAAGTTTAATGATATTAATTCTCTTATACTTTCAAAGCTTATTAACTCCCTAATTACATTTTCCGGATACTCATATTTAGTACTATCATCTGTAAATATAATCCAAGTAAAGTTCCTATTAAATCTACAAGAATTTAACCACAATTGAAACCAATTTGGTAGTTTACCAAAGTAAGCAACTATAATTGCAACTTTATTTTTCATATTAAAAATTCCTTCCCTTAATCTTATCTAATAATAAATCCTTAAACTTAATAACTTCTTCATTTTTAAATAATACTAATAATATTATATATATAACAAATGTTATAATAATTACTATCATTAAAAGAATTGAATGTAGGATAATATTGCTTGTATCATTATTTATATTTCTGTATATTAAATTACAACCTACTACAGATATAAAAGAACATATTAATATCTTAAGTAAATTTATATTAAATTCTTTATCGAAAATCTTACCTATTGATAGCTGTATTTTATTAATTAATAATAGTACTGTTATTATTGCAGTTACACTTGTTGCCAATGCTGAACCAATAAACCCAATCTTTCTAATTAATATTATATTTAATATTATATTTACTCCCACCCCTATAGCTCCATTTATCATAGGTGTTTTAGTATCCTTTAAAGAAAAATATGCTTTGGTTAATATTTCCCTAAATCCAATTCCTATTAATCCAATACAATAGGAAGATAATGCCATAGCAGTCATATAAGTAGATTTTGAGTCAAATGATCCTCTTTCAAATATAATCTGTACTACATCCTTTGAATAAAAAATACACATTATTGTTATTGGTAAAAGCAAAAGTGATATTACTATTAATACATTTTTTAAATAACAGTTTAATTTTTCAAACTCTTTTTTAGCACTTAAATTACTCATTTTAGGATATACTACTGTAACAATAGAAACTATAAAAACTCCAGTAATAAACCCTGTCAGTTTAGAAGCATAATTTAATGAAGCTATACTACCTTGCTCTAATCCCGATACTAAGGATCTATCTACAATTACATTTACTTCATTAACAGCAGTACCTATAAAAACTGGTATTATCATAATTAATATTTTCTTTAAATGCTCATCTTTTAAGTTTATATAGAACTCATACTTAAATTCATTTCTTTTCATAAATGGATAGTAATATATTATTTGACTTATTATTGCAATACTTGTCCCAATAGCTAGTATGTAAGGAGAGCCTTTATAATAAGCTATATATATGGATATAATTACAATTAAATTATTTGGTATAGTTACATATGATATTGGTATAAAGTCACCCTTTAGTTGAAGGTAAGATCCTGAAATACTCATCAATGCAGTAACAATTATAGTAGGTATTAATATTTTAGTAAAATTAAGTGTTAATTCATATGCTTCATTCGTAAAGCCATAAGCAAATACTTTTACTAATACTGCTGGAAATAATTCTCCTAATATAGTAATAATTAAACAAATTACTAATACTATATTTATAAAATTATTTGTAAATTTTAAAGCTTTCTCTTCTCCATATTTCTCCTTTATCTCTGAATAAATTGGAATAAATGCAGTAGAAATAGCAACTGCTACTATAGAAAAGATAACTACTGGTATATTATTTGCCACAATATAAGCATCACTATACATAGATGTTCCATATGTATTAGCTAAAACTACATCTCTAGCTAAACCTAAAAATTTTACAAGCACATTAGATATAATTAATGTTATTGTTATAAATATAGTACTATTTTTTTTATCTCTCATTTCTTACACCTTTAATTTATAAGAAAATTATATAAATTTTCTACTTCTGCTATATTAGTATTTATATTAAATTTACCTGAAACTGTTTTAAATGCTAAATCACTCATTGAAATTCTAAGTTCTTCATTTTCTAACAATTTGCAAATTTTTTCCTCTAAATTAATTTTATCTCCTGGAATAATAAGAAAGCCGTTAATATTATCTTTAATGACATCTGGAATACCACCTACATTTGATGCTATTGTAGGTATTCCACACCCCATGGCCTCTAAAACTGACATAGGTAGTCCCTCATTATATGATGGAAGTATATTAATCACTGCATCTTTCATAATATCATCTTTTTCTTTTCCTGAAATCCAGCCTAAAGCCTTAACATGTTCAGCTAAATCCATACCATCTATAAAACTCTTAACTTTTTTTAAGTCTCCATCTCCACATAAAAGCAAATTATATCTTGGATATTTTTTAAATATATTTTTAGATACTTCTATTAGATCAAATGCTCCTTTTCTTTCGTCAACTCTGCCTAGGAAAATAATATTTTTAGAGTTTACTTTATACATATTATGCTTACAACAATTTACACTATTATGTATAACTACAATTTTAGCCTTTGTAATTTTAGTTAAATCTTCTTTCCACTTATTACTTAATGCTATTATTACATCTGCTTTATTTAATATATTTGTTATTTTTCTTTTCTCATTATCATTTGATTCCATGTGATAAAACTCATTAAATTGAGCTCCATGTAAATGTATAACTATTTTTTTGTTAAATAAACTAGCTAAGCATATTATTAGACTTTTTCTATAAAAACTTCCTCTTGAAGCCATATGCACATGAACAATATCAATATTGTTAAATATAAGATTTAATAATATGATGATATAAGCTTTAACCGCTGCAAAAGCTTTTCCTATTTTTTTATCTCCATCCACAGTAGGAATATACTTTATGTTGAAACTTTCACTTAATTTGCTATTAAGATAATTACTAACTACCGTAGCTACTCCCCCTTGTAATTTGATAGATGGACCTACCATTAAAATATTCATCTTAAACCGCCTTTTTACTTGCTAATACTAATTTAATAAATTTAAAATTTCCTATTATATATCTTTTCCACATTCTTCTTGGTTCTTGAACGAATCTATAAAACCATTCTAATCCAGATTTTTGCATCCATTTTGGAGCTCTTGCAGTTTTTCCTGCAACAACATCAAAACTTCCTCCTACCCCCATGGCAAAAGGAACCTTCATTATTGGCATATGTTCTTTTATCCAATACTCTTTCATTGGTGAACTAAAAGCTACAAAAAGTATATCTGCCCCTGAATCTCTTATATCTTCTGCTATTTTTATACTATCTTCATCATTGAAATATCCATTTCTATAACCTGCTACTTTTAACTCTGGATACATTTCTTTAAATGTATCTACTACTTTTGTTACAACTTCTTCTCTAGCACCAAAAAAATAAGGTTTATACCCCTTTTCTGCTGATATTTTTACTAATTCAGTAAAAATGTCAATTCCGGCAACTCGTTCTGGTACATTATTCCCCAATATTCTTGATGCCCATACTATAGATTGTCCATCTGCATTTATTAAAGGACATTCATTTATTATTTCAGTTAGTGTAGAATCTTGTTGCATAAGATTAATTTTAGATGCATTTATAACAACATGTTGAACATATTCTTTATTGATTATATATTTTTCTATCTTATTTAATGTTTCATCCATTGTCAATGCATTAACATATGTATTGATAAATCTCACTCTATTCTCCATCAAAACCATTCCTTTTTAAGTAAAATATAAAATAATATTTTATCTAAATTTTATATACTTTATTTCCAGATTGTATTATATTTCTAGTATCATAAATAATCTTATTAGTTAATAATTTTTGATTTTCTTTTATTTCATCATGTGATACTAAAACTACTACTAATTCTATATCCTTTAAGAAAGTGTCTATATTTTCAACTTGATTTTTAAATTTCTTCTCTTTTACACATGGATCATATACTTTAACATTGTCTATATTATATTTTTCAAAGATACTTAATAATTGTAATGTTGGGCTTTCTCTTAAGTCATCAACATTTTCTTTATATGTCATTCCATATAATCCAACCTTTGAATAATCCTTAATGTTATTTTCTTTCATTATTTCGTGAATTTTATCAAATACATATTGAGGCATTCCATCATTAACTTCTCTTGCACCTAAAACTACATTAACTATGTCTGGATAGTCTCCAACTAGAAACCATGGATCTACTGATATACAGTGTCCTCCAACCCCTGGACCTGGTTGTAGTATATTAACTCTTGGATGTTTATTAGCTATTTTTATAAGTTCATATACATTCATATTTTCTCTATCACACATTTTAGCTAATTCATTAGCAAAAGCTATATTTATATCTCTAAATGTATTTTCTACAACTTTACTCATTTCAGCAGTCTTTATATCTGTAACTACTATTTCACCAGTACAAAATCTTTCGTACCATGATTTAACTTCTTCTCCAACTTTTTTGCTATCTGCTCCAATAGTTCTTGAATTATTCTCTAATTCAAACACCATTTTTCCTGGTATTATTCTTTCTGGAGCATGTACTAAATGTATATCTTCCCCTATTTTAAATCCTTTTTCTTCGATTATAGGTCTTACAAATCTATCTATTGTTCCTGGAGAAATTGTTGATTCTATAACAAGTATAGTCCCTGGTTCACAAACTTCCATAACTTGCTTTGTAGCTGCTATAACATATGTTGCATCTATTTTCTTACTTTGCTTTATGTATGGAGTTGGAACTGTTATTATGTATCTATTTGTTACTTCATATTCATTTTTAAATTTTATTCCATTATCTAAAGCCTTTCTAAATACACTTTCTAAGCCTTCTTCTTCAAATGTTAATTCCCCTCTATTTAGAGTATCTACTAATTTTGTATTTAAATCAGTTCCTACTACTTCTACTCCATTTGCTGCAAACATTAGTGCAGTTGGTAATCCTATATATCCTAATCCTATAATATTTAATACGCTCATATTAGTCTCCTCCTCTATTTAAATTCCCATTAATTTTTTATTAGATTAAATTCATCTACATTTTCATTATTTCTTCCAAAATACTTTTCAATTGCTTGTACTATTCTTCTTGAAGCCTCTCCATCTCCATATGGATTTACTGATCTACTCATAAGTTCATATGCTTTACTATCTCTTATTAATAAATTAGCCTCATTAATTATCGTATTTTTATCTGTCCCTACTAATTTAACTGTTCCCGCTTCTACAGCTTCTGGTCTTTCCGTTACATCTCTAAGTACTAAAACTGGTTTTCCAAGATGAGGTGCTTCTTCTTGCAAGCCACCTGAATCTGTCATTACCATAAAACATTTATTCATTAAGTTATGAGTTTCCTTAGTATCTAATGGTGATAATAAATGTACTCTATCCATTCCTTTTAAATGTTTCTCAACTACGTCCTTTACAACAGGATTTAAGTGAACTAAATAAATTAATTCAACATCATTATTTTCTTCTACTATTTTCTTAAGTGAAGTACATATATTTTCTATTCCCTCACCCCAGTTTTCTCTTCTATGAGCAGTTACCATAATAACTTTTTTATTTTTGAAATCTATATTATTTAACTCTTTATTATCAAATACATAGTTTTCTTCTACTGTAAATTCCATTGCATCTATTACAGTATTTCCTGTAACTATAATATCGCTTTCCGATATACCTTCTCTTAAAAGATTCTTCTTTGATCCATTAGTAGGAGCAAAATGTAAATCTGCCATAGCTCCAGTAAGTTTTCTATTCATCTCCTCTGGAAACGGAAAATATTTATCTCCAGTCCTTAAACCGGCTTCTACATGTCCAACTTTTATTTTCTTATAGAATGCTGCTAAGGCTCCTGCAAAAGTTGTTGTTGTATCACCATGAACTAAAATCATATCTGGCTTTGACTCTTCAAAAATATCTTCCAAACCTTGTAAAACTCTATTTGTTATTCCAGTTAAAGTTTGTTTTTCTTTCATAATATCCATGTCATAGTCTGGATTTATATCAAATAGTTCTAAAACTTGGTCTAGCATCTCTCTATGTTGAGCTGTAACACATACTAAAGAATCTATATTTTCACTTTTATCTAATTCTTTAACTAAAGGTGCCATTTTAATTGCTTCTGGTCTTGTACCAAATATGCTCATTACTTTTATTTTTTTCACACCGTTCACTTCCTCACCATTTAATTTTTAGCATGCATTTTCATCACCAAATAATACAGTAACAGTTTTTAAAATAAGCTTTATATCTAGTAAAACACTTCTTTCTTTTACATACTTAATATCTAGTTTCATCCAATCTTCAAAACCAATATTATTTCTTCCTGATACCTGCCAGTAGCATGTAAGACCTGGCTTTACTTCTAGTCTTTTCATCATCCAAGGCTCAAATTCTTTTACTTCTTTTGGAAGACTAGGTCTAGGACCTACCAAGCTCATTTCTCCCTTTAAAACATTAATTAGTTGTGGAATTTCATCTATGCTTGTTTTTCTTATAAACTTTCCTACTTTTGTAACTCTAGGGTCATTTTTTATTTTAAACATAGGTCCTGACATTTCATTTTCTTTTTCTAAATTATTTTTTAATTCTTCTGCATTTACTACCATTGACCTAAATTTATACATGTTAAATGTTTTTCCCTTTAGCCCTATTCTTTTTTGGGAAAATATCACTGGTCCTTCTGATTCTAATCTTATTAAAATGGCAATTATCAATAAAAATGGACTTAATAGAACTAATCCTATTATTGAGGCTAGTATATCTATTATTCTCTTAATTATTGTATATAAATGTCGTTTCTCTATAGTATCTTGAATTACTAACTCAGCATTATCATTTTCTATTTTTTCCATCTTATTCACCCCCCAAATTTCTAAATTTAGCAAAATATGTTACAAAATTGCATAATTACTTTAAATTTAAAAATTTAATTATATAATTTTTAAAACTATTACCTTGAAAATAATCTTAGAATAAAGTTTTTTTTCTTTTCTATAATATTTCCACCAAACTCAACATCTTTATTTAATAACATATCCTCAGACCATCTATTGATTTCTGATAGATACTTCTTGTCTATTTTATTTATTGCTTCTAGCCCTAAACTCATATCAGTATTTCTCTTTACATCTCTATGAGCATCTGATCCTATAAAGCTATATACCTTATTTTTCAAGAATATATTAGCAGTTTTTTTAGCATTCTTTCCAAACATCCCTGTTATACTTCCCGTATTTAATTGAAATAAGAAACCTTCTCTTATAAGTTTATTTATAAGTCTTGGTTCCTCTATGAAAGGTTTGTATCTTTCTGGATGTGCTATTATTGGAATTATCCCTTTTATCTGAAGTTCATAAATATCATTTATTACATTAGTTCTTGAAAAGTTTCTCATAGGTAATTCTATAAGCATATACCTTGTATTATTTATTGTTCCTATTAACCCCTCATTATAATATTTAAGAATATTTTCAGTATAATAAACTTCTTGTCCTGAATATATTTCTATATTTATACCATTTTCTTTAGTTAAAGCATTAAGTTCTTTTACATACTCTTTTACGTCTCCAGACTTAACTTCATATCTACCTGGAAAGAAATGTGGAGTTGCAACTATTTTTCTTGTTCCAGTTTCCACACTTTTTCTTAGCATATTTAAAGTCATTTCTTTAGATTTAGATCCATCATCTATTCCATAAATAATATGCGAATGTAAATCTATCATTTAACTTTCACCGTAATAATAGTATTGATTTTGTTTATTATCTACTCCATTTAATACAGTTCCTATTATATTGGCATTAACTTTTTTTAGTAGATTTATTGCATTACTTACTGAATCCCTTTTTGTTTGTTCTGCTTTAACTACAAGTATAGTACCATCAGCTCTTGTTGATAGTATTTGTGAGTCTGTAACTGCTTGAACTGGCGGAGTATCCAGGATTATATAATCGAATCTTTCTTTTAATTCTTCTAAAAGTTTCCCCATTACTTTTGAAGCTAACATTTCTGATGGATTAGGTGGTATTTTTCCTGAAGTTAGTATTCTTAAATTATTTCCACGTTTTTTTGTTATTGACATTATGTCTTCTTTTCCTATTAAAACATCTGATAATCCTACCGTATTTGATATTTTAAACTTTTTATGTATAGAGGGCTTTCTTAAATCGCAATCTATTAGTATTACTTTTTTATCGCCTTGTGCTAGTGATAACGCAAGATTCCCTGATGTAGTTGACTTTCCCTCTCCTGGTTCAGAACTTGTTACTACTATAACCCTAAAGTCCTTATCAAAAGAAGAATATTGTATATTTGTTCTTAATGTTCTATAGTTTTCTGCTGCTATAGATTTAGGCTGTTTTTCTACTATTAACATACTGAATCTCCTTTACTCATTTTCCACTTTCGGTATTACACCTATTACTGGTATATCTAACTCTCTTTCAAGTTGCTCTTTAGTTTTAAAAGTATTATCCATAAATTCAAGCAATAAACATAAGCCTGTTCCTATCATAATGCCTAATAAGAATGCTATTGCTATATTCATCTTTTTATTTGGACTTACTGGTTTTTCTGGTAAAGAAACTTGTTCTATTATCTTTATGTTTCCGTTTGGTACTAACTCCTTAGATGTAGCTATAAATTGATCTGTTACTACCTTTATAACATTTTTTGCCTCTTCTCTATTTTTACTTCTAAATTTTATTTGAAGTATTTGTGTATCAGCAACAGGAACTACAGTTAAATTTTTTAAAACTTTACTCTCATCTAACTTTATATTTCCTTTATCTAATGCTTTTGATACAAGATCCTTAGTTTTTATAGCTTCTGAGTATGTCTTCATAAGTTTTTGGTACATAAGTACATCATTTTGATTATAACCTTGACTCTCTGTATCTTCTTTCCCTATAAATATCTTAGTGCTTGCTTCATATTGTGGTTTTATTATAAAAAAGCTTAGTATTGATGCAAGAATAACAGATACCAAAGTAATTATTACAATTAACCTCCACCTCTTCTTTAAAGCATCAAATAAATCCTGAACCCTTATCGTTTGTTCTTCCAATGTAATAAACCTCCCGAACTATAATAAATAATTGCTTTTGTCGATAATTGTTTGTAATTATTCCAGTACATACCTTATCTTCCACGTATAATTCTACCACACTTTTCGAACATTTTTTATAGTATTATTCAAAGTTTTATTTAATTATTTTAATATATACGTTTGTTTTTACTATTTTCCACAGTTTTTTATTAAATTTAATATTATTTTTAATTTTTTCGCCGATTTTAATATAAATTTATTATTTTATAATATTTTTCAACTTTTTGTGCCTTTATTTGTTCAGCCTATATTTTTAGTAATTATTTGTTTTTGCTTTCTAAAATCAAATAATTTTATTCAAAAAAAGCCAGAGTATAACTACTCTGACCATTTACTTTATTATTATTATTATTTTAATTATCTTTCCATATAATAACTGCTTATACTCTTTCTAATTTTCACTTTCATTTTATAAGCATCTGAATAGTTTATTCCCATAAAATCGGCATAGCTAGTAAGTTTTTCACCATTTATATAAACCATTTCAAATAATATTCTCTCATCCTTTGAAAAACTTAAAACTATATTTTTTAATCTGTTAATAACCTCTCTTTTCAAAACTTCTTCTTCTAGAGTTTCCACTTTTAACATTCTATTCTCTGATAATTCTTTATTATCAATATAAATTATGTTTTTATCACATCTCTTTTTTAAATCTATAAGCTTATTGTTTATAGATCTTTTTAAATATGCAAAAAATAGCCTTTCCTTTTCTAAATCTATCTTTTCTATAACATTTAAAACAACCATTACACATATTTGCTCTATATCTTCTTTTTCAAAGTTTTTTATATTAATTGACATATAACTTTTTATAATAAGGGGCTTGCAAGCAATTATAATTAATTCTTTAGCTCTTTTATCACCAAGTTTGGCTTTTCTTAATAACTCTCTCATTTTTCTCTCAACCTCCCTAATATTTAGAACAAACGTTCTAAATATATTATAACAACTTACCCCTCTTTATGGAATGAATTCTTTTACCATTTACAATTTATTTACTTTTAAATATTGAAAGTTATTTATATAACTAAATTTAAAGATTAGCAAGTCCACTTTTAAACCTTGGATTTTTTTCACTATATCCTCTTTATAAATCTTATATAACAAGAAACTACTAAATACATACCTTATATTCTTTAGGTAAACTTATTTAGCTTCAAAATCATTATTAAGTTATCTGCAATTTGGATGTTAATATAATTTCCTAAAGAATAAAAAAATGCCTGTAACTCTAGGTTACAGACACTTTTTAAATTAAGACATACTAACTTCAGTAACTTCTCTAACTACTATTTCAGCTTTTACCTTACTTGCTAAAGCTCCAGCCTCTGTTTCTATAGTTTTTGTTTCTATAATCTTATCCATTAATGCATTAATTTCAGTATCATTTACATCTGATTTTACATCTCTTACAGATAATCTAACTGTTCTATCCACTGGATCTTTAAATCCCATTACAACTGTTGTTGCCATAAAAATTACCTCCTTTCTTTATTAACCTTTTAAAATTTCAAAAACTTGCTCTTTTTTAATGCTAGTTATTGAATGTTCTATTATTTTGTCTAATTCATCACTTAGCTTAACTAAGTTTTCATCACTAGCTTCAGATGAAATGTTCTTGAAGCTTTGATTCTTTTTTTTGTCACCAATTTCATAACCAACTTTTAATGTATTCTTTATTAAGTTTTTTGTAACTGCCATGTTATCACCTCCTACACTTAATAAATATGCAGTTAATAATTTTTTTAAGGTTTTTTTTAATAAAAAATATATTTAAATTTTTTATTATTTTTTCTAAAAAACTTCTCTTTACTGCGTATTTATTATGTAGAGGGGTTTTTAAATTTTATTTAAATAATAAATTAGGAGGATATATTATGTGTTTTTGTGAATTGCTTTCTACTGCTCAAAAAGGAAATACTTCTTCAGTAGAAGAAATAATAAATTTATTTTATCCATTAGTATTAAAGGAAGCTAAAAAAGTTTATTTAAAAAGCTATACTTTTGAAGATCTTATACAACTTGGTGTACTTAATGTAATTAAAGCAATATATATGTTTGATATTAATAAAAATATCAATAGTTTTTCTTCTTATGTATTTTGGAGTGTAAAAAATGGGTTTGGATATCTTTGTAGAAAAGAAGTTAGATATAATGAAATATGCAGTTTAGATTTTAATTCCACTGAAGATTTAAGCCTTATTGACTTTCTTCCAGCTGCAAATAATATTGAAAATGAAGTTGTTGAAAAATCAGATATATTAGAATTAAATCTTGCTTTATCTAAACTTAATAAAGAAGAATTAGAGTTAATAACATTTATCTATTTAGGAAAGGATAAAAGAACCTTAACAAGTTATTGCAAGGAAATGAAAAAAGATTATTATTATGCTACCCGTATAAAAAAGCAAAGTTTGGATAAACTAAGAAACTTCTTATCTTTTAATATAAAAATTTTTTAATATGAAAAATTTATTCTTTTGCTATAATATAAATTAGATAATATTTCTAATTTTAAATTTTCAATATTTTCTATAAATTTATTTATATACAATTAAATTATTTAAATTAATATACTAAAGTTTAAGGAGGATTACTTTAATATGAGTAACTATAAATTAATATGTATTGATATGGATGGAACATTACTTGATGATAACCATAAAGTAAGTAATGAAAATAAATTAGCACTTAAAGCCGCTACTGAAAAAGGGGTTAAAGTTGCAATTACTACTGGAAGAATTTTTTGTTCTGCTAAGTATTACTCTGATTTAATTGGAGTGGATGCACCTGTTATAGCGTCTAATGGAGCTTATGTTCGTGAAAAAAATTCTGACAAACCTATTTTTGAAAACCCACTTCCTGCAAAAATATTGCATGAGGTTTATTCTATAATTAGAAAATATGGACTTCATGTTAATTTAAATACTTCTGATACAGTTTTAAGAGAAACAGAAGTCCCTAAAGATCATGCTTATGCTATTATGAATAAAAATTTACCTGATGATCAAAAAATAAAGTTTATCATATCTGAAGATTTAACTAAATATATAGATGATTTTAACGGACAAATTTTAAAAGCTATTACTATTGAAGAAGAAAATATAGATGCTCTTTTTAAAGCTAAAGAAGAGTTAAAGGAAAAATTTAAAGATGAACTACATATAGTTAGTTCAAGCCCAAAAAATTTCGAAGTAATGCTTGGAACATCTTCAAAAGGAAATGCAGTAAAAAAATTAGCTGAAAACTTTGGTTTATCTCCTGAAAATGTGATTTGCATTGGTGATTCTGAAAATGATTTGTCTATGCTAAGATATGCAGGTCTTGGAGTTGCAATGGGCAATGGACTTGATATTGTAAAAGAAGAAGCTGATTTTATAACTGATACTAATCTAAATAGTGGTGTTGCTAAAGTAATTGAAAAATTCGTTCTTTAGAAAGGATATAACTATGCTAGATAAACTAACTCTAAAAAAGGCTGGTCTTAATTCATTAAAATAAAATGGACTAAAAATATTACTATATTTTTTATATTTTCTTTTGACTTAGCAATTCCCCTTACTTTTATTTCTATCTTTAACCAACTACTAATAGGTACTTCATTTGAAAGATGGTTTATGAGTTTAATATATGTAATAAGTCTTATTGCTAATATATCTATATTAAATAAACTAAAAAGAAGAAAAACAATGGTTATATTGCAATAAAAATAATTATAATAGCTTATATATATTATTTTCTACTTTATATAAAAAAGGAGTTGTTTTGAGACAACTCCTTTTAAATCTTATTTATTCTTTTTTCTTAAACAGCTTCCAGCACCTATAGCTAATAATCCCATTAATGCTACTGCAACTGCTGGAGTTCCACCTGCATTAGGTAAGTTTCCACTTGAATTACCTGATGGTTTTCCACCACTAGAACTTCCTTGTCCTTCTCCATTTCCAGGTTGTCCTGTGCTTCCTTGTTCTTTTTCTTTTAAAGCTTCTATAGCTTTAATTATATTATCTATAGCCTTCTGTACATCTTCATCTGTAACATTTTCATTTTCTATAAGTTTTTCTGCATTTTCTAAAGCTTCCTTAAGAGCATTTAATGATTCAGATGTATACTTATCTTCTCCATTTATTACTTCTTTAGCCTTTTCAATAATTTCTTTTAATGAAGTTAAATCAGCTTTTTTAACTAAAGCTTTATTAGCATCATTAATAGCTTTTATTGCAGCTTGAATTTCTTCCTTTGTTGCACTTGAATTTTCTAAAACTTTCTTTCCTGCTTCCATAGCTGAAAGTAAAGCATTTGCAGAGTCTTTAGTGTATCCATCTAAGTTAATTTTTTCGCCTTCTTCTATAGCCTTCTTTAACTCTTGAATATCTACTAAATTATTTACTGCTATTTCCAATTCTTTATATGCCTCTAAAATTTCTTCCTTTATAGCATCTTCATTATCCATTACCTTCTTAGCTAATTGTAGTTTTTCATCTACAACACGCCAAGTTGATTCTGTGTAATTTGATTTCTCTAATGATTCAGTTTTATTTATTAAATCTTCTAATTTTTCCTTACTTGGCTTTAATCTTAAATCTAAGAATGCCTTCATTAAATCTTCATAAGCTTCAGCAACTTCATATTCTAATGCATTTTCATCTGCTATAACTACATTAGCCTTTTCTAATTCTATCACCAATTTATCCCATGTAGATTTAATATATTCTTTGCTATCTAACTTGCTAATTCTGTCTACTAATGCTATTAAGCTAGTTTTATCTCCCTTATAGAAAGATAAATATTGCATTGCTTTACTTAAGCTATCAAAAGCATCATTTACCTCTTCTTGAGTAGCATCCTTATTCTTAGCTCTTTCTAGAACTTCTATAGATTTTGCTCTTTCCTTTAAGAATAAGTCTTTTACTACAGGAATTAATTTATCTATTTCTTCATCTGTAATTTTATTTGCTTCATCTACAGCAATTTCTAAACCTAGTGTAAATGTTGCTCTTTCCTTTAAGCCTTCAATTGATTTTTCTAAGTTAACCTTAGCTTCATCAACTGCTGCTTGAGTAGTATTTTGTAAATCAGCTAAAATCTCTTTTGCTGAGTTTAACGCTTCACTATAAACAACCCAAGAAGATACTGTATATCTATCTTCTACAAAATTGCATGAATCAACAAGTTCTTGCAACCCACTACCATCAACAATATTTAATACTAAGCCTTCTTCTGCAGCTATAAGACCTGCTAAAGCTTCATCTATTTCACTTTGTAATGCATTATTATTGTTTAATACTACTTCAGCTATCTTTAATGCATCTTCTAATACTTTAAAGCTTTCAGCTGTATAGTTATCTCCATTAAGAAGAGATAGCTCATCAAACTTAGACTTTAATTCATCAGAATTTGGTAACTCATAATTATTTATTGTAATTATTTCATAAATAGTTGGAGCTACTCCTTCCCAATCTATTCTTATTTCAAATATATTTTCAAACTTAGGATTTAATAATTCTGTTAAGCTCTTATCTAATGTTCCAAGCTCATTCCATACTGGTTCACCTGCTTCATTATAGCCTGTTCTAACCATTACCTTAGCATTTGAAATAGAACTTCCACTTTGAACAATATTAATCTTCTTAATATCTGTCTTTTCTGATAAACGATATGTGAAACTTCCACTTGTTATAGCTCCATTATTTGTATTTGGCTTATATGCAGTAGCTAAGTTTCCATCTGATACTTTTCCTGGTTCAAATCCTTTTAATTCAATAGGATTTGAAGTATAAGTTGGATTATTTTCAGTTCTTACATATTCACCATTATTTATTAGTATTTCGTTTATTACAGACCAACGTCCTGAATTTGCTGCTGTAAATAATACTCTTAAATATCTAGCTTGTAAATCTAAGTTTTCACCTTCTACATAACTATGTGATATTGGAATTATTCCATTTGATACACTACCATGCTTATATCCATTTTCGCCTGGTTTTGCATCAAAATTATTTGTATTTTCAACTCCATCTCCAATAACTATAGCATCTGTCCATTCTTCTCCATTTAATGATACTTGAATTTTAGCATCACGAATATGATCTACTTCAGTATCTAATACTGCATATTTAATATTATTGATATTCCTAGTTTGTCCTAAATCATACACTATAGTACTATCTGTTCTAGGAGGTCCCCCAAACTTAACTGATGTATTAAAGTTTCCATCAAAGGCTAACTTTGGATTTTCCCCATTATGAGGTTCTACATAAGAACTTAATAAAGATGGTGGATATACTTCATTTGATTCTACTTCAAATGCTGATACATTAAATGTTACAGTCTTATCTGCAATTAATCTAATATAACGAGCATCCTTTAAATTTGAAGTATCTACTGCATTCCATTCGATTTCATTCATAGAACTTTCTAATCTTAATCCATCCATATTTGAAATATTAGCTGTAACTCTGCTTATATTTTTAATACGATTTAGCTTAACTCCTATATATTCGCCAGCATTAAGTGTAATATTATTTTGTGGAATTAATTTAGTTAATGAATCTGTTGAAGTTGATTTTATCCCTGAATCAACATTAGTATAAATGTTTTTAGTGTCTCCAATCTCTTCATTTCTAACTCTTTCAATTCTTATTTCTGAGAATTTAACCCACTTATTTAATTCTCTCATATTAGTAAGTCTTACATATCTAGCTTGTGCTCCATGTAAGTTTTCATTAATGATATCTTTACCAGCTGTTGAATTATATTCTTTAAAAGTTGTCCAAGTGCTATTGTCTGTTGAATACTCTAATTTATATTCAGTCCACTTATCTGAATCACCTGCTCCAACTACAAAATGAACATTACCTACTTCTACAATTTCACCTAAGTCTACTCCTATATAATCTCCTACATGAGTTAAATCTTCTGCATGAGTTTTATACCATACACTTGTGCTATCATTATTATCGAATAATGCACTTTCATTTCCACCACCGTATATGGACCATCCTGCTGTTCTAATTAAAGTATGAGTTAATGGACTTTCATTTGTTCCGCCATTACCTTCTTCCTTATTTACAACAATATCTTTAACTCCAAGCCATGTATTTCCTTTATTTCTTGTTGCAATTATTCTAATACCTTTTACCGTTAAGTCTAACCCTTCAACCTTAACATCTTTAGGATTTGTATAAACTTCTTCATTTAAATCTGTCCAAACTTTTCCGTCCTCTGTATATTGTATCTTAGCCTCTGACATTGTATCATTTGGATTTGCTGCAGCCCCCATTAAGAATTGAACATTTTTCAATTGAATTGGATTACTGTATTTTACTCCAACATAAGTTCCTTCACTAATAGTATTTGGCGTTTTATATACTATTTCAGTTGCAGTATTTCCATCTAATACATTTTTAATATCTCCTGAAGGTTTATCTGTACGATTAGTTATATAAGTTGCTATAACCTTATTAGGATCTATTATTGATGAAACAATATTTCCAACGTTTTGTTCCATAAAGTTTATAAATGGCACAATGTGTTGAACACCAACTTCAGCCCTTTCATAATGATCTACATACCAGAAAGTATATGTCTTTGATTGTTCAAGTGCTGCTTTTGCATTTGAGTATTCTGTCCATATTTCATCATTATTTCCATCTTCAATAGCCATAGTAGCTCTTAAATATCCAATTGCTGCATTCATTGTATCTTCCCAACAATTTAACCAATATATAATTTGATCTCTTGTTCTGGAATTTCCTGGATTTTCTTTGTAATATGATGCGGCCTCTTTTAACTTAGTAAATTCAGCAATTAATTCTTCAGCATCTGCTTTAGTATTTGTTTCACTTTCAAACTTTTGCTTATAAGCAGTTAGCTTTGGAGCTAATTCTACTGATTCTTGTAATGCAGTAACACGGCCATCCATATTTTGATTTATCATATGCTTACTTATTTCTCTTAAAGCCTTTGATGAATCTGTATCTTCAGCTGTTCCATGATCCATGTATTTAAATGAAGCTTCCCAGTTTTTATCTGCTTCTGCTTTAGTTTCCCAAATATTCCATGCATAATCTGCATTTGCAAATAACGCTGATTTATTAGCTTCAGCTTGTTGCATTGGGTTTAAAACTATACCTTGCACTGAACCTGGAGTTACTCCTGGGTGTAAGAATGTATCATTACCTCCCATTATTAAATGTTGCTTTGAATTATCAGAACATGGCCAGTTAATCCACATATAAGGAGCTCTACCTTCATGTCCTTCAGAAGCAATATTATTTTTAAAGTTAGTTGCAAAGTTTTGATCTACTTCTCCCCAAATTCTACCTCCAGTAACTACTATGCTAACATTATCTCCAGCTTTATTTATTTCTTTTAATTGCGCTGAACCACCATTACCCATGTAGTCATTTGGACAGAATATTAAATCTGTCTTTAAATCTGTGTAAGTTTCCTTTTGCTCTTCTAACCAAAGTGTTAAATCATTTAATAATTTAACATAAGTTTGTGCACCTTGTGCTGGAACCCCTGCATCATCTGCCAATATTCCAAATTGTCTAACTCCAGCCCCTAATAATTGAGAAAACTTATTTTTAATTATTTGTAAGTCTGCTTGGTAATTTTCTTCTGTGTTAAATCTAATTGCATTATGCATAAATGGATGTAATGCATATACATATCTGTTTTTAGTTTCATTACCAACTTGAGCTAATTTTTTTACGCCTTCTAAAGCATCTGCTGGATAAAGCTCTCTCCACTTACTGTTATGATAAGGGTCATCTTTTGGTGCAAATATATATTGATTCATTTTATATTCTCCACCATATTTCATAAGCTCAGCTCTATCTTCGTTAGACCAAGGATTTCCATAATATCCTTCTATAAATCCACGATACTTTACATCTGCATAGTCATTAATTCTAAAGTTTTTAATCATACCATTTTCTAATTGATTAAATACATGTTTTAATGAAGTTACGCCGTAAAATGTACTATCTGTATTATTTCCTAATACTCCAATAACTCCATTTTTAACATAAACTATATTTGAATCTAACTTTTCAAAGAAGTTTTCTTGATGCGATACGTTTTCATTAAAGTAAGTGTCTACCCCTTCTCCTGATCCATTAATTCCAATTAAAATATTAGTTTTTCCCTCTACTATTTTATTTGAAATTGATAAGTTAATGTTTTTACTATTTAATATTTGTTCAACTCGATTTTTAGTATAAACATCTATTCCATTTTCATAAACAACATTTACATCAGTACCAACTTCAAATTCTCCACCAGAATAATTAACTTCATGTGGATTAGGATAGATTTCATACTCTACTGATTTATTTTCTTTTTCTCCGGTTATAGCTGAAACATCTACTGAACCTGATATAGTGCCAAATGTCATAGCCCCTACAACCATAAGAGAAATAAATCTTTTTATTCTTCTTCCCATAAATATCCCCCTTTGTATAACTTTAATTTAAACATATCTTAAATATTGTTATCTTTTGTGGAATTACTTTTTGAATTTATTTGTTTCCTTCTCTTTTCCCCTCCTTTTTATTAAATTAATTATTTAATATAATATTTTATAATGTATTAACAATTATAAGTCATATCTTCTACTATTGTAACATTAGTAATTTTTTTACACAATAACCATATAAATCATTATATGGTTATTTTTCGATAATTTTCAGCATAATATATTCTATAACAGTTTATATAACTAATTAAAAACAATCTATAAATAACCTATTTTCACACACTACATTTATTAATTTAAATAAGGTTAAATTATAATACAAAAAAAATAGCTAGTAGAACTTAAAATTTCTACTAGCTTTATTATTTTAATTAAGCATTTTATCCTGATTTTCTAACGAATAAATTAACCTTTCAGAAACAAGTTATTTTATATAGACTCTTTTTAATAAACTAATTATATAAGTTAGATAAACTTCTCTTACATTTATGAGCAATTTAACTTAGCCATAATTAGTTACATACTTTTCATAAATATATAAGTTGCTCCTATAACAGCTATAAAACATAATATAGTTGAAATTACAAATGTTAAATTTAATCCAATAGCAGTTGCTGTCATAGGTCCAATTACAGCACCTAATCCATAAACTGCAAAGATTATTCCATAATTAACTCCAAAATTTTTAGTTCCATAATAATCAGCTATTATTGTTGGAAATATAGTTAGCATACCACCATAACTTATTGCCATAAAGGCTAGAACTATAAAATATTTATTTCCTTGTAAATCACCAAAAGCAGTATAAGCCATAGACAAAGTCATTATAAGATATATTACCCCTACTGATTTCTCTATACCAAGTTTATCTGAAACAGCCCCCCATAAAAGTCTACCTCCTGCATTAAATAATGATATTACAGCTACTGCATTTGTTGCTGCTTCTGGTGTTATATTAGCTAAATCAACACCAATATCTCTAGCTAGTCCAATAACTGTTAAACAGGCTGTTCCTCCAAAGAGATACATCATAGCTAAAACGTAGAATTTTACCTCTTTAAGCATATCTTTAAGTTCTACATTATTACTATCTTCCTGAATGTTATTCTTTTTCTCACTACTAGAATTATTTTTTTCAGGTAAAAAAAGAAATTGAGCTGATACAACTGATAGTAAAGTATATATAGCTCCTAAGTATAAAAATGCTCCTGGAACACTTGCAACATTAATAAAATGAATAGCAATAGGCTTAAATACAAGTGCTGAAACTCCAAAAGCACTTACAGCAAGACCTGTAACTAAACCTCTTTTATTTGGAAACCACTTAACACAGGTAGCTACTGGACAAACATATACAAAACCAGCTCCTATCCCAGCTACAACTCCATAGTAAATATATAATTGCCACACTGTTGTTGCAGTACTTGAAAGAATTACTCCAGCACCAAATAAAATACTTCCAAGAGTTGCTATTTTCCTTGGTCCATATTTATCTTGTAACCTACCTCCAAATATAGCTGAAAATGTAAAGAAAAATATCATTATTGAAAATGTAAATACAACTGCCCCCTTTTCCCAACCAAACTTTTCAACAAAAGGTATATTAAATAAACTCCACATAAATATAGTTCCCATTACTAATTGGATTGCTAATGAAGCAATTAAGACTATAAGCCCATTTTTATTTTTCATAAACATTTCTCCTTAACTTAATAATATTTTACTAGACTAAATACATGCCTTAGCTTTTTTACTATTTAAAATGTTAGAAATTCCAGTTTATATTTTATTTATATATTTAAATTCATAGGCTCTTCATTAAAAATTCTTTTATCCATAAGTTTTAAATTATTAGATATTATAGGCTTAAATTCCATTTGATCTATTATATCTTTCTTCAAATCTACACCTGGAGCAATTTCAGTAAGAACTAGTCCTCTCTTTCCAAGTTCAAAAACAGCTCTTTCTGTTACATAAAGTACTTTTTCTCCTAAATCACTTGCATATTCACCACTAAATGTAATTTGCTCAACTTTATCTATGAATTTCTTTATCTTACCTTCTTTTTCAATTACTAAAGCATTATTTTCAATCTTTATTTTTAATCCACTAGCAGTAAATGTTCCGCAATAAACTACTTTTTTAGCATTTTGAGTTATATTTATAAATCCTCCACATCCAGCTATTTTAGGGCCAAATTTACTTACATTTATATTTCCTTTCTTATCACATTGAGCAAGTCCTAAAAATGCTATATCTAATCCTCCTCCATCATAAAAATCAAACTGATAAGCTTGATCTATTATACATTCAGCATTACTTGAAGCACCAAAATTCAAACCACTAGCTGGTGTTCCTCCTATTGGTCCTGATTCAACTGTTAGTACCATAGTATCCCCTATTTTCTCTTCATTTGCTACTACTGCAACTCCCTCTGGTACTCCTATGCCTAAGTTAACTATTGATGATGGTGTTATTTCCATAGCTGCTCTTCTTGATATTATTTTTCTTTCATCTAATGACATTTTATTTTCTCCATCTAATGAAATGAAAACTTCCCCACTAAAAGCAGGATTATATTTTTCTCCAAAAGTTTGCATATTATTTTCTCCATTAGATACTACAACAGCATCAACATATATTCCTGGTATTTTAACCTCCTTAGGTTTTAATGTTCCTGATTTGACAACCTTTTCAACTTGAGCAATAACTATTCCTCCAGAATTTTTAGCTGCTTGAGCCATAGATAATCCTTCTAATGTAGCTACCTCTTTTTGTAAAGATAAATTCCCTCTTTCATCAGCAAAAGTTGCTTTAATTATTGCAACATCTATTGGAAAAGCTTTATATAAAAGTCTCTCACATCCATCTATTTCAACTAATTTAACTATATCTTCAGTAGTCTTACTATTTAGTTTTCCTCCTTCAATTCTAGGATCTACAAATGTTTTTAATCCAACATGAGTTAAAGTACCTATTTTCTTTGCCGCTATATCTCTTAATAAATGAGTTATTGTTCCTTGTGGCAAATTATATGCCTCTATTTTATTTTCAATAGCTAGTTTCTGTAGCTTAGGTGCTAACCCCCAATGTCCTCCTATAACCCTTTTTACAAGACCTTCATATCCAAAGTGATTTAATCCTCTTTCCTTAGAATCCCCTTGACCTGCTGCATAAACAAGAGTTAAATTTCTTGGATGACCATTTTCCAAGTATTCTTTCTCTATTCCTAATGTTACTTCTTCTGCATGACCTGCACCTATGAATCCACCAACTGCTACTGTAGAATTATCTTTAATCATATTTATAGCCTCTTTAAGTGTTTTTACTTTATACATAAAATTACCTCCTTAACCTTTTATGTAATATATTACAAGCAATTACCATGCCAAAATTTAAATAAAAAATAATCTAATAAAACAATGAAATATAAAAAAGCTATAACCATATTTGCAACAAAAATTAGATTAAGTAATAGAATTTATAGATAGTAATAAGAGCAATTATAAATATAATAAATTCCTATTCCATTTATTGTATTTATTCAGCTAACCGCATATAATTGTATATTGGAGAAAATTGAAAAGCCGTAAGAAAAAAATTTTATAGTTTATATCTTCCCCATAATGGCTGAAGAAATGGGGCATTTCTAAAAGACGAGTAAAGAAACTACGGGTGGAAAACTACATACCCGTCATGGCAAAGTTTAGTGGAATGTGGTTGATACCAAATGATTCTAAAGCCTGTTGACTGACGGCATACTGGTAGAAAAATAAAAGAGGGTGAAAATAAATGAAACGTATTTTCTTTGTTGAAGATGACTTAAGTTTAATAAATGGTTTATCTTTTGCTATTAAAAAGCAAGGATACGAAATAGATATTGCACGTACAAGCCTTGAAGCGAAAAAATTATGGATGGACAGGAAATATGATTTAGTTATTTTAGACGTATCACTTCCTGATGGCAGCGGTTATGATTTATGTAAATACATTCGTAAAACATCAAAAGTGCCAATTATATTTCTTACTGCGGCTGATGAAGAAACGGACATTATCATGGGGCTTGATATAGGTGGCGATGATTACATAACAAAGCCTTTCAAACTGGCGGTGTTTCTGTCAAGGATTAATGCTCTGCTTCGCAGAAGCGATAATTTTAATGAAGCAGATACAGAATTAAACTCTAATGGTATAAAAGTACAACTATTAAAAAGAGAAGTCTATAATAATGGAATACAAATTTACTTAACTGCCAGCGAATATAAATTGTTATGCCTTTTTATAGAAAACCCGGATATTGTTCTTTCACCGGAACAGATTTTAAGCAAACTTTGGGATTGTGATGAAAAATATATAGATAGCAATACCCTTACTGTATATATCCGTAGACTTCGCACAAAAATTGAAGATAACCCCGGTCAACCACAAAAAATAGTAACAGTTCGTCGTATGGGGTACAAATGGAATACTATAAATTGAGGTGTGCTATGAAAATACTAGTAAATAAAAAAATCAAATTACTCTTTTGTTGGATCCTACTATTTATCATAGCCTTTGGGCTACTCTCTGTTGTCTTTATAAGTTTGAATGTAAAAAATACAGCATTATATGTACTTGTATCTTCCTTATCCATGGGTATTCTCATATTAGCAGTTGTGTATCAGTATTTTAAGGAACAAAATAAAATTATGGAAAATGCCGTAACACAAATTAAAGAATATATTTCAGGAAATGAAAATGCACGAATTGAATGTAATGATGAGGGGCAGCTATATAGGCTATTCCATGAAGTAAATTCTTTAGTTTCCATTTTAAACGCCCACGCTGAAAATGAGAAAAAAGCAAAAAAGTTTTTGAAAGATACCATATCTGATATTTCCCATCAACTAAAAACCCCACTTGCTGCCCTCAATATATATAACGGAATTATTCAGGAAGAATCAAAAGACTTACCAACAATCAAGGAATTTAATAATCTTTCAGAGCAAGAGCTTGACAGAATAGAAACTCTTGTACAAAACCTCTTAAAAATCACAAAACTTGATGCAGGAACAATCTTGATAGAAAAAAACATAGAAAATGTATCTGAAATGATGAGCAGTATCGAAAGGCACTTTTTATATCGTGCAGAGCAAGAAGAAAAGAAACTATATCTTTCCGGTAATGATACCCACACTTTATTATGCGACCGTAACTGGATGATTGAAGCAATCAGTAATATTGTAAAAAATGCCTTTGACCATACAGAGAAAGGTAATACTATTTCTATTGAATGGAAACAGTTTGCGTCTATTATTCAAATTACCATAAAAGATAATGGCTATGGTATCTATCCAGAGGATTTACATCATATTTTTAAAAGATTTTATCGTAGTCGCTTTTCAAAAGATACTCAAGGCATCGGACTTGGGCTTTCACTTACAAAGGCTATTGTTGAAGCACACAGGGGAACAATTGAGGTTAACAGCGAATTAGGCATTGGTACAGTTTTTACAATGAACTTTTTAATTCCTACAAAATTGTAGGATATATGTCATCTTGCAGTAGTATTGATGTGATAATCTTTCCATATCAAGACAGAAAGAGGTGTTTATTATATGAATTTATTAGAAGTTAAATCAATTTCTAAAACTTATGGCAGTGGTGAATCTGCTGTACACGCATTAAAAGATGCTACTTTTTCCGTTCCAAAAGGTGAATTTGTGGCAATTGTTGGAGAATCTGGCTCTGGAAAAAGTACACTTTTGAATATGGTAGGTGCTCTTGATACTCCAAGTTCCGGTAAAGTATTTATTGACGGTAAAAATATTTTTGCAATGAAAGACAGCAACTTAACAATCTTTCGTCGTAGAAATATCGGATTTATTTTTCAGGGCTTTAATTTAATTCCAGAATTGAGTGTTGAGCAGAATATTATATTCCCTTTATTACTTGATTATCAGAAGCCTGACAAAAAATACTTGGAAGAATTACTTACGGTGCTTAATCTAAAAGAACGCCGCCATCACTTACCAAGTCAATTATCTGGGGGACAACAGCAACGTGTAGCCATAGGCCGTGCTCTTATTACGCGACCATCACTTATCCTTGCCGATGAGCCAACAGGTAATTTAGATACACAAAATAGCAGCGAAGTAATTACTTTACTAAAAGAAGCTGCAAAAAAATATGAACAAACTATTGTTATGATTACCCATAGTCGAAGTATCTCACAAACCGCAGATAGAATACTACAAGTGTCAGATGGCGTATTAACCGATTTTGGGAGGTGCCGTGAATGAAAAGCTATCTAAGCCTAATTCCAATTTCTGCAAAAGTACATAAACGACAAAACCGTATGACGCTACTGTGTATCATCTTTGCCGTACTTTTGGTAACGTCTGTTTTCAGCATGGCAGACATGGGTGTTAGAATGGAGAAAGCAAAGTTACTAAGCAAGCATGGCAGTGAATCACTTCAAGGATTGAGCAGCAATGGAATGGCTCAGACACTATATTCTACTGCTTTAGTATTGTTTGTTCTGATACTTATTTCAGGAGTACTTATGATTTCAAGCAGCATAAACAGTAGCGTTGCTCAAAGGACAAAATTCTTTGGGATGATGCGATGTATTGGAATGAGTAAACCACAAATTATCCGTTTTGTAAGACTGGAATCTCTTAATTGGTGCAAAACTGCAGTTCCCATAGGTGTTATACTTGGAATTATAATCACATGGGTGTTATGTGCTTCATTACGCTTTCTTGTAGGAGAAGAGTTTTCTGATATGCCTGTTTTGGGAATCAGCCTAATTGGTATTATTAGTGGAATTATTGTTGGAATTGTTACAGTTCTCATTGCTGCAGGCGTTCCTGCTAAACGAGCTGCTAAAGTATCTCCTATAACAGCAGTATCAGGTAATTCAGAAAACATAAAAAATATAACTCATGGTGTGAATACACATTTTTCAAAAATTGAAATTGCCCTTGGTATTCATCATGCAGTATCAGCAAAGAAAAATTTGATACTTATAACAAGTTCCTTTGCGCTTAGTATTATACTTTTTTTGAGTTTTTCTGTTTTAATAGAATTCGTTGATTTCCTTATGCCTCAGTTATCTAATGCTTCTGACATCAATATTTCAAGTAATGAAAATTCAAACTCTATAGACAGTGAGTTACTTGATAAAATTAGTAACATGGAAGGGGTAGAACATGTTTTTGGTCGTAGGAACTATCTTGATATGCCAGCACAATTAAACAAAGCTAATACGCCGCCAAGTATGATTGACATTATATCCTATGATGATTTTGATTTAGATTGCCTTACTAAGGATAAACAGCTTAAAAAAGGTAGCGATATTTCAAAAGTGTATGGAAACACTAATTATGTACTTGCAACTTGGGATAAGGATAGTTCTTTAAATATAGGCGATAAAATACAAGTAGGAAATGAGGAACTTGAAATTGCAGGTTTATTGAAATTTGACCTATTTAGCAGTGATGGCAATACAAACGGAAAAACAACTATCATTACTTCTGGAAAAACCTTTAAACGCCTAACTGGTATAAATAATTATTCACTTATCATGATACAAACCACAAAAAATGTAACAGACGAGAATGTAGAAGCAATTCGCAATGTAGTTGGTGGAGAGTACACATTTAGTGACCAACGTGATCAGCGTACTACTAGCACATATATGGCATTTTTATTCTTTGTATATGGATTTTTAGCAATTATTGTTTTAGTTACTGTATTAAATATTATGAACAGTATTTCTATGAGTGTATCTGCAAGAATAAAGCAATATGGATCCATGCGTGCTGTTGGTATGGACGAACATCAAATTACTAAAATGATAGCTGCTGAAGCATTTACCTATGCTTTATCTGGTTGTATCGTCGGTTGTGTAATTGGATTATTTATTAGTAAGATGTTATATACCATTCTTATTACATCTCATTTCAGCTACGCTACTTGGAGTGTACCCCTTATTCCATTAACGATAATTCTTTTGTTTGTTTTTGTAGCTGCTATTGCTGCTGTCTACACTCCGTCAAAACGTATTAGAAATATATCAGTAACGGAAACTATAAATGAATTATAATATCCTTATTGAAGGATGAAAAAAATTTAATTAAATATTCTATATTCTGCCTGACGACGGCAAAAGAAAAAATCTGTCCCAGAGCAGATATATTTTCACTCACATAATCTATTATACTTTCTTACATCATATAGCAAAGCCGCCTTGTAGTTTTATGCTACACTGGCGGTTTTATTATATTTACTTAAAGTGCATACTTTATTTACATGTATTTAAAGTTATCATCAATTAAATTATAATATTCTATTTTTTTATATAATCCAACTCTGCTT
This sequence comes from Clostridium septicum, assembly GCF_003606265.1. Classification (NCBI taxonomy): domain Bacteria; kingdom Bacillati; phylum Bacillota; class Clostridia; order Eubacteriales; family Clostridiaceae; genus Clostridium; species Clostridium septicum. Next base: position 1,180,806 of record NZ_CP023671.1, read on the forward strand.
ATTCCTAAGATTTTAGCTGCCTTATTCTTATTCCATTGAACACTATTAAGACAATCTAATATTACCTTCTTTTCAACTTCTGCAACTATATCTTTTAAAAACTTTTTTTCACTACTTTTTATATAAATACTCTTACTACTTCTTATAAGCTTTTCTGGTAAATGGTCTTTGCCAATATATACATCTGATTCTAGCATATTTATTGAACTCTCAATAACATTTTCAAGTTCTCTTATATTTCCTGGCCAATTATAATCTTTTAAAATATTAATTGCCTCTTTAGAAATACCTTCCACATATATTCCAAGCTTATCAGCAATTTTCCTTCTTAATACGTTAACTAATGCGTCTATATCATCTTTTCTCATTCTTAAAGGCGGCACTTTAATATTTATAACATTTAATCTATAATATAAATCTTCTCTAAATGTACCATCTTCTATAGCTTTTTTTAGGTTTTTATTAGTAGAAGAGATAACTCTTACATCTATTTTTTTAACAATATTCCCTCCTACCTTTTCTATTTCTCTATCTTGCAATACCCTAAGTAATTTTGCTTGAGATGCCATAGGCATATCTCCAATTTCATCTAAAAGTATTGTTCCATTATTAGCTAATTCAAATTTTCCTTTTTTTCCACACTTCTTTGCTCCTGTAAAAGCTCCTTCTTCATATCCAAAAAGCTCTGATTCTAATAGCTCTCCAGGTATGGCTGCACAATTTATCTTTACAAATGGCTTTCCTCTTCTATCACTTGCATTATGTATTGCATGAGCCAAAAGTTCTTTTCCTGTTCCACTTTCCCCAATTATTAGAACATTAGATTTTGTTCTTGCTGCTCTTAATGCTATTTCTTTAACCTTGAGATTTTCTTTTGATTTACCTACTATATCTGAGAAGAAATATTTTGCTGCTCTTTCATGACCTAATTCACTTTTACAATATTCTACAGCTCTTTCTAATTTTGCTATTTGCTTTCCCAAAGAATAGTAATCACTGATATCCTTAAACATTACTTTACCTACGGCACCTATAACTACTCCATCTCTCTTAATTGGAACTCTTATAGCAATCATTCTATTTCCTCTTATATATTGAATATCTCCTGCTATGGTCTTGCCACTTTTAACTATTTCGTGCATTTTTGTATTCTCTATTACATCTGTTACAAGTTTACCCTCTGGAGTAAAATCACCTAGAAACTCCTTATACGATTTACTCATCATTGTAATTCTAGCATCCTTATTAACTACAACTACCCATTCATTAACTGAATCCATTATTGTATTAAGAATATCAAAATACACACCATCTCTCATAAGTTCCATAAATCCCCCGCCTCCTGAAACCACCTTATTATAGACTTAATAAATTTATACATCTATATAGAATAAATCATTTAACTCTTACTAAAATTATAAAGCTAACTTTATTTAATTTATATAATTAAATACTTAAAATAAAAGAAATATTTTCTTGCCTTCCAATAATTCTCTAAAAGACTTGAAAATATTTCTTACTATAAAACAACTGTGTTAAAAATTAATTTATTTAGGTGGCATTGCTGTAGCAATTCCTGTTAAGACAATCTTATTATCTTGATTTGTGCAAGTTGTTTTCAATTTAATTATATTTTTTTCTTCATTCTTTTCTATAACCTCAATTTCAGCTTTTATTGTATCTCCAAATCTAACTGGCGCTGTAAATTTCAATTCTTGTCCTAGATATATTGTTCCTGGTCCAGGTAACTTCATACCTAAAGCAGTAGATATTAATCCAGCTGTAAGCATCCCATGTACTATTCTTCCCTTAAACATACTTTTTTCAGCTTCAACTTCATTAATATGTGCTGAATTTAAATCACCTGTTATTCCTGCATATAAATATACATCTGATTCACTTATAGTTTTTTGAAAAAAATCCTTATCACCTATTTTTAATTCATTAAGTCTTAACCCTCTCATACTAAAACCTCCTAAAAAATTTTTTTGATTATAGTTTCTACTAATTTTTTAAAGCAAATATTGTGCCACTTAATTAATTCATTAAATTTACATTTAAATGGTTTATTTTAAATATAAGTCTTTTATAAAACGTTAAATCAAATTAATTTTTATAAGAAGGTTACTCATAAAAGATGTTTATTTTGTTTACATGTATATTTAATTTACTTTACACTTTTTAATTTAGATAAATTAAACTTTATCAATGAAAATAAAATAGTTCTTCAAACTTCTTATCTAATGCAATACATAAAATAAGAGCAAGTTTAGCAGTTGGATTAAATTGTCCTGTTTCTATAGAGCTAATTGTGTTACGTGAAACCCCTACCATCTCTGCAAGCTGTGTTTGGGATAATTTTCTTTCAGCACGAGTTTCCTTTAAACGATTTTTTAATACTAATTCTTCTTTCATTCTTTTTACCTCAATGATGCTAATACAAAACTTACTAATGAAATAATTGCTGCAATTGCACTAACTATCATTATTATAAGATCTATCTTTTTATGAGTTAATTTATACTTTGGAATAGACTCCCCAGCCATGAATACTGAAAACAATGCAAATACTGCATAACTTTGTTCTCCAATAAATGAATTAAATACTACAATAAAAATAAATACAATACAAAATACATTATATCCTACTTTACGTCCTTCATTTTCAATAAACTCTACACCTTCATCTTTATTTTCTTGTCGGCTCTTACTTAAAATCTCTTCTTTATTCATATAATTACCTCCCCACTTTATACCAAGTAAACTTGGTATTTTTTATTATATCATACCAAGTTTACTTGTCAATTAACTTTGCAAAGTTTTCTTTGCAAAGTTAGTTAAGTAAGCTTAACCCTGTTTTAATTACATAGACAGCCTTTCCTTTAACTATTTAGAGAAATTAATTATTTTCATATTATTTCATTTACAATAGAAAAAATTTAATAATACTTTCATCGCAATAAATTATAATACTAAAAAAACTCGCATATTTGATAAAAGTAAATAATGTTACTAAAATCAAATATACGAGTTTCTTATTCTTCTATTATTTTTTATTCTTCACTTTTTCCTACACCAGAAAGTATAAGACCTTTATTGTGCTCTAATGCCCAATTAATACCCCAGTCATTTTGGAATATTATAATATTTCTATCTCTTAAGTCCTTAACCTTCTTAGCATCTGATGTTAAGTTTAACTTTTCAACATCAACATCTTTATTTTCAATCCATCTAACATATCTAAATGGAAGTCTATCCATTTTAATATCTACATTATATTCATTCTTTAATCTATACTCTAAAACTTCAAATTGAAGAACACCTACAACACCAACTATTATTTCTTCCATACCTATGTATAGTTCCTTAAATACTTGGATTGCACCTTCTTGAGCTATTTGTGTAACACCTTTAACGAATTGTTTTCTCTTCATTGTATCTACAGGTCTAACTCTAGCAAAATGTTCTGGAGCAAATGTTGGAATTCCTTCAAATTTAAATTTCTTTGAAGGTGAACATAATGTATCTCCTATTGAGAATATACCTGGATCAAACACCCCGATTATATCTCCTGCATACGCTTCTTCAACTATTTCTCTATCTTGAGCCATAAATTGTTGTGGTTGCGCAAGCTTAATCTTCTTACCACCTTGCATATGCATTACATCTTCACCTTTATTAAACTTACCTGAACATATTCTCATAAATGCAATTCTATCTCTATGAGCTTTATTCATATTTGCTTGTATCTTAAATACAAAAGCTGAGAACTTATCATCAAAAGGATCTATTTCTCCTATACTTGAGTTTCTTGATAAAGGTGCTGTAGTCATTTCTAAGAAATGCTCTAAGAATGGTTCAACACCAAAGTTTGTTAAAGCAGAACCAAAGAATACTGGTGTTAATTCTCCTGTTCTAACCTTTTCTATATCAAAATCATCTCCAGCTATATCTAAAAGTTCAATGTCTTCCATTAACTTATCATGAAGAGCTTCTCCTAAAATCTCTCTAAATTTAGGATCATCTACAGCTCCTTCTATAGCTTGAACTTCACTTTGACCGTGATCTCCTCCATCAAAAGCTATTATTCTATTGTTATCTCTTTCATAAACACCTTTAAATTCCTTACCTGAACCTATTGGCCAGTTCATTGGATAGGTTTTAATCCCAAGCTCACTTTCTATATCTTCTAGTAATTGGAATGGATCTTTTGCTTCTCTATCCATCTTATTTACAAAAGTAAATATTGGCATTTCTCTTAATGATGCAACTTGGAAAAGTTTTCTTGTTTGATCTTCCACCCCTTTAGCAGCATCTACAACCATAACAGCACTATCAGCAGCCATTAAAGTTCTATATGTATCCTCTGAGAAATCTTGGTGACCTGGTGTATCTAATATATTAATGCAATGATCATTATAGTTAAATTGCATAACTGATGAAGTAACTGAAATACCCCTTTGTTTTTCAATTTCCATCCAGTCAGATACTGCATGTTTAGAAGCCTTTCTAGCTTTAACTGACCCTGCAAGTCTTATAGCTCCTCCATATAATAGGAACTTTTCCGTTAATGTTGTCTTACCTGCATCTGGGTGAGATATTATAGCAAAGGTTCTTCTTTTTTCTATTTCCTTTATATAATCTGCCAAAGCATTTTCCTCCTTAAATATGTACTCTATTTTGTATTCTAAATTATATCCCTAATTATTGATTATAACCCAATATAACTTAAGTTAAAAGTATAAGTTAAAAAAAGCAATAGTATTTTGAACATTGACTAAAATATCCTTATTTCCTTAAAAATTTATCATTTATATGTATATATAAAATTAATATTTAAGTTAATTTTTAAGTAATTTTAATTAATAATAATTATTTTCTAAAAAAGTGTTGACTTTTTATTAAATAATAATTATTATTAATACATAAGATAAATTGATAGGAATTATCAATTATGAAAATGTATTTTTAGGAGGATTTAATATGTCATTAATAGGAAAACAAATACCAGAATTTAAGGTTGAAGCATATCACAATGGAGATTTTACAGAGGTTACAACTTCTGATGTTAAAGGTAAATGGGGAGTATTCTTCTTCTATCCAGCAGACTTTACATTTGTTTGCCCAACAGAATTAGGAGATTTAGCAGATAACTATGAAAAGTTTAAAGAAATTGGATGTGAAGTTTATTCAGTATCTACTGATACTCACTTTGTTCATAAAGCATGGGCTGATGCTTCAGAAACAATAGCTAAAATTCAATACCCAATGCTTGGAGATCCAACAGGAAATCTTACTAGAGGTTTTGATGTTATGATTGAAGAAGAAGGTTTAGCTTTAAGAGGAACTTTCATTGTTAATCCAGAAGGAGAAATCAAAGCTTACGAAGTTCACGATTTAGGAATTGGAAGAAATGCTGAAGAATTATTAAGAAAAGTTCAAGCTGCTCAATTCGTAGCTGAACACGGAGATCAAGTTTGTCCAGCTAAGTGGACTCCAGGCGCTGAAACTTTAGTTCCAAGCTTAGATTTAGTAGGTAAACTATAATTTAAAAACATAATTATTGCGTGGCTATTTAGCCACGCTTTATTTTCAAAACAAAATTAAGATTTTTGAATAAAAGTTTTAATTTTATTTTGAATTGATATGAAGGAGGAGTTAATTTAATGAATGATAAAATTTTTGATTTGGTTATAATTGGTGCTGGCTCTGCTGGACTTTCTGCTGGTATATATGCAACCCGTGCAAAGCTTAATACTTTAATAATAGAAAAATCTAGTCCTGGAGGTCAAATTACTAAAACATCTGAAATAGTTAATTATCCTGGAATTAGAAAAACTTCAGGGCATGAATTAATGGAAGAAATGAGATTACAAGCTGAAGATTTTGGTGTTAAATTTCAAAGAGCTGAAGTTAATGATGTAGATTTATCAAATGAAGTTAAAATATTAAAAACTGATATAGGTGAAATTAAAGGAAGAGCTGTAATTATAGCTACAGGGGCTACTCCTAGAAAGCTTGGATTCCCTGGTGAAGAAGAATTTGCTGGAAGAGGTGTTGCTTACTGTGCTACATGTGATGGTGAATTTTTTAAAGGTCTTGAAGTATTAGTTATTGGTGCCGGATTTGCAGCTTGTGAAGAGGCTATATATCTAACTAGATTTGCAAAAAAGGTTACAATAATAGCTAGAGAACCTGATTTCACTTGTGCAAAATCAATTGGAGATAAAGTTAAAGCTCATCCTAAAATAGATATTAAATTTAATACAGAAGTAGTTGAAGCTATTGGTGATGATTTATTACGCTCAGTTAAACTAATTAATAATGTAACTTATGAAAAATCTGAATACTTCCCACCAAAAGAAGATGGAACCTTTGGTATATTTATATTTGCTGGTTATGTTCCTCAAACTTCTGTATTCAAAAATCATATAGAACTAGATAACTTTGGTTATATAATAACTGATGAAAATATGCAAACTAACATTAAAGGTGTTTATGCTGCTGGTGATTTGAGACCTAAATCATTAAGACAAGTAGTTACTGCTGTTGCAGATGGAGCTATTGCTGCTACTGATGCTGAAAAATACATATTTGAAGAAAAAGAAAGACTAGGTATTGCTGACGAAGTTACCTATGAAGCCCCTGTGAAAAAAGAAAGCAATGAAACCACTACTAATAATGTAAAAAAATCTTTTAATGGTAAAAGCCACTTATTAAATGATACATTAAGAACTCAATTATCATCTATTTTATCTAAAATAGAAAATCCTATTACTCTTGTAACAATAGTTGATCCTAACAATGGAAAATCTATTGAACTAAGAGATTTAGTTTTAGATATAGCTAATCTTTCTGATAAACTTAAAGCAGAAGTCTATATTAAAAATGAAGCTAAGTCTATTGAGGAAAAAATTAATGCTGATAAGTACCCTGTAGTTGCTTTACTTGATAAAGATAATAATTATAGTGGTGTTAAGTTCCATGGGGTTCCAGGAGGACATGAATTAAATTCCTTTATACTTGCAATATATAATTTAGCAGGCCCTGGTCAACCTATAGATCCAAATAACTTAGAAAAAATTAAATCTATAAATAAAGCTACCAATATAAAGGTATGTGTATCTTTATCATGTCACCTTTGTCCTGATGTAGTTGTTTCTGCACAAAGAATAGCAATTGAAAATCCTAATGTAGAAACTGAAATGTTAGATTTAGCAAACTTTGATGAAATAAAAACTAAGTATAAACTTATGAGTGTACCAGCGATAATAGTAAATGATTCTGAAGTTTACTTTGGAGCTAAAAAATTAGATGAAATATTAAACATTATTTAAGTTAAAGATTTTTACCATATATTACCCAAAACAAAAAAAGGATTTAAGCTATTAAACTTAAATCCTTTTTTATATTTATTAGCTTTCCTTAGAAGCTAAATTTATTTTTTATATACGTTATTTATAGTTTTTATCAATTAACTCTTCTAATTTTATTTGTATTGAATTAATTGTTTAAGCTACATTGGTATCAATTTTCATTGTTAATTTCTTATTACTTAATGCATCTTATACTATCCTTTAAAATATTTAGTTTATTTTAACTTAAAAGTTATTACTATCTCATTTTAAAACTTTTACCTTATTTTAAGCCTTATCTTTCTTTTCTTTAAACATTACTGAACTAACAATAATTATTGCTATTACAACTGTAATAATTATATATGAATCCTCTATTCCCGTTGAGGGTAATCCAAAACTTTGTAAAAGTTTATTAATATTTTCACTTTTATTCATTTTATCAGTTGATTTTTCTTTATCTCTATTATTAAAAACACTTAAAAATGTATTTTTACTTATCTTATCTGACTTGTTAATTAAATTACTATAGTTATCTTCTTTATTTATAATTCCTTTATAAGATTCTTGTTCAAATTCTTTAGTTCTAGATTCATCTACAGTTGTTACTTTATAATATTCTTTTTTAATATCATTTTCTATTTCCGCCTTTACTACTCTAAAATTGCTAAAGCAAAATATAAAAATTATAGAAAATAAAACTACTAAACTTCTTTTTCTTCTTATTCCCATACCATTACCCCTTATATATTTTATACTTATCATAAAAACATAAAAAACCAACCTATATTAGAAAATTTAATCCTAAATAAGTGGGTTGCACTACTATCTCCTTACACTTCAAGTGCCCAAATACAAAGTATAATTCAATGATTCTTATTACATTTAATTTAAAAATGGAAAATATACCCTATAGATAATAATTTCATTATAAATGATTTTTTTTAAATGTAAAGTGCTTTCTATTAATATTTTCTGTATAATATTTTTTAATTAAAAAAAGAAGATAACCTTAAAGTTATCTTCTAAAATTCTATCTAGCTAAAAACTATTTGTTTCCAAAAGCCTTTTCGTAATCTGCTATAAACTTAGCCATTCCAACATCTGTTAAAGTGTGCTTAGTCATTTGAGCTATTACTGAATAAGGAACTGTTGCAATGTGTGATCCAGCTAAAGCAACATCTAAAACGTGCATTGGATTTCTAACACTTGCAGAAATTATTTCTGTTTCTATTCCGTGTATTTCAAATATTTCAACTATGTTTCTTACTAAATCTATTCCTGGGTTTCCGATATCATCTAATCTTCCTAAGAATGGGCTTACGTAAGTTGCACCAGCTCTAGCTGCTAATAAAGCTTGAAGTGGTGAGAATATTAATGTTACGTTTGTCTTTATGTTTTCTTTTGATAATACGCTTACTGCTTTTAATCCTTCTTCACACATAGGTATCTTTATAACTATGTTCTTGTGAAGTTTAGCAAGTTCTCTACCTTCTTCTATCATTTCAGGAGCTTTTAATGCCATAACTTCTGCACTAATTGGTCCATCAACTATTGAGCATATTTCATCTATAACTTCCTTTAAATCTCTACCTTCTTTAGCTATTAATGATGGATTAGTAGTTACACCACATATAACTCCAAGGTCATTAGCTTTTCTAATATCTTCAACATTAGCTGTATCTACGAATAATTTCATTTCATTCACTCCTTAATTTTTCTGAATATTAAAAATATTTATTTCAATTTATTTTTTATAGTAAGTTACGGCATCATAGATACCGTTAACTTACTTAAAAAGCTTAATATTATTTTTCCCTAAAAATACTATATTAAAATACTATATTAAAATACTATTTTAATACTTCCTTAGCAGCCTTTACTATTTCAGCAGCTGTTAATCCGTATTTTTCCATTAATTCGTTTGGAGTACCTGATTCACCAAATGTATCTTGTATTCCAACCTTCTTAACCTTTGTTGGGCATTCTTCACAAACTACTGATGAAACCATAGCTCCAAGACCACCTATAACTGAATGTTCTTCAGCTGTTACTATACCCTTAGTTTCCTTAGCTGCTTTTATTATTAATTCTCTATCTATTGGTTTAATAGTAGCTATGTTTATAACTCTAGCTTTTATTCCTTCAGCTTCTAATTCCTTAGCTGCTTCTAAAGCTTTTGCAACTAACATACCAGTAGCTATAATTGCTACATCATTACCTTCTGTTAATTGTGAACCCTTACCAATTTCAAACTTATAGTTTTCATCATAGATGTCTTCTGTTGCACATCTTCCAAATCTTAAGTAAACTGGTCCATTCATTTCTGCTGCTGCTTTTACAGCTGCCATAGCTTCTCTATGATCTGCAGGAACTATAACTGTCATGTTTGGTAGTGAAGTCATAAGTGCTATATCTTCTACTGATTGGTGAGATCCACCATCTTCTCCAACTGTTATACCAGCATGAGTTGCTGCTATTTTAACATTTACCTTTGGATAGCAGATTGAGTTTCTTATTACTTCGAAAGCTCTACCTGATGCAAAAACTGCAAATGTACTTGCAAATGGAACTTTTCCAACATTTGCAAGACCTGCTGCCATTCCCATTAAGTTTTGTTCAGCTATACCTGCATTGAAAAATCTATCACTAAATTCTTTTTTGAAATCTGCTGTTTTTGTTGATTTTGAAAGGTCTGCATCTAAAACAACTACATTTTCATTTTCCTTTCCTAATTCAACTAACGCCATTCCATATGATTCTCTTGTTGCTTTTCCCATTTTTTATTCCTCCTTATTTAGCAATCTCAGCTAAAGCTTGATCTTTTTGTTCTTCAGTTGGTGCTTGACCATGCCATCCAGCTTGGTTTTCCATAAATGAAACACCCTTACCTTTAACTGTGCTTGCTAGTATAAGATTTGGCTTTCCTTCTGCTAATGAATTGAAAGCTCTATCTATATCTTCGAAGTCATTTCCATCACATATTATAACATTCCATCCAAAGCTCTTGAACTTTTCATCTACTGGTGCAATTGTCATAACATCTTCATTTTTTCCATCTATTTGTAAGCCATTGAAATCAACAACAGCAACTAAATTATCTAATTTATAATGTGCAGCAGCCATTGATGCTTCCCACACTAATCCTTCTTGTAATTCTCCATCTCCTAGAACTGTATAAACCTTAGCATCGCTCTTTTGTGTCTTTAATCCAAGAGCCATACCTACAGCATTTGATATACCTTGACCTAATGAACCAGTTGAAACATCAACTCCTGGAACATGCTTTGAGTCAGGATGTCCTTGTAATAAAGCTCCCATTTTTCTTAAGTGCTTTAATTCTTCTTTAGGGAAGAATCCTTTTTCTGCTAATACTGAATAAAGTGCTGGCGCAGCATGTCCTTTACTTAAAACAAATCTATCTCTGTTTTCAGCCTTAGGATTGTTTACATCCACATTCATTTTTTCATAGTATAAATATGTAATTATATCTGCACATGATAATGATCCACCTGGATGACCTGATTTAGCCTCATATATCATTTCGATAATATTTTTTCTAACGTCTTTTGACTTGTTAATTAATAACTCTTTATTCATAATTTCTCCCTTCACTCATCTGAGCAATTTGATTTAAATTATTCTCATTTTGAATACCTCTAATAGCCTTACAGGTAGATGTTAACATAAAATACATTATCTTTTCAACAAAAATTCATAAACTCTAATTTTGTCTATAAAGCTATTTAGTTAACCGGTATCCTCTCAACTCCTTATATTTCAAAGGATTTAAAAGATTTATTTTTTTAAAATCCTTATAATATTTTTTTAATTTTATTTAAATATTTTTTATAATGAAGTTATCTAAATCTAAAATTTCATTATTATATAGTCAATAACTGTATATTTATCTTTTAGTGACAAAAACTACTAAGACATAAAGTTTTAGTAGTTTCTGCTTTTTAATTGGAGTTTTAAATTATGTTATTCCCTAATTGGGAGTATGGGCTTTTTTAAACTTTTCGTCCATAAAGCTCTTAGTTTCTTTTAATGTCTCTTTCCAATTATCATTTCCTACATACCAAAACTCTGCAACATATCTTCTAACACCTAAATCCCATGAAGTCTTTATTATATCTTCAAAATTTACATGTCCTGTACCAAATGGTATTTCTCTAAACTTTCCAGGGACAGTTTCTTTTAAATGCACTGCTGCTATGTGTCCCTTTCCTGTTTTTAAGTCATCTAATACATTTTTATTATATGCTACTGCTGCATTTGTGATATTCCCACAATCAGGATATACCTGCAAATATGGTGAATTTACGTTATTAACATACTTCATAGCTTTTTCAACTGTATTCATAAATTCAGTTTCCATAGTTTCAAAGGCAAGAATAATCCCCTTTTTAGCAGCCATTTCAACAGCTATTTTTAAATTTTTTGCAAATAACTTTTTAGTTTCTTCTGTAGATTCATCATAATAAACATCATATCCAGCTAATTGAATAATTCTTATTCCTAAATCACAAGCAAGCTCTACAGCCTTCTCCATGATTTCCATGCCACGGTTCCTTACACTTTCATCTAAACTTCCAAGAGGAAATTTTCTATGTCCACTAAGGCACATAGTTCTAATTGGAATACCTACTTCACACATAGTTTTTACAAGTTCAAATCTTTCTTCTTTTGACATACAAAGCCTTGAAAGCTTTTCTTCAGTCTCATCTATACTTATTTCAACAAAATCAAAACCTGCTTCCTTTGCACAAGTTAACTTTTCCTTCCAAGTTAAAGTGTTTGGCATTGATTTTTCATATAATCCTAATGTATATTCTTTCATTAAATACACCTCTGCTTATTTTTATTTTTGTCCATAGTAAGCATTTGGCCCATGTTTTCTCATAAAGTGCTTATCTAAAAGAGTATTTGGCATTGCTTTAACACCTGAGTTCATTATCATTTCTGTAGTAAATGCCATCATAGCCACTTCTTCTAAAACTACAGCATTATGAACTGCTTCAAATGGATCTTTCCCCCAAGTAAATGGTCCATGATTTTTTACAAGTACAGCTGGCATATATTTAGGATTTAAATCTTTAAACCTTTCAACAATAACTTCACCAGTATTGTATTCATAATTATTTTCAATTTCATTTTTAGTCATATCTCTAGTACAAGGAATTTCTCCATAGAAATAATCAGCTTGAGTTGTTCCATATGGATTTATTCCCCTACCTGCTTGAGCAAAAACTGTTGCCCATTTTGAATGAGTATGTACAACTCCTCCAATTTCTTTAAATTCATTGTATAATTTAACATGAGTTGGTGTATCTGATGATGGATTTAAAGTTCCTTCAACAACATTTCCTTCCATATCAACAACTACCATATCCTCTGGTTTCATAACATCATACTCAACACCTGATGGTTTAATTACTATAAGGCCTTTTTCTCTATCGATTCCTGAAACATTTCCCCAAGTAAAAGTAATTAAATTATATTTTGGAAGAAGCATATTAGCTTCATATACTTTTTGTTTTAATTCTTCTAACATTTAATTCACTCCCATCCATTTAGTTTTTCTAAATTACTAATCAGTAACGATGTATAATGCTGCTTCCCCTAATTCACGATTTGCAGAAATTATAATATCTCTATCCTTTTCATTTAATACAGCAACATTACTAGGTCCAACCCCTGCTTCTATTGTTGTAGCCTTAAACTTAAGTGGATTTGTACTTTCACATTGTATATAGAATAATTCTTTTTCATTTCTTCTATATCCACCAATTATTGTTGGTACACCTCTAAGTTTTCCTCCCCAAACAACATGTCCAAAATCCATGTCTTTTGGGTATTTATAAACTTCTTCGTATTTATCCCCTATTTTTTTATTTATTATAAAGTTTTTACCATGGAATTCTTCAATTGTTACTAATTCATCTACTCCATCTCCATCAATATCAACAACTGCAATATCACTTACAGGCTTATCCATAATTTGTTCTACTGTCCAGTCTTCATTTTCATTTTGTGGTGGAGTTACAACAAATACACCATCTTGTGATGTAACCATTCCAACTTCTTTTCCATTCCACATAGCTCTACAATATCCATGATTCTTTGTAAGACCTTCTTTTATAACCTTTAATTCTATCGGTTGATTTAAATCTTCTGGAATTACTCCAACATAAATCTTTCCTGGATCTGACCAGTCATCCTTGCATGTCTTTGTTGTGCAAAGAGTAGCTCCTAAGAAATAGTTAACTCCATTTGCCTTTAAAATATCAAAACGATGTACATATGGTAAATCTAATATTGTTTTAACTTCAAAGCCATCATTTTCTGTTGGCTTTGCCCACACTATTGTTGCCTTTTCTGATTGGAATGTTGGGAAGAAATTTTGAACTGCTAAAAAGTCTCCATTCTTTCCAGGCACAGGTATCATTGACATTGTTCCACCAGGTCCATCCCAAACTGTAGATTGCTTAAAGTCATCTCCTGAATACATGTAACATGCACCTTCACCTTCAGTTGCTATTAGTATCTTTCTTTCATTATCTATAACTGTGCTTGATGTAGCATAACATCTGTGTAAATTTGTTAAAAACTTCTTTTCAATTTTCATTTTAATTTCTCCTCCTATTTCCCCATAACTCTAATTAGTGGTTTTCAAAGTTAAAGTTTGAGATTTACAACTCTGTACTTTTGTAAATCTCAAACTTGCTTTATATATTATTTTTGTATTACATGCTCTTTAATTTTTTCTTCAATTTCTTGTTCTGATAAAAGATTCTTAAGACCTATTATCTTAGTTCCATTTTTTTCTGCATTAGCAAAGTTTCCTTTTAATGCTTCTGAACAAAATACAACATCATAATTTGAAGCTTGAGTTTTTGCTTCTCCAACACTACTATGATGTATTGAAACTTGAACTCCTAGTTTTCTAAAGATCTTTTCAATCTTCATTTTAATTATTTGACTTGATCCCATACCATTTCCACATGCTGCTATTACTTTTAACATAACCATACCTCCAAAATTTCAAATATTTTCTATTTTTTTATTTAACATTATTATTTAAAAATTTTATTATTTTTATTAACTAAGTAAGTTTCTCCATTTAGGAAAAACTTACTTAATTAATAGATTTCTATTAATTAAGATTTTTATTTTAAGTTGGTGGTGAATGGCTTTTAAATACCATTCACCTACACCCATGGAACATTTTATTAACTTTTAAACAGCTGTTTCTCCATTAACTACTGATTCATAATCTTCAGCTATTTTAAAGTAATTTTCTTTATTCTTTCTATATTGGATTTGTGGAATAGCTAACATAAATATTATTACTGCTGCTACACCAAAGTATTGACCATATTTCATAACTACACCAAATAGTGGCCAAAGTGTATCCCAGTCGAAGTTTCCATGCCATCCACCATATTGTGATAATTGGAAGAAATGTGCTGAGAAAGCTCCTCCTAAAACTTGAATCATACCTGCTACAAAAGGTATTGTAATTGCTGCCTTTAATCCACCTTTTCTATTTGCAAATACTGCAAATGTAGCATTATCAAAGAATACTGGTACGAAACCTGTTATTATTAATACTGGACTCTTAAATACTATAAGTCCTAATATTGCTATAAATTGTCCAAGTGCTCCAAATAAGAATCCTATTGTTATAGCATTTGGATGTCCAAATCCATAAACAGCTGCACAGTCAACTGCTGGCATTGAACCTGGTAATAATTTATTTGATATACCTTGGAATGATTCAGTAAGTTCTGATACGAACATTCTAACTCCAAGTTGTAATATGCTTAAATAAACTGCAAAATTAAATGATTTTTCCATTATGTAGAAGAAAAAGTTTCTTTCTGGTTTAAATGACTTATCAATTTCTTGTAATAACTCTGGTCCTAAGATAGCCATTATAATTCCGAAGAATAGTAACATTAATACGCCAGTTGCGACAACGTTATCATTAAAGATTGAAAGAAATCCTGGTAGTTCTAAATCTTCTATCTTCTTGTTATTCTTACCAAACTTACCTGCAACTTTATCTGTTAACCAAACACCAAACATTTGTTGGTGACCTATAGCAAATCCACCACCTTCTGTAAGCTCTTGACATGCTTCAACAGTTAAGTTAGCTGATACTGACCAGTAAGTTCCTAGTAATAAACCTAACATAATTACTATTTTAGTATCTTGTAATTGTGGGAAACAGAACAGTAATATCCAAAGTGCTGTTGATGATTGTTGCACCATAATGTGTCCTGTTATAAATACAGTACGTATTTTAGTCCACTTACGGAAAAATACTAATACAAGGTTAAATAGGAATGCTACTAGTAAAACAAGCATCATTAATGAGAAAGATCTTCCTATTCCTTCAATAGCTGATTGTGCTGCTGTTTGACCAAAATAAGGGTCAATAACTGCCGCTGTTAAATTAAAACGGTCTTTAAGTCCTGCAAGTATAGGTCTAAAGTTATTAACTAATCCACTTGCTGCTACATTTAATATTAAATATCCAACTGTAGCTTTAACGAATCCTGCAAATGCTTCATAAATAGGTCTTCTTAATAGTAAATAGCCTAAAAGTACTATAAATCCTATAAAAAATGCCGGTTGAGTAAGAATATTTACCTGAAAGAATTCCCAAATTTTAATAAAAAAATCCATTTTACCATCCTCACCTTCTTGATTTTTTAGTAATTATCATAATTTTTTATTTAAAGCTCTCCCTTCCCCCTGGTAGGGAGAGCTAAAAAACTTATTTACCCTTTAATTCTTTTAAGATCTTCTACTGATTTAGCATTTAATAACTTTTCTACTACTTCTTCATCTGATATTAATCCAACTAACTCAGTAAGATTTTGTAGATGCAATTCGCTATTTTCTGATGCTAATACAAAGAATAATCTTGCATCATGTTCAGGGTCTTCACTAAAATGTACTGGTTTTTCTGTTTTCATGAAGCAAATTGAAGTTGTCTTAACGTCTCCATCAGTTCCTTCTTGTGCATGTGGAATACAAATATTAGGTGCTATAACTATATATGGACCATATTCATTTACACATCTTATAATTGAATCTACATAGCTAGGAAGAATAGCACCTTCTTTTATAAGTGGCTGACATGCAGCCTTTACAGCATCTTCCCAATTGTCAAAACCTTCATGGAATGAATATCTATTTTTTTCTAATAACTCATTAAACATTTAACTTATTCCCCCTAGTATATTGATTAATATATTATCTCTTAGTTTTAAAATCCTAGTTATTACCTATAATTCAATTCCAAATTTGATTTTATAGGAATGATGTATATGGAGTATTTATTGGTTTTGAGAAACAATCATCAAATCCTCTTGGATAATGATATTCTCTATTGTCCTTATCAGTTGGGAAAGTGAATTTTCCTCCTACTTGCCAAATGAATGGAACAAATTTATATTGAAGTCTGTGTTTTCTCATTTCAAATAACACATTAATTTCATTTGTATCTGCTTGGAAGTTTGACCATATGTCATGATGGAATGGAATTATAACTTGTGTATTTAAAGCTTCTGCCATTCTTAAGATATCTGATGAAGTCATCTTATCTGTAATTCCTCTAGGATTTTCACCAAATGATCCTAACGCTACATCAACCTTATGTTCATTTCCATGTTTTGCATAGTAATTTGAGTAATGTGAGTCTCCACTATGATATAGATTTCCGCCAGTTGTTTTAATTAAGTAGTTAACTGCTTTAATATCCATATTTATTGGCATTGTTCCAACTAAGTTTCCTTCTGGTGGTGATGTTATTAGTGCTGTTCTATCAAATGATTCTAAAGCAACTAATTCTACATCTTTTATCTTTATTGTATCTCCTGGTTTTACAACTATACATCTTTCTTTTGGAACTCCCCAGCCTATCCACTTATCTACACAAGCTTGTGGTCCTATAAATGGTACTTTTTCATCACAATTTTTTAATACTGCTGCTGCAACATTTACATCAATGTGATCATTGTGATCATGTGTTGAAATTACAGCATCCACTTCTCTGATTCTAAATGGATCTAACACAAATGGTGCAACTCTTAAATTTGGTTGTAATTTTTTACCTCCACACATTCTTGACATTTGGTGTTGTGGATCCATGTATGGGTTAGCATGTGTTCTTTTACCGCTTCCACACCAGAAGTCTATACAAAGGTTTGCTCCACCTTCACTTTTTAGCCATATGCCTGTACATCCTAACCACCACATTGCAAATGTATTTGGTTTTACTACTTCTTGTTCAATTTCTTCGTTTAGCCAGCTTCCCCATTCTGGAAAAGTTCCTAACACCCATGATTCTCTTGTTATTTCATCTACTTTTGACATTTTTTCTCCTCCTCATCCACCGTTAAGATTATTTTGAATGTTTTGATTGATTTTATTTATTCAAAACATCATATTTTTTAAGCATTAATTATTTTTGTTTTTTGTTTTTATTTTTTTGAACGTTTTTATCGTTTCGTTGTACCTTTATAGTAATCTATTTTTTAATTTATTTCAATAGATTATTTTAAATTTTATGAATATTTAAGTTTTTGTATATGTTTTCACTATAAAATCCACATTAATTTCACTTATGTAAACCTTTTATTATCAATTTTTCAATAAACTCCGACAAATTAACCTTAAATTATGTTTTATGAACGTTTCTTAATATTTTTGTTCATTTTGTTTGTTTCATTATTGATTATTTATATTTGCAAGGTGTATAATGAACATATAAATAAAATAACTTACATTCTAGCTTATTAATTAGCTATATTTTAGGAGGTATCTTATGAATGGAGCAAAGTGGTACTCTTTAAGTAGAAAAGGAAAATTTGGTTTAAGTATTACTTTCTATATAATTTTCTTAGTTTACTTATGTTACCTAATAATCAATGCAGAAAATACATCAGTTAAAGTTCTATACGGAGTAATATTAATATTCTTTGGTTCTTTTGCTTTCTTATATGAAGTTTTAAAAAAATTAAATGATAAGGCAATTTATACTTTAATTGAATTATGTGATCCAATTGAAGCTGAAAGAATCATGAAAAAACTTGAAAAATATGATTATTTAAAAGGTTTTAAATCATCAAATAGAGTTTTTAAGCTTTTATTACTTAAAGATATGGGGAAGTATAAAGAAATAATAGAGTATTTAGATAAAGAAGGAAAGAAGTCATTTTCTACTTCTCTTGATTTACTACTTGTATATTATTACTTCTACTTCTTTGCTTATGCATCACTTAATGACATAGATAATGCAAAAGTTTATTATGAACATGTAATGAAACTTGAAAACGCTAAAATAGGAAGAAAAAGAGTATTACCAGTGTTTTCTTGGGATGAAATAACCGGTCATTATATGTTATTATTAAATAAATTTAAAGATAGTAAAAAGGCTTTTAAAGCAGTTTCAGTTGAAAATATGAATATGCACGAAAAAGTAAATTACCACTTACTAGTGGCTAAGCTATATATTGAAACAAAAGATAAAAATCTAGCTGAAAAAAACTTAAAATTTGTCTTATCTAATGGTAACAAAATGCATGCCACAGAAGAAGCTTCAAAGCTAATTAAAAATCTATAATGTTATTAGGAGGAAATTATGAAACACGCTAAAGGTATTGTTCATAAAAGGCAACAGGCAATACTACAATATTTAAAAGAGAACAAAACCATAAAAACAGATGAATTGTCAAAAATATTATCTGTTTCACCTATTACTATAAGAAGAGACATTCAACTATTCGAAGATCAGGGAATAGTTGAAAGATTTTATGGTGGAGCTACTTTAATAGAAGGAGCATTAAATGATGATCCTTCCTTACTTGATTCTTCTAATAAATATTTATCTCAAAAAGAAGCTATTGCAAAATATGCAGCTAGCTTAATAGAAAATGGTGATACTATATTTATTAATTCTAGTTCTACTGCTCTTTTAGCTCTTCAATATTTAGAAAATAAACGTGTTACTGTTATAACTAATAATGGTAATGCTTTAGTTGCTGCAAAATCACCAAATGTAGAGCTTGTTTTAACTGGTGGAGAGGTTAATGAAAGAAAGAAGACTATGGTTGGAGACTTTGCCACCCATATTATAAATAAAATAACAGCAGATAAATGTATTCTTGGTGTAAGTGGAATTAGTGCTGAATATGGTATAGGTACTTCTGTTCTTCAAGAAACAACAATAAATGAAACTATGTTAAGAAGATGTACCGGTGCAAAAATAATAGTTGCAGATAGTTCTAAAGTGGGAAAGGAACATAATTTTTCTAGTGGATTAATTAGTGATATTTCACATTTAGTTACTGATATATATGCTGATCCAAATCAATTAAGCCTTCTAAATAATAAAGGTGTAATTATTAAAACCGTAAAAACGGAATAAAAACCCAAGTAGACTTATTACTAAGCTAGATTATCTTTATTATATTTAAAAAGCCTAGAATATAGAGTTAAAGTACTCTTTCTATATTCCAGGCTTACTTTTTTATAATATATTTTATTTAAATTCGTTATATTCTTTTTTAGAATATTTATGATGCTTCATACATGCTGTTAATACAAATTCATATCCTTCATCATTAAAATCTATTTCTGTAAGGCTTGTTTGTTTAATAAATGGTGGTTCCCACAAAGTATCTATATCTTTACTTTCTAAAGCTACTAAAAATGTTTTTAAAGCAACTGTATGAGTTACTATTAAAATATTTTTCCCCTTTTCTTTTTGTAATATCTCATTTACTGCTGCAAAAGTTCTTTCCTTAACTTCCATAAATGTTTCGCCATTACCTGTTGGTATGTATTTAGATGGTGTATTCCAAAAGTTATCATAATTTTCTATATCTAACTCTTTAAGCTCTTCTTGGTTTAATCCTTCCCAATTTCCTACTCTAATTTCTTTTAATCCATCATGAGGAACTATTTCTATTTCCTTATCTCCTCTAACTATCTTTGCAGTATTGTATGCTCTACCTATAGGACTTGTATATATTACATCAATAGGAGTATCTTTTATTCTTTCTTGTAACCATTCAGCTTGCTTAATTCCAAGTTCACTTAAAGGAGAATCTCCCCATCCTTGCATTATACCTTGAATATTCCATTCTGTTTCCCCGTGTCTTGTTAAATATAATTTAGTCATTATTTCCCTTAGTTAAAGCCTTTCTAAAATACCCTAACTAAAGTCACCTCCCTTATTTATCTTTCTATAATTAAATGCAATAAATCTGATACATAAAAGATATACACCTAATTTAAAGCATAATTTATCTAAAATGTACCAGATTTATTAACTATTATATTTAATTCTATTTATCTTCTACTTTTTTCTCTTCCTTATCAACTATTCCAACTATTTCAAGAATTTTTTCTGATCTCTTTTTAGTTGATCCAGTTATTACTGTATAGTTCACATTTTCAGCTTCTAAGAAACTTAAAATAGCTTTATCTACAGCCTTTGCTATTTCTTCATCTTGCCATCTTACTCCATCTTTTGAGTATCCAAATTCTCTTGGTACAAAGAATATATGATCATATTTAGGTAAATCTCTTAAAGCTAGAACATAAAGGTCTTTTAATATTTCTATTTCTTTAATACTTCTCTTTTTATCCCCCAACATAAATCTTCCATATATGTAAGGAACAAATGTAGCATAATCAGTTAATGCATAATCAAAAGAATTTAGACTTTCTTCTATATGAAGTTGTCCTAAATATATTCCATATTGTTCTGATATAGTTTCTATCATCCCTTTATCTCTTAGATAATCCGTACTATATTCAGTAGCAACTCCTACATTTAAATCTCTGATTTTCATTTCTACGTATAATTGTTGTATTAATGTAGTTTTACCACATCTCGGTCCACCTAAAATAGCTATTCTTTTTGGCATTGGTTTCCCCCTCCAGATTTCCATAAAATTTATAAGTTCATCAAAAATCTAGTTATAAACAACCTTACTACAAAAACCAACACTAAATTTAAGAATCACTTTAATATTCGTCAAAATTTTCATTTTTATTGGAGATTATATTATACCAATCATCGCCATTTATTTCAATGTATAATAAGTAGAAACTTTCCCTTTAAACTTAGTCTACTACTACTTTTGAAAGATTATTTTCCCTTCTTTATATATATGCTTTTTAAGATTCTCATTTAATATTTTATTGTAGTTAATTACATCAAAAAAGTATGATATTAGATTAACTCTAATTTTTCTAATCCCTTTGTTATTCCTTCATTCTCTACATCTTCTGTAAAGTCATAAGCAACTGCTTCTAGCTTTTCATGATATCCACCCATTGCAATTCCATGTTTTACAACTTGGAACATTTCAATATCATTTTCACCATCACCAAAAGCATAGGTCTTGTCCATATCTATACCTAACTTATTTACTAATTGTTCAACTCCATAACCTTTAGTATACTTACTTAAATACATTTCAAAAGAAACACCCATTGGATGCTTCATAAATGTAAAACCATCCTTATACTTTTCAGATACCTTTTCAAAAATTTCATTATTTTCATTATTAACTATTATTATCTTACTTGTCTTAACTTTACTTCTATCCCACTTATCAGTGATATAATCCATATTAAGTTTTGCACCCTCTAGTAAATCCATTAATTTCTTATTTTCATAACTTGAAATATAATTCATTTCATGGCCTTCTAACATATAATCAATATTATTTTCTTTAAAGTAATCTAATATTTCATTAAGTTTCTCATTATCTATAGGATAATCAAATATTATGTCTTCCTTAAAATCTGCATATGCTCCATTGGAAGCTATGTAACCATCAAGACCTAGATTAAGTAAATTTTCATCAATACAGCTTTTAGGTCTTCCAGTTGCAAGTATAGTTAAAAATTTATTTTCCTTTAATTTCTTTATAGAGTTTCTTGTACTTTCAGTAGGAGCACTTATCCCCTTAAAGCAATCTATAAGAGTTCCATCTACATCAAAAAATACTATTCCTTTACAATCCTTCATTTAATCCTCCTAAAATCTTATGTAAATATTAAGCCATTGTTTCCTATTATACCATTCTTATATTCCTTAGACAAAACTTCTCCTAGATAATTCTAATAAATCTTTTTTACCTATTATGTTATAATAATCATATAAATTTATAAACGACTTAGAGCTTAGCTGGAGGAACAAATGAAGAAAGAACATAAATTAAAAGATTTAATTATATTTGCAATATTTTCAAGCCTTTTGTTATTAATAATTTTTCTTATTTCATTTTTTTGTGGTGGAACCTTAATGTTACTATTTGGTCTTAAATACTCTTCAATAAAAGTATTAATAAAATTTTTTATTATTTATTTTGTTGTTGATTTAATTATAGACAATATACTTGAACCTCTTGCAACTGCAATAAAAGAAGTTAAAGATCTTAGTGACATTCAATATAATATTCTTTATTTTTTCATGGATGTTCCTATACAAATTTTAATTCTTGGACTTATAAGCTCTAGCATAAGTGGAATACATATGCCTGTTTTAACAATAATTTTATTTTCAATAGCCTACTATTTTATAGGTTACTTTTTAAATAAAAAGTTAGAAGAGTAGCGTATAAATGGTGGTGTTATTTATGAAAACAAAAAACTTTTTTAAAAATTTCTTTTATATATTAAAATATATTTTCATACTATATTTAGTTAATATAACTGTAGGAATATTACAATATGTTACTGATATAAAAAATAATGATTTAGGTGTTTTTATTGCTTTAATCTCTACTCTTTTTATTTATTATATTTTATTGAAAAAAGAGAAAAAAAATTTATTTCGCTATGTAAAAATAAATAAAATAAAAATAACTAGTAGATCTATTCTTTTAATACTTATATTTTCCATAAGTTACTTTTGTATATATACTAGCTTAAATAATATTTCTTTAAAGACATCTCAAGGTACAGAAATATTGCATGCAAATCTTAATATACTTGCTATATTTCATTTAATTTTACTTGCTCCACTAATTGAAGAAATACTTTTTAGAGGAATTATATTTTTAAAATTAAAAGAATCTGTAAATGTATATACTGCAATTATAGTTCAAGGATTAATTTTTGGTTTTCTTCATGGAGCTGTTAGTGGTTATATAGCACAAAGCCTTCTTGCTACATTATCAGGAATTGTATTTTGCTATATATATTATAAAACTGATAATTTAACCTTTCCTATAATACTTCATATTATTTATAATCTTTTAGTTTTAATATTCCAAACTTTAATGACAAATACTAATATAGTAATTTTACTTTCTATAGGTATAATTGGACTTACTTTAAGTTATTTCTTATATAAGAAATAACACATAAAAAAAGCAAGTAGTTCATCTACTTGCTTTTCCTAAAGACTCTATTTATAAATTTATTTAATTATTTCTTATAGCATGAATTATTAATCTACCATCATGTATTGAAAAATCACATGTGGACAATGTTATTATATCCTTATCTGATTTTAACTCTACATTACTATTAAATATGGATTTAGATTTTAAATCATTTAAATACCTAATATAATCTCCATTATAATAGAACTGGTTATTATAATGTTCTTTGTCTAACTCTTCAACATATATAGAAAAAATTTCATATTCAATTACTTCATTTTCTAATGTAATATATATTTTATTGTTATTATTAAAGAAATTTTCTTCTTTAAATTTAAGTAAATCAGCAAACATACTTCCATCTTTCATATTATGTCCATGTATTACAGTATTACCTTTATTAAAAGGAGTTTTGTTATCATATTCTATAAGTATAGAGCCTCCATTATTTTTTTCCTTTTTAAAATTATGATTTAAATAGTATTCATTATTGATTCCTTGTGTTATTGGATAATTAACTTCTGTATTAGGTATAGTTATCCATGCTTTTATATCACTATTTATATCCTTAAGTTTTTTAAAATCCTCTTCTAAAAACCCTCTTTTATTACTTTCATTATCTTTCATAACTTCTGGTGAGTACACTCTCATCTCATTATATACTTTTTTATTTTCCCTATATTCAACTAATCTTTTTATTATAATAAATGATGATATTACAAAGGTGACTAAACATATAAAAAACATAAAAAATCTTATATATTCTAGTAAAGATAGTTTTCTCTTGAGAATTTTATTATATCCTTTATTTTTTAGATTCATTTTTTCTCTTAGGTCTAAAAACATAGGCTCCTGCTAAAGATACTCCAGATATTGCTACAACTGCACCTATTATATCTCCTGTATATAACCCTTTTGAATCTTTTGACTCATCTTCATTCTTGACTTCTGATTTATTTGAAGAGTTATTACTATTTGAATTTCCATTCTCTGATGAATTTCCTTGTCCCCCTGTATTTTCAGGCTTTCCTTGGTTTTCTAAATTCCCATCACTTTCTTGATTTTCATCTCCACTAGGTTTTTCCCCTTCATCAGGCTTTTCTGTTCCATCTGGTTTTTCACTTCCATCTGGTTTTTCTGTATTATTATCTTTATAAACATAATTAAAATTCACTTCTGAATCTGAAGGAATTTCATCTATTTTTCCCTCTTTATTTTTATTAGAATAAATATATTTAAAAGATTTCCCACTAACTATGTTATAAGTTGTGTTAGCCTCTCCATTAACTGTTAAAGTACAAACTGGTAATTTACTAAACTCAACTAAGTTTTCCTTTGATGTTACATAAATATTTATAGTGTTCTTATCTTTATTATAAATATAATTTTTATTCACTACACTTTTATTTAAAGCTTCACTCCACTTTAAATCAGCTAAAGTTACATCACCTACAATTTTTAATTCTAACTGAAATGATTTTGCTTCATAATTAAAATTATCAATAGATACTTCTACAACATTAGCTTCCTTTTCTACTCTCTCTAAAACTATACCAGTTGAAGCACTAACTGATCTTACAGGAGATAAAAATATAACTCCAGCTACTAAAGATATTGCTAATCCTTTTATTATCCTTTTCATATTTGCCTCCTTTTCCTACTTTGTTTTAGTTAGTTTTCATATTCTCAGGAATTATTCCACCATCAATAGACATTTCTGGTAGTTCCTCTGGAATATCTACATATAATGTATCACTTACTAACCTTTGACCTTCTGATGTTTCTGCATCATTAACTCTGTATAACTCTGCTCTTATATCATTTGGTAATTGTCCAATTTCCTTATAATTTTCTGGAGTTATAAAGAATATCCAAGTACCACTACTTATTTCACCTAAATCACCATTTTCAGGTATTTCCGCAAATAGTAATTGTTCTCCTGAAAGTACATTATTATCTCTATCTCTTAAAAGTATTGCGTTAAATACAGGATTTCCTCTATATTCACCAGTAAATACTATTGATCCTTTAGGTATTAAATCTTCTGGATTTTTACCATATACAAAATCCTCTGATAACTTGCCAATTCCATTATTTTTTAAGTCAATATTATCACCAGGAGGTGCTATTATATCAAGCTCTGCCATTGAAATGCCCTTAGCTCTTGGCGCAACAATTTTAACATAAGCTGTATCATATGCCCATAGTTGCTTACCTCCTGAAGAACCTTCTTTATTAAAGTAAATTACTTCTTCTGGCTTATCTACTGATACATTAAGTTGTCCCTTATTAGCTAATGTCCACGTTTCTTTATCCTTACTTACATAAACTTCATAATCTTTAATAGTATCTTCTGATAATTTTCCTTCTTCTACCCCAGCTGTATATTTAAATCCAACTATATTTTGCATTTCTTCTAGTTCTACTATTAAATAAGGATTTTCATTTGTCTCTTTTAACCCTTTATAGATTGTACTATTATCATAATCCTTAATTTTTTCTATTGATGGATTTGAAACTGGCCCTGTTGTGTTATTTTCATCATTTACATCTTCTAACGATTTCATATTACTATTAATACTCCATGATGTTTTAGTTAAACTACCATCATGAGATATTTTTATTGGATTTAAAGTAACTTTTTCTGTCTTATTTAAATTATAATCGTATGCAACAACTTCATAAGTAAGTACTCTATTATTAACTGATACATAATCATTGTAAGAAGCTTCTGTAGTAAATCCTATTACTTTACCATTTCTGTATATTTCATATCCAAGGATTTTATCGCTATCCTTATATGTCCCTAAAGTTAGTTCAACTTTCTTAGATTTAGTAGAGTCATCATATTCTAATGAAGCTTTTACTTTTGTATCAGAAGCCATAGCCTCTACTCCCTCTAATTTCTTTCTTCTAGCTTCATCATTTAAATATTGAATATCTCTAGTTTCTTTTTCATATCCCTTTGAATCAAGATACTCTAGAGTACTGCTATCTGCAATTACTCCCCATTTATTAAAGAAATCCCTTAAATCTTTCTTTGCTGCATCTGAAGCAAATCTTATAAGGTTTTGTTCCATGTTTTCTCCCTTATCTTCATTCGTTGCTTCTCTAGCTATCTTTGATAATCTTGCATAAAAAGAATCATTATTATGGTCATTATCTCTATCTGTTCTTAGCATTAATGCAGTTGGATTCTCATCATAAGCTAAATGCAATTGCCAGAACATAGCTAGTTGAACAAATACATTTCCTGGAAGTCCCACTGTTTCAGATGTAACCTTTCTATAGACATCATCATATCTTCCGTCATTTTCTAATCTTGATTTTGATTTGTCATCTAATGTTTGAGCTAAAAGAGCTATTATATTATTTGTAACTTCAGCTTTTGCAATTCCAGGTATTTCTGTAACGTGACCTAATTCATGGGCTATTCCCCATCCAAATAATTGTCCTGAATCCTTAACTGTACCATCTTCATTAAATGTATATGGAACTCCTTTTACAAGAGCTGCTACTGAGCCATATTCAACTCCCACATGATGACTTGAAGCGTACATAAATGCTCCTGCAAACATTCTTTGATATTTAACATGAAGACGACTTTTTGGAATTGAATGTCTTTTATCGGAATCTGAAATTTCAGCTACTCCTCTTTCAGCGTATTTTAAATCTAAAAGTTGTTCCCATGCTAATAAGCTATTATATAGTCTATCTACTTCTTCATCTTCACTAGATAAACCTGTTGTAATTCCTTCTAAAATTGCTTTAGCTGGCATATTAAGAGTTACTTTATCTCCTTCAATATCAGTTGCATTTAATATACTAGTTGCATCATCATATCTATATTCATTATTAGATTTATTAGTAAATATTTTAGGATACTCATCCTTCATTGTTTCAACATGATCTTTTAACTCTCTAATATATTGTCTAATTTCCTCTTTAACTTCTGATTCTTTGCTACTATCATTTATTTTTCCATAAACATTAAGGTGTGGTATTTTCTTTGCTCCACTTATTCTTATTTTAATAGGATTATTAGATGGTGATGCACTTGGATATCTTACATAAATAGCTCCACCTTTCTCAACATCTAAGTTGCTTATTTCAGGTACTTCTATTACATTTTTACCCTTATTTAACTTAATAGTTTTAATAAATTTTCCACTTTCAGCATAATGTTGAGTAAATGCTAACTCTGGTAATATATTACCTTCTGTTCCAACATAAACTACTATTTCATCACCAGCCTTAGCTGTATATCCTAAAGATTGATAGTCATTTTTTAATCCTAAATTATTTCCACAATTATTGATATTTTGATTAACAGTTAATATATTTTTATCAATGTTTTTATCATTTAAAATATCTTCTGCTAATTGTATTTCTTCTAAAATTATATTTTGATTTGGATGATATTCTCCACTTACACTATCCTTTGTATTAGCTCTTTCTCTAAGGTTATTTATTTTCTCTTGAGTTACATCATCTTTTATATCTATTAGTAAATCATCTGTAAACAAGTTTCTTACATCATCTTCGATGCTATCATATTTATAAAATTTAACTTCACTTATACTAGATAGAGGGACGTATGCCGGATGTATTCTTAAACAAACTTGAATTTTGTTAGTTGTAATAGGTTTAGGGAATTTTATTTCATAATATATTTTTCCATTACTTGTTTTTTGAATATATCGTCCATTCATATTAACAAAATTATTTGTTTCACTATCATAATATCTAATTGGAACATAATCATATGCAGCTCCGCCATATCCATTATCTAAACGAGTAACAAGTCTTACGGTATCCATTGTATATTCTTTATCAAAAGTAACTAATGGGCCTGTTCCATGACTTGTATTCCATGTAGTTGATGTCCAGCTTGTTGTATAATCATTATCGACAACTGCAAATTTTTCAACACCATTTGGATGCTCTTTATTGCTGTAATTTGGATATTCAACATTAACTATTCCTTCTGTAGGAGATTCTCCTGCTTTAAAGTTTTCTTTTGGTCTATTTATAAGATTATATTCTGTAATTGTAGGTCCTTTAAGACTTACAGTTGCACCTAAATACACCTTAGACTTTCCACTTTCTCCAAAAGCATTATAAGATGTTAAATATATTTCATACTCTAC
Source organism: Clostridium septicum (assembly GCF_003606265.1). Taxonomy (NCBI): domain Bacteria; kingdom Bacillati; phylum Bacillota; class Clostridia; order Eubacteriales; family Clostridiaceae; genus Clostridium; species Clostridium septicum. The sequence continues at coordinate 1,209,734 of NZ_CP023671.1, forward strand.
TTCGTCTTCTAAATTAAATAATTGATATGATGTTCCTGTGATTTTTTCTACCTTTTTATAATCACTTTCTCCCTTCTTTCTATAGAAAAGATTATATCCTTCTGCACCTTTCATACTTTTCCAAGATATATTTAAAGACTTATAGTCTCCTGTAATAATAATATTTTCTGGTGCATCTGGAGCTTTTTTAGGTGCTGGAGTAGCCTTTACAACTTCTGACCAATCACCTTTCCAATCATCACCACTATAGCTTCTTACCTTAACTTCATATTCTGTAAAGTTTTCTACTTCCTTTAATGCTATAGAGTTTGTCCCACTTTTAGCTATTTTCTCAGTAGTATCTTTACCATTTGGTGATTTATAACAAACTTCATATCCATCAATATTAACTTGATTTGTCCATTTAAGTTTTATTTCTGAATCTGAAGTTTCTACTTCTGTTATAGTAGGTGCTGTATTTTCAACCTTTGGTATTTCTTTATATATGTCATTTACAAATTCAACTTTACCTATTTCTGCAAGATTATTATTAGTTGGATCTGTTGCTGATACTTTTATTGTAATTTTTTTAACTGCTACTTGTTTACCTAAATTAATTACAACCTTTTCACTCTCTTTAGCTTTGACACTTCTAGCTTCTACAGCAAAACTTTCTCCTATATTATGTACTATCACTTGTCCATTATCTGTTTCAACTAAAACCTGCCCTGCAGCTATTCCCTTAACATCAAGTGATACCTGCTCAGAACGTATATTAGGAAGAGCTATTGATACTTGAGCTTCTGAATTTTTATCAGGTTCTAAAGTAATTCCTTTTTCAGAATCATTAAAGATACTTGCTACCTCTCCAATTATATTTCCTTTACTTTCAGCTTCAACTATGTTTACTTTACTTGTATCTACTATAGCTTTAGTATCCACTATAGATACATCCTTTATAACTTCTTTTGTTATACTTTCATTAACATAGGCTAAATCAGTAATATCAACTAATCCATCTCTATTAAAATCATATAAAGTATTATTTGTACCAATATTATTTAAAACTAAATCATAATCATTTTTAGTTGTCTTACTATCTCCATCAACATCAACTTTTAAAGCAACTGGTCTATCATTAGATATATAAATTCTTTTAGAATAAGACTTAACTTCAATATTTTCCTTTAATATTATTGGGGCAAACCCCTCTCCATTAACTTCTAATGTATAAACTCCAACTGGTATATTTTCAATTAATGTGTTGTAGTAATATACATCACCTTCTGATATCTCATCTAAGCTATATCCTAAAGTTTTTGTTTCATAGGTAATATCTCCGTTACTACTATTTGCTTTATTATTTCCTAACGGAATAGTAATTACTTCCTCATTACCTCTTTTTAATTTTAATACTAGCTTTGTTATATCTACTGAATTACTTTTAATAGGAATATCAAACTTAAAATTAATTTCTACAGTTCCCCTAGATTTATTTTCACTGGATGCAACACTTACGTCATCTATTTTATTATTGATAGCATATACTGGCGCAAACTGTGAAAATATCATCTCAGTAGCAATAGTTGCAGCTATTAAAACAGCTATAGATTTTCTTTTCATAAAAACTACCTCCTTCTCAAACTAATTAGATTTCTTGTAAAGCTTTTAAGAACCCTATTGTTACATTTTACCACAAATTAACCTTTGTTAAAGAATTATTTTATTTAATTTTAATACATTTTTTAAAATAATTATAATTTATTCAAAAATATTATTTTTTTACGACATTCTTTCAATGCTAAATTAATATTAATATATTTTATTTAAGATTAATTTTTAAATATTATTTAATTTTATTTAAAATTATCTTTAAAACCTCCACATTAATTGATATAATAATCTCAGCTTTGGAAAAAAATATAAAAATTTTGTTTTTATATTTCCAAATAAATATAAATTTTAACTTTTAAATTAATAATATAAATTTTTTAATAGTTAAAAATTACATAAAGCACAATAATATTATCTTATTTTCTTTTTAAGGAGATTTTTATGAAAAAATTAAACTTTAAAAATCCAGGAATTTGGTACGTTATAATTTTTCTAATTATAGCAATATTAAATTCTTTATTTGATTTCTTTTTCTCTAGACTTTATTTAATAAATAATATTTTAATAAACTTTGTACCAGCTATAATTTTCTATGTTTTTTATAAAGTAAGAAAAAGAATTAAATATAAATATCTAATTGTTAGTATCAATGTTACTTTAGTAATAATTTCTATAATATTGTTACTTACTAATTTTATGTTTGGGTGCTTTACAGAATTGTTTACCCCAATAGATGATATAAATTACTATCATAGAGTCTTAAGAGTCCGTAATAATTATAATTATGAGTTAATGTATCATTTTCCTAAATCTATTCCTAAAAACTCAAAAGATATTAAATTTGGAGATGCATATGGATTTAGTGGTGGTGGTTATGAATGTGATTTGACCTACACTAGTGAGGATAAAATCAATCTAACTGAATACCAACAAAGTTCAAAATATGTCATTCATAATAGAGAGGACTTAAATAAATGTAAAGAAAATTTACACTTACCATATTATATACTAGAAAATTTAGGTTTAAATAACTTGAACAATTATGATGAAACTGTTAAAGAAAAAAATTACATTATATATGTTCTTAAACTTAAGGATTCAGAGCATGGATACTCTTCCGGTTTAGCTGTTAATGAAGATACTAATAGAGTATTTTATTGGAGTTATGAGTGGTAAAAAACCTCTACCAAACTTAGTTTGGTAGAGGTTTTTTATTTAATCTTCTTTTCTTATTTCATTTATAATATCTAAAACAACTTTACTCTCAACAAATTTTACTTTTTTTAATTCTTCAATTACATCATCAATAGTAATTTCATAAATTCCTAAATTCACTTTATCTAAATATTTAATTAATCCCTCAGCGAAATCATCATCAACTAAACCAACTTCAACATCATTTAAAGTTAATATATTACCTGTTTCATTATTTATTATTTTAATCTTTTGTAGTTTACCTGTAGATATTTTAGAAGAATAAATTAAATTGTGTACGGGGTGCTTAACCTTTAAATATATATTTTTAGTAGTTAATAATACTGAGCATTTTCTACCACCGTTATAACAGAAAATAGTATCTTCTTCCTTATTTAATTCTATTACTTCAATAATGACTTCTTCATTATTTGCCTCGTCTATACCTTCTAATTCATCAAACTTATCCCAACTTGAAAGTATTTTACTTACACTTTTTTCTGAAGAATCTTTACCAAATGTTAATTTAGGTTCTTTAATTGAATTTCTTATAGAACATATTTTATCTGAATACAAATTAGCAAATTCAAGCATTTTCTCCGTATTTATAGTAACTACTCCAAGTTGGAAATTATCTGCAACATTATTTTCTGTATTTTCCTCTAAATCTTTTAGAAGCTTTTTCTCTTCATCAATTCTTTGTCTATTTTCTTCAATTTTAGATTCTATTTCCTTCTTGCCTTTTTCTACAGTATCTTTAATAATCATAGTAGCACATTTCACATTTTCTTTTATAGCACTTTCATCAACAGTTTTTGCAATTTCTTCTCCAAGCTCTCTAACTTTATCCATAATCCCCATAACAAATCACATCCTTTTCTTTTTACTAATTTCTTAATTATATTTTTTAAATTTACTTAGTTATAACTAATACTCTATATTAAACAAGTCTTAACTAGGTAAAATATTTTTATTTTATGCTGCTTCGCTGCTAAATTCCGCTTTTCCATCACCTTTAACAATTTTAACAACTAGTTTTCTAAGCATATCAATTGGAATAATAGTTAATGCTATTCCCATTACTATAATCCAATGTGATAAACTTATTGGTGTACATTTAAAGAAATCTCCACCTACAAATGTTAATGCTATTTGCACTACTATTATTATGCCCATTACTTTTATAAATCCTCTATTTTCATTAATATGTTCAAATAAATTTAATCCTGTGCTTCTTACGTTAAATCCATTGAACACAGCTGCTAAAACAAACATTGAAAAATAAGCTGTTAAATGTTCACCTGATATTTTATTTGCTGTTGAACCAAATAGTTCCATAAATATCGGTAACTTTAAAAACGCAAAACTTACTACTGTTACCCATGCACCAGCTGTTAAAACTTGATTCATCATTTCCCTTGAAACTATGCTTTGAGTTCTTGACTTTGGTTTTTCCAACATATATTGTTTTAATGCTGGTTCTGAACCTAGTGCTAATGCACCAAGACCATCCATTACTAGGTTAATCCATAAAATATGTGCAATACTTAAAGGTTGTGGAATTCCAAAGAATGGTGCTATTGCACAAACTGCCACTGCTGCAACATTAATAGTTAATTGGAATTTTATAAATTTTAAAATATTATTATAAATTGTTCTACCATACAAAATAGCATTTTCAATTGATTTAAAGTTATCGTCTAAAATTACTATATCTCCAACTTCTTTTGCTAAATCTGTTCCTGAACCCATTGCAAAACCAACATCTGCTCTCTTAAGTGCTGGAGCATCATTAACACCATCACCTGTCATTCCACAAACTAAGTTTAATTCTTGTGCAATTTTAACCATTCTTGATTTATCAGTTGGAAGTGCTCTTGCTATTACTCTTAACTTAGGTAAAATCTTCTTAACTTCTTCATCTGAAAGTTTGTTTAATTCTTCTGATGTTAATGCAATATCTGTTTCATTTTCTATTAATCCACAATCTCTTGCTATTGCATAAGCTGTTTCTTTTCTGTCTCCAGTTATCATAACAACTTGAACACCCGCATTTTTAACCTCTTTTATAGCTACTTTAGCTTCTGGTCTAACATCATCTCTTATTCCAACAAATCCAACAATTATTAAATCTTCTGGAAGTGTTCCTTCAACTAATTCTGATTGACTATATGCGAAAGCTAAAACTCTCATTGCTTTATTAGCTAGCATATCAATTTTCTCATTAACCTTACTATGATCTATATCTACTATATTTCCATTTGCATCTAAATATTTAGTTGCTTTTGTAAGTAATCTTTCTGGTGCTCCCTTATAAACAGTTTTTCCTTTTAACTCAGCTGCTGAATACTTATTAGCTGAATCAAATTGTTGCATTTTAATAACTTCTATATTTGTAAGCTTATCCATTTCTTCTTTATTTAAAAATTGAAGAAGTGCTCTATCTGTAGCATTACCACCTATTATATTTCCTGTTGAATCAAACATAGCAGCTGTATTTTTCCCTATACAGTACCCCATATATTTTTTTATACATTTACTGGTTTTATATGTGCTTTCTACATTCCCATCGAAAAATTCAACTACTTCAAGTTTTCCTTTTGTAATAGTACCTGTTTTATCGCTAAATAATATATTTAATGAACCTGCTGTTTCAATACCTATTGGTTTTCTAACTAATACATTCTTTTGAAGCATTTTTGAAGTGTTTTTCATTAAAACTATTGCAATCATTAAAGGTAATCCTTCTGGAACTGCCATAACAACAATAACAACTGCAAGCATTAAAGCTTCTAATACCTGTTTAAATATTTCAACTCCACCAAGTGCTACGAATCCATTAACTCCACCTACCTGAATAATATCTTGAGTAATTAAAGCAAATCCAATAATTACTGCACCAATATAACCAAACTTTGAAATCTTCCCAGCTAAATCTGTTAATTTAACCTTTAATGGGCTTTCAACATCATCTTCTGCCATATCTTTAGCCATACTACCCATAACAGTTTTCATACCTGTTTTTAAAATCCTCATTACTCCAGAACCATTAACAACAACAGCTCCTCTAAATAATGATGAAGCATCAACAAATACATCTCCTGTAATAGTAGCTTCTGACTCTAATGCAACTTCACCTTCTATATCAAAATCTTCTCTTGCAAATTTTTTACATTCTTCTGATTCACCATTTAAAGATGAATTATCTACTCTTAAATTACCATCAATTAGCATACCATCTGCTGGAATCTTATCTCCTGTCTGAAGAATTACATAATCTCCAACAACTATATCATCAATTTCTACTTCTAGTATTTCATTATCTCTATAAACCTTACAACAATCTTTGTTTGCATTTTCCTTTAGTTTTCTATATTCATTATCTGAAGCCACTTCAGTTTTTGCTGAAATTAAAGTAACTAATAATACAGAAATTGCAATTCCTATAATTTCACTCCACTCTGCATGTCCCATAAACGCCATGATACCCATTATAGCTGCAATTGCTAAAAGTAATTTAATCATAGGATCATCAAATGCTCCCTTAAATTTATCCCAAAATGTTTCTGGTTCTGCTTCATGAATTACATTATCACCATAAAGCTTTCGGTTTTTTTCTACTTGCTCCTTGCTAAGCGCTTTTATCATTTTCGCCTCTCCTTAATATATAAAATTACTCACTAATATTTTAAAAAATATACATGTAAAAGAATTAATTTACTCTTCCACATGTATATTAAATTTCCTATTGATATAATGCTAAGATTCCATTTAAATCTGCAATTTTACCTTCTCCAACAGCTTTAAACTGCCATTCTGATCCATCTCTATTAAGTTCTGCAAAAATTACTGATGTAGCTGTAGAGCCATTTTCCTTTAAATTAAATCTGCACAATTCTTTTCCATTTTGATCTTTATCCACTAATCTTATGTATGAATTGTTTATCATTCCAAAGGTTTGTCTCTTTTCCATTGCATTGTGTATAGTAACAACAAATACTATCTTCATAATGCTTGGATTAATATTTCCTAAATCTATTTGGATTGTTTCATCATCACCATCACCAGCACCAGTTCTATTATCTTCTCCTAAAGTAATTCCTTGCCCTACTTTATTATTAAAGAATATTATATTAGAAACCGTATTAAATTTATTATTAGCATCTAATAAAAATGCTGCAATATCTAAATCAAAGTCTGAACCATTAGTTGAAATATCCCAACCTGCTCCAAGCATTACATGTTTTAATCCTGGATTTCTTTTAGTTAAATCAAGAATATCATTCTTTTTTAAATCTAAAGTTATTCCACCTGATTGCTGTGTATTTTGTGTTTGGTTATTTAATAAATTTTCAAATCCTGATCCTAAATTAATTGCCATATTCTATTTGCCCCTATTTATCTATACATATCTGCCAATGTACTTATTGATGCTTTTAATAATTCACCTTTGGCTTTAAATTGCCAGTTTCCATTAATTCTTTCTAGCTCTGCAAATATAATAGCTGTATTATCTCCACCATCTTCTGATAAATTATATCTACAAATTTCACTTCCACCTTTATCTTCATTTAATAATCTAACATAGGCGTTTTTTACTCCTGAGAAAGACTGCTTTCTTACTTTTGCATCATAAATTGTTACTGCAAAAACTACTTTAGCACAACCTGATGGTAATCTAGTTAAATCTACAGAGATTTTTTCATCATCACCATCACCTTCCCCTGTTAAATTGTCACCATGAAGTTTAATTCCTACTCCTGATTGGTGACCGAAGTATATTAAGCCATTATTTAATAAATGTCCACTGTTATCAATTTGTAATGCCACTAAATCTAAGTCGTAATTTTTAGCAAAGCTGAAAAATCCTGATTTTTTTACAACATCCCACCCTGCTCCTAACATAACTTTACTTAAACCTGGTTCTGCTTTAGTTAAATCTAAAATATCGTTTTTTTGAAGATTCAATACTCCTGCCATTTTACTTACCTCCATAATTCTCTTTTTATTACATATAAAGACCTAAGATACCATTTAAATCAGCTATCTTACCTTCTCCAATTGCCCTAAATTCCCATTCTCCTTGAACTTTATTAATTTCAGCAAATATTACTGAAGTTGATGTTGATCCATTTTCTTTTAAATTAAATCTACATATTTCTCTTTCATTATTCTTTTCATCTAAAAGTCTAACAAATGAATTTTCAACCATTCCAAATGTTTGTCTCTTCACTTGCGCCTCATGAATTGTAACCACAAAAACAATTTTTTGAACATATGACGGTATTTGTGATAAATCAATTCTTATTCTTTCATCATCACCTTCACCTGCTCCTGTTCTATTATCTCCTTCTAATGCAATGCCTTGACCTTTCATGTTATTAAAGAAAATAACATCTTCTGGAATGTTTTGAACTTTGTTATTTGAATTTACTAAAAATGCTGCAATATCTAAATCAAAATCTTGTCCATTATTGGCAACATCCCATCCCGCTCCTAAAATTACTTTTTGAAGTCCTGGATTTCTTTTAGTTAAATTTAATACATCATTCTTTTTTAGATTTAATGCATTAACCCCATTATTAGATAATACCTCTGAATTTGATGATCCCATTAGAGAACCTAAATTAATTCCCATCTTATACCCTCCTAAACTTTTGTTAATATTATTTTTGTAATCTCTTTATGTGATAAATTATACCATATAAGAAATTCACTTTCAACTCTTTTCGCAGTTTTTATTTCTATTTAATGTTTTTATAATTTTATTTTCTGTATTTTAACAATGTCCTGTTAAATATTTGCAATATTTTTTTTCATTTTATGTTTAATTGTTTCAAGCTTAACTGAGTTTTCCGCTCTTTCAACTCTATTAGCTTCTTGAATTGCTTTTGTTTCTTCTATCCCCTTCATAATTGTTTCATATGATTTCTCTAATGTTGAAATAGCAACTGAGCTTCCTGAAGCCATTTTAGCGATTTCTACTGATTGTCTTGCAGTATTAGCAGCATTTCTCATAATAAGTTCATTAGTCTTTTCATCTAATTGTTTAATTGATTTAGCTTGAATTTCTTGTCTCTTTAAAATAACTGCTTGTGCTAAACATTGCTTAAATATTGGTAATGTAACTATAAATGAAGAATTAATTTTTCTCATTAAATTAAAGTTTGACATTTGTATTGTTTGAATCATTGGTGCCGCTTGAATAGCAACATTCTCTGCAATTTGTAAATCGTAAATACGTTGTGATAACATTTCTTTACTTATTTCAAGTTTTTGAGTTAACATGCGTTTTTCTTCTTCATTCATTGAAGTGTTTAACGCAAATTGTGAAATTAATCCATCTATTTCTTCTAAAGCAAGTTCTCCTGCTACAATATATTTTTCTAATAATTGATAGAAATGTATATTAGCATCATAAATCTTTTTTAAATTAGCATTTGATTCTTTAATATCTGTTTCATATTTCCTTAAAAGAACATATACCTTTTCAACTTCATACCCCATTGTGTCATACTTTTGGAACAATTTTGCTACTGAATTACCAATACCTTTAACAAACTTAGAAAGCATTGATGGTTTTTGTGAACCTTCAATTTCTTTTATATCAAACTTATCCATTATTTTTGTTAAGTTAACTAACATTTCACTAGCTTCTTCAGCCTTTACTGATTTCATTGAACTTAATAATTGATCTGAAACCTTAGAAATATTTTCACTAGCTACTTGACCAAACATTATAATAGAATTTGGATTTTGAATTTCTATTTCGTTAGTTAAGTTTTGAACTTCTTTTAAACTTCTTAATCTTTGCTTATACTCAGATATTTCATTAAAGTTAAACTCTTCTGTTTGCATAGGCATTTCTTGATTATATTGTGTCATTATTCCTTGATGTTGTTGTCCATACCCCTGTTGGGCATAGCTACCTTGCGGTTGCTGTCCATATCCCTGTTGAGTATATCCTCCTTGTGGTTGCTGTCCATATCCTTGTTGTTGATTATATAAATTCTGTTGTTGATTTTCATTAAAACCACCAAATCCATTTGCATTATTTACTGGTTGATAATCTACTGTATTTGCATTATTTTCATTAAAAGGTTGTCCCATCATATTATTCTCATTCATAATTATATTCCTCTCCTATCATTCTCATTTTTTTAATATTCTAGAAAAAACACTTTGTTTTAGACTCATTAACTTATTAAATTTTGCATTATAATTCATAGCCTCAAGTCTAACAGTATTTATAGCTGTTTCTTTTATTACATTATTTATATTAAATAATCCTGAAGGATTAAAAATTATAATATCTAATCCTATCTTGTGTAAATATCCTAATAGCAATTGCATTGATTCAGTAATTACTTCTTCATCATTAAGATAAATTACTATTTTAGGAATATTACCTGTAAAATCAAAATTATCAACTAACCTTACTATCTCTTCATTAAGGTTTAAAACAAGAAGTAAAAACCTTAAAATCTCTTCTTTGTTAAAACTATTAACAAATATATCTTTACTTATTATGGTTTCATTAAACTTTTTAAGCAGAAAATTCTGAATATCTTCACTATATTTTGAAAATCTATATATAGGTACTTTTTTTATTTCCTCAATATTAAATGTTCCATCACTTAATTCACAAAACATTAACTGATACATACTATCTGTTATATTTGGATCTATTGATATATTTCCTGTATTAAATACTTTAGTATTTAAGGATGAACAACAATACTTAACTAACTTTTGGTATTCAAATTTATCTAAATACTCACCATCTATCTTATAAAAAAAGCATGGAACTCTTACAGTTGTTCCCTCTACCTTAAATCCACTTCTTAATTTACATGGTTCATTCCAATAAATATAAATATCTTCAAGTATAGTATCTAAAAGCACACTTTCTGTATATCCTTTTCTAAACTGCCAAGGTTTAAACATTCCAGTATTAGAAAATAGTTGCTCCTCAACATCTCTTTGAATTTGTTTAGTAATAGTTTCGAAATTATCTATAGTTTTTCCTCTGTTTGCCCTATCTTCAAATGTTTCTATTCCAAGTATCCCCATGCTTTTTATACATTCAGAAATACCATCTGTTTCTATTTCCTCCCATAATTCTTCCTTTAAAGGATTAATATAAACTACATCAAATCCCATTTTAAAAAGAATAATTAAGAAGTAAATTTCATGTCTTGAAATATTTCCATAGTAAATACACTTTGGCGTTATATTATCATCATAAACTATACTTCTTGCATAGCTATAAACCCACACAATAAGCTTTGTTATAAAATTATTTCTAACACTATCATTAAAGAAATTTTCTTTTGCTATAGATATTGGAATGACATAATCTAAAGCTTTAAGAAATTTCAGGTTTATACTACTATCATCAAAGATTGTAATATCTTCTCCCACCATATTGTGTATATTCATTGATGAAAGCTCATTAAATATATATTGAATTAACTCCATTTCTCCACTTAAAGGAATGCATCCATCAAAAATAATACATTTATCTTGCTCTTCATTACATTTGCTTTGTATAGTTTTTATGATGTTGTCATACTCTGCACTATCATCAACACCTATAAATCTATAGAAATATGGCTTACATTCTATATGGGTATCTTCTCTCTCGAACCTACTTCTAAACATATAACTAGTTATATTTTTTAAACTTATAGCCATTTTCAATACTTTCCTCTCATATTCGTAAAATATAATTTAATTTTACCTTACTTTTTATCATATAATCAAATATTTTAAAGAATATTAAGAAATTTTAACATTTTCTGTAACATTAAATATAATTTTTTCTACTTCACTTAGTATTTCTTCAGTAGCTTTAATATTACTATCATTTGTTATTATTGAATTTTCATTTTTAAAACTACTATGTTTAGGTAAAATAGATATTCCTCTAGTTGTAAAACCTTTATCTACTTCACTATCTCCAGAAGTTATCAAATGTTTAATACCATATTTATCAACTATATAATCAAGTGCCTTTAATTTATTTATTTTCTTATTAATTATAAAAATCTTAGCTTTAATTTTTATAACTTTTACTTCACTTGAAAAACTATCTTTTATTTCCTTATAAAATTTAGTTGCATCCTCACTACTTGCACATTTAACTGTTATATAAAAGTTTTCTATGTTTCTAACTTCTATAATATTGATTTTTCCCTTTAATTTTTCCTTCATATTATTTAAGTACTTAATATTATTTAAAAGTTCATTATGATTTACTATGCTTTTCATTTTTTTATCCCAATGTAAATCTAAACTTCCATTTATATAAATTTCAGCTCCATTTGTACAAATAATTATTTCTGGATTATATTCCTTAATAAAATTAACCCTTAGTGTTTGATTAATATTTCTCATTGTACAAGGAATAAACTTTAAGTTTTTGTGTTCTAAAAGTTCCATTAACTTTTCATATGCTGAATCTGTCATATAAGTTATTTCTTTTTCTCCCATCATCTCAACACATTTGTAACCCTTATGTTTTGAATGAATTATTGTTCTATCTAAATCCGTAATAAAATATATATTTTCCATAACTATTATTCCTTAAGATTTATTTTTCTTTTATAATTGCAATACAATTATAGTGACTTTTACTATATTCTATAATTTTTACATTTTTCTCTTTAGCTAATTGAACAATATGTTCTATATTTTTATTATTTATATCCCTAACCAAAACTACTTGAGGATCTCTTCTTAAAAGAACTCTTGCAGATTCACCAACACTTAGCTTTATATTATTTACATTATTTATTTTAAACATATCTTGAATATCTTTTGTAATTCTAACTGAATAACTAGTATCAACTTCTTCTCTAATTAAATCTTTCTTATCTATACTTATTTTTTCAAACTCGTTTTTTATAATATCTATAAACTTTTGAGAGTAATCTTCTATTTTTAAATATTCAAGATACTTTGCTCCATGAAAATCATCTTTACCTATGTAATTAGCATTATGAATAGTTCTACTTATAAGTCCACTAACTGTTGAATTTAAGCAACATGTTGCAATTCCAAAATCTTCCCTCGTTCCACAAACCTTACATAGTTTTGCTGGATCTGATATTACTGCTAATGAATCATCTACATTAAAATTATTTTTCTTGTTAAATATTCCAACTGATTTATTTAGTTCTTTTGTTATAGAACCTTTACCAGTCCAACCATCTACAAACTGAATTTTTCCTTGTGGATGTTCTTTTAATATAAACTTTAATGCATTTGCATCTATTCCCTTCCCCCTAATTATAGAAATACTATAATGTGGAATATCTACTTTATATTTATATTTCAAATATTTTTTAATTAATACTCCATAAGGTGTTCCAGCCCTTGCTAAAGATACAATAACTAAGTTATCCCCCTTTTCCTCATATATAAGTTCTGAAAGCTTTGCTACATAATAAGCTATTTTTTCTTTATCTCTATCAAGAATATTTAAAAATATATTTTTTATTTCTTCACTTGGAACACTTTCTTTTGATATCATTTCTGAATAATTTACACCAGCTCTAATTAAACTTTCTTTTTCTTCTATAGTTATTTCTTTTATATCACTTGATAAATCTTTTAATAGAAATATACAATCATCTTTATAGCTATGTTTTACAAGCTTGTCCATTTAATTCACCACCTAAAAATATAAGTTCTAGAAATTTAATTTTATATTTTCATCAATATCATATTATTAGTTAACTTAATATCTAAGTCATCCTCTGTTAAAAGCACTACCTTATCATATTTATTTTCTATTTCATCCCTATTATAAAAGTAATACTTTACTCCTTTATGATAAAATACATCCTTTTGCTTTATTGGATACTTTTCTTTATTGCTACAGTAAATAGGACTTCTTGTTGTACTTTTGTAATATACATCTCCTTCTAAATAACTAGCTACCCTTGATGGAATATATATATTTTCACCATGTCCTAAAACAAGAATTTTCTTAGGATATCCTATCTTACTATGAATAAAATCTGCTGTTTCCTTACATTTATCCTCTAAACTTTCTATTTCCTTATGATGAACACCAAATCTTCCAGTATGTAATAAATAATCTTCTCCATCTGGCTTTGTAATTGTCTTAAATACTTTTCTTTCTAATTTATTAGACTTAATTACATCTATCTTTTCATCTAAAACATTATCATTATTATCAATAAATACTCTTGTATCATTTACAGTTATATCTCCTGTAATAGTAGCTAAAACCTCTACATTTATATTTTCATCACTTGCTAATTTGTCAAACTGCCTTTTATGTTCATCACTTCTCCAATCTAATATACTTAAAATTGAAAAGTCTTTTGCATTTGTAACTCTCTTTAATTCCTTTATTATATTTATCATTGATTTTCCTGTAGTTATTTCATCATCAACTAAAATAATTTTATCTGCATTAACTAAATAATCTTTTTCTATTGGAAAACATTTATGTGTTGTTGCATGTGAATGTTCCTCTTCAAACTTTAATATAGATTCCATCTCTGCAATATCTTCCCTTGTAGTTGTTAAATAGTAACTATCTTTAATAGCAGAGGCTACCGCCATTCCAAGTCCTGTAGCAGTTTCTGCAAATCCTAAAACACATATTTTCAAATTATCAATTTTACTATTCTTTGACTTATATAATAGAGATGCAAGCATTTCCCCTGCTTCTTTACAAACATTAGGTTTTACTTCAATATGTTTTCCTAAAACCTTACTAATAAATAGAAAGTTTCTCTTACTATTATTAACTCTATTTCCTAAAGAAATTAGATTATTTAAATTTAAATTATAAATATTACTTTTAATCTTTATATCAATACTCATATTATCCTCTCTATAAACAGCTTCATAATTAACCCCTTCATTTAAAACACCAAATGACTTAGCTCTACGCAAGATTTTCTTTGCCCAATTAAGATGTGGCTTAACTTCATTCATCTTGTTACTACCATACCCTTTAAAAACTCCACCTTCTTCTTGTCCATTAAGAATTTCTAATGCATCAATATATTCCTCATAAGTAACAGCATAAACTGCATTAACATACTTAGCTTGACTTGGATGGATTATTGTCTTTCCTAAAAAGCCATTTTCCTTATCGTATTTTATTTCTCTAATTAATCCTTGAATTTCTTTAGAATCCTCCCTTGTTGAAAAATACTCCCAAACAGGAGCTGATACAACATATTCAGAGTCTTCTCTTAAAAACATATTTATAATATCAATTAAACAATCCGATACTACTTTAATATCATAAATTGTATAATTCAAAGTTCTTCTTAATCCAAATTTTGAAGAAAAATCCGTTCCTCCAACTCTAATATTTAAAACTATATCTTTATACCTATCTATTAACCTCTTAATATTTACTAACTCATTTATTCTAGTTTCTTTATAGATAATATCTTGTGATTCTAAAATTGGCATTGCATATAAAACTTCATCAAATTTCTTTCTTAATTCAATTACATGTTCAAAATAAAGCTCACCATTTTCCAAATCAAACTTAGGAAAAATAAATCCAGCAATATGTCTAATCTGATTCTTATTCAATCTCTCAGTAAAATTAATAAACTGAATATAATTTCTAACCCTTATAAAAATTAATGGAACTTTGTAATCTCTAATATTTTCTTCACCTAATAAAGTATCATCAAGTTTTAATAACATCTCTAAAACATTATCCTCACAAATTCCAAGTTCACTATCCTTAGTTGCATCCTCAAAACAAATAGAAATACAAGAAATATCATTAAATCTTCCTGAAATTATGCTATTATAAAAATCCTTTAATCCATTCATATATAAATTAGCCCCAAGTGCATACTTCAATATTTCTCTATCAGTATATTTATCAACTTCACTTGGAGTCTTAAAAAATAATTTGCTTTTTTTAACCTCTTGAAAATATTCCACCTTTATACCTACCTTTTAAGTCCTAAATATTAAAATTATTTATATATTAAAATTCAGATTCTTCTATTTTTTTTGACTTAATTTATTATAACAAATTTTCTGTATTAATTATTTATATAAAATTTATATTTTTATTAATTATTTAAGTTCTGCATAAAATTTTTCCAATAATTTAAAAAATAACATAATTTTAAATATCAATTTTGCATTTTATATTTTTTCTTAATTTTTATCCATAATTATGTTATATTAAAATTATACTTTTTGAATAAAAAAATAGATTATATCCCAAAATTGAATATAATCTATTTTTATTTATTTTTTATATTTCTTATCTGCTACCAATAAACTAACAATAAGACCAACTACTAATACCCAATCAGTTGCTGATATAATCATTATTTCTTTAGTGAAATAAGTGGCAATTGCTGATATTATTAAAACTACTCCTGCAATCATTTCACTATTTCCTATCCAATTAGCATATCCTTTTTCATTTTTTATGTTTTTCTTTCTGTAATTAGTAATTAGGTTTAAGTCTTTTTTAATCTTAACTTGGTATCCAAGATATATTAAAAAAACTCCTACTAAGATATGAAATACATACATATTAAAATCTCCTTATCTTTTGCTAATAATTTTTAAATTAAGTTATTATAAACATTATTTATAAACCCATCTTCACTGATTTAACCCTTAATGTAACTTCATTTGATTTTTAGGGTCCACTTAAAATATTATCACTTTAATTAAAAACACGCAAAGATTTCATTTATAATATAAACGAAATCTTAATATACTAAGAAACAATTCCATAATATAAATTTCTATAAATGCTTATTAATTTATTTAAATTTTCCCTATTAATTCTTTCATTTTCATTGCTTTATTTTCATTTAATGGATCTTTATGAATTAAACTTAGCATACGCTTTTTTCTTGATAAAAAAGCAGGCTTTTTCTCTGCAACTATTGTAATATATTCTAATTCATCTTTTTTCTCTACTTTGAATTCCTCTATAGATTCAAATGGAATTTTATAAGAATTTGCAACATCAGCTACTCCCCCATAAGGTGCATGATATATTTCTTCAATATAAAGATTTTTATTTGTTGCTGTTAAAACATAATCACTTATTACTTCTCCAGAAGGTGAAAAAATCTCACTTGCCATTACAAAACTAGTTAAAAAACTTAATACAACTTCTGTATTTTTCACTTCTCTATAACACTTAATGATAATTTTATTTTCTTCATTTTGTAAAGCCTTTAATTCATTTTTCATTTATCAATTACCCCCATTAAACTATTTACAATTAACATTTAATAATGTATTATCAATAATTATACACCAATTGAATATTTTTACAATAATCTGTGTTATATAAAAAAATGTAATTCTTTAAGGAACTATCAATTATAATGGAGGGAAAATATTTTAATTATGATAAAAGAATATTTAAAAATATATAAATCAAATAGTTATGGAATACTAACAATTAGAAATTTCTTTTGTACAGTACTTATTGGAATACTATTCTATATTCAAATTAGAAATAATTTAATAACTAATGATATTATACTTATATCATTTTCAATTCTTATAATAATGTTTGCTTGCGATAGTATAAATAATAAATTATTTATTAATGCTAATAATTTAAAATTCGAAAAAAAAACTTTTTATACAAAAATAATTTCTAGTAATATCGTTTGTACATTAAATATATCATCATATGTTTTAATTTGGTTATTTATAAATATTTATCTTTTTGATTATACTTATAATTTAAATTTAACAATAAAATTATTAACCTTAATAATTTTCAGCTTAGCTCTTGGAAACTTGTTACTTGCTACTAATCACAATAAAATAACTTTAAATATATCAAATAAAACTAAAGATAAATTAATTGAATCTATTATTCCAATGTTAAAAACCACTTTTCTTTCTATAACTTTGGCAATTGTCTTATACTATTTATTGTATAATTGTACTTTTGTAATTTTATTCCCGTTATCCATATTAATTTATATATTGTCGTTATTAATTAATATAAAAATATCTTCTTTCAATTAATCTTATATCAATATCTTAGGTATAAAAATAAAACTTTTTATATTATATCTTTAACTAATAATTTATATTTATTAAAATAAAAAACTTTGGTACAAAATTACTACCAAAGTTTTTAATTATATTTTTTTACTTATACCATTTTTCCTGACTTAAATACATGTTCTTATAACTTCTATCATAATTCATTAATTCATCATGACTTCCACATTCCTTTATACATCCATCTTCCATTACTATAATTCTATCTGCAATTTTTACTGTTCCCATTCTATGCGTTACTATTATAGCAGTTCTACCATTAGCTAATTCTTTAAACTTATTAAATACCCTACTTTCCTCTAATGGATCTATAGCTGCTGTTGGTTCATCTAAAACTATAATATCTTTAAAAGCATACAAAGTATATAATTATCTGTTCCTGGATAATTAAACATACATTTTTAAATTCTAACCTCTTTAAATTTATTTTTTCTTCAGAAGGTTTATCTATAGCACCTTCACATTCTTTAAGTTTAAAGAAGTCTTCTAATTCACTTACGTATTCCTTATTTTTAGCTAATTCCTCCATAAGGAAATTTAAATTCCATGACATATCTTCTATAAGTCCTAAAATTGCATTGCTTATAGAAATAAATATTCCAACAGACATACTTCCTGCTTGTACAGGTTTTAATAAAATAATAAGTATAATTATTCATAAAATAGCCGTTATAACACTTACTGAATATATTCTATAAATTATAAAAACAATGCTTTTAAATAATTCATTGCTTATAACATAAAATACTAATATTAATAAATAAAGAAACTATTCCAAATATCTATTTCTAAAAATATAACTTATACTTAATGAAAATTAAATAATAAAATCAGATATAATAAAGAAGCACCTAGTAAGAATTTTAAATCTTACTAGGTGCTTCTTATTTAAAGTATCTACCCTAACATTTTAAATACCTTATTTTATTACAGGATAGCTTTTTAATACTGTAAGCTTTCCTTTTATTTCATAATTACCAAGAGTTGCTGGTATTAAATAGCTGTCACCCATTTTAATTTTTTCATTGAAGCCTTCACCTTCTATTGTTCCTTCACCTTCCACGCAAGTAAACATGAAGAATCTTTCCTTATCACTTTCTTCTTTTAGTGAAGATTCAATTACCATTTTTTCAATACCAAAGTATTCATTTTCACATAAAAGAGCTTTTTTATACCCATCAAATGACTTTAGTTCTCCTTGAAGATTTTCACATTGAAGATCAAAATTAATTACGTCTAAAGCTTTCTTTACGTGAATTTCTCTTGGTCTTCCATAGTCATAAACTCTATATGTTACATCACTATTTTGTTGTATCTCTGCTATTATAGTTCCTTCACATATAGCATGAACAAGTCCACTATTTATTAAGAAACAATCCCCTTTTTTAACTTCTATTTTATTTAAATACTTTTCTACTTCATCATTTTCTATTGCTGCCTTAAATTCTTCTTTTGTACAATCTTTTGTACCTACTATTAAACTTGCACCTGGCTTTGCATCTATAACATACCATGCTTCTGTCTTTCCGTAATCTCCTTCATATTTAGCAGCATATTCATCTCCAGGATGAACTTGTACTGAAAGCTTTTCTCCTGAATTTATTAATTTAATAAGTAACGGTAATTTTTCTAAACTTACTTTTGTTCCTACTAAATTATGTCCTTGTTCCTTTATTAAAGTATCAAACTTTATTCCTTTAAATTCTCCATTTTCAACTATTCCAGTACCATTAGGGTGGCAAGCTATATCCCAGCTTTCTCCTATGTTTCCATCTGGAAGGTTATCTCTAAAACTTTCTAAGTCTCTACCTCCCCATATTTTTTCATAATATAAATTTTCAAATCTAATTGGATACATCTATTTTCCTCCTGTACTCTTTATAGCCATGATCTTATTTATAATAAAATAAGCAAACTAAAATTCTATTATTTACAGTATATACAATTATAAAGTTATTTCATAGCTTAATAATTTCCGTTACTAGTTGAAATTGTTTACTCTTTTATCTTATTTACTTCACTTATTGCTAAAGCTGCTGCTCCTAAAACTCCTGATTTACCTTCTAAATTAGATCTTTCTATTTTACAGTTTTCTGCTACAATACCTAAACATCTAGCTTTAACAACCTTTTTGACTGCCTCCATAACAACCTCACCAGCTGATATAACTCCGCCACCTAAAACTATCATATCTGGATCAAAAGTATTAGCTACATTTGCAACTATTATTCCTAAATATGATAATGCTTCATCTAAAATATCTTGAGATACAATATCACCATTTTTAGCTTCTTCAAAAACTTCCTTAGCTGTTACTTTTTCATATTTCTTTAATGAAGTTTCTACATTACTATTTACTGCTTCTTCAGCTCTTTTCATTATAGCTGTTCCTGATGCCATTCTTTCTCCACAACCCTTATTTCCACATCCACATCTTGGGCCATCCCCTTTAACTGTTGTGTGTCCAACTTCTACAGCATTTGAAGTACTACCTCTATATATTTTTCCATTTAATATAGCTCCGCCACCAATGCCTGTACTTACAGTTACATAAACCATATTTTCAGTACCTTTTCCTACACCAAACATAAATTCAGCTAAAGTAGCAGCATTTGCATCATTATCTAAAAATACTGGTATTCCATATTTATCATTTAAATTTTCTACTATATTAAAATTCTTAAAAGGTAAATTTGGAGGTGCAACTATAAGTCCCTTTTTAACATCTAAAGGTCCTGGTGAACCAATTCCTATTGCTTTAACATTTTTCATATCTATTCCATCTAAAACAAAATCAATAGTAGATTTTATATTAGAAACTATTGCAAGATCTCCTTTTTCAGCTTCTGTTTTAACTACCTTTTCCTTAACTATATTACCTTCTAAATCAACTAAAGCTGTATAAATTTTAGTTCCACCTAAATCAACTGCAACAACAAAATTTTTATCCATAATAAATTCCTCCACTCTTTAAATGACTTTCTAAATAAATTATCCTTGTCTTTGTATAAAATTATAAAGTGCTCCTAACTTATTGGCATTATTTCCATACTCACACTTTCTTACAACTGGTTTTATCTTGCCATCTTTATTTATTAACATTATTTCATTTAGCCTTTTATCTATTTCTTCAATAAAACCTTCTCTTTCAGAAATTCCTCCACCTAAAATAATTACTTCTGGATCATAAGTATATTGAATGTTATAAATTCCAACAGCCATATAAGTAAAATAATTATTTACTTCCTCTATAGCAATTTCATCATTATTCTCATAAAGCTCAAATGCCTTTAATCCATTAAAATCTTTTATATCAATGCCTTTTCTTTTAGCAATTTTTCTTGCAAGTGCAGCTGTAGATCCAACTTTACTCCAAGTTAAGTATTTATTTTCTGAATTTTTATCCACATCTATAATACAATATCCAAATTCTCCACCATGTTTATTCACACCTTTGTGGATTCTTTTATCCTTAACTAATGCACCACCAATTCCAGTTCCACAAACTACAAAAGCCAAATCCGCTTCTTTCTTTCCAGCGCCTAGCCAACATTCACCTAAAGCTGCACAATTTGCATCATTTTCTATTTCTACCTTTAAACCTGTTTTATTAAATAATATTTCTTTAAAGTTTGGACCGTGAATATATGGTATTGCACTTGCTCCATAAACTATTCCACTTTCGCTATCTACTGCTCCTGGTGAACTTATAGCTATTCCTTCTAATTTAAATTCATCTCTATTTTTATTTGTAATATCTGAAAGAGTATTAAAAAATTCTTCTACAGTTTCAGCAATACCAACACTACCACTTTTTAAAAATTCTCCATTTTCATTAATAACTGACCATTTTACAGCTGAACCACCTATGTCATACACTATATAATTTCTCATAAAAGCTACTCCTTTAAACTAAAATCCATTATTGTCAGATACTTCTTTTATCCATCTTCCTGATTTCTTTATTGTTTTCTTTTGAGTTTCTAAATCTACTGATATGAACCCATATCTATTTTTATATGAATTACACCATGACCAGCAATCTATAGGTGTCCATGCGTGATAACCAAAGCAATTTGAACCCTCCATAATTCCTTTATGAAGATATTCTAAATGCTCTTTATAGAAATCTATTCTATAATCATCTTCTATTACTCCATCTTTATTTATATATCTACTTTCACCTTCAACACCCATCCCATTTTCTGAAATATACCATGGAATATTGTTATAATTTTCTCTTATATTTTTGGCAATGTCATACATACACTGAGGATATATCTCCCATCCCCTATAAGGATTCATCCTTCTACCTGGCATTTCATAATTATCAAAGTACTTGTCAGGCATCCAAGTATTTTCCTTATACTCACTTTCTTTAGCCTTAACTCTTCTTGGTTGATAGTAATTCACACCCAAGAAATCTACGGTATTTTCTTTTATGATTTTCATTTCTTCTTCTGTGAATTGGAACATAACTTCATCTTTTTCTAAAACCGCTGTAAGAACTCTAGGGAATTCACCTTTAACTGCAGGATCTAAAAAAGAATTATTAAAGAAACTATCTGCAAATTTAGCAGCCTTAACATCCTCTTCATTATTACTTCTTGGATAAGCTGGAGTTAAATTTAAAATAATACCTATTTTTCCTCCTTCTTTTTCACATCCAAGTTCTCTAAATGCTTTAATAACTTTTGCTGAAGCTAAGTTTAAGTTATATAAACATTGTACAGCCTTCTTTCCATCTACAATCTGAGGATAATGGAATTTATAAAGATATTGCCCCTCAACAACTACTATTGGTTCATTAAATGTTGCCCAATATTTTACCCTATCACTAAATAGTTTAAATGCTGTTTCTGCAAACTTAACAAATAAATCAACTACATGCTTTGATTCCCAACCACCATATTTATCATATAACTCAACTGGTAAATCAAAATGATGTAAATTCATAACAGGTATTATCCCATTTTTTAAACTTTCATCTATCACATCATTATAAAATCTAACTCCATCTTCATCTGGTTCTCCTGTCTCAAAATCTTTTATAAGTCTTGTCCATTGTATTGAAGTTCTAAAACTATTAAATCCAATTTCTTTAAACATAGCTAAATCTTCCTTGTAGCTATTATAAAAATTAGATGCTACATTAGGTCCAACTTCATTAAAAAACACCTCTGGAGCTATATCAAACCAATAATCAAATACACTTTTATGAATTTTGTTAAATCTACCTTCTGATTGTGGTCCTGAAGTTGCAGCTCCCCACCAAAAGCTCTTTGGAAATATATATTTTTTACTCATTATTAATAACACATCCTTTTAATTAAAAACTACATAATGAAGTAAACTTTCATTACTTAATATTTTTCTATTGACTAAAACTATAGGTGATAATGATGTTAAATTTATTAATTTTACCATCATATCACCTATATCATTAGCTTATATTATTATTTATTTGTTTTTGCCCATTCATCTATTTGTTTTTGCATTTCTTCTATTATTTTATCTATACCTTGTTCTTTTAATTTGTTATTTAACTTAGTTAGATATTCATTAATATCTACTGATCCACTGTATATTGTTGCCTTAAACTCTTCAAGAACATTGTTTACAGCTGCTATTTCAGTACTTACTGAAGATGGATCAAA
Organism: Clostridium septicum; assembly: GCF_003606265.1. Lineage (NCBI taxonomy): Bacteria > Bacillati > Bacillota > Clostridia > Eubacteriales > Clostridiaceae > Clostridium > Clostridium septicum. The sequence goes on from NZ_CP023671.1 coordinate 1,233,253, forward strand.
CTTAAATCCTAAAGCTGGTGAATTTTTAGCTTTATTATTGAAATCTTGAAATTCATCCCACTTAGTTAATGGTTCATTATCTAAAATATAAGTAAGGAATAGATTACCCATTGTGTAATATCCAACTCTATAATCTTCTTCTTTTGGTAATAACTTAATTTGCTTTTCTCCAACCTTTTCATAGTGAGTTCCTTCAATACCGTAGTTAATTAAGTTTCTTAAATATTCATCAGTATTTAAAAGGTTTAAGAATTCAACTGCTTTTTCTGGATTCTTAGAATTCTTTGAAACTGCTATCATAGAACCTGTTGTTGAAGCATTTGTTATATAAGTATCCATTATTTGAGACGATACTACTTCATATTTTAAATCTTTTGACCAAAGCTTTTCTGCATATGGTTGTCCATCACCTTTAGTTACAAATCTCTTAACTGATTTATCATCTACAGCTGTAGATGCATCAGCATTTATATATCCTGCTTCATAATATTTTCTTAAACATTCTAGTTGTTCTTTCATTTTATCTGTTTCAAACATATTTTTGATTTTTAAGCTATCATCGCCATGTTCAACTCCAACTGGATCAACTAACTGATCAAAATATTGAGGTGCTGAAAAACCCTTTGTTATATAGAGAGGTGTTACACCTGGTTCATTTTCTTTTATAATTTTAAGCCATGGTTCTAAATCTTGAATTGTGTGTATGTCTTGATAAGGTATATTGTATTTATCTACATACTCCTTAGTAAATGCCCACATCGGTGCTGTTGATATTTCCTTTTGATTTGGTACAGCATAAATTTTTCCATCTATTGTAGCTCCATCCCAAAACCTCTCATCTATTGCTTCCTTCATGTCCTTACCTATAGTTTCTAAGTAGTCATTTAGTTCTAAGAATGCCCCTTTTCTTGAATTTCCTAAATAATCTCCTGCCCATGAACAAGTAAATGCTAAATCAAAATTTTCTCCTGAATTTACAATTACCGACATCTTTTGATTGTAATCACCGTAATCTATAAACTTCATATCAACTTTAGCGTTTATTTTTTCTTCTAAATATTTATTAACTTCATCCTCTACCATTTGCAAGTCTTTTGGTTCTTGTCCAATTGTATACCAAGTTAATGTAACCGGTTCATTACCTTTCTTTCCTGATTCAGACCCTGAATTACCGCATCCTGTTAACAATGTTGTAGTTGTTAATGTAGCACATGCTGCTAATGCTAATAATTTTTTAATCTTCATAAACTAGCCCTCCCTTTTTATCTCTTGTTTCTAATAACGTTTACAATATGATTATAAAATATATATTTCTTTTTTTATAGTGAACTTTTTTTATATTTAATTGCTTAAATCTACATTATTTTATATAAATTATAAATTTCTAACCTTTTTCACTAAAATTCTCGTAATGCTTTAGATGTATATTTTATAACTTCCCCTATTCTATTTAATTCACTTTCTTTTGAAGTATTTCTCCATATATAAGAATAATCATAAAACCATTCTTCAAAATCTTTGGCTAATTTATTATTATCAAAATCACTAAAATTATTTTTAGTTTTAAACTTATATTTTAATAATAACAAGAAGAATTCATTAATAAGAATTATACCTCTTGCACAAACAATAAATTCTTGTATCTCTTTTTTATCTCTTACACTGACTAATAAAGATGTTAACTTTTCTTCTATTTCACACGCCTTATCACGTGCTTCCTTAATTTTATTTGGATTTAAGCTTTTAGTATTTTCTCTTACTTCTGAATTCTTATTAAATAGCTCTTTCCATCTTACTAAATCAGACCAACTAACAACTTGAGTATTACCTAAATCTCTTAATAATGAAACAATAGTTAATGAATTATCTCCATATTCAATAATTGATAAAGCTTTGTATATAGTTTCAAAATCCTTTTCTCCATTTGGATTCCAAGATAATGCTCCTCCATAAGCCATTCCTGGTATTGATGAATTAAGAATATTTATATGTCCATAATCACCCCAGTTTGTATTTAAAACACCAGAAGCTTTATATTTTACTCCATAACTTACCATTCTTCTTATATTTTCAAATCCATTATCCATAAGATTCATAAGATGACTCCAACCTGCAACCCCTGGACATACATATTGTTCTCTTCCTGCTTCATATATTTTTCTTGTGCCTTCTTCTGTTGCCTCTGAGCCATAATTCCAATTTAAACATATTACATCCTTTGGTATTTCATTTATTACCTCTGTATGATTTAATATAACATCTCCCCAGAACATAACTTCCTTATCATATCCCTTTACAATATCTATTATTTTATTTAAAAATATTGTATATAGTTTTCCTTGTCCTATCTCCTCTCCAAGGCTCTTACTTTTTCCCTTTCCTAAATCAAAAGTTTCATCACCACATATATTAAACTTATTTGAAGTGAAAAGTGGAATAAACTCATTTAGCATATTTTTAACAAGCTTTAAACTTTCATCATTACTTACATCTAATGTATGATGTGCCATTCTATCTACAAAAGAGTATTCATCATTCTCCATATTTTCTAATTCACATAAATTACTGTAAGACTTTGTACGTAAAACTTCATATAGATGTCCAAATGTAGCTAATGAAGGTATTAACTCTATATGACGCACTTTACAATATTCATCAAGAATTAATATTTCCTCTGCCGTTAATGGATCTTTATCTACCCAAACCTCACTCATATCCTTAAAAGCAAAAGTATGTTCAATATATAACTGAATTTGATTTACTTTATAAAAGGCAGCCTTATCTACTAATTTTTTTAGTGTTTCTAACTTAGGTACCCTTCCTCGAGTAACATCATGATAAAATCCACGATTTTTAAAATAAGGTTCATCTTCTATTTCTAAATTAGGTAAAATTGCACCACGTTGTCTTATTATTTGCATTAATGTTTGAATACCATAAAACAACCCAGAATTTCCATAACTAATTACATTTATAGAATCTTCATTTATCTCTAATTTATAACCTTCTTCATTACCTATAGCACCTGATTTTATAAGGTTTATAGAGTTTTTATATCTATCATTTATATAACCCTTATTTATCTTTATATTAAAACCTAACTTATCTTTAATTTCATTTTTAAGAATTAAAGCTGCTTCAAAATTATTAAAATCACAATTATAATTTAAAATTATTTTTGTATCTCTTTTAATTCTGAAACTTCCACTTTTATTTACTAACTTTTTAGGACTTGGTATTAAATACATTTAAAGCTACCCCCTTCTTTTAATTCTTTCTACTTCTTTTCTTATTTCATCTTTTAGAACTAATTCATATGCACTTATAGCTCCTTCTTCATTAATAAGAACTACTTGCTTTTCTTTATTTTCATATTTCTTACTATAAAGTTTAGATACCTTTATATCACTATATCTTGCTGGATTAAACTCTGATGCATCTTTAAAGTATTCTGCATTTCTAAGATTTATAGTTTTAATTAATTTTCTCTTTTTTTTACTCATTATTTTTGATAAATCAAGCTCATCTTCTGTTAATTCATACTCATACTCAACAAACAAATTTAAAGTTAAAAAATTAAAAGCAACATACATTAATAAAGTAATAATAGCTAAAGTAATACCTAAAAAAATATAAACTAAAGCAGCTACAGCTAATATTAATATCTTTATTTTATTTAATAAATCTAATCTTTTTGAATTGTCACCTTCTATAAATTGTTCATAATGCATTTTGTCTCCTCCATTCGTAAACCTTATTATTAAAATAATTTCTATACTACTATTATAAAATTTATATAATACCTGATATAGTGGACAAACTATATATTAACTAAAAAAACTCTTACTATAAAATTCATTTGCTAAAATATTATTATAAAATTATATTTATCAAAATAACTTTTTCTTTGTAGGATTGGTTTGTCCTTTACGAATTTAGAATAAAATATTTAACTAATAATAAAGCCAGTAGAATTCAAAATTTCTACTGGCTATTATTTATTTTCAGTTTATTAGTTATACTTGAAAAATTATAATTTAAATACAATCTCTTTAACTATATAAATTATAACTACATACAAGTTATTTGATCTACAAACATAAATGCCGGTGCTTCTCCCTTCATTATGCTCCATTCTGGGCAAATCTCTTCATTCTTTGCAAATACTCTTATATATCTAACTTTAGTATTATTTTTTATGGATATATTTTCTATTCCAACTTCTTGCCTTGGAATCTTATTCTTATAATTTATTCTTCCTAGCTTCTCAAAACTTTCACCCTCTATTGAAGTAAAAAATTCAACATATCTAGGATAATATATCCATGCTCTAGTGTCTTGAAGGAACCCTACTGTTATAGTTTTTACATCTAAAACTTCCCCTAAATCAATAACAACATCCATATCTTCAGTATATCCAAGCCAGCCACCATCTCTATATGATATAGTTCCCTTTTTACCATCAATAAGATCATATACTCCATTACTATTATATTTCTTATTATCTGTAGGATTAGTGAAGGTTTTTATATCTTTTATAGGAAGTGTTGTATAAAACCTTCCTTCTTCAATACTGCTTTTATTAAAACCATCTTTATATGCAATAGCTTTTATAATAGTTTCACCTTTAACCTTTATTGGTGAAGTATATATATTAGAAAATTTATCTGGATCACTTCCATCTGTAGTATAATAAATTTCACCAGAATCATTAGGATTTTCTATTTTAAATTCTCCCTTATAAGGAGCATTTTTTAACATAACCTTTGGAATTACTATTGGTGAAAATGCTCTATGTCTAACTTTGGAAGTGCTAGTTAATCTTTTATATTTAGGAATATAACTATCTACCTTTTCTTTATTCTTAATATACTCACTATTAAAGAAATTAATTTTATTATTATTTAAATCTGAAAAACAAAGTACGATTCTATTATTTTCTGATAATACTAAAATCTTATTTCCTTCTTCAGCTATAAATTTACCCTTGCTAGCTTTCATTTTATAATTAAAGCCGTTATGACAACACTCTAAAATCCCTTTATTTATCCTCTTTAAAACAGGAATAGTATTTATACATAAAGCTATTTTATTATTTTTTAAACTTTCATTTACCTCAAGTATTATGCTATCCTCATTACATATAATATTTATTATACAGTAGTTAGAATTCCATTTAATTTTATATCTTGAATCACTCTCTGCTATAAACTCAGCCTTATCTCCTTCTAAAGGGATTTTTTCCCCTTTACTATTTACTAAAATTAAATCTATAGACGCTCTAAAATTTTCATTACTCCAATAATGTGCATTTAAGATAGGTAATGCATCAAAAATACTTTCATCATTATTTAAAGAATTATTATAATATCTAGACTTATAGTTTTCATTAAACATGTGTAAATCTCTTATAGAAAGCTTATTATTATCAAAAAGAAAGCTAACTCTATAAAAACGACTATTATACCAAACAGTTTTTAAATCTTCTTCCTTATTCCAATCTTCTGATGCAACAAATGTTGTTGGTGGAGTTAATTTATATCTTTTATTAAACCATTTACCTGTTTCTTCCAAAGTTTCTACTCTAACTTTCTCTTCTTTTGCAAGTTTTGCTACATATGGTATTTGTATTTCATATCCCTTTACCATAGTATTCCATAAGAATGTGTTTTCTTGACCTACTTGAGCATAAGAAAATCCTAACCCATCTTCATTTGTCATTCTATCAAAAATCCATTCTATCCATTCTTTAGTTGAACCTATTCTTCCTGCTGGCTCTAAAGTAAATACATCATTAATTCCCTTTCTTAATCCATCTTCAAAGGAATATATTGGATCAGGCCCTAAAAGTCTAAATATAGGTAAGTCTAATTGATTTTCCTTTCTTTGAGCTGGCATATATTCATTTAATTTGCTTGGATAATATCCTTGATTAAAATATCCACCCCATAAAGTAAATCCATCTGTTCCTATTTGATCGCGACATATAGCTGCTGCCACTATACCGTACTTTTCTTTAAAATAATTTAAAGTAACTATATCAATTACCCATGAACCTACTGACTTTGGATAATATCCAAATATATTTTTAAAGTCCTCCATATAAATATCTATCATTTTAATTCTATCTTCTGGTGAATATCCTAAGGAATACCCTATATTAACATGATCATCTACTGGAGTTTCCCCCTTCCACCTAACTCCAGCTTTTCTAGCAAGGCTTTCATCAATTTCCCACCAAACACCAACTTCATCATATTCATCTATACTATTTTTAATTAAATTACTATATCTTTTATCCATTAATGCATCATATTTTAATGCATAAGTAGATGGTAAACCATATTGCTTTAAAATTTCTATTTGCCTTACAACAGTTTCATAATCATCTAAAATAAATTCACCACTTGGATAAACTGTTTTTCGTATAAAATTATATATATTTACAATAGATAACATATTAATACCTCCTTAATTTTAATTCCTTTATATATGTAATAAAAAATATCAAGGACTATAAAATCCTTGATATTTTTATATTGTTATATTACTTATTATTTTCCTTTTTCCATTCATCAACTTGCTTTTGCATTTCTTTAATAACGTCATCCATACCTTGTTCTTTTAGCTTAGTATTTAGTTTGTCAATATATTCATCAATATCAACTGATCCACTGAAAATTAATGCTCTAAATTCTTGGTAAGCATTACTTATACCAGCTATTTGAGTACTTACTGGTTCTGGATTAAACTTAAATCCTAAAGCAGGTGAAACCTTTGAATTCTTATTAAATTCTTCAAATTCTTCCCACTTACTTGTAGGTTCTGTATCTAAAACATCAGTCTTAAATAAGTTTCCTACTGAGAAATATGCAACACTATAATCAATACTTCTTGGTAATAATTTAACTTGTTTATCACCAACTTTTTCATAGTGAGTTCCTTCAACACCATAGTTAACTAAATTTCTTAACTTTTCATCAGTGTTTAAAAGATTTAAGAATTCAACTGCTTTTTCTGGATTCTTAGAATTTTTTGAAACTGCTATCATTGATCCAGTTGTTGAAGCACTTGTTATATAAGTATCCATAATTGGTGTTGCAACTAATGGATATCCAACATCTTTAGCCCAAAGTCCTTCTGCATATGGTTGTCCGTCTGCTTTAGTTACAAATCTCTTAACTGTCTTATCATATTTAGCTATAGCTCCATCAGTATTTATATATCCTAACTCATAATATTTTCTTAGAGTTTTTAAAGTACTCTTGAATTTATCTGTATCAAAGATATTTTTAACTGTTAAACTTTCGTCTGCATATTCAATTCCAAATGGTTCTGAGAACATATCAAAATATTGTGGTGGTGATAAATTCTTATCTATATATAGTGGAACTACATCTGGTTCTTTTTCCTTTATAAGTTTAAGCCAAGGCTCTAAATCTTCTAAATCTTTAATATCTTGATAAGGTATGTTATATTTATCTACAAGCTCTTTAGTAAACACCCACATAGGTTGTACACCAAGTTCTTTTTGGTTAGGTACTGCATAAGTTTTTCCTTCAACTTTTGCTCCATTCCAAAATCTCTCATCTATTTCATTTTTCATATCCTTACCTGTTGTATCTAGATATGAATCTAATTCAAGGAAGGCACCTTTTCTAGCGTTTCCAACATAATTTCCTGCCCAAGAGCAAGTAAATGCTAAGTCGAAAGCTTCTCCTGAATTTATAACTACAGATAATTTTTGATCATAATCACCAAAGTCTGCAAACTTCATATCTATAGTTGCATTTATTTTGTCCTTTAGATACTTGTTTATTTCGTCTTCTACTAAACTAAGATCCTTTGGCTCTTGACCAATTGTGTACCAAGTTAAATTAACAGTTTCACCATCTTTTTTATCAGATGTCGATGAGTTTCCACAACCAGTTAACGCTAATGATGTTGCTAAAACTCCACAGGTTACTAAAGCTAATAACTTTTTAACCCTTTTCATAATTAACCCCTCCTATTTTTTTCCTTTATCCTTTACACCTCAAATTATACACCCCTATATAAAACCTTTACAGTGAAAAAATTCTATATTCTTTGGACTTAATATATAAATTCTATATATTACCTTTTGTAATTTATTTACTATATTTTATGATTTAAACTGTATTTTAAATATATTTTCTATATGCATATTTAAAACTTTTTAATTTTATATAAATATATTAAATTACAAAAAAGAAACACAATAATTAACTGTGTTTCTTTTTGGGTTAAATTATTTTAGTTTAAACTTAAATGTCTTAATTTCATATGGTTTAATTGTAAATTCAACTTTATTTCCATTAGCTTTAATAGCTTCTAAATCTCTTTCCATTAAGTTACATTCACAAATTTCTTCAATGTCTTTTAAAAACTCTAAAGTTGCTTTAGTTCTCTTGTTATGGAATTCATACATTCTTAAAACTAAATGCTCTGTATCTTCAGCTTTCTTTATTACTTCAATCATTACATTATTTTTATCTACCTTAACTAAGCTTAACTCATTAGATAATTCGCCTTCATGAACCTCTTCAACCTTTGTATATAAAGGTGTATTTATTTCATATGCCATTTGAGCTGTATTAGCATCCTTCCAATTTCCTAAGTGTGGATAAATTGAATAAGTGAAGTAATGTTCTTCTTTATCTGCATCTGGATTTGGATCAGTTGAGGATTTAAGTAAAGTTAATCTCATATTTCCATCCTTAATATCATGTCCATACTTACAGTTGTTTAACATAGATACTCCAAAATCACCTTCTGAAAGATCTGCCCACTTGTGTCCACATACTTCAAATTTTGCAACATCCCATGAGGTATTGTTATGAGTTGATCTAGTAACATTTCCGTATTGGATTTCATAAGTAGCTTCACTTGCATTAATATCAACTGGGAATGCAGCCTTTAATAATATATCAAACTCCTTCCAATCTACATATGAGTCAAAGTCTACTCTTTGAATATCATTATATATATAAATCTTTTGAACTATTGTTGATTCTAAAAACTTTCTTTCAATTCTTAATGTACTTCTTACTGGTCCTTTTTCTACTACTTCAATACTTCTTACGTCATCTACTTTCCACATTTTTTCTTTATAGTATATATCTATATCCCAGTTATCAAAACACATTGGTTTATCTTCAAAGGCTTGAATTTCATTTCCTATAGCACCTTCTTTTAATATTTCTCTATCTGATGCTTTATCTATAAATGAAACTATTTGTCCTTTATCATCAAACTTAATTTTAATAAATTTATTTTCAGCTTCTTTATTAGTTAAAACTGTATCTAAAGCTACTTCCTTAGTACTTTCAACTATCCTAAATGTCTTATGTCCATTGGCAGGAATATTTGTAGCAAAGAATATTGCTTTATTATCTTCTATTCTTTGACATACTAATTCTTCTCCATTATTATCTATAACAGCTGGATTTTTAATATCTTCTGGTACTTGGAATGTGGCTATATCACTTCTTTTAAAACCTAATGTATTTGATACAACAACACTTCTATCTTTTATATTAATCTTTGAAGCTATATAATCTAATGCTTCATTAACTAACTTATTACCATTTTCAATTAACTCTTTATATTCAACTTCTGTTACGTCATAAACCTCCTTAATAGAAGATCCTGGAATTATATCATGGAATTGATTTAATAATACTGTTTCCCATGAATCAGCTATACTTCTATATGGATAATTTTTTCCGTAAAGCATTGATAATGAATTAACCTTTTCTGCTGAAGTATATAAGTTTTCGCAAAATCTATTATCTCTCTTATTTCTAGCCATTGAAGTATACGTTCCTCTATGGTATTCAAGATATAATTCTCCAACCCACTTTGGTAATTTATTATTTCCCTTAGTTTTTTCATCTAATCTCTTGAAATAATCTAATGCTGTACCCATTTTTACTTTTGGAGCTCCTGGAATTCCCTTTGCTAGTCTTCTTCCATTTTCAAGCATTTCTAAAGTGGCTCCACCACCACCATCTCCCCATCCAAAGGAAACCAATACATCATTATTTATATTTTTATTTTGGTATCTTCTCCAAGAACCCATTACAGCATCTGGTTGAATATGTCCATTATAAGTTGTAAAATGTGATGCTCTGTCTTGTCCTGGACAAGTTGTAGTTATAAAGTGTGTTAATACTTCTGTTCCATCAATTCCTTGCCACATAAATGTATCATTTGGAATTTTATTAAATTGATTCCACGCAATTTTTGTAGTCATAAAGTAGTCTACATCTGATTTCTTTAATATCTGAGGAATTGCTGCTGAATATCCAAATACATCTGGTAACCAAAGAACTTTATTATCAACATTAAATTCTTCTTTAAAAAATCTCTTTCCATGTAAAATTTGTCTTACTAATGATTCACCTGATGTTACGTTACAATCAGCTTCAAGCCACATAGCCCCTTCAGCTTCCCAAACACCTTCTTTAATCTTTTCTTTAACTTTTTTATATATTTTAGGATGATCTTCTTTCAAGAACTTATAAAGCTGAGGTTGTGATGACATAAATACATACTCTGGATATTCTTCCATTAGCTTTAATACTGTTGAAAAACTTCTTGCAACTTTTTCTCTAGTTTGAGCAACTGTCCATAACCAAGCAACATCTATATGAGTATGTCCAACACATGTAGCAACTACATCTTCATGTCCACATAATTCTCCATAGAATTTTTCATTTAAAAATTCATTTACTTTAGCTATACTATCATCAAATTCCTTTGATTTTGGTCTTCTTAAATCAATTAAATTTATAGCATCATTTAAAACAGTTATCATATCTATTCTGTTTTTATCTTCTTTTTCTAACTCTTTACAAACATCTACTGGAACTTTTAAGTTAAAATATAATTCTCTAGTAGGCATATCTATTACAACTAATTTTCCATGTAATGTGGCTAACTTATCTGCAAGCATACCAGCATATGCATGTAAGTCTATTTCATACTTAGTTCCCGGAACTGCATCATGAGTTAATATTACCTCTCTATGATTTATATCTAAACCCTGAATTTGTTCACCATTAACATATAAAATAAATTGTGGATTTGTTGCATCCCATCCTTCCTCAAAGGTATGAAAATTTAATGCTATTGTTTTTCCTTTAAAACTTTCAGGAACTTCTACTGAACACTTAAACCATCCATGACAGTCTTTTCCTCCCCAAAGGTCCCCACTTTTAAACTCTCTCCATCCATCTTCTGGTGCTTCTTTTATTAAATCTATATTATGATAGTTTCCATCTATGTACTTATAGTTTTCAAGATTAATTTCATCTCTGTACACATATTTAGCTATTTCTCCACAAGTTTTCTCTATTCTTTCTAATAAATAATACATATAAACACCTCTTTTAATCTTTATTGCTCATTATATAATCTTATGTTTCAAATCTATATTTTAATCTTAAATTATGTTTTGAGATGGCATTTAGCCACCCCAAAATATTAAATAATTTATTACTTACTATTCTTTTACTGCCCCAATTGTTAATCCATTTACAAAGTATCTTTGGAAGAAAGGATATGCAAATATAATTGGTAAAGTTGTTATTACTACTATTGCCATCTTAGCTGTATCCTTTGGCATATTTGCACTAGCTTCTAATGCATTTGCTCCCATTAATGCAGCATTATTAGCTAAAAATTCTATTGAACTTTCTATTCTAATAAGCAAATATTGTAATGGCATTAAACTATTATCATCAATATATAACATGGCGTTAAACCAATCATTCCAGTATCCTAAAGTTAGGAATAAGGCTATAGTTGCTATTCCTGGAAGAGATATAGGTAATACTATCTTTAAGAATAATTTCCATTCTGATGCACCATCAATTTTAGCTGATTCTACAATTGCATCTGGTACAGTAGTTTTGAAGAATGTTCTAAGAATTATTATATTAAATGAGCTTACACACATTGGAAGTATAAGTGCTAATATATTATTCTTTAATCCTAAAAATCTTGTAACAACTAAGTATGATGAAACCATACCGCCTGAAAATAACATTGGTATAAATATTAACTTTGTAAAAAACTTTCTATATGCAAAGCTCTTTCTTGATAAAGCATATCCATACATTGACATTATAGCTAGTCCCAACAATGTACCTGATACAGTTACTATTATTGTTATTCCATATGCTCTCATTATTTGACTTCCTGATGAAAATATATATTTATATGCTCCAAGACTCCACTCTTGTGGCCAAAATCTATAACCATTTGCTTGAAGAGCTTGTTCGCTTGTAAGTGATATAATTAAGACAAATACGAATGGGATTATACATAAGGCTGCTAGTATAATAAATAATATATTTAATACAACATTAGTTCCCTTTGATATAGAATTAAACTTACTAGTTTCTTCAGCTGGCTCTTTAGCTTTTTTTCTTTTAAATCTAGTTACTCTATTTCCTGTTTCTAACATTTCAATACACCACCTTTATCTTAGAAGAATGCGTTTTCACTATCTACTTTTCTAACTATTCCATTTGTTACTAATATTAATACAAGTCCTACGAATGATTGATATAAACCTGCTGCTGAACTCATTCCTATATTACCTAAATTCATAAGTCCTCTATATACATAAGTATCTATAACATTTGTTACTGGATATAAGGCTCCTGAATTCTTAGGTAATTGATAGAATAATCCAAAGTCTGACCTAAACATTCCTCCAATTGCAGTTATAAACATTATTATTAATACCGGCTTTAGTAGTGGAATTGTTATATGCTTGATTTGTTGCCATTTATTAGCACCATCAATTATAGCTGCTTCATAGTAAGTCTTATCTATACCGCATATTGCTGCTAAATAAACAACTGTTCCATATCCAATTCCCTTCCATTGACTCATAAAGATTATTATAAAAGGCCAAAATTTAGGTTCTGTGTACCAAGATACCGTATCAACTCCAAAAGAACTTAAAACGCCATTTATATATCCTTTTTCTGGGCTTAAGAATGCATATAAACAATAACTTACTACAACCCAAGATAAAAAGTATGGTAAAAACATTGAACTTTGATAAAACTTTGATCCCCTTTTGTTTAATAGTTCTTTCAATAGTATTGCAAGAGTTACTGGAATTACTATTCCTAATATTATAAATACAAGGTTATAAGCCACTGTATTTTTTGTTATAAGCCATGCATCACTACTTTGAAATAAAAATTTGAAGTTTTTTAATCCTACCCATTCACTTTTAACTAAACTTTCTAAAAATCCACCATGAATTTTCCAATCTTTAAACGCTATAATAACTCCAAACATCGGTAAGTATGCAAATATTAAAAACCAAATTGTACCTGGTACTGTTAATAACAATAATTCCTTATTATTTTTAAATCTTTTAAATCTTTGCTTCTTACTTACTCTCTCTTTTTTTGATTTTTTTATCATATTAACCCTCCCCTTCCTTTGTAAACGTTTCTTTATGTATAAAATATATCATACTTAATATTTATCCTTAAAGTTGAAATACTTTAGATTTAGTGTATAAATTAGAGATTGTTATTTTTTTTAATGAAATTTTTATGTATTTAATTAACTAATTTTTATTATTCAATTTTACCTACCATTTGTGTAATTAATTCTATATGCTCTTTTATTTTTACCTTTTTTAAATTTTCTACTTTTTCACTGCCTCGTAGCCCTAGTAAAGCATTCGTAATAATCTAATTCTCCATATTTTTTTACAGCTTCATTATATTTATTTAATTCCAGATATTTTTCCACGAAATAATCATCTTGTAAGCAATTGAAAAAATGTTTGAATCTTTTTAAGATAATATCAAATGTTCCATTTTTATATTTTATAATACTTACATATTCATTTTTTCCCATGTTATTATATCACCAAAACCAGTAACCATTATTGGAATAGCTATATTTGCTCTAAAATATGACATATCTACAACTGATTGATACTCCTCTAGGTTAACTATCTTTAAATCTCCATTTAATATAGAGCCAAATCCGTACACTTCCCATATAGATAGTAACTCTATTGGTATTATTTCTTTATATTTGTCAATTAAAGTGGTATCAACTTTACTATTGATTTTATATTCTTTAAATAAATCATCCTTCATCTATTACCCTCCTAGTATTTTAACTTTACATTTAAGTATATTGATTTTTTTCTTTATCCGTGATTTTTTTAGCTAATTTTCTTATTTGTTCATCAACCTCGTCTATTCTATATTGCCATTGTGAGCTTATTGATGAATTTATTTTTTTATATCCCATACCTCCTATATTTAATGGATTACCACCTGCAATTTGGTCAGGATTGTGTAATGCAGCTTGTGAATCCAACCATTTCTTCGCTTGTTTCTTAGCTTCTTGAAAGGACATTCCTGAATCAAGAAATTCATCTACTTTATTTGCAAGTGTTTATCCTCTATCTTATTTAAATTTTGTTTTTTAAATATTTCTGCTAAAAACTTAGCAAAATGGTTCATACCATCTTGATATCTATACCTAGTTTTTATGCTACCTTGTCTTGTATGTCTAAATACCTTATCAATCTGACTACTTAAATTCCTATATATATTTAAAGTTTTTTCATTCATTTCAAAATTCCATTTATTATTCATAAATACCACCTGCCTTAAAAGATTTAGTGATATTATATAAATTCACTAATGATTCTTTATATTTTCAAGAAAACCTCTAGATTAACTCCAGAGGTTTTCAATAAATTCTTACTTTATTTATCTGTATCCAAAATATATTTAACTAGTCATTATATATTACTTCACAGTCATTAGAACCATATTCTACTAATATCTCTTTTAAAACATTTGAGTCCTTAGGCATTATCTCAAGCAAATGACTCCACCCATTAAAAATTATTTGTTTAGGTAATTCAGTTTCTCTTAAAAAGTCTCTTAATGCATCCCAATTCATTCCATAATATTGTGAAAAACCAAATTTATCTTTTATATTTTGATGTAATTCTTTTAAAGAATTTATATTAATACAGTCAAATTCAACATTTTGTTTTCGTCTATATCTTTCCTTTAATGATTTTATAATTGGATTTTCTATTTCACTAGTATCAATAACTTTATCAATGTAACAATCATTAATATTATTAAATTCATTAGTATAATTGCAATTTAAATATTCCTCTAATTTGTTTTTTAAATTAATTACCTCTTTCTTATTATTGTAATCAGTTGCGATAATTTCATAGTATAGGCTATCATCAAATGATTTATTTAATTTCTCTTCATTTTGATATACCCATTGTTCAAATTCATTACTAGATAAATAATCTTTTGTATACATGCTTAAAACTTCTATTATCGTCATAATACCTCCTGAGTATTTAGTACAAGATACAGAACTAATCTGTATCTTGCATTTTATTATTTGTATGTGCCAATCTTAAATACTGACTCATAATGATCATAGGTTCCATATATTAAACCATCATTTGAATATAATATTCTATAACCTGGGTTATTATTTCTTCCCCTAGTATAATCTAATCCTACATCAGCCTCATACCATACTCTACCCTGTGCATCAGGTAGCACTTTAGTATCATTTTTAAAAATATCACCACCATATTTTTTACCTGGTGCATAATTATTTAACGCTTTACCTCTTTTCCATCCTGCATTAAGTGCCTCTTGTTCAGTTATATACTCACTAGGTAACTTACCAGTTGTTCTTAGACTTTCAACAACATCATTGCCTAGTTCTGTTACTTTATATTGTTCTTTTAGTTTCATATAGTTAACTACATTATGTGCTTCAGGATTACCTCCCCCCTTAGCTCCTCTAATAGAATCTACTATCCTTTCAAATCTTTCTCCATTTTTTATTTTATTTGCTATTTCTGGAAGATATCCCATTATAGATTCTGCTATTCCATCTGTTGCTATTATTATTAGTATATCTCCTACTATTCGTCCTATTGCAACTCCTATTACTCCATCTATTGGATGACTTACAAATTCAAACAATTATTTCTTAACTAAATATAATTTTAGTTAGTTCGACTTGCTGTGTCCACTACTTTATACTAATCATTAGCATCATATATTATATCTTTACAAGACTTGTTATCTTTACTTTTAAATCTATTTTAATACATGAAAAAAGATTAATGCTTCAATTACTGAAACATTAATCTTTTTAAATTTTTTTGTTGCCCCTAAAGCCCATGTTTTAAAATGTATTAAATTATTTATTCAATTATTTAAAGTTTAATCTATCTTGTACTTTTATTTTTATAGCTTTATGGGCTTTTTACTTGATTAACTGCATTATTACAATTATGCAATAAGTTATTATATATATCTTATTCATTTTATTAGATAATTTATTCATCCTTTTTTATGCGGTTATTTGCTCACTAGTTTTGTAGTCAACTGATTAATATTTCTTAGTAAATCACTTGTGCTTTATATAGATACTGCTTCCCTTATCTCATAAACTCTTTCAACATCCTTCGCGTTAACCCATTTATTATATACACCTCTATCAACCATATCAAATCCTAGACTTACAAAAATTTTATAATCACCTAGTATTGCATTTAATAATAATTTATCATCAATTTCTTTTATCACTTGACACTTACATCCATTATAATCAGCATATGTTATGGTAGAATATATAGATTCTACTTCATTTGATTTAACTCTTTTGATATAAATAATATTTTTATATAAAGTAAATCCATTTTTTAAATCATTACTGTCATTTGAACGCAATGTAATACTACCATCCTCTTTAACTCCAGCTTCATATTCTCTTCCATTATAGATAGCATATAATCCATTTTTCAATAAGTTTACCTCCCTTACTTAATTATGCTTACAAATTTACCAATTTCGTCATCGAATATCGCTCGCAATACTTCTCTTCCATCTTTACCCACTTCATATAATTCTGCTCCATCATATAGATTTAAACGACTATTACATGTGAATTCTGGAATCGTTTGTCCATTAGTTGCTGATGTAAATCCATTACCAGTGAACGGGAATGAATCAGTAACACTTCCTCCCATTTCTTTCCCATAAGGTATCTTAATATTCGATGCTTGTGGTGTTTTAAACCTTATTACTCCAAGCACATCATCCGTTGCTTGATTATACACAGTACCTGGGTAATCTAATCTCAATGATTGATATATATTATTATAATTTTTAAGTTGCTTAACATCTTGAGCCTTAGTAACATAACCTCCAACTTGAGTATATGTTCCATCAATATATTTAGCAATATCTCCTTTGGGAATTACTTTTTGCATTATGGTAGTATTATCAGGCATAGATATTGATTCTCTTATTACCTTCATTATACTTTTTTCACTTTCAGTTAATTTTTCTAATGGTTTTAATCTTAGTTCAGTAAATTTTTCAATTGTAATACCTTGTTTAGCAACAACTGATGCTACATCGTCCATAAAGCCACGCATTGATTGTAGCAAAGTTCTAGTGTATTTCGCATTAGCAATAGCTTCTGCCGCTCCCTTAGAGGCCTTAATAGACTCTACTATTTTCTCAACTTTCCCACCATTTTTTACTTGGTTTGCTATTTGGGGTAGATGCTCCATTATAGATTCTGCTATTCCATCTGTCGCTACTATTATTACTATCTCCCCTACTATTCTTCCTAATAATCTAGCTTTTTCATTTAAATTTGAATCTATAAAGTTCTCTACTGCATCTACAATAATTTTATCTAATATTAGAGCTTCCTCACAACTTGGATTGCTTCTTACTTTATTTAGAAATAAAATTCCTTTTGCTGCTCCTACTACACCATCTATTGGATGGCTTACAAATTCAAAAATATCTTTTGCTGCTCCTACAAGTGCATCTCCTATTCCTAATAAAAAATTAATTGTAACACTTTTTATTGTTATTAATTCTTTATTCTTATTTATTTTATCTTTTCAATTCTTTTTATTTTTAAGTGAGACTCTAAATTTTACATTTAGCTAGTCGAACTTACAGCTACGAATGCATATGAATAGTGTGTTTCCTTTTATATATTTTCCCTTACATATTATATGTTCTCAATTCCATTAACTTTTAAGTGGAATTACTGAGCCTAGGATTTCCTGACTTATCAACCTACACATATCTTCCATCCTCGTTTCACTGGTATCTAAAATCACTAACCTTAATTAGTTAGTAAGTCCTTAATCAGATACTGTTATCTGTTCAATTACTAAAGCTTCTATCTTGTATATATTATTTACACTGGGATTTCCTAGCTTATCAGCTTACGGTAGATTTCATTCCTAGTTATCTTGGCTTTTATAAATATTTCAGTACATGAAAAAAAGATTAATGCTCCATTACTGAAACATTAACCTTCTCAACTTCTTTCACTGCATTATTTAAGTTATGCATTATTAAATTTTCTTAACTCCATTGATTTTACACTCTTCTAATATTAATATTTTTTATGCAGTTAATTAATTATTTATTATACATTCAAATCTTCTTCATATTATCTGTATCAGTTTATTTATTGATTTTTGAATTTATATAATCAACATCTTCCTTTAACGCTTCAACTTCATCAGTTTTCACAACATTAAATATATCTTTTTCATTAGCTAAATCATTCATACTCTTCACTTCTTTTTTAAATGAGTCTAATACATTTTTTTCATGTTTAGCTATTCTTGCAAGCACTGTACTGTATACTATTAAAGACTCAATATTATTTAATGTTATTTCGTTATAAAACTCAACAAAACATCTTCCTGCTGATTGTCCAATTGTATATTTTTCTTGCAAAATATTCTCATAAAATGTTTCTGTAACTAAGTATTTTAATTCATAATAATTAATCATCATAGACACTCCTTAATCTAATTTATATATAATATCAACTTTAATGTTAGAATATTTCTTCATAAATTGTTCAATAACATATTGGCAACTAGGACAAGGATATAAATCTGTATATAAAGTAATATTACCTTTAGCATTCACATTATCTCCAAGCTTCCCACTAGTATCTTCAATTATTTTGAATTCTGTATCAACATTTCTATTCCATGAATTTATTCCATCTACTACATTATCTTTATTAATATTTAAAGTTTTAAACTGTTGATTTTCAGGCTTGAAAGATATTCCATTAAGCCTTGTAGCCACCTCATCAGATATATCATCTAAACTTTGAATTTTATGCAGTTACTTATAATGAAATTATGCATCTACTTTACTTAACTATATCTTTTTTTACTATTGCTCCATTTGTAGTATTTATAAAATATCTTCTACCATAAAAATCTGTTGCTGTTAACTCTTCATTATTAAGAAACATATTCTCATATGGCAAATTATTTCCGTTAGGATTTATTACACTTAAACTTTCTACCTTCCAATTAATTTTACCATCTAAAGATACTGCATATATATTATCTATTTCATTAACATTAAATGGTATTGATAATAATACAATAACTTGATTATTAACCAACTTAGTATCTCTAATATCATAGTTAAATTTAATTATTTTGCTATCAATACTTAGTTCATTTCCATTAACTTTAATTATATTATTCATTTTTTCTCTCCTATTACGGTAATTCTCGTGGGTTTAAAAATTCACCTACTCTTTGACCCATTAAGTCATATTGTATTCCTCCACCATTTCCCCATCCTTCAAGTGGATTAACTATTCCTTTTCTAATAGTTGTTCCTTCTGTAAGTTTTACATCTGCCATATACTTAGGTAGAGAAGGTAATGCAAATTTATCTTGTATTTGCTTAGGTGTTAGACCTGCAATATCTTCTGCTTTCATAACCCAACCACCATAAATACCTGATACTTCTCCATCATATACTCTAACAAATGTTGTATCCTTTGTTAATTTAATCTCTTCAACCATTGTCCCTGGTTTATATGGTGGGTTATCATAGCCCATTACATTTTTCCACCAAGAATTAGTTTCTTCAGCTGTAACTTTTCTTATCGTAGTAAAATTATCAGCTTTACTAACCCCCTTGGTTCCTCTAATAGAATCTACTATCCTTTCAAATCTTTCTCCATTTTCTATTTTATTTGCTATTTCTGGAAGATACCCCATTATAGATTTTGCTACTCCTACAAGTGCATCTCCTATTCCTAATAAAAAATTAATTGTAACACTTTTTATTGTTATTAATTCTTTATTCTTATTTATTTTATCTTTTCAATTCTTTTTATTTTTAAGTGAGACTCTAAATTTTACATTTAGCTAGTCGAACTTACAGCTACGAATGCATATGAATAGTGTGTTTCCTTTTATATATTTTCCCTTACATATTATATGTTCTCAATTCCATTAACTTTTAAGTGGAATTACTGAGCCTAGGATTTCCTGACTTATCAACCTACACATATCTTCCATCCTCGTTTTACTGGTATCTAAAATCACTAACCTTAATTAGTTAGTAAGTCCTTAATCAGATACTGTTATCTGTTCAATTACTAAAGCTTCTATCTTGTATATATTATTTACACTGGGATTTCCTAGCTTATCAGCTTACGGTAGATTTTATTCCTAGTTATCTTGGCTTTTATAAATATTTAAGTACATGAAAAAAAGATTAATGCTCCATTACTGAAACATTAATCTCTTATCTTACCTTACTGCATTATTTAACTTATGAGGTATTTATTTTTTATTACATTATTGATTTAACTATACCTTGCTAGTATTATTTTTTATGCAGTTATTTATTCAATAATTATGCATCTACTTACATAATATATTCTTCTGCTAAATCAATATCCTTAGTCATATCTAACTCTGGAAATTTTACATCTAATCTTCTCAAGCACTCTATAAACTCTTGGCTTTGTAAATTCTCAGAAATATCTTCGAAAACTTCACTTATCCAATATAATTCATCTTTATCACAATTATTCAGGTATGCTATTGTATCTTCCTCATTCTCACTCAAAATATCAGTTATATCTTCCCAACATTTTTGTATTCCCATATCATCATTCATATTTAACTTTTTTCTTTGCTCTATTACTTTTTTTATTCTTTCTTTCATTTAATATCTCCTCCTCATTTAAGGTTGCATTGTAGCATCTGGGAATATAGTACTTATTTCACCATCAGTTCTAATAACACCTACTCTTACGCCATTTACTTCTCCATAAGATATAACTCCATCTACTGCATTTATATTTTCTTTTAAGTTACCTACATATTCCCCTGCATTTACTATATCACTATCTGTCCAGCTTTCTGGAAATCACGATTGATTACTACCAGTTCTTTTTGCTTTAACTTTATGGTCTGCTACGTTACCAACCCTTACACCATTAGGATAAGTATCGACAATTTCATACTCCAATCCATTTGCATCTAAAAAATCAATATTAGCTTGACCATGTCCTCCACCTTTCATTTTAGATACTTTCCCAGTTTTAGGATTGTATGTAAAGTCTCCTACACTTGAATGTTTTAAAGCTGACTCACTTACTTTAAATAATTTAGGGTTACCCGCCCCCTTAGATCCTCTAATAGAATCTACTATCCTTTCAACTCTTTCTCCATTTTTTATTTTATTTGCTATTTCTGGAAGATACCCCATTATAGATTTTTCTACTCCTACTACACCATCTATTGGATGACTTGCAAATTCAAAAATATCTTTTGCTACTCCTACAAGTGCATCTTCTATTCCTAATAAAAATTTAATTGTAACACTTTTTATTGTTATTAATTCTTTATTCTTATTTCAATTGTTATTTTCATTTAGGTTCTCGTTCCCCTATCCCCCCGTTCCTCTTTCCAAGTTCCATTATTTATTTGTTTCATATTTTTAATTCTTTTTATTTTTAAGTGAGACTCTAAATTTTACATTTAGCTAGTCGAACTTACACCTACGAATGCATATGAGTAGTGTGTTTCCTTTTATAGCTTTTCCCCTACATATTACTTGTTCAGAATTCCCCTCGATTTTAAGTGGAATTGTTGAGCCTAGGAATTCCTTTGCTTTCAGCCTTCGGTATACTTTCATTCCTTGTTATCCTAGATTGTAAGGTTATTCAATCTACTATTTGCTCTATTTAGATTACTTATTCATCAACTCATTGAAAAACAGTTGATTTAGCCTTTATTTACAGCTTTTTAGTCTTACTGCCACTCTTATTCACACTTTCTGAAATCTCTCTTTTCTGATGTGCTATCGTTGCTTTTTGACGTATCTGTCTCAATTGATATATTGTATTTTTCAGCTCTCTGTTCCAGTAGATGATTTTATTATTTATTATCTTTCTTCATTACTTATTACTTTACCAATTATTTATTACTTAATTATCTATTCTTTATTCTTTGATACTCACTTATCATTTTTTATTAATCAATTCTCTCTTATCAATTCCTTATCTTTCAGCTTATGGCGTTAGTGTAATGCTTGTTATCTTTACTATTGAAAATATTAATATTATTATCTATATTACTATTACCAAGGTAATTGAATGTAAAAAAATATCGACACTTTTGTAGTATCGACATTTCAGTTACAACGATATTTTCTTGTGCTTTAGGTTGAAAAGGGAGATAGGTGATAAAGATTTAGAAAGTATTTTTAATTTCATCAACTAGAAATTACTTTTCAATTTTATCTGCCACTCTTCCCCCTTTGCCCCTATTCACTGCATTATTAAAATTATGCTGTATTAACTTTTCCTTGTTTTTATTGATTTTACTCTATTCTACTATTTCTGTTTTTTATGCAGTCATAGCAACCTTAATTCTGTAGTCAGTAAATATTACTTTTTATTTATCTAGTTCAGAATTACTTTTATCTTCTTCTGCTATCCATGATAAAAATGCACTATCTGAACCACCCATTTTAACAATTTTTTCTTTATGCATCATAACACCAAAATCATGTTCTTCATCCCATAAACACATAAAATGAAATCCTACATATGCTACACCTTCATTTTCAATATTTAAAATATAAATTCTTTTAGGATTCAATATATTCTTAAAATCTATAATGTTATTAACATTAGGCATGTATTCCTCTAATTCATCTTCATCATATCCATATTCTTCTTGCATAATCGGATATCTTTCCATAAGTTCATTTAAAATTAAACTAAGTAATTTTTCTTGGTTAGATATAATATATTCATATGCTAATTTATGTCTATCTTCAATTTTTTCTACTTTTGAATCACCACCTAAATTTAAATCAATATATTTAACATCCTCAAAAAAATTACTCCATGAATTTAATTGAATTTTTCCTCTCCAGATTCCATTTATAAATTCAACATTTGGTATTAACATTTATATTCCTCCTCGTTTTATGGTCTTATTCCTTTTTTTATAAGTGAAGCTCCTCCTGTATGTCTTACTGTACCATGTAAATCACTTGGAACAAGTATTAGAGTTCTACCATCTTCTACATGATGCCATGTGTAGCCTTTAGGTGTACTCGTAAATCCTGCTGCTTCATTAGCTTTAATGAAATCATAATAAGCATCACCTTCAAGATTATTAACTGTAACTTTCTTGATACTATAAGGTTCAAAATTGGGGAAACCCTCCTCGCTAAATTTAACTCCATTTGGGTATTTTTTAGCTAAGTCTCCAGTTAACTCGTACGTTTTACCCGCATACTTTTTATTTATTATTCTTATACCATCTAAATCAGCTTTAGCCGCCCCCTTAGATCCTCTAATAGAATCTACTATCCTTTCAACTCTTTCTCCATTTTTTATTTTATTTGCTATTTCTGGAAGATATCCCATTATAGATTCTGCTATTCCATCTGTCGCTACTATTATTAGTATCTCTCCTACTATTCGTCCTATTGCAACTCCTATTACTCCATCTATTGGATGACTTACAAATTCAAACAATTATTTCTTAACTAAATATAATTTTAGTTAGTTCGACTTGCTGTGTCCACTACTTTATACTAATCATTAGCATCATATATTATATCTTTACAATACTTGTTATCTTTACTTTTAAATCTATTTTAATACATGAAAAGAGATTAATGCTCCAGCCACTGAAACATTAATCTTTTTTAATTTTTTTGTTGCCCCTAAAGCCCATGTTTTAAAATGTATTAGATTATTTATTCAACTATTTAAAGTTTAATTTATCTTGTACTTTTATTTTTAGGGCTTTATGGGCTTTTTACTTGATTAGCTGCATTATTAATATTATGCAGTTAAGTTGTTTGCTATTAATATACTAAATGTAAACAAATTAAGTTTAATACTATTTTATTTTGGTAGTTATATTTATATTTTAATGTATCTAGTTTGAAATATATCCAGAAACTTCACTTATCTCTTCTTTTAAAGCTTTTAATTCATCTTCGTTTAAATTATACTTTGATAAATCTAATATATTAAAACTTTCAATCTTCTTTTTTAAAACTTGTTTAAAATCATCACCTAATGGTTTTCCACATCTAGCAAATCTAGTAGCAATTGTTATAAGAATAACTATTTCATCAAGTTCATTCTGTGGTTGATCATAATACATACATTGCGATGCTGCAACATCATAAGCGCTTCCTTGTTCTATCCACATGTAAAAAGACTCCAGAGTTCTAAACTTACTTTCATAAAAATTGTATTTGTTCATTAAATATAACCTTCTTTCTATTTTTTTATCTTATATATTACTTTAATATCTATGTTAGAATATATTTTTAAAAATTGAAATATTTAACTCAATTTTTAAATCTTTTATCTCTTCGCAAAGAATTTCATATTCATCTTCGCTTAATTTAGACTTAATATCAATATTATTAAATGTATTAATAACTTATTTTATATAGTTCAAGTGATATTTAGATACAGTTTTTATTTTTAAGTGAGACTCTAAATTTAAAGTGGACTTACTCTAACACCTGTGTATAGAATTAACATTACAATTATCTTATTTCTTTTATCTAACTCCTGTATAAAGTAGTAACATTACAATTACCTTATTTCTTTTAGTTACCTTTGACTCATTCTGAATGTAGAAGAGTATTCTATCAACCTCCTTATCTGAGTAAACTTCCACTTGTTTCTCTGAACCATAGGCTATCTTCACTCTATCCTTAGAATTTTCTACAACTATTTCTTTCATATCTCCAGTAGCTACAAGGTATCTATTTAGTGCATTAATGCTATTAATCTTTTTATTGATTGTTGCTACCTCGTAACTATTCTCTACCAGAAAGTTCTTATAGCTTACTACGTAGAATCGTTGTAGCGTACCATTGAATTCAACTCCTTTAGTTCCTAGAAATTCTTTAAAAGCTTTAATATCTCCAACATAACTTTCAATTGTTTTAGCACTCTTACCATCCTCAATTAGACTTATCTTAAAATCCTCAATTAATTGACACATCATCTTTACTCCCTTCAACTTCTTTAAATAGAAAAAGAGTTAATGCTTCCTTGATTAGAAACATTAACTCTGTTATCAGATTTATAATATATATTTATAATCTATTTTAAATTCAGTTGATTTAGCCTTTATTTACAGCTTTTCAATCTGAATGCTACTGTTATTCACATTTTATGAAATCTCTGTTTTCTGATGCCTTATCATTGCTTTTTGATGTATTTATCTCTATTGATGTATCGTAATTTTTAATCATTTATTTCATTGAATGATTTTATTATTCTACTTCTTCATTGATTAGATTTTCTTTAATTGATATAGTTATTAAATCTCTTTAATCAATTTCTTTTATTCTATCACTTGATTAATTATCTTTTATCACTATTTATATTTATTATTATTTTTAATTGAAATAGATTTTTTTATCTATTTCAATTCTTTTAAGTCCTTACGCCCCCTACCCCCGTTGCAATTTCCTAGTCCCTAGTTCCAAGTCTCTAGTTATTCTACTCATCTATCTTATTTATATGTTTTATTCTATCAATTCTTTTTATTTTTTAGTGCTTTTATCCTGTATATATTATTGTTCTGAATTCCACTAACTTTCAAGTGGAATTATTGAGCCTAGGATTTCCTCTGCTTTCAGCTTACGGTATCTTTACAAGACTTGTTATCTTTACTTTTAAATCTATTTCACTACATGAAAAAAATATTAATGCTTCAATTACTGAAACATTAACCTTTTTAAATTTTCTTATTGCCCTTAAAGCCCATGTTTTAAAATGTATTAGATTATTTATTCAACTATTTAAAGTTTAATCTATCTTGTACTTTTATTTTTAGGGCTTTATGGGCTTTTTACTTGATTAACTGCATTATTACAATAATGTAGTATGTTCTTATTCTTAATCAGTACAATATATAATTGAAATTGTCGAATTTACTTTCCTATCTGATAGCATCAAATATTTTGCAGTCAAAATTATAAAAATTTTGCTACCAGCAGAAACTACTCTTCTGAATCCCACACTTCTACAAATTTGAACCCCTGTAGTCCACCTTCAATAACTCTATTTCTAAAGTCATCAGATACAAATACAGTTCCATTAAGTTGATTAACTATTTTAAAAATATGTTGTTTTTTAACTACTTCAATTTTAAAATAGTACTTATTAACACTTAATATTCTTTTTCCATCTCGCATATATTCTACATCTGATTTTTCATAGTTAATAGCCTCAATATGATTAGTAACATTTATTATAAATAATTCCTGTAAATCATATTCTATTGGAAGAATTTCAGCATATCCTTCTAGTAAATCTTTTAAAATTGTTACTGCACTTTTGGAGAAAATAGGTTTACCAGGTGATAGATACGGCATATCTCCTTTTTTCAATTTACCTCCATGTTCAATAAGACATACTCGAATAGGTGTCCAATTATCTTTTAGGCTCTTTCCATTAAACATATCACCAAAATCAATCCAATTAAGATTATTTCTATCATCTAGTGTTATATGTTCATAATGATTAACGTCTTCTTCTAATGACCATATTTTCATTACGTGCCCTCCTTGTTATAACGAATTAAGTTTAAGAGTACCATTTAATAATTTTTTTCTTAGATTATTAAGTACATCAACGATATCATCCGCAGATTGTGGCTTAACATCTATTATTGCCTTAGCCACATATCTAGCATAATCCGCAGTATGTGAACCTCTATGCACCGTTTCACTTCCTGCATATGGTAAATCAGGTGCATCGGGTAAGAATACACCATTACTTGCTGAATTCAAATCAACCCCATATCTCTGCATTATTGCTCTTACTTCGTTTAATTCAGGTACATCCATTCCTTCTGGGATAATGTGATGTGCTTGATGTTTATATGGTGGTGTTATCACTCCAGCATCCTTTAATTCGGCTCTTAGTATGTCAGATGCTGAACCTGAGAATTTGCCAGACACCTTCGTTTTGTTTGCAACCTTACTAAAATAGAAATCTGCAATCTCATCCGCAGTTTTACCAGAATACTTCCATATCCCTTGAATAACTTCTCTATATGCTGGTCTAGCTGCTTCCGCAACATCATCAGTCTCTCTTATAGCATATGTTATTCCATTACCTAGTTCAACAACAGTTACATCGCCTAGTGAAACAACCTTCTTTATTTGAAATGCTAATTCATCAATAGAGTACTTCAAAGTATACTTTAACTTAGAAACAGCTTCTGCCGCCCCCTTAGCTCCTCTAATAGAATCTACTATTTTTTCAACTCTTTCTCCATTTTTTATTTTATTTGCTATTTCTGGAAGATACCCCATTATAGATTTTGCTACTCCATCTGTTGCTACTATTATTACTATCTCCCCTACTACTCTTCCTAATAATCTAGCTTTTTCATTTAAATTTGAATCTATAAAGTTCTCTACTGCATCTACAATAATTTTATCTAATATTAGAGCTTCCTCACAACTTGGATTGCTTCTTACTTTATTTAGAAATAAAATTCCTTTTGCTGCTCCTACTACACCATCTATTGGATGGCTTACAAATTCAAAAATATCTTTTGCTACTCCTACAAGTGCATCTTCTATTTCTAATAAAAAATTAATTGTAACACTTTTTATTGTTATTAATTCTTTATTCTTATTTATTTTATTGAAGTAGACTTTAGATCTATTTCAATT
Organism: Clostridium septicum; assembly: GCF_003606265.1. NCBI lineage: Bacteria > Bacillati > Bacillota > Clostridia > Eubacteriales > Clostridiaceae > Clostridium > Clostridium septicum. The sequence continues at coordinate 1,261,386 of NZ_CP023671.1, forward strand.
ATTATTTTCCTTTAGGTTCTTGTTCCCCCCTATCCCCCCGTTCCTCTTTCCGAGTCCCGAGTTCCTATTTCCAAGTTCCATTATTTATATGTTTCATCTTTTCAATTCTTTTTATTTTTAAGTGAGACTCTAAATTTTACATTTAGCTAGTCGAACTTACACCTACGAATGCATATGAGTAGTGTGTTTCCTTTTATAGCTTTTCCCCTACATATTATATGTTCTTAATTTCATTAACTTTTAAGTGGGATTATTGACCTTAGTATTTCCTAGCTTATCAGCTTACGGTGGTTTTGTAATCCTTGTTATCTTGGCTTTTAAATATACTTCAGTAGAAAAAAAGATTAATGCTTCAATTACTGAAACATTAACCTTTTTAAATTTTCTTATTGCCCTTAAAGCCCATGTTTTAAACTGCATTAGGTTATTTATTCAACTATCTAAAGTTTAATTTATCTTGTACTTTTATTTTTTAGGGCTTTATGGGCTTTTTACTTGATTAACTGCATTATTACAATTCTGCATTCACATTATAATTAAACCTATTATTATAAATACATATATTCCCTGCATCTTATAACACTTATTCATATTTATAATCTTATGCAGTAACTTTTTAATTTTTAATGCATTAAGCTTCGAAATCAAATACTTCTGTAAACTTAAATCCTTCTAATCCACTATCTTCTATTAGATTTTTAAAGTCATTATTAACAAAAGTACTTATTTTAATAACTCCATCTAAATATATTTTAAATATAGGTGCTTTTTTAGCATTTTCATTAAAAACATACTTCTTTACATCAACAATATACTTATTCATCAATATTTCTAATTCAGATTTATTATAATCAACACAGTCAATTATATTAAGATTATTTAATACATAAAATTTCTGATTTTCTTGGCTGTAATTTAACGATAAAAATTGAATGTAATTCTTATAATTGTTGCTTATTATTTCTTTCCCTCTTTCACTCACAATTAAAGAATATCCACCTGACCAAAGATGAGGACAATCTCCTATAGGTTTATCCGCTTCATGTACTTCTACTTCTAATTCATTCCAATTACTAACTAAATCACCTTTATCAAGCTTTTCCTCTAATATATTCTTGTCATCTTCATTTTTTAAGTAAAAGCCTGAATAGTCATCTACATTTTTATCAACTCTCCATATTTTCATAAAATCACCCATTCTCTTAGTTTCTAATTATGAACCTTTAGAATTCCATTTAAAAGGTCTTTTCTAATATTATTCAATGTTTCAGACATAATCATTTTAGCATCATTAACACTTAAATTCTTGCTAACTATAAATTTATCTGCTTCTTTCAATCGATTTTCAACTTGTAAATAATATTCAGCCGAATGTCCTCCATTATGCATAGCTTCAGTAGTAACATATGCATTCTTCTCATAAGGTAATAGAACTCCATTAGATGCCGAATCAACATCTATTCCATATTTTGAAAGTATTCCTCTTGAAACACTAGCTTTCTCAGCATCCCATGCAACAATATGATGACATGCATTTCCATAAGGTGGCGGGGTAATACCTTCAGCATATAATTCTTTTCTTAGTATATCAGCATGAGATTCACTAGCAGTATGTGAGACTTTCAAAGTAGTATTATGCATAACCTTATCATACTCAGCTATTCTTTCAGTCATTGATATAACTCTACTTGTATCTTTTGCAATTTCACAAGCAGACTCCTCTAGTCTACCTGCAGACCTTGCTGTACTTTCTAGCTTATTAATATCACTTATCTCTGACTTGCTCATATAATAAAATGCATCATCACTAGCTCCAGCTAAAGCAGGTTTATATGCTATTCTATCTCCTAAATCTATTATACTATCTTTTACATAGTTTAGGAAATCACTTGAAACAGTTCTTATCTTAGAAACAGCTTCTGCCGCTCCCTTAGCTCCTCTAATAGAATCTACTATTTTTTCAACTCTTTCTCCATTTTTTATTTTATTTGCTATTTCTGGAAGATACCCCATTATAGATTCTGCTACTCCATCTGTTGCTATTATTATTACTATCTCTCCTACTACTCTTCCTAATACTCTAGCTTTTTCATTTAAATTTGAATCTATAAAGTTCTCTACTGCATCTACAATAATTTTATCTAATATTAGAGCTTCCTCACAACTTGGATTGCTTCTTACTTTATTTAGAAATAAAATTCCTTTTGCTGCTCCTACTACACCATCTATTGGATGGCTTACAAATTCAAAAATATCTTTTGCTACTCCTACAAGTGTATCTCCTATTCCTAATAAAAAATTAATTGTAACACTTTTTATTGTTATTAATTCTTTATTCTTATTTATTTTATCTTTTCAATTCTTTTTATTTTTAAGTGAGACTCTAAATTTTACATTTAGCTAGTCGAACTTATACCTACGAATTCATATTAGTAGTGTGTTTCCTTTTATATATTTTCCCTTACATATTATATGTTCTCAATTCCATTAACTTTTAAGTGGAATTATTGAGCCTAGGATTTCCTAGATTATCAGCTTACAGTATCATTTAATCCTACTTATCTTGGCTTTTAAAAGTATTAGTATTATTTCAGTAGTATTTTCTACATTACCTACTATCATCGTAATTCAATGTAAAAAAATATCGACACTATTGTAGTATCGATACTTCTATTACAACGATATTTTCTTTTACTTCAGGTTGAAATGGGGATAAGGTTGTAAAGATTTTAGAAAGTATTTTTAGTTTTAGCAACTAAAAATTACTTTTCAATTTTATCTACCACTCTTCCCCCTTTGCCCCCTATTCACTGCATTATTAGAATTATGCAGTATTATATTTCTATAAAAATATTTATTTTACTACATTTAATAAATTCTAACTATTATGTATTTAGATTACTATTATTTTTGAATCTAGCTATAAGTTAGTTTATTTTATTCTTTCTAACTCATCTTTAACTATTTGTATATTATTTTCAGATTTTTAATATCATTTTTCTAATTTATTATACTGATATTCTATAGTTTGAATATCTTCTTCTAAGTATTCGTACTCAGAAGTATTTAATATTTTTTCTACATTCATTGCTTTAAATAAGATAAGTACCTTTTTTATATTATCAATGTCGTATTGTGTTAATTCAACTTGATGCCTTATTTTTAATCTAATTATTTCTGATATTGATATTATAGATTCTATAGCCTCACTATTTATATATTCATCAAATGCTTCATAACATATTCCAGCCGATTGCTCAAAAGAATATTTATTTTTTAATATTTCACTATAAAAACTATCTGTAATTAAATATTTAAGTTCAAAAAAATCAATATTCATTATTTTCCTCCACCTTTAGTTTTATAAATTACTTCAATATTTATATTAGGATACCTTTCTTGAAATTGCTTAATTACACTTTTACAACTAGGACAACAATCTAAATCTGTATATAATTTTATTTTTCCATAAGCTTTAGTATTATCCCCTAATTTATTAGCTAATTCATTTAGTATTTTAAATTCTGTATCTCTACTTCTATCCCATGCTCCAGCTCCATTAATTTCATTTCTTTCATTAACCTCTAAGGTATCAAATACTCTTTTATCTTGTGATGGTTCAATAGATATGTTACTTAACTTTTCTCTTTGCAATGGATTTTCAATACTGTCAATATCCTTTATCCCACTGTGTGCAAAAAATTCCTTTTTATCTATTCCTTCAATATTAACATCTGCATAACCAAAATTATATTTTCCTCTGATTTTTTTAGGTATATTTTTTTAACTTCTTTCATTTTATCTAAAAATTCAGAATCAGTTAACTCATCAATAATTCTTATATTAGCTTCACTTACCCCCTTAGTTCCGCTAATAGAATCTACTATACTTTCAACTCTTTCTCCATTTTTTATTTGCTATTTCTGGAATATATACCATTATAGATTTTTCTACTCCTACTACACCATCTATTGGATGACTTACAAATTCAAAAATATCTTTTGCTACTCCTACAAGTGCATCTTCTATTCCTAATAAAAATTTAATTGTAACACTTTTTATTGTTATTAATTCTTTATTCTTATTTCAATTGTTATTTTCATTTAGGTTCTCGTCCCCCTATCCCCCCGTTCCTCTTTCCAAGTTCCATTATTTATTTGTTTCATATTTTTAATTCTTTTTATTTTTAAGTGAGACTCTAAATTTTACATTTAGCTAGTCGAACTTATACCTACGAATTCATATTAGTAGTGTGTTTCCTTTTCTATCTTTTCCCTTACATATTATATGTTCTTAATTCCATTAACTTTTAAGTAGAATTATTGAGCCTAGGATTTCCTTATCTTTCAACCTACACATATCTTCCATCCTCGTTTTACTGGCATCTAAAGTCACTAGCCTTAATTAGCTAGTAAGTTCTTTATCAGATACTTATGTCTGTAGAACTGCTAAAAAAATAATGAACTAGCCTACTCAACTTTCAGCTAGTTCATTTCATCTTCTCACTGCATTATTACAATTATGAAGCATGTTCTTATACTTCATCTATACATAATATCATTGAATTTAGCCATTTTACTTTCCCATCTGATAGTATCAAGTATTTTGCAGTTAAATTCGTTAAAATTTTGCTACCAGAAATTACTCTTCTGAATCCCATACTTCAATGAACTTAAAACCTTCAAGACCACTTTGAATAACCTTGTTTCTAAATTCATCAGATACAAAAACCTTACCTCGTGGTTGCTCTACTATTTTAAATATATTTAGCTTTTCAATCAAATCTAGTTTGAAAACATATTTACTAATAGCTTTTATCCTATCAGAGTCTCTATATCTTAATATCTCAGATTTTTCATAGTCAAGACAGTTGATTACTTTTATGACATTTATAATTTTGTAGTCTCCAATGTCACAATCCGTATCCAAAACCTCAACACAACTACTAAACTGACTCTTTAAAACATGTATAGCTTTATCACTAAAAACAGGAACTCCTGGAGAAAGATATGGCATATCGCCTTTCTTCAATGTCCCTCCATGTTGAATCAACTTTAATTTAAGTGGTTGCCATTCTTCTCTTAATTGCTTTCCTTGGAACATATCTCCAAACTTAATCCAATCTTCATTACTACCATTTACAAGTGTGATATGCTCATATACATTAACATCTTCTTGCAAATCCCATATTTTCATATCTAAACCTCCTTATAGGGAATTTCGATCTGTTAAGTTATATGAACATTGCTCTTCTCAACTCTAGGAAATACAATAAGTTTGACAAGAACTAATTTCCCCCTAGAAAAGGAGAGAAGAACAATGAACAAAACAAATATTAAATGTCCTCGCTGTCATTCAAATAAACTATATAAGTTTGGTTTAGACAAGCAGGCTAATCAAAAATATCAATGCCAAAATTGCAAGCGACAATTCGCTCCTGACAAAGTCAGTAGCCGAGTTTTAAAAAACTATCCTAGATGCCCTGAGTGCGGTAAAGGCACTTACTTACATCATTCCTACAAACATTATAATCGCTATAAATGTAATAATAAAAAATGTAACCATATTATAGTTAATCATCATTCTCTTAATATAGATAATGCTTCTAGCGAAGCTATTACCAGCTCCCTTTCTATGAAAGGAATGCGTTTTCCACTTCATGTTATATTAACTACACTCACACTCTATTTTTTAAATAATTCATCAACAAGGGCTATTTCTCAATTCTTGATGATTAACTCTGGAATTAAGGTATCTCATGTTACGATAGCCAGTTGGACTAATAAATTTGCACCTTTCTTTAAACAAAAGGCTGATAAATTTAAAGCTAGTTTAAACCTACAATCTGACGATTGGCACGCTGATGAAACAGTAGTATTTATTAATGGTGAAAGATACTACTTTTGGTTAGCTATTGATTCAGAAACTAGATTTATTTTAGCATTTCATTTAACTAAATCTAGAAGTTCTGATTCAGCGTACACATTGGTAAATGAAGATAAAAAATTTGGTGAACCAGTTAGTTTTATAACTGATAGATTACCTTCATATAATGAAGCCGTGGCTACGCTATTGCCCAATACAACTCATATTCCTGTAGCTCCAATGTCTAGTGATATAAATAATAATTTAATTGAATCATTTAATAAAACATTTAAAGCCTGGTATAAAAGCAAGAAAGGATTCAACTCTTTTCAGAAAGCTAATAACCTTATATATTTATTTATCTTTCACTATAACTTTATTAGACCACATGGATCATTAAATAACTGTACTCCAGCAGAAGTTGCCGGCTTCGCCAGCGATAGCTTTGCTAAAAACTCTTGGTTTTCAGCATCTTAATTAAATTTAATACCTTTGATTAACCTGCAAAAAATCAATGCTATTGTAGGCTTATTTGCCATACAATAAAACATTCAAACTTATATAATTTTCAAAGAGCCAGCAATTCTATGAAAAATCAAGCTATTTTTTCATATCAACTTAACAGATTCGAGTGTAACAAAATTTTATGAAAAGATTCCCTTTAAAGTCAAGATTATTTTAAAGAAAGATTTTAAATATCTTGTTTCAGTATTTTTTCAGATAAATTCACTTAAAGTAAAGCATTGAAACAAGTAAAATCAATACTTTCCATATTAGTATAAACCCCGTCTCAATTACTTCTAATTGAGACGGGGTGGTATGTAATCTGGCTACATTCCTATACTAATAGGTGCATTTATTACTGCTGTAGCGGAAACATCATAGCCTTACAGCCGACATTAAAGTCTAACATCTCATTACTCTCTTTAATAAGTCATAAAATACCTTAATTTATTCATTAATTCCTTTGTATTTGTAGTTTACATGCTAGAGAGAAAGCATATATTTAATTTGCCTTTTAGTCTAAATTCCTTTAGTTTTAACTAAATATTTTTTTGATTTATCTTATACTATTATTATACTACGTCTAAATTCCTTTAGTTTTAACTAAATGCCTTTTATTATTAAAATTCTTCATTAAAACTAATAAATGCCATCAGTATTAATAGACTATATTATTAATTGTTTTAATTTCAAGTAAAAATAATTTTTTTTAACTAAAAACCACTTCTAAAATTCAATTAGAAGTGGTTTTAATATTAATTATTTGAATTTTAAAAATAAATTTTTAAAACTCTGTGTAAAATACTTATACATTTACTTTGTTTTCTACTATATATATTCCTCCAACTTTTAATTGGATTAAATCTATTACCCTTGATATTTTTCTTAAAAATGCATCCTTTTCCTCTTCATTTTCAAACCCTTGATATTCAAAATATATATCATTGTCAACAAAAAGGCTATCATATGTATTCTGAATATCATCAAGTATTTCTTCTATTTCTGTTTCATTTTTCAATTCGTCAATTAATTCATTACATATTAATTCTCCTTCTTCATCATATGCCCATAAAGGGCAACATTGGTAATCTAAAAATATCTTTATCTTTTTCATTTTTCTCCTCCTAAGGTAATGATTTTGGATTTGCACCTACTATAAATCCATTACTTCCTACAGTAATCGCAACGCCTTGTGTTTCACCATTAAATGTGACCTTATATATTGGTCTTCCAGTTCCCTTTCCTTGGTAACCAACAATTTCCCCTTTATTTAATGCTGTCATAACTAAATCTGTAATTTCGTCTTTTGCAATCCCTTTCTTTGCAAAATCATCTGCATGATTCATAACATGATTTAATCCTGCCTGTGAATTACCATTTTCTAACCACACCAATTTCCCATCTGGTGTTTTTGTAACAGCAACTAAATCATCTGCATTGTATTTTACACCACTATTGGCCAATTCGTCTAAAAATTCTTTAGAATTCCAATTAGTTTTACTTACCCCCTCAATCAAATGAAAATTGATTAAAGGCTAAGGTGATAGCCTAACTACCACCTTTAACTTGCTATTCTCTCATGTCTATATTTCATAACATACTCTGTCTTATTTTTCATCATCCCAAAGATTATATTTACTAATCTTCTCATTATACATATCAATGCTTGCACTTTAGTTTTACCTTCTGTTAATTTTCTTTGATAATACTCATAAAGAATTTCATTTCTAGGAATTTTAGACTGCTTTGAGATTTGAATTTGTTGAATTGCAAGAAAATATAATACTCCATTTAAATTTCTATTTCCTTGTTTACTCTTCTTATCTTTACCTTTACCAGCAGAACTAAATCTTACTGGAGCAACTCCAGCATATTGTGCTAACTTTTCAGCACTTTTAAATCTGTTTATATCACCTATTTCTAATATAAGTTGAGCAGCCGTTACTGTTCCAACTCCCGTTAAAGTTTCTAATTTATAATCTAAATTACTTATTATATCTTTAATTTGTTTATTTAATTTTTCTATTTCTTCTTTATAGTATTTTAGACTTCTTACATAACTTTTTACGAGTTCATCTCTACTACTTTGATATTCTCTAAAGGTATCTCCATCTCCTTCTATTAATTCTAAAATAGTTGTTGCTTTTTTAGTTGAGCAAGAATTCTTACTTACTTTTCGCAAGAAATTTCTTAATTCAATTACAGTTACTCCTTTTAATGTTGTCGGAGAAGGATACTTTTCCCAAAACTCTAATGCAGTACTACCATCAATATTAGAAAAGAACTTTTTATAACTTGTATAATTCTTAACTAGTTGCTCATGTAGTTGTATCTTAGCAGTAGTTGCTGATTTTACTAAAGAATCTCTTCTATAAACAAATTGCTTTAATGTCCAATATAAATCATTTGGCGTAACCTCTGGTAACTCATTTAATTTTCTTATTAAAACATCTGCAATGCATTTTGCATCCCAATAATCATTCTTCTTAGTTGTAGCATGATTTTTTCTTTCACTACTTGAAAAAGAAGGGTTCACTTCTTTTACAGTATAACCATTTTCTTTTAAGAAAACGGCTAGTGATCTACCATTTCCACAAACATCTTCTAATCCCCAAATAGGTACTAACCCATATGGAATAACTTCATTTATTTTTCTATAACCTTTGGGTATTCAGAGATTTTACTTTCAAATGTAAAATCTCCTAAAACCTCTGACCAACAATTAATTATAACTATTGTATGTTGTTCCTTATGAACATCTGCTCCTATAAAAACATATTTTTGCCTATCTCTCATAGCCATCACTCCTCTTTCAAATTTATTATCTTAACCTCTTTAATACTCCCGGGAATATCTCAAAGGGAATTATCTATATATAACATCTTTTCAAGAAAAAGTGACAACCTCAATCACAGCGTTAACTATTTATAGTTCGCAAGGGGGCGACAGTCTATCAATTTCTTGAAAAGTTATTAACTAATTCATTCACAGATTATATGAATCTTTTTTCTTTTTTCAAGAAATGAGTCGACATTTCTAATTTTTATTTTTAATTAAGGTAAATCTCTGTTATTTCCACCCTAAAATATCCAAGTTCCTTAGAGACTTTAAGCCTTGCATTATAATCATCAATACCTTTATTTCTTAATTCTCTATACCTATTTTGCGCATAGGCATGTCTCAAACCGTGGAATGTTAAATTCTTATCGCTATTATTAAATTCCTTATTATAATTATAAATAAACACTTGTAAATTATTTATAACCTTATGTGTCTGTTCCTCTTTATTTATAAATACCTTATCACCATTCTTTGTATTACCACAAAGGCTTTGTACTAGTTCCTTATTATGAATTGGTATATTTCTAACTAATCCACCTTTACCTTTTACAGTTAAAATTCCTTCTTTCAATGCATTAACTAATTGGCTTTTATCAAGCCTTGCTACTTCGTGAATTCGAAGTCCTTGTGAATATGCAAGTTTCACCATATTAGCATATCTAACTTCTTTGTTTTTCTCTGCATATTCAATAAATTTTTGAACTTCATTTTCACTCTAAGCCTTGTTGCATCCAATTCTATCTTCCTTTGTTCTATGCTCTATACCAAGTTCCTTATTAGTAGATAGCCTTTTACTATCTCCACCTTTTACATCAATAAAATACCTTATGGCAGATAAATTAGTTGTAATATAAGATTTTGAATAACCACTTTCTTGCATTTGCTCCACATAAGATTGCAAGTGTTTATTCTCTATCTTATTTAAGTTTTGTTTTTTAAATGTTTCTGCTAAAAACTTAGCAAAATGATTCATTCCATCCTCATATCTATGCCTAGTTTTTATGCTACCTTGTCTTGTATGTATAAATACCTTATCAATCTGATTACTTAAATTCCTATATATATTTAAAGTTTTTTCATCCATTTCAAAATTCCATTTATCATTCATAAATACCACCTCCCTTAAAGGATTTATTGATATTGTATAAATTCTTTCTAATGAATTTCAAATATATTTTTAGACATAATTATCCTAGTGCCAATTACTACTGTTTCAGTAATTTTTCTTTTGACAAAACCTATTCACATTAGTAATATCAATACTTTCGTACACATTCCTTCTATCGTCTCAATTAACAATTGAGACGATAGAAATACCTATTAAATTCTAAGTTGTTTAGCAATGATGCTACATACCTAAAAATAAGGTGAAATCATAATTTCTGTAGCAGTAATGTCTTAGCAAACCCTTGCTGACCTAATGTCTGACATTCTTATGTTCTTTAATTATTTTTGTTATTAATTCCTTAGTAAAATTATTTAAAATCCCATATTATAAAATCCCTCCATATATAATTTATTAATTCCATTTATCTTGATATATTTTATTTAAAGATTATTATAATTTTGAAGAAAAAAACACTTCCGAATTAATTTAGAAGTGCTTTTGATCCTACTTATTTAACTTTATATCAATATTTTTTAATTGTTGCTCCATACTCCAATTATTAGGTTTCGAATCTTTGCTAAACCATTCGCCATCCGATTCTATCCATTTATTCCTATATCTTATTATATTTTCTTCTGTGCAGTCTTCATATCCAAACTCAATTCCACAACAATCACAAATATCAAATGATGGTCTTCCATTTTCATCTCTTGGTGGCTCCTCTAAATTAGGGTATCCACATACTGGACATGTATATTTCTCCATTTTACTCCTCCTAAACATCTATGCTTAATTAATAATTACAATCTGGACCATTCCAATAATCTAAATTAGTACCTTTACCATGAATTTGTGGATTCAATTTATGGTATGTTCTAATAACGCCCTCCTTAGTTACTATACTAAATTCATTTGTTTTATTATTAAACTTCAATATATCTCCATTTGACGCAGTTCTAGATAAAACATTTTTACCACTTGAATCTATAAATTCATTTGCTAACTTTAAATAATCATCTTTTGTAATATTTCCGAACTCACCTTGTTTAATAACATGCTTATCAAAATGTTTATCAAATTTTTTCTCATTACTGAAATTAAACTTATTACGATTACCTACCCCCTTAGATCCTCTAATAGAATCTACTATCCTTTCAACTCTTTCTCCATTTTTTATTTTATTTGCTATTTCTGGAAGATACCCCATTATAGATTTTTCTACTCCTACTACACCATCTATTGGATGGCTTGCAAATTCAAAAATATCTTTTGCTGCTCCTGTAAGTGCATCTTCTATTCCTAATAAAAATTTAATTGTAACACTTTTTATTGTTATTAATTCTTTATTCTTATTTCAATTGTTATTTTCATTTAGGTTCTCGTCCCCCTATCCCCCCGTTCCTATTTCCAAGTTCCATTATTTATATGTTTCATCTTTTCAATTCTTTTTATTTTTAAGTGAGACTCTAAATTTTACATTTAGCTAGTCGAACTTACACCTACGAATGCATATGAGTAGTGTGTTTCCTCTTATAGCTTTTCCCCTACATATTATATGTTCTGAATTCCCCTCGATTTCAAGTGGAATTGTTGAACCTATGATTTCCTTGCTTATAACTTAGAGTATCTTTCACCCCTAGTTATCTTGGCTTTTAAAAGTATTGGTACTATTTCAGTAGTATTTTCTGTATCTCCTACTATTACAACATAATTGCATAAAAAAATATCGACACTACTGTAGTATCGATACTTCTATTACAACGATGTTTTCTTTTACTTTAGGTTAAAAGGGGCTAAGGTGATAAAGATTTCAGAAAGTATTTTTAGTTTTATCAACTAGAATTTACTTTTTAACTTTATCTGCCACTCTTCCCCCTTTGCCCCTTACTCACTTCATTATTAAAATTATGAATTTAATTATTTTGTTGCTATTGTTAGTCTTACTATACTTTTAAGTTTAATCCATTTATGCAGTTACTTTACTTTGAGTTTTGCAGTTACTTCTAAATAATACTTGTTATTTTTTGTTACACATTTAACGCTAATTATTTAACCTTCCAAGAATCCAAATTCATCCTATAGGCATTTATACTTTTTATAATGATAAATATTATATGGTTGAGTAACGTTTCATTTTTCTTAAAAAAAACTCACAAGCATCTGCTTCTGTATCAAATACATTTAATCCAGATTTATGACCTCTCTCACTATAGTAAACTTGCCATGATTCTTCCTTAACAATACATAATTTTTCATTAGGAAATCCACCTATCATTAAAGAGTATAGCTCTTTTGGAACTCCTATTTTATTTAATTCTTTTTCCAACTCAACTATTGTCATTTTATTTTACTCTCCTTATTATTCCCGCATCTAATAACTCATCTATTATATCTGGTAACACATATTGTATACCTCCACCAGTTTCATTAAACCACGGTGCAATCTCACCAGCCTTTACCTTCATTGGCTTAATAACTTCAAATACACTATATGGTTTTAAATCTGTTCCTGGTGCTAATGCTCTCTGACCATAAGATATTCCTTCTGGCGAAGCGAAAGAACCATAATCAGTTCCATATCTATCAATTTTTTCTCCTGGTTTTAAAGTTACTTCATAAAATTTACCATTAAGAAATCCATCTATATTTTTATCTCCATGTTGACCTGGCCAATTTATTTCACCTGTTGTTTGATTGTAATACTTAGGGTTATCAAATACATCTTTATACTTTAAATATAGTTCTTCATCTGGAGCGTATTTCCAAGAACTTAATTTTAATTTATCAGCTTCACTTACCCCCTTAGATCCTCTAATAGAATCTACTATCCTTTCAACTCTTTCTCCATTTTTTATTTTATTTGCTATTTCTGGAAGATACCCCATTATAGATTTTTCTACTCCTACTACACCATCTATTGGATGACTTGCAAATTCAAAAATATCTTTTGCTACTCCTACAAGTGCATCTTCTATTCCTAATAAAAATTTAATTGTAACACTTTTTATTGTTATTAATTCTTTATTCTTATTTCAATTGTTATTTTCATTTAGGTTCTCGTTCCCCTATCCCCCCGTTCCTCTTTCCAAGTTCCATTATTTATTTGTTTCATATTTTTAATTCTTTTTATTTTTAAGTGAGACTCTAAATTTTACATTTAGCTAGTCGAACTTATACCTACGAATGCATATGAGTAGTGTGTTTCCTATATATATTTCTACTACATATATTATGTTAACAATTCCACTAACTTTCAAGTGGAATTATTGAGCCTAGGATTTCCTCTGCTTTCAGCTTACGGTATCTTTACAAGACTTGTTATCTTTACTTTTAAATCTATTTCACTACATGAAAAAAAGATTAATGCTCCATTACTGAAACATTAACCTTTTTAAATTTTCTTATTGCCCTTAAAGCCCATGTTTTAAAATGTATTAGATTATTTATTCAACTATTTAAAGTTTAATATATCTTGTACTTTTATTTTTAGGGCTTTATGGGCTTTTTACTTGATTAACTGCATTATTACAATTATGCAGTAAACTCTTGTTAATATTAATTAACTTAATTATATTAACTACCTCACTTTAATCTTTCATGCTTTTTAATATCATCATTATGAAGTAAGTTATTTTATAAAATGTAGTAAGTTAATTAAATTTCAAATTTTCTTTACCATGAACGCTCTAATATTTCAATTGGTATAGCCATTGATGGAATACCAATATTGGAAATCTCTTTTGAAAAATTATAAATAAAACTATTTGAATAGTTTGATGTGTCATCTAAAAAATTAATCAGATATCCACTTCTAGTTTTTCTAAAATCTGCTATACCCAATTCTTTTAATACTAATGCTGTTTTTATACCATTTTCACCAAATACAAATAACTCATTTATATAATTATTATACTCCATATTATTAGGTTTTAAAGTCAAATATAATTGTTTAATTTCATCTTGAAAACTATCTAATTCAGTTATTAAGTTATGTTTATTTTTATAAATAAACATACTATCTAAATTAATTTTGCCATTAAAATTATTCAACTTATCTTTTATATCATCGTATGTTTTTAACTTGTTTTCTACCACTTTAGCACATTTACTTATTTCAAGTATAATAGAATCCATAATGGAATCTTCAACATCTACATTTTTGCAAATATTTTCAAATAAAACTTCAATATTTATATCATTATCATTTTCTTGTATGAACATCCTTATTTCAAAGTTATGTTCATAGTACATAACTTTGAAAATTAATGACTTAAAGTTTAGTGAGCTTGTGGAATTTTTCTCATCTATGCATTTAAAATATTCATTATTATACTTGTTAATATCATTAATTAATGATATTTTTTCAAAATTTATTTGTTTCATTTAATCCTCCAATTATTATTAAATATTTTCATTACTATAAAGTGCTACTATGAACTGGATATGCAGTTATTATATCAGCTATGTTACTTCCATCAACATTTCTATATAAATACATTTCTATTGTCATTCCATTATTAGCTACCCCTCTATAACACCCTTTTGTATTTGGCACTAACTTTTTATTCATATGTGCCTCCATAATCATATTTACAACCTCATCTTAAGTATATTTATTGCTAAAAAATTTTAATATAGTTCTTTTGAAAAATATATTTATAGCGTATGTTAACTACTAAAAAAATAATGAACCAACCTACTTAATTTCAGCTGGTTCATTTCGTCTTTTTACTGCATTATTAATATTATTCAGTAAATTATTTATATACTTTTTACTAATTTCAAGAATAATAGGTTTATTATCATGTCTTTTACCAACTTGAAGTGCAGTTTTAATATCATTAGACAAATGAACATACTGTCTTCCCTTTGGTAATAATCCCTTATCCTCTATTGATTTTATAAAACGTCTTACAGTACCATGATATAATATTGCTGGTGGTTCAGTGCTTTCCTTTACTATTTTCTTAGGTATAGAATGTCCATATATAGCTCTAATTCTACCTTCAACTAATTCATGTCTCTTCTTATCTGAGTTTTCTATCATATGCTCTAAATCTTCTAAAGTTACATTCTCCCACTTATCACTTTCATTAAGTGCAGTCAATAACTGTTCAGCACTAACCCATCCATTTTCATCTAATTCCAATTCATATTCCCAAGGAGCATGCCTAAGAGCGTATGATATTTCCTTACTTAATCCTAAATAATTTATATGATTCATCTCCTTTTTATTCTCTATTAAACTCAATCATTTCGTCAATTGCATCTTTTAACCAATCCCAAAAATCATTATATTCTTTTCTTTGCTCATAACCTTCTGATGCAAAATCATGTATTATCTGCACTTTCTCATCTTTACCTACTTCAAAGCATGCTATATCGTCATTATCATCTCGTCTTGCAAAAGGTATTAGCTTTCTATTAGGATATCTTTCTGTAACTCCTTTTAATCTATTTAACACCCTTTCTTCATCCATTATATACCACAAATCAAAATCTAATAAATTTAATTCTATTGCTTTAATAAATGAATCTGGATATTGAAATCCGTCAAATCCTAATTTTTTTTCTAAAATTTCTATATTCACAATTAGTTACCTATCCTTTCCATAGTATCTGCTCCAAATGGATTATTATTTCTAAATGATGCTTTTTGCTTTCCAATTCTTAAAAATATAATATTCAATTCTAAGTTGTTTAGCAATGATGCTACCTACCTAAATTTAAGGTGAAATCATACTTTCTGTAGCAGTAATGTCTTAGCAAAATATTGCTGACCTCTCGTCTGACATCCTCTGTTTTTAATAATTAAATTACTTTTAAAATACCTTATTAAAATAATACAAATTCCATATTCTAAGTGCCTCCTTAATAATAAATTAATACCAAATATCTTATCTATACTTTAACTAATCATTACATACAAATTCAAGAAAAATAGGATATCAGTTTTTATCCGATAACCTCTTTTCTTAAATTATAAACCTAAATTTATTTTTATTTTATTTAAATATTCATATATAACTACTTTTTGTTCTTCATTATTTTCAACATATTTTTTACAAACATCACTTAAACACTTGTAAAACTCCTCGTAAGTTAATATCACTATACAATCTTTATCCACTGCTGGATAATCAAAGTAATACGCTACTCCACTTTCTCCAAAATAATCTTCTTCCCATTCTTCATATTCATTTGCAAAACAACACCAAATATCTTCTATTCCAAATCCTCTTGAATCAGAATAATTAGTTAATGCCTTTAATAAATTCTTCTCACCAATATGCTCATAATAATATTTAATATACTTGTTAATATCTTCTTTATTAGTTATTTTCATTGTTTACCTCCATCAATTGTATATATTATTTACACTGGGATTTCCTAGCTTATCAGCTTACGGTAGATTTCATTCCTAGATATCTTAGATTATAAAGTATTAATACTATTTCAGTAGCATTTTCTGTATCTCCTACCATCTCAATATAATTACATAAAAAAATATCGACACTATTGTAGTATCGACATTTCAGTTACAACGATATTTTCTTTTAATTTAGGTTGAAAGGGAGATAAGGTGGTAAAGATTTTATAAAGTATTTTTAGTTTCATCAACTAGAAATTACTTTTCAATTTTATCTTCCACGCTTCCCCCTTTGCCCCTATTCACTTCATTATTAATATTATGAATTAAGATTATTATTCATCTTTTATTCATTTAATAATATTCTAAAATACTCCTTATTATGAAGTGAGAATTTTATTGGTTTTGCAGTAACTTGTAAACTACGCTAATGCGTCCTTAAGTATAGCTTTATTTTCCTCACTAATATTATTAACTCTTAATCCTACAAGTGATTTATTGGCATCTAGATAGAAATTAACATTATGATTTTGTAAGCAATTACTAATTTCATTTTCTGAAAATATTATACTTACACTTTTACTTTCTATATATACTTTTAATATCCCATTTTCATCTGTATAAATTTCATTGTTAATATTTTCTAATTCTAATATAGGACTTCCTTTAACTATATTAAAGTTGTCTTCATAATAATTATCTACTTCATATACATTTTTACATATAGTTAATGTTATAGAACGTACATCTTTCTTATACTGCCCTATTCCTATTTCTATTAATGAGCCACTAAAATCTCCTGTTCTCCAGTATATAGTTGGTTCTTTTGAAATATTCCACACTCCAAATTCTATATTTATTGGTGTATATATATCGAATTCAATATTTTCTTTTTTAGTTTCTTCATGTTTAAATACTTTTAACATCTTATACCACTACCTTTCATTTAGCTATGGTCTATACACAGCATGTTTTATTACTGGCAATAACCCATCCCCTCTTGGTTTACTAAAAATCAATTCCCAATTTCCTGAATTCATAATTTCATCATACTTAACACCTTGCTTAACTGCACCTGAAACTGAGTTTTGAAAGCTTGATAGTAGAGTTTGGCTATTTATAGGCATTCCGTGTGACATAGGGTCTCTTGTTATATATTCAACCATATGCTTCGTACCATTTGGATGTACCCAGAACTTTTCTCCACTAGCTGTTAATTCGAATGATTTAGGTATTTTAGTACCATCATACATAGGCTGAGTAATCTTTATATTATCCCATACTGTCTTACTAGCATTACCCGCCCCCTTGGGGCAGAGTCTGTCTTATTATTTTTAGTGGTAGAGTTAAGTATTTTCAACCCTTCCAACAGTTTTAAGACTACTTTCAACTACTTATCATTTTTCTGTTATGTAGTTACTTTTTCAGCCTTAATTTTCCTTAATCTGTTAACCTTATTTTATCATGCTACCTCTTTTATTTCTACAGTAGGCATTACATATTTACTTTTATTTTTCATAATCCCGTAGAGTTCTCTATTACCTTGTTTACTCTTTTTATCTTTTTCTTTACCTATTTATCTTTTCTTCAATTTCTTCTATCTTTATTTATTTTTATTGAAATAGACTTTATGTCTATTTCAATTATTACTTTCCTTTAGGTTCTTGTTCCCCCCTATCACCCCGTTGTTCTTTCCCAGTCCCGAGTTCCTATTTCCAAGTTCCATTATTTATATGTTTTATCTTTTCAATTCTTTTTATTTTTAAGTGAGACTCTAAATTTTACATTTAGCTAGTCGAACTTACACCTACGAATGCATATGAGTAGTGTGTTTCCTTTTATAGCTTTTCCCCTACATATTATATGTTCTGAATTCCCCTCGATTTCAAGTGGAATTATTGAGTCTAGGATTTCCTTGCCTTTCAGCTTACGGTAGTTTTCAATCCTAGTTATATTGGCTTTTATAATTATTTCAGTGCATGAAAAAAAGATTAATGCTCCATTACTGAAACATTAACCTTTTTAACTTCTTTCACTACATTATTTAGATTATGCAGTTAAAATCCCTTCTATATTTCACTTTTTTAATTATGGCTTTAAACTAAGGATATATTCAATTCTTGATTTTGCACCATAACTTGATTCTATAATTTTATAATTTTTAAGTTCCATTAACTCTTTACATTCACGTATATCTTGTAATAATTGTTCTATATCCTGTTTCTTAATATCATCTTCAAAATCAGTACAATTGATATACATGTCTAGCTTATCATATATAAAATCTGGTATCTCTTTTAATTTAAAACACTCAATCGCAGTACAAATATAATATGTAGTTTTAGTAAACATATTGTAGTTTAATCTTCTCCATTCTTCTTCAAATGTTTTAGCTGCCGCTTGAGGTGCTGTAAACCCATCCTCTTCTACATATTCTTCAAAACTATACACAATAGAATCTTTAATACTTTCATATTCAACACTAAAATTCATTTAATAAACCTCCTTAAACTTCTCCTTTTATGGAGTTACAGTATTATTGGTAAAGATATTTAACTTTATATTAGGATACGTTGCTCTAAATTCTAATATAATATTTGTACAACTTTGGCATGTATCTAACTCTGTGAAAAGATTAACTTCCCCTTTAATATTTTTATCTTTTATTTTAGAAGCTATGTCTTCAAGAATCTTGGCTTCTGTATCATTATATCTTGGAAACTCATCTACCACATAATTTTTAAAGATACGCTCACTTTCTGCTGGTGTATATGAAAAATCCATAACATCAGCTCCTAAACTATCTATGGAATGAATTTGACTATGAGCACTAAATTCTTTTTTTATACCTGGTATATTAACATCTGCTGTTGCAACATTCCCCAGCTCTAACTTATCAATTCTTCTATCTATTTTTTTCCGCTGTGTATTAGATAAATTAATATATTCATCAGAATTTTTGAATGTTGTTATCGAATCATATAGTTTTGTTCTTACGACTTTAGATTCATCTCTCAATAAGTTACCAATAGGTTTAGCCGCCCCCCTGGGGCAGAGTCTGTCTTTTCTATGAACCTAGTGTTTTCAATGCTTAGCATTACTTTTTCACTACTTCTAATCACTTACCATTTTTAGTTTTATGTAGCTACTTTTCCAGTCTTAATCTGTTAATCCTATTTTATCATGCTACTTCTTTTATTTCTACATTAGGCATTACATATTCGGTTTTATTCTTCATCATTCCATAGATAATGTTATTAAGCCTTCTCATTACACACACTAATGCTTGTATCTTGGTTTTACCTTCGGAAATCTTTCTCTTGTAGTATTCTAGAAAAATTGGATTTCTAGGAGTTCCTTTCTTAGAGACTTGTATCTGTTGTACTGCTAGGAAGTAGAATACTCCGTAAAGCTCTCTATTACCTTGTTTACTCTTTTTATCTTTTCCTTTACCTGCTGAACTGAAATTTACTGGTGCTATTCCTGAAAATTTAGCTAGCTTATCAGCGTTACGGAATCTTTTTATATCTCCTATGTGAGCAACAAGTGCTATTGCAGTTACAGTATCTACTCCTGGAATTGTTTCTAGCTTTAGGTCTAGTAATTTTAGTAGCTTCTTCATCTCTACTTCAACCTTCTTTATTTCCTCATTCTTGAATGCAATGTCTCTTACAATGCTCTGAATGATGAAATCTCTAGACTCTTGGTATTCTCTTGTTGTATCTCCATCACTTTCCACAATATCTAGTATCTCTTTAGCCTTTCTTGTGGAGCAACTGTTATGACTAGGTTTCCTTAGAAACTCTGCTAGTTCTTCATCGGTTACACCTATTAGGTGTTTCGGTGATGGGTACTTCTCATAGAAAGCTAATGCAGTTTTACTATTCACATCAGAAAAAAATTTCTTATAGCTTGGGTAATTATAGTTTAGGTTCTCATGAAGTTGATTAGTCAACATTGTTACTGTTTTTACCATAGAATCTCTTCTATTAACCATCATTTTTATAGTCCAATATAGGTCTTGTGGATTAGCATTTGGTAGTGTATCTAGCTTTCTTAAAAGTACTGATGCTATGCACTTAGCATCCCAATCATCACTCTTTTTAGTAGTTGGATAACTCATCCTTTCCATAAAGGAAAGTGCGGAATTAACTTCCTTTACTATCATTCCTCTTTCAATTAGAAATACTGCTAGACTTCTACCATAGCCATGAACATCTTCAAGTCCATATACTGGTATTAACTTCCCAGCTATCTTCTTTACCTTATTCATTAGTCTTGTGAAATCAGAAGGCTTATTTTCAATTGTTATTGAATCTAGCTTCTCATCCCAACAATCAATTATTACAGCGGTATGGGTATCTTTATGTAGGTCTAATCCAACATATACATGATTTTGCTTTTTATGCATATCTACTCACTCCTATTCATTATTCTATGCAGGAACGCAGGCAACCTCAGTTTGAAGCATTCAATCAATTCTCTATGAGAACTATTGTGCATGGGGGCGAAAGCCAATCCGTTCTTGTTCTGCTAGAAGTAATGATGTAGTTTTCAATGAAATCATTATTGAATCTTCTACTTTGAGATATCCCACTCCCGCATTAATTACTATTTCTTTTAAGTTCATTATATCTGCTATTGAATTATATTTCTCATGCTTGAACCTTGATTTTATCTATGTTCATAGTGTCCCTAGGCTTCCTTAGCTTGTCCTTGTTCTACAATTTCCAGTTAAGGACTTCCTAGGGTAAAAATCTTCAATTTCACTACTTTTTATTAACTTTATTTTTCACATCTTCAATTTTCTCTTTTTTGCTCTCTCTACCTCCTATTTTCATTTTATTTTTCTTAGTAGTCTCTTTTTTCAATTTCCAATTCTTCAATGACATCTATTTCATCTGAAAATATCGACATTATCGTTATGACGACATTACAGTCACAAAGATACTTTCTTTTTATCTTGGGTACATTGTGGACTGAATCGGGGCGTAGCTATTTCTGCTACAACCATTGATTTTACTAGACTTGGGATAGTGGGTGCTTTACTTAGAAAATTTTATTTTATATTTCTTTTATTATTCAATTATTTTTTAGTCTTTTTTTATTGAATGAATGTATCCACCTACTCAACCTATTGATTTATCTAGTTTTCTCCTTCCCACAATCCACCCAACTTCAATCCACATCTCCCCTACTTGAACATATTAGGTAGATTTCTCCACAATGTTGCTGACGCTACACCGCTAGCTTTTGCTATTTCTTCAACTGCTCCAAGTGATGACATTCCACTTAGTACAAGTAGTATTATTCTTGCAATTAGTATGGCTATTTCCATCTTTTCATCCCCTTTCATATTTTATATTCCTTTAGAAAAACTTCATTTTCTGTGCCTAGTTTACCGATTTTATGGTATAAGGTTATTCCAAAGGAATCTCCTAGAATAAATGTTGATTTCATTATCTCAACATCATCTATTACAATTACTTCTGTGAACTCTGGTATTGATGTAATTTTCTTTGATTGCTTGTCTATTATGTTATATTTATTTAGAACTTCTATTGAATCATCATCTTCAAGTACTACTATGTCTCCAACTTCTTTTAGGTTGTACATCTTCCAGTATTTATCTACAACACTTTCAGCTATTTCTTGAAATTGTTGTAGTATTTCTTTCTTCAACTCCTTTGGAGTTATCTCGGCTTTCTCTATATCTTCTAATGTATTTATTATTATCATTTCTTCACTCCTCTCTACAGCAGATTTACTGCTTTTAGTTTTTCTTCTCTACTACTGTTAATGTAAAATGTTGCAGTAGTATCTACACTACTATGACCTGCTAGCTTACTCACTGTTGAAATTGGCACTCCTCTATTTATTAGCCTTGTACAGAATGTATGCCTAAAGGTATGAGGTTTTAACTTATTTACCATTCCTATCTCATTAGTTAATTTTTCAAGCATTGTATTTATAGCATCTCTTCTTAATGCTCCTCTTTGACCTATTATTAGATATTCTGAATCTTTTACATTGTAATCTCTGTCTTTGATGTATTCCTTAATTGCATCAGCTAACTCAAATTTAAGTGGTACTTCTCTAAACTTTCCTCCTTTACCGTATATCTTTATTGAGTAGTTTAGGAAATCAATATCCTTTATCTTAATACTACATAATTCACTTACTCTAACTCCTGTGTAAAGTAGTAACATTACAATTACTTTATTTCTTTTACTTACCTTTGACTCGTTCTGAATGTAGAATAGTATTCTATCAACCTCCTTATCTGAATAAACTTCCACTTGTTTCTCCGACCCGTAGGCTATCTTTACTCTGTCTTTAGAATTTTCTACAACTATTTCCTTCATTGCTCCAGTTGCTACAAGGTATCTATTTAGTGCATGAATACTATTTATCTTTTTATTGATTGTTGCTACCTCATAGTTACTCTCTACTAGAAAATTCTTGTAGCTTACTACGTAGAATCGTTGTAATGTACCATTGAATTCAACTCCTTTACTTCCTAGAAATTCTATAAATGCTTTAATGTCACCAATATAACTTTCAATAGTTTTAGGACTCTTACCATCTTCAATTAGACTTACTTTGAAATTTTCTACTATCTCCTTCATTATCATTACCCCTTTCAATCTTCTTTAATAGTTTTCTTATCCAATTCTCTGTATAGCCTAATTTCTTAGCTAGTTCTTTGCTATCGCCTACGGATTTACCTTGAAGTTCCTTCATTACATAGGCTTTGGAATGTAACTTTATAGGAAAATTTACTTGTTGTCCTTTGAAGTATTCATGTATCTTTATAGTTACTTCTAAACCTAGTAATTCTATTAGTTCTTCATATATTCCATTGAAATCTGATTTATCTATACTCAATCCCTCCTTATTGAAATATAAAAAGAGTTAATGCTTCCTAAATTAGAAACATTAACTCTGTTATCAGATTTATAATATATATTTATCATCTATCCTAAATTCAGTTGATTTAGCCTTTATTTACAGCTTTTCACTCTGAATAGTATTATTATTCACATTTTATGAAATCTCTGTTTTTATCTACCTTATCATTGTTTTTTGATATATTTACCTTGATTGATGTATTGTATTTTTTAGTTATCTATTCCATTGAGTGATTTTATTATTTATTGATTGGTTATCTATTACAATTTCTTCATTGAGTATTACTTTAGTTCTTATCTGATTAGATTTTATTATTATTTATTCTGATTATTTTTTATTTATCAATTTATCTTTTCTTCAATTTCTTTATCCTTATTTATTTTTATTGAAATAGACTTTAGGTCTATTTCAATTCTTATCTTTCTCTAAGTTCTTATACCCCCCTATCCCCCCGTCGCTCTTTCTGAGCTCCTAGTTCCCAGTTCTTATATCCTAGTTCCAAATTCCATTATTTATATGTTTCATCATTTCAATTCTTTTTATTTTTAAGTGAGACTCTAAATTTTACATTTAGCTAGTCGAACTTACACCTACGAATGCATATGAGTAGTGTGTTTCCTTTTATAGCTTTTCCCCTACATATTTTATGTTCCCAATTTTCCTCGATTTCAAGTGGAATTATAAGAGCTAGGATTTCCTTTGCTTTCAGCTTTCGGTATACTTTCACGCCTTTTTATCCTAGACTGTAAGATTATTCAATCTACTATTTAGATTACTTATTCATCAACTTATTGAAATACAGTTGATTCAACCTTTATTTACAGCTTTTTAGTCTTACTGCCACTCTTATTCACACTTTCTGAAATCTCTGCTTTATGATGTGCTATCATTGCTTTTTGACGTATCTGTCTCAATTGATACATTGTATTTTTCAGTTCTCTGTTCCAATTGATGATTTTATTATTTATTATCTTTCTTCATTACTTATTACTTTACCAATTACTTAATTATTTATTCTTTATTCTTTGATACTCAATTATTATTTCTTATTAGTCATTACTTATCTCTTCTTCAATTCTTAGCTTTCAGCTTATAGCGTTAGTGTAATTCTTGTTATCTTGACTATTGAAAATATTGGTATTATTATCTACACTACTATTACCAAGGCAATTAAATGTAAAAAAATATCGACACTATTGTAGTATCGACATTTCAGTTGCAACGATATTTTCTTTTTATTTTAGGTTGAAAAGGGGGCATAAGTGGTAAAGATTTTAGAAAATATTTTTAGTTTCATCAACTAGAAATTACTTTTCAATTTTATCTGCCACTCTTCCCCCCTTTGCCCCCTATTCACTGCATTATTAAAATTATGAGGTGTTAAATTTTCTTCCTCTTATTGATTTAACTAGATTATCATCCTGTTATATTTTATGCAGTTACTTAATTCTTTATTTTGCAGTTAAATTTGCTCTCTGAAGTAAACACTAATTTCATCAAAAACATCATACTTATTCTCTTCTGAAATCTCTCTGTCAATTAATTTCCCTATTTTATCACATACTGAATTCTTATTATAATCATTCATAATGAAATATCCTTTTCCTATCTCAACCCCATCTCTTACTAACATTTTTTGAAGTTTTTTAGGACTTACAATATCAAATGAATATATTTCTGCTCCTATTTCATCTTTGAATCCAATATCTATTTGACATGATAAGAAAAAATCATCTATATCATCCCAAATTTCATTAATTACATTATAAGCTTTTATCTCTAATTTCATTTCCAACCTCCTATTTACCTAAAATATCAATATGGACATTCTTCAATTGCTTATTTGTTATGTCTCCAAATTCATTAATATACTTGTAGTTTTCTGTAAAATTAGCTCTCCACATTCCTTCTCTAGGTTTATACTGCATTCTAAAAGCTCTCATTCCATCATTACTTGAATATCCAATTACATTACCTGCATTATCAGTTATTGATTTATAGCCTTCACCAACCCATGCTTTACCTGCATTAGTTGCAACATTCTCTGTAGCACTTCCTATAGTAGCCAGTCCTTTGTCCACATTCTTTACTCCTAATATAGTTTGTGTTTCACTTAAATTATCAACATAATTTGGATGCCACCATTTAGATTTAGGGTTACTTACCCCCTTGGGGCAGAGTCTGTCTTTTTATTTTTAGTGGTAGGATTTAGTGTTTTGAACCCTTTCCATAGTTTTAAGACCACTTCCAACTACTTATCATTTTTTCTGTTATGTAGTTACTTTTTTAGTTTTGCTTTTCCTTAATCTGTTAACTTAATTTTATCATGCAACCTCTTTTATTTCTACATTAGGCATCACATATTCAGTTTTATTTTTCATCATTCCGTAGATGATATTGTTAAGCCTTCTCATTACACACACTAATGCTTGTATCTTGGTTTTACCTTCTGAAACTTTTCTCTTGTAGTATTCTAGGAAAACTGGATTTCTAGGAGTTCCTTTTTTAGAGACTTGTATCTGTTGCACTGCTAGGAAGTAGAACACTCCATATAGTCCTCTATTACCTTGTTTACTCTTTTTATCTTTTCCTTTACCTGCTGAACTGAAATTTACTGGTGCTATTCCTGAAAATTTAGCTAGCTTATCAGCATTACGAAATCTTTTAATATCTCCTATATGAGCAACTAGTGCTATTGCAGTTATAGTATCTACTCCTGGAATTGTTTCTAGCTTTAAGTCTAGTAGTTTTAGTAGCTTTTTCATTTCTACCTCAACTTTCTTGATTTCCTCACTCTTGAATGTAATATCTCTTACAATGCTCTGAATTATGAAATCTCTAGACTCTTGGTATTCTCTTGTTGTATCTCCATCACTTTCTACAATGTCTAAAATTTCTTTAGCCTTTCTTGTAGAACAACTGTTATGACTAGGCTTTCTTAGAAATTCGCCTAAAGTTTCATCAGTTACACCTTGCAGGTGTTTCGGTGATGGGTACTTCTCATAGAATGCTAATGCAGTTTTACTATTCACATCAGAAAAAAATTTCTTGTAGCTAGGGTAATTGTAATTTAGGCTTTCATGAAGTTGATTAGTTAGAGTTGTTACTGATTTTACAATAGCATCTCTTCTATTAACCATCATCTTTATAGTCCAGTATAAATCTTGTGGATTAGCATCTGGCAGTGTGTCTAGCTTTCTTAGGAGAACTGATGCAATGCATTTAGCATCCCAATCATCACTCTTCTTAGTAGTTGGATAACTCATTCTTTCCATGAATGAAAGTGCTGAATTAACTTCCTTTACTATCATTCCTCTTTCAATTAGAAATACTGCTAGACTTCTACCATAGCCATGAACATCTTCAAGTCCATATACTGGTGTTAACTTACCAGCATGTTTTTTTACCTTATTCATTAGTTTTGTGAAATCAGAAGGCTTATTTTCAATTGTTATTGAATCTATCTTCTCATCCCAGCAATCTATTATTACAGCGGTATGGGTATCTTTATGTAGGTCTAATCCAACATATATATGATTTTGCTTTTTATGCATATCTACTCACTCCTATTCATTATTCATGCAGGAACGCAGGCAACCTCAGTTTGAAGCATTCAATCAATTCTTCTTTAAGAATTATTGTGCATGGGGGCGAAAGCCAATCCGTTCTTGTTCTGCTAGAAGTAATCCGATAGCTAGCATATGTAAGGCTCAATTCTTCGCCAACTTCTGCACGCTCCTGGATAAGTTCTTCTAAACCTTTAGCAATTATAGTTATACTTATTAAAATATTCTTTATATGCTAAAGGTAAGAATCACTTATGACCTTGTAGCTTTCAATGAAATCATTATTGAATCTTCTACTTTAAGATATCCCACTCCCGCATTAATTACTATTTCTTTTAGATTTAGTATAGCTTGTATCTTCTGAAATCTCATTCTCTGAAAATCTTCATTTAAGGAAATTAGCACTAGCCCTAGATTTCCTAGACTAGTCCACCTTCTGCAATTTCCAGTTAAGGACTTCCTTTAGTGAAAACTCTCTATTTATTAGATTTTTCATTGATTTTTAGTATCTATCTCTCAATTCCTCCTTTATTCTTAGAATTTCATTTTATGATTGATTATCCTATTTCCAATTTTTCAATCACATCTATTTCAACTGAAAATATCGTCATTATTGACATGACGATATTACTGTTACAACGATATTTACCTTTTACTGTTGGGCTATTTATGGACTCTTACAGGGCGGTTTTATTTCCTTGTAACCCTTGATTTTACTTACTTTGGGCGTATGGGCGTATTACTTAGTAGATTTTCTTTTATTTTTCACTTAATATTTAATTACTTTTTATTATATTTTTATTGAATAAATCTGCCCTTATGCCCAATTCATTGATTTATCTATGTTCTATTGAAATTGTATCTGCCCACTCTTTGCCCAATTATGCCCTACTTGAACCTATTAGGTAGATTATTCCATAATGTAGCTGATGCTACTCCACTCCCTTTCGCTACTTCCTCAACTGCTCCAACTGATGACATCCCACTTAGTATTAGTAGTATTATTCTTGCAATTAGTATTGCTATTTCCATTTTTTCATCCCCTTTCATATTTCATATTCCTTTAAAAAATTTTCGTTTTCTGTGCCTAGTTTACCGATTTTATGGTATAGAGTTATACCGAAGGAATCTCCTAGAATGAATGTTGTTTTTATTATTTCAACATCACTTATTACAATTACTTCTGTGAACTCTGGTATTGATGTTATCTTCTTTGATTTCTTATCTAGTAGATTGTACCTACTTAGTACTTCTATTGAATCATCATCTTCAAGAACTACTATATCTCCAACTTCTTTTAGGTTGTACATCCTCCAGTATTTATCTACAACACTCTCAGCTATTTCTTGAAAATGTTGTAGTATTTCTTCCTTCAACTCCTTTGGAGTTATCTCGGCTTTCTCTATGTCATCTAATGTATTTATTATTATCATTTCTTCAATCCTCCTACAGTAAATTTACTGCTTTTAATTTTTCTTCTCTGCTACTGTTAACGTAAAACGTTGCAGTAGTATCTACACTGCTATGACCTGCCAGTTTACTTACTGTTGAAATAGGTACTCCTCTATTAATTAACCTTGTACAGAATGTATGCCTGAAGGTATGAGGTTTTAATTTATTTACCATTCCAATGTCCTTAGTTAATCTTTCTAGCATTGTATTTATAGCATCTCTTTTCAATGCTCCTCTTTGACCTATTACTAGATATTCTGAATCTTTTACACTATAATCTCTGTCTTTAATGTATTCCTTAATTACATCAGCTAAATCGAATTTCATTGGTACTTCTCTAAACTTTCCTCCCTTACCGTATATCTTTATTGAATAGTTCAGAAAATCAATATCCTTTATCTTGATACTACATAGTTCACTTACTCTAACTCCTGTATAAAGTAGTAACATTACAATTACCTTATTTCTTTTACTTACCTTCTCCTCATTCTGAATGTAGAACAATATTCTCTCAACCTCCTTATCACTGTAAACTTCAACTTGTTTTTCTGAACCATAGGCTATCTTTACTCTATCTTTAGAATTTTCTACAACTATTTCTTTCATTGCTCCAATTGCTACTAAGTATCTATTTAGTGCATGAATGCTATTTATCTTTTTATTGATTGTTGCTACCTCATAGTTACTTTCTACTAGAAAGTTCTTATAGCTTACTACGTAGAATCGTTGTAACGTACCATTAAATTCAACTCCTTTATCTCCTAGAAATTCTATGAATGCTTTAATATCTCCAACATAACTTTCAATTGTTTTAGCACTCTTACCATCTTCAATAAGACTTATCTTGAAATCCTCAATTAATTGACACATTATTATTACTCCTCTCAATTTTCTTAAATAGAAAAGAGTTAATGCTTCTTGATTAGAAACATTAACTCTGTTATCAGATTTATAATATATATTTATCATTTATTTTAAATTCAGTTGATTTAGCCATTATTTATAGCTTTTCACTCTGAATAGTATTCTTATTCACATTCTCCTGAATCTCTCTTTTCTGATGCCTTATCGTTGGTTTTTACTATATTTTTATTAGTTGATGTATATATTCTCAGATATTTATTCCATTGAATGATTTTATTATCTATTGATTGGTTATTTATTATAGTTTCTTCATTGATTATTACTTTAGTTCTTATCTGATTAGATTTTCTTTAATTGATGCATTTATTACTTCTTCTTAATCAATTGTATCTATTATATCTCTTGATTAATTATCTTTTACCTATTAATTACTTAATTATTCTTTATTCTGATTAGTTATTATTTATCATTTCTTCAATTTCTTTTATCCTATTTATCTTTATTATTATTTTTAATTGAAATAGATTTTTATTTGTCTATTTCAATTCTTTCAAGTCCTTATTCCCCCCTACCCCCCGTTACAATTTCCTAGTCCCGAGTTCCAAGTCTCTAGTTATTCTACTCAGCTATCTTATTTATATGTTCTATTCTATCAATTCTTTTTATTTTTTAGTGATTTTCTACTACATATATTATGTTCACAATTCCATTAACTTTTAAGTGGAATTATTGAGCCTAGGATTTCCTTATCTTTCAATCTATTCATCTCTTCTATCCTCGTTTTACTGTTTTCTGAAGTCGCTAGACTTAATTAGCTAGGAAGTCCTTTATCAGATACAGTTATCTGTTCAAGTACTAAAGCTTCTTTCCTGTATATATTATTGTTATCAATTTCATTAACTTTCAAGTGGAATTATTGAACCTAGGTTTTCCTTGCCTTTCAGCTTGTGGTAGTTTTCAATCCTAGATATCTTGGCTTTTATAAATATTTCAGTGCATGAAAAAAGATTAATGCCCCATTACTAAAACATTAACCTTCTCAACTTCTTTCACTGCATTATTAATATTATGCAGTATTAAATTTGCCTACTCTTACTGATTTAACTATATTCTAATGTTAATTCTTTTTATGAAGTTATCTACCTCTAAATTATGCATTCTATTTCCAACCATTAGCCTCTAAAAACTTATCTGGTATTCTTAATTCTAATTGCTTTTTAAGCTCTTTGCAGAAAACATCAAAATCAGCTTTTTCATACCATTTTTGACTATTTTCAAGACTAATAAAAGAATTTTCTCCATATTGAATACTACATCCAATTACGCCTTTATCATAGTTAAACAGTACAATAAAATAATCATATGCTTTAAATCTAATGCTAAATGCTCTATAATTTCTATCATCTATTACATTAAAAATATCACAACTTCCAATTTTACCTGCTAAATTCTTTTCTAAATAATCTGAAACATTAATTGCCATTTTTTGCGTATCATTTAATTGCATACCAAAACTCTCCTTCTTTAATTAATCTTTTAAACCCATATTCACTCTTTAAATATTCCCATTCTTTTAATAGGGCACAATCTCCATACTGTTCTGGATGATGTGAATATCTAATTTCCTTTCCCGACTTTACAGCATCATCTAATGCTGGTACATTAAATAAATCAAACATATCATCATCAGTTATATTATACTTAGCTTTTATTACATCCCAATCATTTCCTAGGCTAAAATACGTTGTATCTCCTGCCATTACTGTATATGAATCATTTCCTGGAATTGTCCAGTCTAATGTTCCATCAGGCTTTACTGTTGGCTTATATTTACCTAAAGTTATTGTGTCTGAATTAATGTTTTGTATGGACTCTGCTCTTATCTTCTTAAAATCATCTACTGGTATTTTTCCATTCACCTTACCATCAACAACTTTTAATCCATCTATTATACTATCAGCTTTACTTACCCCCTTGGGGCATAGTCTGTCTTTTTATTTTTAGTGTTATGTAGCTACTTTTTTAACCTTATTTTATCATTCTACTTCTTTTATTTCTATATTAGGCATTACATATTTGGTTTTATTCCTCATCATTCCATAGATGATGCTATTAAGCCTTCTCATTACACACAATAATACTTATATCTTAGTTTTTCTTTCTGAAATCTTTCTCTTATATTATTGTCGGAAAACTGGATTCCTAGGAGTTCCTTTCTTAGAGCTTTGAATCTGTAAAGTGCTAAAAAATGAACTAGCTTGCTTATTTTCAGCTAGTTCATTTAAGTATCTTACTTCATTATTAATATTATGCATTATTTATTTTTCTTATCTTAATTGATTTGACTGTATCCTAATATTATTACTTTTTATGCAGTTACTTAACTCTTTATTATGCAGCTAATATTAGTCCATATATTCCTCTGCAACTTCAATACTTTCCTCTAAATTTAAATTAGGATACTTAAGAGAAATACTTTTTAAACACTCTATATATCTATTACTTTGAAGATTGTATGCTACTTCCTCAAAAACTTCACTAGCAAGTAATATCTCCTTTTCATTTAATTCATTTAGAATTAAAATAGTACTTTCCTCATCTTTACTTAAAATTTCTATCAATCTTTCTCGACATATTTCTATATTATAATCATCTTCATCATGTAATTTACTTCTGTCAGAAATAATCAATTTTACTTTATTAATCATACTTTTCCTCCATTTATCTATGGTTGCATATCTGCATCTGGAAATATTGTTCCTATCTTACCATCAGTTTTTATTACACCAACTCTTACTCCATCATACTCTCCAAATATAATATTTCCATCAACAGCATTTATATTTTCAGGTAAATTAGCAACATATTCGCCGGCATCTTTTATCTTATCATTACTCCAATTTTCAGGAAACCATGCTTGCCCAGTCCCAATTCTTTTGGACGGAGTCTTATGTTTTGGCACATTTCCTACTCTTACCCCATTCGAATAAGTTTTTTCTATATTGAATTCAATGTTATTTTCGATTAAAAAATCTATATTATCTTGTCCGTGTCCGCCACCTTTCATTCTTGATACTTTTCCAGTCTTAGGATTATAAGTAAAGTCTCCTTTAGTTGAATGAGTAATATCTCCAATTTCAATTTTAGCTTTACTTACCCCCTTAGTTCCTCTAATAGAATCTACTATCCTTTCAACTCTTTCTCCATTTTTTATTTTATTTGCTATTTCTGGAAGATACCCCATTATAGATTTTGCTACTCCATCTGTTGCTATTATTATTACTATCTCTCCTACTACTCTTCCTAATACTCTAGCTTTTTCATTTAAATTTGAATCTATAAAGTTCTCTACTGCATCTACAATAATTTTATCTAATATTAGAGCTTCCTCACAACTTGGATTGCTTCTTACTTTATTTAGAAATAAAATTCCTTTTGCTGCTCCTACTACACCATCTATTGGATGGCTTACAAATTCAAAAATATCTTTTGCTACTCCTACAAGTGTATCTCCTATTCCTAATAAAAATTTAATTGTAACACTTTTTATTGTTATTAATTCTTTATTCTTATTTATTTTATCTTTTCAATTCTTTTTATTTTTAAGTGAGACTCTAAATTTTACATTTAGCTAGTCGAACTTACAGCTACGAATGCATATGAGTAGTGTGTTTCCTATATATATTTCTACTACATATATTATGTTAACAATTCCATTAACTTTTAAGTGTAATTATTGAGCCTAGGTTTTCCTAGCTTATCAGCTTGTAGTATTATTTACTCCTAGTTCTATTGGTTTTAAACGTATTGGCATTATTTCAGTAGTATTTTCTACATCACCTACTATCACACTAATTCAATGTAAAAAAATATCGACACTATTGAAGTATCGATATTTCACTTTTAACTGTATTTTCTTTTACTTTAGGTTGAAAGGGGGATAAGGTGGTAAAGATTTTAGAAAGTATTTTTAGTTTCATAAATTAAAATTAACTTTTTAAAATTATCTGCCACCCATCCCCCTTTGCCCCCTAGGTCACTGCATTATTTAGATTATGCAGTTAACTTTTTTAGTATTAACTTAATCAAGTATATTAACTATCTAAGTTAAAATTTAATATATTATTCTTCTAAATTATGAAGTAAGTTATTTTAAAAAACTGTAGTTAGTCAATCAAATTTTAAGTTACCATTATCCCACTCTTGCAAAGTCATTTTACTAGTAAATGCTATTATACCTCTTGAATTAGCTATTTCATTTAATGTATTCCTTGCCTTTTCAGGTTCAATTGGTATTATACTGAAAGCAGCATTATATCTTACATATATATTTTCATTACTTATTAGTGGAATAATTTCTTCAAATGCATGTTTTCCTATAGTTCTAAGATTGGCTCTAATCTTTTTCAACTTGTCATATTGTAAGTTAGTTGTTTTATAGTCTCCAGCTTCTTCACTTTCTTGTAATCTCATACAAGCGGTTATAAACTCTTCAATTAGCCTTTGAACTTGTTCCATACTCTTCCTCCTTTAAAATGGGTTGAATACCCAACCTTTTGATGTTGGAATAACATTCCCGTATTGTTGTAGCATTTCTATACCATACTTAAATTGCTCATCAAAACTTTTTGTTGAAAGCCAATCACGTACCGTTAATCCATTTGTAAATGGTGGTTTAGATGAATAATAGCCACTAATCTTAGAATGAATACTATCTGAACCAGATGGCATAGATATTATATTATCTAAGTTATTAATATCTGCTGGTGCAAATCCTGCTCTAGTAGGTTTTATTTGAGATTGCTCAACAATATGATGCCATTGACTATCATCTCCTGGTAAACCTAAAGCTTCTTTTAACTCTTTAAATGTATTATATCCTTTATTAGGTACAATCTTCTTTCCTGTTGCTATTATTTCATCTGCTGTTTTACCCGAATATTTCCATATATTCTCTACTACTTCTTTAAATTGAGGTCTAAAATGTGCAGGCACATCCTCAGCTGTATTTATAGCATACTGGAATCCTCCATCTAATACAACTACAGGATTATCTCCTAGTGAAACAACTTTCTTTATTTGGAATGCTAATTCATCAATTGAATATTTTAAAGTGTACTTAAGTTTAGAAACAGCTTCTGCCGCTCCCTTAGATGCCTTAATGGACTCTACTATTTTCTCAACTTTCCCACCATTTTTTACTTGGTTTGCTATTTGGGGTAAATGCTCCATTATAGATTCTGCTATTCCATCTGTCGCTACTATTATTAGTATCTCTCCTACTATTCGTCCTATTGCAACTCCTATTACTCCATCTATTGGATGACTTACAAATTCAAATAATCCTTTCTTAACTAAATATAATTTTAGTTAGTTCGACTTGCTGTGTCCACTACTTTATACTAACATCATTAGCATCATATATGATATCTTTACAAGACTTGTTATCTTTACTTTTTAAATCTATTTTACTACATGAAAAAAGATTAATGCTTCAATTACTGAAACATTAACCTTTTTAAATTTTCTTATTGCCCTTAAATCCCATGTTTTAAAATGTATTAGATTATTTATTCAACTATTTAAAGTTTAATCTATCTTGTACTTTTATTTTTAGGGCTTTATGGGCTTTTTACTTGATTAACTGCATTATTAATATTACGCGGTAAGGTTTACCTATATTAAATTCTTTACAATCATTAAATTATATATCCTTTATACCCCCTTATTTATTGATTATATAATTTTGCATTCAATTTTTATAATATTATGCAGCTACATTGCAAAAGATACACATCATATCATTTCCTCATCTGTTAGTTCTGACCATAACCCTTTATAGCCTATTTTATTCATAATATCCTTAAATCGCTCACAATTATCCTCTTTTATATTTCTATCTCTCCATACTGTATCACACTCATCACAAATATATATTTCTATTTGTGTTTCTTTAATTTTTGCTTTATATATTACTCCTTGACCATCACAAAATGGACAATATACCATACTTTTTTCCTCCTTTATTATTTAACAGGAAATGATGTTACTATTTTTGAAGTACCATTTTCTACTACAATTCTAATTGTTGTTTCTCCATCAGTTCCTATTACTTTTCCCATTGGAATGTCAAACACTTGATTTCCATTGTTTTGTAACACAGGTGTTACTTTTGCTCTCATTGACCAAGCTTCATCAATAATTCCTAGTACCTTATCTTTGCCTACATTAAATACAGTATGCAGTGGTTTATTGGGGTTTACCTTTATATGTTCTAACACATGTAATACTCTATTTCCTTCTCTAGAGCCAAGTTCATATATTAATCCTGCCGTCGATTGCCATGAATTATTTGTGAATTTTAATGTTCCATTAACTACACTGGATATTTCCTCACTACAATCATTATGCACTAAAAGCTTATCACTACCAACAAAATAAGTATGGAACTTATCTACATTTAAATTGAATATACGTCTAGCTTCATTGTAGTGTTTTTCTTCAACTGAATCTACTGTTTTAATCTCTCCATTAGCTGTTACAATTCTATCTCCAGCCTTAAGATTTTCAGCAGACCTCCAGTTGCCATCTTCTAACATAAATAGATGTGTTGGTGTTGTTTCTATTAGCTTTCCTGCTACTGTTAAGTTTATAAAATTCGTTGTACTCTTTCTATATACATAAAGTACTGACTTATAATCAACTTGTCCAGTTTTAGTATCTTTTGATAAAACTAATTCGCCGTCCTGTATTGAGTCAATTCTTTTTAGACCTGCTTTGGTCATTACAAGTGTATCACCAGTAAAGCAACCATCTGTAAGACATTTTCTCTCCACGTCTGTCAATTCACTTTTAGCTAGATTTACTTCAAAACCATCTACAGTTTTACAACGTATAACATCACCTAAATCGGACGTTTCTCTTACATACTCAAATATTGACTCCATTTTAGTTTTAATGCAAGTTCTTATTTTAGAAACAGCTTCTGCCGCTCCCTTAGCTCCTCTAATAGAATCTACTATTTTTTCAACTCTTTCTCCATTTTTTATTTTATTTGCTATTTCTGGAAGATACCCCATTATAGATTTTGCTACTCCATCTGTTGCTACTATTATTACTATCTCCCCTACTACTCTTCCTAATAATCTAGCTTTTTCATTTAAATTTGAATCTATAAAGTTCTCTACTGCATCTACAATAATTTTATCTAATATTAGAGCTTCCTCACAACTTGGATTGCTTCTTACTTTATTTAGAAATAAAATTCCTTTTGCTGCTCCTACTACACCATCTATTGGATGGCTTACAAATTCAAAAATATCTTTTGTTGCTCCTACAAGTGCATCTCCTATTCCTAAATAATAGTTTTTTCTAATACTCTCTAATGTTATTACTTCTTTATGTGTTTTATTGTTTGTTCCTTGTGAACCTGTATCTGCTTGTATTTTACTTATTTGTCCATTTACTGCTTGACTTATCCAAACATAAATTTGTGTCTTTTTATTTCCACCTAATTCATCATACTTCTCTTTCAATCCAAAATCAGCTATAAATTGATTTACTGCATCATTAAATTGTTTATCCCACTCTGATGTTATTTCTCCCTTAGAGTTTCTAAGTCTTCCGTATCCTAATCTTTCTAAATTTATTTTATTTTCTATTAATTGGTCTTTTTCATTAGTAATTGAATTCTTATGAGTAGCTGCTCCATCTAAACTAAACACCCAATATTCTTGACATTCTCTTGTAAAAATATTTGCTGCTGCTTTAACAAAACCATCGTTCTTATTTGAATCAATCATATTTTTATCATTTGAATAATTTGAGTTTACTCTATGAGGATCTACTACATCAAAATAATTTTTCCCATCAATAGTTTCAATTCCTGATAATACTATATAATGTCCACATTTTGTGAAATGTCCTGGTCCCATTATAGCAATAGCCATATGTCTTCCATCACTTAATAGGCTTTTTACTGTTTGAATCTCAGAAGGTTGTAACCTCATACAATTTAATGAGTACTTATCTTCTGTACTTACATTTACAAAGAAATTTCTTGAAGTGCCATTATAACAGAACCCATTATTTAATGAATAATTTGCTAATTCAATAGGGTTTACACCATTTCTTTTCATAGTTGATTCTACTATTGCCATTGCAGTAACTCCACAACCGGCATTTCCTATATTATCACCATCACTACCGTAAGGAATATATCTCCATCTGCTATCTTCTTGATCATAATATGATATTCTTCCATTATATTTTCCATTAACATTAATAGTTTCATCATATCCATCAACTATCTTTTTATATTTATTATATCTTTCTAATAATTTTCCTTTATCTGAATAATTATTATGTGAATCTAATTTATTTAAAAGTTCTTTTAATTTCACTCTAGTTTTAGGTCCATATCTTCCAACTACTCCTAAACCATAATGTTCTTGAATAGCATTTAATGCTGCTGATGTATATTCGCCAAAATATCCTGTAGCTCCCCATCCACCAAGGTCAAATCCTAATTTCACCAAAGCTTCTTGTAATGCTATAACACAAGGCCCCTCTTCTCCTGGATCTAATTCTACTTCTAAAAACATCTCTTTATTTAATCTTTGCAATTCTAAACACTGCCTCATACTTTTAGAAGCTATTAATTTTTTTAATGCCTCTCTAGTACCTGGACCGAATCTGCCTACTGTATCAAGACCGGAATGCTTTTGTATTGCTTTAAGTGCCACTACTGTGTAAGTTCCAAAATATCCTGTTGCTCCATATCCACCTAAATCGAAACCTAAACTAATTAATTTTAACTGTAATTGTCTTACAGGTTCACCAGAGTCACCTGGATCCAACTCTTTATTTGTTATGATTTCCATATAGCTATTCATTATTTCTGATTTTCCATAATAATAACCATATTTATTGACTTCTTTTAATAATTCTTCTATAGTTGCTCTAGTTTTAGGCCCATATCTTCCAACTATATCATACCCTTTATATTTTTGTATAGCTTCTAATGCATTTTTAGTACATGTCCCAAAATATCCTGTTGCTCCATATCCACCTAAATCAAAACCTAAAGTTAATAATTTTTCTTGAAGCTTTATTACTCTATCCCCTGTATTTCCTTCATCAAGATCTTCTATTGATGTTATGCTGTTAGATTGTAAAATATATTTTTTATATGTTACTAAAAACTTTGCTTTTTGAAAGTAATTACCATCATAACTCATGTTAACTATCATATAATTTACAAGCTTTCTAGTTTTAGGCCCATATCTTCCAACGACATCATATCCCATGGATTCTTGAATCGCATTTATAGCAGCTACAGTATATGGTCCGTAAACTCCAGTTGCACCATATCCACCTAATGTAAATCCTAATTTGATTAGATTTCTTTGTAATTCTACAACTTCAGGACCACTTGCCCCAACTTCAATATCTTGATCATAGGTAAAAATTATATTATATAAATTTACAATATCTTCAGAATCTTCATAGTTATTATTTCTTTCTTTTAGTTTTAACTCTTTCCTTACTATATTTTCATTATCTATAGCTAACTTTTCTTCTGAATCTCTACTTTCCTCACTTATAGTTCTAGTTGCATGAAAAAGTTCATGAAATAAAACTATAGCTTTATTATCTTCTTCATTGTTTGACTCTTTACCTAATATTATAAGTTGTTCTTCATTATTTTTTCTTATATTTAATCCTTTATTTTGTATTACATTGGATTTTTGTAATTTTTCACTTTCCTTATTATAGAATAACCATGAATTATCTAAAGAAACAATAATTTTTTTATTACTATTTATTAGATCATCTATAATTTTTGAATATGTTTCAGATTTATCTTTATTTAAATTTTCTTTGTCTATCTTTTTTAAAAATCCTTTTTCATCTACATCATATTTACAATTTGTTGATTCATTTATAAGCTTTAATAAATTATCTCTATCTTTTTCTAATATAAATATTCCTTGTCCATCAGGTATATTCTTTTTATATTTCTCAACATCTTCTTCTGTTATTTCTGTATCATCATATCCAAAAATTCCACTTAAAGCTATATCATAATTGCTAATTTCAACTTTCTTCTTCTCTTTATTATTATTATTATTAATTTTAAATATTTGATCTTTTACTTTAGATTTCTCTCTTATTACATATAATCCAGCACTTTTAATTTCTAAATCTATTTCTTTTTTATTAATATCTACATTAGTTTTTTCTTGTAATAAAAGCTTTTTATCTTCTAATACTCTAAAAACTTCTAAATCTTTTTCATTAGTATTTTTATCTTCTATAGTGTACTCTATTTTAGCTTGTCCATTAGTATTTTTTATATAATCTTCTTTTACTTCAAATACACCATCAACAATGCAATAAATAAAGCTAGTATCTCTTTTAGCCAAATATTCTTTTGCAGTTTCCTCTTCTGACTTTTCTGCCTTTATTTCTCTAATTTTTTTATTATCATCTTTTATATCTTTTATTACATATATCCCTTGACTTTCTACTTGAAACTCAATAGTTTTATTTTCTTTATCTATATTTACTTTGCTATTTGATATTATTAATTTTCCTTCTTCATCCTTCATAAATATTCTTATATTATCTTCATTTACATTATTCTCTTCTTCATAAGAATACTTTAATTTTAATGGTATATTTATTTGATTATTTTTTATAGAAAACTCCTCATTTAAGTTAACTACCATACCATTTGAAAAGTCTTTTCTTTTTTTAACTTCTCCTTCTTTTTTTATTGAATAATCTTCATATTGTGAATCATTATTTTCTATATCTATTGGCTTATATTCACTAGGCCCTGATAAATTACTGTCATCTTCTGAAGTTACTGTTACCTCTTTAAGTTGATATGATAATCCAAATTCACTTGTTAAAAATATTTTATAAGTATAATTTATAGATGAATCTTTAATTTCATCTATATACTCTGTTCCTTCTCTTTTGCTTACTACCTCTTTAAAATCTTCATCTCCTGATTTTTTTAGAACTGTATATCTTTTAAGTTCTGGAGCTCCACTCCACCAAAATCTAACTTTATTATCTTCTTTAATCCACTCAAAAGTTACATTATAATTTCTATTTAAATCTTTTTTTAAATCTTCAGTTGAAGTAACTTTTAAAGTTCTACTTGCTTCTTTTCCCAAATAATTAGTACTTAGAATTACTTCTCCTTCATTCTCTGATTTTATTACTCCGTCTTTTACAGATATTACATTATTATCACTAGATAAATATTGTACATTTTTAGCAATTTCTGTACTTCCATCTTTATATTCAACTATCGTTGATAGATTTATTTCTGTATTTACAGGTAACTTATCCCTATTAGTTTCAATATAAATGTTTTTTACTTGTAATCTTTTAGCCAAATTAAATAACGAATTATCACTTATAATAACTATCATAATAATTGTTATTATAATCGCTATTATCTTACACTTTTTTCCTTCAAACCGCATCTTTTCATCCCCTTTTCAATTAAATTATATATTTAAATGAAATTCTTGTAAATATTTTGTTAATTTTATATAATTTATTTATTTATACTATAAAAAAGTCTGTATTTTAAATATCTACTATCAAATAATAAGACACCTTATAAATTAAAGATTATAAGGTGTCTATTTTATTAAATATTTCACAAAAAGCTTCACATAGTTCAGTATATTTTAATTCTATTTTACATATTTTTTGATACTTGAATTAAGTCGAAAATGTCTATAATTCCATCTCTATTTAAATCTAAGTATTTTTTAAATGCTTTATCAGAGCTGGACTTATTATATTGTAATGAAACTCTAGCTAAATCCTCTATATCAACTTCCCCATCTTTATTAACATCAGTTTTTTTATATCCTGGTATAAATGGTGTACTAGGTGTATTTATAAACTCAATATTTTGAGCATTTAAAAATCCTCTATCCTTCCAATTATAATTACCACTATATTGTTTGCTTTTTCCA
This sequence comes from Clostridium septicum, assembly GCF_003606265.1. Lineage (NCBI taxonomy): Bacteria > Bacillati > Bacillota > Clostridia > Eubacteriales > Clostridiaceae > Clostridium > Clostridium septicum. Next base: position 1,302,876 of record NZ_CP023671.1, read on the forward strand.
GCATAATATATTGGTGTTGTTCGCTCTGGAAAAACTTCATATTTAGATTTTTCGTTTAATTCTCTATATGTTAAAGCAACTATATTTCCAACTTTTCCTCCTAATTCATTAACTGATGAATTTATTTTATATAAAAGTTCTCCTTTGGAGTTTAACATATTATTACTTCCTTTATATAATGCTAATTGATATCCATCATAGTCTCTAAATTTTCCATTTGAAAGTGTTCTATCTATATTAAATATATTTTCGGCTACCTTTTCTCCAAAGAATGGATCTAGAGAGTATTTTGCATTCATTCCCAAAGCTTTATTCCCTAAATATCCACCAAAATACCTTTTATCAGCAGGATCTATATATCCTCTTGAAATATAGTTTTTAGCAAACTCTCTTACACACTCTTCAATATTACTAAATGAATCCTTATCTCCTGTTACTCCAAATTCATTTGATTGTATATTAAATAGGTTATTTTTATTTATTGCCATATATGAAGTTCCTAGGTACGACTCATTCATTGCAATTCCTAAAATTAACAATGGGTTTACACCATACTTATTTTGACACTCTATTAATACTTTTCCTATTCCTCTTAATTTACTTTTTTCTATAGTATTATTAGTTATATATAAATTCAATTCTTCTGCAGTATAGCTTGTCTTAGTTCTAAATGGCAAATACTGAAAATATGAATAGTATGGTGTTTTTGCATTTATTGAATGGTTTTTAGTATTATTTCTTAAATCAGTTATAAGTTTACTAAGTCCTTGCAATACAGTATTACCCTTATAGAAATAAATTCCATCATAGCTATAATAGTGTATCCCTTCTTCAAAATAAGATGGCGCTTTTCCTATTTTTATAGAATAGCCTGCTTCCTCTTTATCTGAAAGATCATACGAAATAAAATGATACAATATACCATTTCTACTAAAATAATAGCTAGGATTAGTTGCTTCTGTTATGGGTATTTTAACCAAATCATAGTCATCTGAGTTCTTGTTTTTATTAATCCATCCGTTATATCCATTTATTTGTACCTTAGCTGCTGTGCCTATATCTTCTATAATAGGTACATCTTCTATATAACCTTGATTCATATTTGCAAACTTTTTAGTTAATGCTGAGTCAGAATAAATATTAACTTTGCATGTTAATATCCCCTGAGGTTTTCCTTTAATATGTTTCCATATTTTTGCCATAAAGTTCGTAGAATAAATAACCTTTCCATCTTCAATTATTACAACAGGTATTATTGATCCCTTTTTTTTAGTATCTTCTTCTAATTTAATAGCCTCTTTAATAGCTTCTTCTGGGTCTATTATTTTATATACAGATTTATAATTCCCATCACCATAATCTAAAGCTACTTCTAAGTTTTTTTCACTTTTATCTTCAGCCAAAGCTTCTAAACTTGGTAATAATATTACTAAACATAGCATTATTATTAAAAAATTTCTTAATTTTCTCACGCCTAAAATCTCACTCCTTTAAGATAAACTTTATCTTTTTATACTCAGTCTGATATAATTCCCTATTTAATACACTAAATTTTATTTATATAAAATTATATATTAAATTTCAACATTTCAATTCTACCATTATTAGTATATTTTTGTCTATTTATTAATAATTAAACTCAAAATAAACTCTAAAAAAAACGATAACTTAATTAATGTTTCAAATAAAAAGAAACCTATAAATAATTATTTTTACAATAAATTATTTACAGGTTCTATCTTATTTATATTACTATTTAATTTCGGCTAGTAATTTTTCATTTCCCTTAATGTTGATGGGCAAACACCATAATACTTCTTAAATTTTCTATAGAAATAGCTTGTATCAAAATATCCTACAGCTTTTGCAATATCATTTATTTTCATATTTGTATTTAATATAAGTTCTTTTGCTTTCATATTTTTTACTTTATTTAAGTAATCTGAAAATGATGCTCCAACCTCTTTAGTAAATATTTGACCTAAATATGAGCTATTTATATTGTACTGTTGTGCTAAGGTTTTTAAGCTTAGCTCCTCATAATACTTTTCGTTAACATTATTTACAACTTGCTGTACTACAGGACTGTATTTTATAGTATTGGAAGTCATAAGCTCCATTAGTTCATCTATTTCACCTAAAATAAATGATTTTATATTATCTATCGCACTTTCATTACAAAGTTCTACCAATGTATCTCTTAAGCTATCTCTACGATATTTTAGTTCTAGTTTAAATTCATCTGAAACCTTATCTATAAGTAATATTGTTTTTATAGATAAATCATATATATTTCTTGGTGTTAAATGTTCTTCAAATATGTTTAAAATATATTTTTCTAATTCACTCTTATTTTTTTCTATAATAAGCTTATTTATATTTTCTATTTCCATATTGAAACTTCTATTATCTTTTTCTAACTTTTCAACATCATCCTTACACAAACATATATTAGATCCTTCTGTTAATATATATTTCTTTAAATGATTTGAAACCCTATAACTTTCTTTTAGATTTTCTATAGAATCTACTCTATCTCCTATAGCAATAAATACATCGGCATTAAAATCTTTAGCAAGTTTTTTATTTACATTGTTATAATAATTTAAAATCTCTTCTTTGCTAATATTTTCATTCCATGAATTAATAAGTACTATATGACCATCAAACTTATACAAAACTTCAAATTTTTCATTTGTTATACCTTTAATAATTTCACATATATTATTATTCTCATTAACATCCTTATTACTAATTTTTATACTACTTACAGTATAGCTTTTTTCTTTAAAATCTAAATTTATTACATCTCTTATATAATCTAGATCATCTTTATTTATTTTTCCATTTATAAATTCTATTAATAGCCTATTTTTTTCTAAAACCTTTATATCCTTTGACTTTTCTTCTTCAATTTTTTTCTTAAGCTTTTTTAAAGAAGATTCTAATTCTTCCTCATCTATAGGTTTTAATATATAATTTTCTACTCCTAATTTTATAGCTGTTCTAGCATAACTAAATTCATCATATCCACTTAAAATAATAAACTTAACATTACTATCTAATGCTTTAATTTCTTTTAGAAGCTCAAGCCCTGTTAATCTAGGCATATTGATATCTGTAACAATAATATCCACAGGATTATCTTTGAATTTTTCCAAAGCCTCCATACCATCTTCTGCTAAATGTATAACTTCTAAATCCAACTTGTCCCACTCAATTATATTTAATAATCCTTGTAATATTAATTTTTCATCATCAACCAACATAACCTTATACATTTTATTCATCCACCTCTCTGCATGGTAATTTTACTGAAATAATAGTTCCCTTGCATATGTCATTTTCTATTTTTATTCCATAACCTTCTCCATAGTTCATTACAATTCTTTTATGTGCATTTAAAATTCCAATAGATTTACCAAGCTCTTCTCTATTGTTTATCATTCTAGTTAAAACTTCTAGCTTTTCTTCAGGTATTCCTCTACCATTTTCTTTAATAACTATTATTATATCTTCTCCTTCTTTTGATATTTTTATATTAAGCTTATTATCATTATCTTCTAGCCTTATACCATGAACAAAATAGTTTTCTATTAATGGCTGCAATGTAAATTTTATTATTTGTTTATCTAGTAATTCATCATCACATTCTATATTGAACTTAAACTTATCTTCATATCTAAATTTAAATATTTCTATATATTTTTCACAATAATCAAGTTCACTTTTAATTGTTATAATATTTTTTTCTTTGAGTTGGTTCCTAAATAAAAATGCTAATATATAAAGCATCTTCCCTACTTCTTTATCCCCATTACATATAGCTTTCATTCTTATGGACTCTAAAGTATTATATAAAAAATGAGGATCTATTTGATTTTGAAGAGCTACCATTTCAGCCTTTTTTTGATTTAGCTCTGCTTCCTTTTGGTTTATTTCTGCTAAATAACTCTTTTTAATATGCTGATCTAATTTCTCACACATATCATTAAAACTTTGAGAAATAAAATTTAATTCATCCTTTTCATTACTTATTGGTATTGAAACATCAGTTTTCCCTTCTTTTACTTTTTCCATAACAACTAAGATATTATCCATTCTCTCTGTTAGCTTCTCAAATTTAATATAAAGTAAACATTCAACTATAATGAAAAGTAATATATCTATAAAAATTAAAGAATTATAAAAACTACTTGGTAGCTTATTTATTTTATTACTTTTTATTTTACCTAAAGTCAGTATTCCAGAATCTGTATCTAACAACATATTAACTTCATAAGATTCATCTAAATATGCTTGTGTTTTTCCAGCTACCAGTTTTTCAAAATATGGATAATACTCATATTTATACTTTTCAGTTGAATCATAAGTAACAAACCCTTTGCTATCTATTAACATAAGCTCATATTTATCTTCATAATTACTTAGTATTTTTTTAATATATGATAAATCATATGTAAGTACTATTGCTCCTTTAGGTTTAAGAGTTACTGGTTCTCTTATTTCTCTAAGATAGCTTATTGACTTTTCATTGCAAATAATATCTGAATGACTATAAGATTCCTCATGTTTTAAATTTAAGTCTTTAATATCTTGAATACTTGTTTGGTTCATTCTATTAAATTTAGTTATTGTTTCTACATCATAACTAATAAAAGTAATACTTTCTAAGTATTCGTTTGCATTAAAAGTTGATTCTGTAAAATATTCTACACCCTTATAATAATATTCCTTACTTTCTGCAAATCTATCTAACTTCCATTTTAGATAGGATAACATGTCTGTAGATAAAAATTTCAATACATCATTTATTATATATTGATCTTTATACATGTTATTTATTATTATATTCGCAGAGTTACTTATTTTATGTATTTCTTCATTTACTCCATATACAATTTTTTCATTTATATAAAGATTATTTTCTTTAACATCCCTAGCAGATTTTTTTATAAAATAAAAATCTAAACTACCTAACAAAAAAATTATTACTATTGTATAAATAATAAATAATCTTCTATATATTAATGAATGTTTAATACTCATTCTATCCTCATCCTTCTATACCTTTTTTGAAATCAGTTTATACTAATACTTTTATCTAATTTTTAATAGATGTCATTTTATTGATTTAATGAAATTTTTATAGAATTATTCTGAATTGTCATATAAAACTTTGAATTCTGACATTGTATAAATTATACTATAATCATCTTGAGTAAACAATTACAAAAGGAGTGGTTAATTTTATGCATGATGCTTTTAATATGCAAAAAATATTTGACTTTTTTAATTACGTTTTTTGGTTTTTCTTACTTAATATCTTTTTCATGATATTAAATATTCCTTTTATACTATTCTTTTTATTTGTAGGGATAAGTAATATTTTCACATACTTTCCTCTATTTTTAGTAACTTTAATTCCTACAGGTGCAGCTTTTACTACATTATTATTTTGTATGGGGAAAATAGTGAGAGATAAAGATTTAAGTATCGTAAAAGACTTTATTCGTGGATTTAAGATGAATTTTAAACAAAGTACTATATTATGGTGCTGTGAGTTAGTTTTAATATTTATTTTGCATTTTAATATTAGATTTTTCTCAACTATAAAATATAATTTACTACTTACTTGTATATTTTCTGGATTGTTAATATTTATGCTTTTAGCAACTCCCTATATATATATATTACTTAGTAGATTTTCTATGAAAAATCTTGATCTTATTAAAGCCTCACTTATTCTTACATTTACTAGACCTATACTTACTATTTGTAATGTTTTAATTGCGGCTATTACACTTATATTCTTTGAAATAACTCCAGGTACAACTGTTTTGTTTATTTCTAGTATATTTACATTTTTACTTGCATTCTCTAATAAGGCCTTATTAAAAGAACTTGAGATAGGTTATTCAAAATAAGATTTTAAATATAACTTTAGGAGGATACTATGAATTCGACAACTACTACAAAACTAGAAAATATTAAAGAAACATTAATTAAAATTGGACAAGATCTGTCTAATTCTATAAAAGATGAAAAATTAAAATCATTATTTTATAACTGTTTTATAAATACTATAGAAACTACTGTTACCGTTGAAGATAAGGATACTTTTGTAATAACTGGTGATATTCCTGCAATGTGGCTTAGAGACTCCACTTCGCAAGTTGAACATTATCTACCTTTTGTAAAGGAAAATGAAAATTTAAAAGACCTTTTTACAGGATTAATAAATAGACAAATGAAATGTATTCTTATAGATCCATATGCCAATGCTTTTAATAAAGAAGCAAATGGTCAAAAGTGGGATAACGATATAACTAAGGATAGTCCTTGGGTTTGGGAAAGAAAATATGAAATAGATTCTCTTTGCTATCCTGTAAGATTAATTTATAAATATTGGAAAGGATCAGGAGATACATCATTTTTTAATGATGAAATTAAAAATGTATTTAATATAATCATTGATTTATGGACAACTGAACAAGACCACTTTGGTAAATCTGATTATTCATTTCAAAGATTAAATTGTTCTGAAACAGATACTTTATGCAATAAAGGACTTGGTAACCCTGTTTCATATACTGGAATGACATGGTCAGGATTTAGACCTAGTGATGATGCTTGTAAATATGGTTATTTAATACCTGCTAATATGTTTGCATCAGTTGTATTAAAATATATAGAAGAAATTGCTGAAACTATATATAATGATTATTCTCTTAAAGAAAAAGCATTAAATTTAAGAAATGAAATTGAAAATGGAATTGAAAAATATGGAATTATAGAAAATGAAGAGTTTGGTAAAATATATGCTTATGAAACAGATGGATTAGGAAATTATAATTTCATGGATGACGCTAATGTACCAAGCTTATTATCAATACCTTATATTGAGTTTAGAAATATTGATGATGAAATTTATCAAAATACTAGAAAATTTATATTAAGCAAAAATAATCCATTTTATTATGAAGGAACTGCAGCTAGTGGGATAGGAAGTCCTCACACTCCCCCTGAATATATATGGCATATAGCATTATCAATGGCTGGACTTACTACTAATAATAAAGACGAAATTTTATCTTTATTAAATACATTAATAAATACAGATGGTGATACTAGATTCATGCATGAAGGCTTTTATTGTAATAATCCAAAGGAATTTACAAGAGATTGGTTTGCTTGGTCAAATTCTTTATTTGCTTACTTCATATATGAAAAAATTCTATAGTCTTCTTTTTTTTATTATATATAGGTCTTATTGCTTATAATGGCAATAAGACCTTCTCTTATTTTGTAAAATAGTCATTTTCATAAATTTATCTATTTGTTATGTAATAAATTAGTACCCCTATTATTATTATAGATAGTATTAGTAACATATTTCTAATTTTATTACTTCTTTTTTCTTTTTTTAGTTTATTTCTTTCTAACCTTTTCATTCTATGTTGTCTAATACTAGTTGATTGTTTATTTTTTTTAGATCCATGCTTTTCTATTCTACTAATCATAAAAAAGTCACCTCTTTTAAAATAAGATTTAAAAAACCCGACTAAAATAAACTAAAATATTTTAGTCGGTTATATTAACAATCTCTTATATTTTTAGTATATAAACATCTAATATATTTAATATCCCAATATATCATTTTAAATCCCCAAATTTAATAATATAAGGTTTTTTTTAATTTTTTATTATAATAACACATTATTATATTACTTTCTATAAATGAAATTTAAAATTTTAAGAATTAATAAAATTTTAAGAATAACTATAATTATTTAAATCATCAATTTTATCTAATTCATATTTTACTATATACTTTAAATTAAATATATCATAAAATTACTATTTTTCCATATAAATCCCCATTGTTTACTACTTATTAATAATAAATTATAAATAAATTAATTGATATATTATTAATTTATCAGTATAATTATTTTAATTGGTTAAATTTTCAATCAAAGGAGTTTTTTATGTTATTCATAAAACCATCATTAATATTTAGAACAATTTCTCTTTATATAATCTTAGTATTATTCATTTTAATATTTTCTTTTTTTCTTAATTATTTTGAAGCTAATCCTTGTAGCGCAAACTCTTTAATATTAGAAAAACAGTTATTATCTTTAGCTGAAAAGTCTGATATAATAAAATTATCTGATATAACTTCATTTAAATGGGACAAAGCATATTCTTTTTCCCCATATACAACTAAGGAAACTATTTATGAAACTATTGGATCTCAATGTAATTCAATAAATGAATCTATAAGTGAAGGTATGAATCATTTGGTCTTTTTAAAAAATGGAGAAGTAGTTTCTTACTTATATGGTTATCCAGATGAAATCGGTTATTACATATCTTTTGATTCCTCTTTTTATAAAGATGGGGTTGGAGTTATTTCATATGATGAAGACATTAAATTTAAAATTTCTATTAAAAATGATATTTTAAATTTAACTCATATTAATAATTAAATTATATTTATTTCTATATAAAAAATAGAAATAAAACATTTACATAATAAACATAACATTACGGCTTGAGGTGACAAATGAGTATTAATAAATTTTATAAACTTTTAGACTTAATGAAAACTAAATATTATATGAAATTTAAGCAAAAATCTTTTAAAGGAAAAAAATACACTATAAATTATTTATTAGATAAAAATAAATCTTCGGATATTTTATTAGTTGTATTTACCTCATGTACTAAAAAAGGTCAAAAGGCTAGATATAACTATATAAGAACTCTTGAAAACTTCAAAGTTAATAAACTATTTATACTAGATGATTTTGGCTTTGATGGTAGAGGTGCTTATTATTTAGGCAAAGATAAAGACTTTAAAATTCAATTAGATGTATCTTCTTTAATAGACTCAGTATCTAATGATTTAAATATAAAAAAAGAAGTTTTTATAGGCTCTAGTAAAGGAGGCTATGCTGCATTATACTTTGGGTTAAATAGAACCAATAGTATAATTATATCCGGAGCTCCTCAATATAGATTAGGTAATTATCTTAGTTTACCTGGTCATGAAGAAATTCTTCAATATATTATGGGAGATACTAAAGAGTATTCAATAGATTATCTTAATAAATTATTAGAAGATAAATTAAACTCTACTTGTAATAACAAAAATAAAATTTATCTTCATTATTCTACAGAAGAGGAAACATTTGAGCCTGAAATAGAGCCTTTAATAAATAAAATTAAAGAGCTAAATTTAGATCACTCATTTGACATTCATAATTATAAAAATCATTCAGATTTAACTTTGTTTTTTCCTCAATATATAAAGGATGTTTTAAGTAAATATTTATAGTTAGCTTTCTAACTGTATTAATTAAATGTATTATATCTAAATATATAGTCCATGAAAATCTAGATTTTACTATATTAAAAGTTAATTATATCTAAAAACAACTAATAAGAACTTTTAATCTTATTAGTTGCTTTTTATTTTCATTTAGATTTTAATTTTATAATATGTATTCAATTATACATTCAGCTACTGAATCTACTAAATTGTTAACATACTTTTTTAGTTCTTCCTCTACATTATTAAATGTAAAAGAGTTATCTGTTATATTAAACATAGTTAAATCATTCCAAGAATCACCTATTGTATATATTGACTTCTTATCTAGATTTTCTACTTTTGCCACATATTCTACACCGTGTCCCTTTGAACATCCTACTGGAACTATATCTATATAAACATCATTTCTATATGCAATTATCTTGTCTCCATACTTTTTATTTATTTCATTTTTCATTTCTTCTATTACTACTTTATCTATATCTTTACAATACATTGATATTAAACTTATTTCTTTATCTTTTAATTCTTCTATGCTATTTAAATTAGTCTTGTCTGCATAAGGGAGGTTGTCCCATTTTGTTAATACATAAGTAGTATATCCTGTCTCTACTGAGATAGCCATATTTTCTTTTTGAAAGTTTTTTAATATACTTACTATATCATTATATTTTATTACTTCATGTTTAACAGTTTTACCTTCCTTATCTATTATTAATGCTCCGTTTAATAGCACATAGTAATCCGCAACTACATTATCTTCTTCCTTTAAAAAAGTTATTCCATTATAAGGTCTTCCAGTTGAAACAACTAAAATATGATTATTATTTTTAAGATTATTTATAGCCTGTTTATTATTATCACTTATTCTATTATTGTTTATTAAAGTTCCATCTAAATCAGTTGCTAATAATTTTTTCACCTTAAAACTCCTCTCAATACAATTTGAATTATTATATAATATATTTTACATATAAATAATGAATATTCATTAACTTTAAAAAGCTAGAAAACCATAAGATTTTCTAGCTTTTAAATTATATTGAATTATTTTGTCTTTTCTAATAATAATTCTTCAATTACTTTCTTATCAGTTGCATTTTCAATTTCTGCTTTAAAATCATCATCCATTAAGCTTACTGCTAAAACTTGAAGAATCTTTAGATGTTCATTTCCTTCACCTTCTGGAACTGCTATTAAAAATACCATATTTACTGGTTCATCATCTAAGCTTTCCCATTCTATTCCCTTTGAGCTTTTTCCAACTACAACTGTTGGTACTTTTACCCAAGATGATTTTGCATGAGGTATAGCAACGCCATCACCTATACCTGTTGTTGATATTGCTTCTCTCTTTTTTACATCTTCTACATAATTATCAACATCTACAAGTCTATCTTCAATTAAGCTTGCTAAGTGTTTTATTGTAGCGAACTTCTCTTTTGTTTCTAAGTTTAAATCCATATATTTTACGTCAAATAATTTGTTGTTCATTCCAATTACCTCTTTTCAAATCAATCTTTTATTATTTCAAATTAATAATTATTAATATTATTTAGCTTCTTTTCTAAATTTCATTCCTTTTAAATAATTTACCATTAAAGCTGATACCATTGAACCTGCTATTATTGCTACTAAGAACATTAGTACACCTTCAATTCCTCCCATTAAAGCAACTATTGGTCCACCATGAGGAACTATATCTGTAACTTTACCTAACATTGCAATATTAGCTCCAACTATTGAACCTACCATTAATGATGGTATAACTCTTAGTGGATCAACTGATGCAAATGGTATTGCTCCTTCTGTTATTCCACAAAGTCCCATTGCAAATGCTGCTTTACCTGCATCTAATTCTTCTTTGCTATAGAATTTCTTTCTTAGGAATGTTGCAATCCCCATTCCAATTGGAGGAATTGCTACTGATGCAGCTATTGGTCCCATTACTTCTGGATGACCTGCTGTTATCATTGAAACACCGAATAAAAATGCAACTTTATTTACTGGACCACCCATATCAAATGCAACCATTGCACCTAAAATAGTAGCTAATACAACTGAACTTGTTCCTGACAATCCTGCTAGGAAATTAGTTAATCCTTCAAATACTGATGTTATTGGTCCACCTAATATAAATATAAATGCTAATCCTGTTACTAGTGTTGATATTATTGGTATTATTATTATTGGCATTATTGGTCTAATAATATCTGGAACTTTTATTGATTTTAATCCCTTAGCTACATAACCAGCTAAGAATCCAGTTACTATACCACCTAGGAATCCAGCATTTGCTTGTGATCCATAGAAGTAACCATTAGATGCTATATATCCACCAATTAATCCTGGTACTAAACCTGGTCTATCGGCTATTGAATAAGCTATAAATCCTGAAAGAACTGGTACCATGAATGTAAATCCTGCTCCACCTATTTGTTCTATCTTTTTCCAGAATGAACCATCTGGTATTACAAGTCCTGCTTCAGTTGGTTGACCTCCAAATGCTAAAGCAATTGCTATTAATAACCCTGCAACAACTACAACTGGAATCATATATGAAACTCCACCCATTAAGTGTTTGTAGAATGCTGGTTGCTTTGACTTCATTTCTTTTTTAGCTTCATTTACTGATTTAATTTTACTTGTCTTTTTCTTTTCTACTTTTCCGTCTAAAAACATTTGAATTAATACATCTGGTTCTTTTATAGCTCTACTGATTGGACATTCAATCATTGCCATACCTTCAAATCTTTCTAAACTTACTGCTTTATCTGCTGCAATTATTATTCCATCAGCTTCTTTTATATCTTGCTCTGTTATAACATTTTCAGCCCCTGTTGATCCTTGAGTTTCTACTTTTATCTCTACGCCCATTTTCTTTGCCATCTTATTCAACTTTTCAGCTGCTATGTAAGTATGTGCAATTCCTACTGGACATGATGTTATTGCTAATAATTTCATTTGTTTTTCCCCCTTATTTTTTTAGAATTTATATATAACTTTTTTAAAATCATTGAAATCATTACTTTTAATAATTTCTAGTACTATCTCTATATCTATAATACTTTTATATAATTGTTCTAAGTTTGATTTCCATTCATATTTATCTTCCTTAGCCATACATATAAGTAAAACCACTTGTACATTTTCTTTATCCCAGGTTATACCTTTTTTTAATATTGCTACTGATATAACTGATTTCTTTATATCATCATGCATTGTATGTGGTATAGCTACTAAATTACCTATTTCAGTACTAGCTAACTCTTCCCTTGAGAAAATTTCCCTTTTAACAGCTTCCGTTATATATCCATTAGCTATTAAATTATTTGTAATCATCTCTAATACTTCTTCTTTTGTGTTAGCTTCTAAATCTTTAAAGAAAATTTCCTCTTTAAATTTATTTATAAGTGCATTTTCCTTATACTCTATATTTTCTAAATTATCTTCTATTTTTTTTATTTCATCTTTATCTAAAAGATTTTTTATATATACAACCTTTTTAGATTTTATTTCTAATGGAACTGTTGTTATTATAAAATCTATATCTTCTAACTGCCCTTCCTTAAACTCATACCAAGGCATTGTATCAACTATACTTAGTCTTCCTTTGAAATATTGTTCAAGCTTTACTTTTAGAAGTAGTGAAGTTCCAACACCTGTTGTACATACTATAATTACCTTTTTTACATTTTCTATTTTATGTACTTTTAATCTTTCGAGAGATGCTGCAAAGTGTAATGATAAAAATCCAATATCATCTTCACTTAAGTGAACACCTTGTTCTTTTTTGATTATATTATTTGCTAATACTCCAAGTTCAAAAGCAAATGGATAATTATTTTTTATAATTCCAAGCATATTATTTTCCATTTTAATTCCATACTTTGCTCTATTTATAGCCGCCTTTAAATGTGCTGATAAAAATTCTTTTAAAATATTATCTAAAGTAAAATCTACATTAAAAGTATCTTTTATAGACTTTAGTATAGTTTCAGTTAAAATATTATTATTTTTATCTGAATCATAAATACTTGATACTTTAACCTCTTTATCTGTTGTTATTAAACTACTTGCAATTATGTGCTTAGTAATGTAATAAACTTCATTTTCATTAAGCTTTATATCTAACTTATCTTTAATGCTATTTTCTATACTTTTAGCTATTGCTATTTTAGGTTCTTTATTTAGATTATCTATTTCTTTTCTTTCATAACTAACATTTTTTCCAATGTCATTTCTAACAAGCATTATTGATAAATAAGTAAGTAAATGAGTAAAAGCTATATCTGTTAATCTTAAATTAAATTTTTCTATATTGTCTTTTAAGATTTCTCTAACTATAAAGCTTTTTTCCTTAAAAGATTTTTTTAAAATTTTTTCAAAATTTTTTCTTAAGAACTTATTGTTACTTGCTAAGTTTCTATTTATACAATCTCTTATAGATTCTTCGTTTCCACTAATTTTAATTCCTTTATTTCCACACTTCTCTATATCTAAAGAGAATAAATCTAAATTAGTTTTTGCAAGCTTTATATCGTTTTTTAAAGATGATAAACTTATGAATAATTCATCGGCTAAATCTATTTGTGTAATTCCTTCAATTCCTTTAAGGTCATTTAATAAGAGTTTCATTATTATATATTCTGCTCTACCTTCAGCTGTTAAGTTAATATAACTATTTTCATCTTGAATCTTTTTCAAGAAACTTTTAAATTTATCTTCTATTAAAATATTTAATATATAACCTTTTCCTTTTTCTGATAAAATAACAGCTCCTTCGCTTTCTAATATATTATTTAACTCTTTTACATCACTCCTTATAGTTCTAGATGATACACCAACAGTGTTACAAAGTTGATCTCCTGTAACTACTTTATTGCTATCTAGTAATATTTTTAAAATTTTTTCGAGTCTTAAATTATTTATCATTTATATCACCTTGACTTCATTATAAATAGTTTGAAAACCTATTCATAGTTATATTATTTCCTCTTTTAGAGGAAATTTAATATCATTTATAAAATTATCATTAATTAATTTTATATGAGACAAATTATATGTTATATCTACATTTTAACTTTTATTTATGTAATTTAAAGTTTTAATTCTATTTTTAGAAGATAATACTAGGCATTAAAAACGTTACAAATCAAATAATAAGTATTGAAAGGAGTGATTTAATATGGATAAGAAATATACTACTTATTTACCTACAGAAAGAACTAATTATAAACCACCTAAACACGCTTTAGAAAGTCATGGAAAAACTAGCGGTGTCACAAAACTTCCAAGTAATGTTGAAGATCCTATAGTAGTTAATAATATAGCTAATATGGAATTTGATTACACTGAACATGTAGATGTAGATAAAGATCTAAATGTAAATCCTTAATTATTGATAACTACTTTAACTCTAAAACATAAAACATTTATAAAAAGTTGCTTAAATTATTTTTACTAAATTCAACCCCTTATATTTAAATTCTAAGGAGTGATTTATATGTCTAACAATAAAAAAAGTAGAACTAAAGGAACTACGCCTTCAGTAGGACAAGAGTTTGCTGATCCTGTTAATTCTACCAATATAGCTACTTCATTTTATAAATATCCATCTAAAAGCCAGATAGCAAGAAAAAGTAAAACTAATCAACTTTATTAGTACACTTTAATTTTAAATTTAAAGATATTTTAATTAAATGTTTTTAAATTTTAGGAGGTGCTATCTTAATGTTAAGTTTTTCTAAAAAAGATAAAACTAAATTTAAATCTTTTGGATATTCTTCTAATGAATTGTATCCTGATAGAACTAATTTAAATTATGTTGGTTCTTCTTATTTTAATGATGGAAAAGAAAATCATAGTTTTCTTAAATCAAGAAAATATTAAAATTAAATTTTATTATATAAAAAACAAGGCACAATTTTTGTACCTTGTTTTTTATATTTAAAATAAACTTTTAATATTTAATTTTAAAATTTCTAAAATATATAAAAGTTAATTTATTTTTATTAAATTATGTGGAATTACAAAATAAAATTCTGTCCCTTTATTTATTTTGCTCTTTACACCGTAATTAAATTCATGAGCCAAAATTATCTCCTTAGAAATAGCTAGTCCTAATCTCATTCCATTATTTTTATCTCCTGTAGAGTATTTATCCCAAATATATTTTAAGTTTTCCTCTTTGATTCCTAATCCATTATCTCTAATTCCAACTTTTATTCCATAAATTGTGTTTTCTACAATCAAAGCTATTTCACTACACTCTGAATAATCTAAAGCGTTATTAAATATATTAGATATTACCATAAACAAATACTTTTCATCTATTTTTACATTAAACTTTTCTAAGTGTTCTACTCTAGTATCTATTTTATACTTTACATTTTTAAAACCACATTTATATTCTGATTTAGATGTTAAAATCCTTCTAAAAGATTCATACAAAAAAATCTTTAAAGATTGCTCCTTTAACTTTAAAAATTTATTATTTTCTTTTAGTTTTGTAAGTAATAATATTTCTTCTACTAAACTATTTAACATATCTACTTCATGAATTATTTTATCGCTACATTCTACTAAATTTTCTCCTGTTATAGAATCATTTTTTATTTCTTGGCTATTGGCTCTAATTATACTTAATGGAGTTTTAAAATCATAACTTACATTAGCAATAAAGTTTCTTTGAATATTATCTTTTGCTTTAAGTTCAAGAGCCATTTCCTCGATACTATCAGATAAATCTGAAATTTCATCATTAGAATCTATTTGGTAATTACCAGTATATATTCCTTTTGATATATCTTTAGCTCTATTTTGTATAATTATTATAGGCTTTGTGAATCTATTACCTATATATATAGCTAATAAAGTTGAAAATATAAGTGATAAACAACATATACCTATCATTATTACATTAACACTTTTTATTAATTGTTCTGTAACTTCATAGCTTTTATATACTATTAAATCTCCATAAGCTATTGATCTTTTATATGTAACATATTTATTTCCACTCTTTGTAGTATAAATCTTTCTTCCACCTAAACTTTCGAAATCATCACTTTTCATTTGGCTATCAACATTTTTTCCTATATTTATTACTTGTCCATCTCTTAATAAAGCTACTATTGTATTATCTAAAACTACATTTTCATTATTTTTTATAGCTTCTTCTACATATTTACTTACTTTTTCAAGCTCTTTAAATTCATTATTATTATATACCAAAGGTAACAGTTCCCAAATAAGTATAATTCCTAACAAAATTGATACTAAATTTATTAGAAACATACATTTTATCATTTTTTTAGTAATCTTTTTCATTTCTCTATTTTAAGGCTATAAGCCTACCCTCCATACCATTTTAAATTTTTAAAAATAACACATTCTTCTTTAATTTTCTAATGTGAGTTTCTATATTTTCAGTATCTTAGTTAATTTTATAACTCAGTACATTATAATTAAATTCTCTCATAAATTTTATTTTACTAATTATAAAAACTCATTAAATACTACTTCTATGGCGTAAGTAGTATTCTACCTTAAATCCCCAATATTCTTCTATTGTTCTTTTCTTTCTACACTTTTAAACTATCGTATTGTATATTTTCTTCTTTAATAGATGAATCTCAATCTATACTTTGTTGTTTAATCTAACTTCTACTATATTAAAAGCTTACTTATAATATAAATGAAATATTAAATTTAACTATTTTATCAACCTCTTTTCCTTTCAACTTTTTATAATACCATTTGTACTTATATCTAAATGCTTTATTTCAAAAAATTGCTATAATTCTTTATATAGTGTCCTTAAAATTAATTTAACTAAAGCATATTTATTTTTTCTATTAGTTTTTTAGCATTGAAAATTTTTTTCACAATTAAATCTTCTTCCATATGATTAATCTAAAGATTAGTAAAGGTATCATACTATAATGTTATATATATATATTATCAAATTTTTACTAAAGTTTACTACTATCCCTTAATTTTTTTTAATTTAATTTAATAAACCTTAAATTAAAAGAGCCTTGTAAATGTCTAACTGTAATATTATTACAATTAGCTTACAAGACTCTATTGAAAACTATTTTCGGAGGTTATTTATTTTTTAACACTATTGACATACTTTTCCTGGGTTTAATAAGTTTTTAGGATCAAATGCTTTCTTTATCCCGTCCATTATATTTATCATTTCATCACCTATCGCTTCATGTAAATATCCTTTTTTAGCAAATCCTATACCATGTTCTCCTGACACTTTTCCATTTAACTCTTTTGATCTATGGTACATAGCTTCCATAACATCATTTAATTTATCATGCCATTCTTTTTCCTTTAAGTTATCTTTTAAAATATAGACGTGAAGGTTACCATCTCCAGCATGTCCGAAACTTCTAATTCTAATACTAAATTGTTTTTCAACTTCCTTAGTAAACTTAACAAATTCTGCAACCTTATTTCTTGGTACAACAACGTCAACTTCATCCATTTCAGTAGTTGATGCCTTAATTGCTTCTAGGAATGCACCTCTAGCTGACCAAATTGATTCTTGTCTTTCATCTGTATCTGAAATAAATACATCTAATGCACCTTCTTTTAAGCAAATGTCAGCTACCTTTTCATAATCTTTTTCTACATCTTCTTTTGAATTTCCATCAAAAGTTAATAATAGATATGCATCTGAAGAATTATCTGGGAATTTCTTTCCTAAGAATTCTTCTGCTGATACAATTGCATCTCTTTCCATAAATTCTATAGCTGTTGGAATAGCCTTTGATTTTATAATTTTAGGAACTGTTTCAATTGCAGTATCTAAATCTTTAAAAGGTACTAATAAACTAATAGCTTTTTTAGGTAATGGTAATAGTTTTAATATAGCTTTAGTAACTATTCCTAAAGTTCCTTCTGCTCCAACCATTAAATCTTTTAAACTATATCCTGAACTATTTTTAACTACTTTTCCACCAAAGTTCACTACATCTCCATTTGGAAGTACGACTTCAAGCCCTCTTACATAATCCCTTGTAACACCATATTTAACAGCTCTCATACCACCTGCATTAGTACTTATATTCCCACCAATAGTAGCTGTTTTTTCACCTGGATCTGGTGGGTAGAATAAGTCATGCTCCTCTACATATTTAGCAATTTCCATAAGTAGAACACCTGGCTCTAAAGTTAAAGTAAGATTTTCTTCGTCTAATTCTAAAATTTTATTCATCTTACTTAAGTCTATAATTATTCCACCATGTAGTGGTACTGCTGAACCAACTAATCCTGTTCCTGATCCTCTTGGAGTTACTGGGATATTTTTTTCATAAGCATACTTCATAATTCTAGAAACTTCTTCTGTTTCTAAAACTTGAACTACTATTTCAGGCATTTGTTTTATAGCTCCAAGTTCATCATGGCTATAATCTTCACTTATATCTTCACCAACTAAAACTCTTTCACTATCATTTATAATTGAATTAATGTATTCTATATCATGTTTATCAACCTTTTTGTAACTCATAACTATTCTCCCCTCTCCATTTTGATTTTTTCAATCAATTGTGGCACTACTTCATATATATCTCCAATTACGCCATAGTGAGCAGCTTCAAATATAGGTGCCTTTTCATCCTTATTTATTGCAAAAATATAATCTGAATTATTCATACCTGCTGTAAATTGTACAGCACCTGATACACCACAGGCTATTATTAACTTAGGTCTTACTGTTCTACCACTTAAGCCAACTTGTTTCTTCGCATCAAACCATCCAGATTCTATTAAAGGTCTTGTACAAGCTACTTCCCCACCTAAAAGATCTGCTAATTCTTCTATCATCTTAAGGTCTTTTTCACTCTTAACTCCTCTTCCTGCAACAACAATTACTTCTGCTTCTGAAATACTGTGTTCTTTTTCTTTCTTTGTAACCTTTTTAACTTCTATATTAGAATTTAATTTTGAATCATCTACATTGCAAATAGTTACTTTTCCTCTAATTTCATCTTCTCTTTCTGGTGCAGACATAACTTTGTATCTTACTGTCGCCATTTGAGGTCTTGAATTTGGAGTAACTATTTGAGCCATTATATTACCACCAAATGCTGGTCTTATTTGAACTAAGTCTGTGTTTTCTTTAATATCTAAAATTGTACAGTCAGCTGTTAAACCTGTCCTAAATCTTGCTGCTACTCTTGGAGCAAGTGATCTACCAACTGTTGTAGCACCTACAAGAATAGATGATGGCTTAACACTATTTATAAATTCTGCAAACGCTACAGTATATGGTTCAATTGTAAAATACTTCAATTGCGGCTTATCATAAACAAAAACTTCATCTACTCCATAATGAAGTAATTCTTCTGCCTTATGTTTTATATTTGTACCAATAAATACACAATAAACCTTATGATTTATTTTTTTAGCTAATTCTCTAGCCTTTCCTATAAGTTCAAAAGTAACTGGATGAATTTCTCCATCTACATGATCTACATAAACTGCAATACCATTCCATTTACTCTTATCTATTTTCTTAACTTCTTCTTCTACGTATTCTACAGCTCCTTTAGGACCTTTTCTTACACATAACTTACACATTTTACAACTTGCATTTATTTCTAATTTACCATTATTATTTTCTAATGCCCCAAATGGACATATTTTTATTAATTCGTTTATATCTCCTACCTTATCTTGATTTATAACAAGCTTTGCCATTACGTATCCCCCCTAAATGAATTTTAACTCTTTTAACTTAGATGACATTTTTTCAGTTAATTCTTCTGATTGACCATTCCACATTTCATGTGCATCATTTGATGCTGGTGGGAATATTCTTTCAACTTGAGTAGGTGATCCATTTAGACCATATTTCTTCTCATCCTTATCTTCGAAATCTTTCAATGCAATCATATCTATCTTTCTTCCCTTAGTTTCTAACATTCTCTTATAAGAAGGAAGTCTTGGTTGAAAAATATCTTTTTCAACTGTTATTAAACAAGGAAATTTAACTTCTGAAACCTCTACAGTATCTGGCATATCCATTTCTACTGTAATTGACTTTT
This sequence comes from Clostridium septicum, assembly GCF_003606265.1. Taxonomy (NCBI): domain Bacteria; kingdom Bacillati; phylum Bacillota; class Clostridia; order Eubacteriales; family Clostridiaceae; genus Clostridium; species Clostridium septicum. The sequence goes on from NZ_CP023671.1 coordinate 1,323,288, forward strand.
CATTAAGTCCTAAAATTTGTCTAACATTTGCTACATGTGGAATACCTAGATACTCTGCCATTTCTGGTCCAACTTGTGCTGTATCTCCATCTGTTGTTTGTTTTCCACAAATTATAAGATCCATATCTCCTACTTTTCTTACACCTTGTGATAATGTATATGAAGTTGCAAGAACATCTGCTCCTGCAAATTTTCTATCTGATACTAAAGTTCCCTCATCTGCTCCCATTGCGAAAGCCTCTTTTATAACATCCATAGCTTGTGGTGGTCCCATACTAATTACTTTTATAGTCCCCCCAACTTTATTCTTTATTTGTAGAGCTGTTTCTAGAGCATATAAATCATATGGATTCATTTTTGAATCTATACCATCTCTTTTTAATACTCCTGTTTTTTCATCTACTTCTACTTTTGAAGTCCCTGGAACTTGTTTAATACAAACTACTATATTCATTACAGTTCTCCTCCATTCTACCCATTTTTTTAAAATATTACTGCACCAAAGAATGTAATTATTCCTTGTATGATTACATAAGCTAAGAAAAATTTAAGTGTTGAGTTTAAAATTTTCCCTTCTTCTCCTGCAATTCCTGTAGCTGCTGTAGCTACTGCTATACTTTGTGGTGATATTATTTTCCCAGCTGTTGCACCTGCTGTATTAGCTGCTGCTAACCAACATGGATCAATTGCTAAAGATTTTGCCGCTTCAACTTGAAGTCCCCCAAATAGAACATTAGATGAAGTTGCACTACCTGTTATAAATGTTCCCAAAGCACCTATTAATGGAGCAATTACAGGATAAAACCTACCTGTAATCATAACTAAAATTACAGCTATAGATTTAATCATTCCACTATATCCCATCACCTTTGCTAAGGCTATTATTGATAAGATTGTTATACCTGATTTACTCATTTGTTTTACTGTTCTTCCCAATACACCTAACATTTCTTTAAAGTTAGCACCTTGAATTGCTCCACCTATAAAACCTGATATTAAAATCAAAACTCCTGGTGTTCCAATCCATGTAAATGTATAAGGTATAGAATCTTGTCCTTGGTAAATGTGCACTGAAGTTTTAATTGAAGATAAAGCTGCGTTTATACTTGGGAATAAAGGACTTGATAAAAGTATTAAAACTAATATCAATATAAATGGTGACCATGCAATAACTCCACTTTTAAAAGAAACCCTTTCATCAATGTTTTTAGCTTGCTTATCTTTATGGAAAGTTTTAGCCATCCATATAGTTACAGCTAATGATGCTACCGATCCTAAAACTGCTGGAAGTTCTGCACCTAAATATTTAGCAAATATAGCTTGCGGAATTGCAAAGGCTATTCCTGAAACTAAAGTTATTCCAAGCACTCCCTTTACTGATTTAAAGCTTTTACCTGTTATCATAACTAATGCCATAGGTATGAATACAACAAATAAAAATAACTGTATTGAAACATCATTACTAAGTTGTGTTGGTGTTAAATTAGCAAGCTCAGATAATGTATTTATAGGTAAACCTATTGCTCCAAAAGCTGTTGGAGTTGTATTTGCAACTAAGCAAATAATTGCTGCAAATATAGGATCAAATCCTAATACAATTAATATACTAGCTGGTATAGCAACTGCTGTACCAAAACCAGCAACTGATTCAAGAAAGCCACCAAAGCCCCAGGCTAATATTAATACTAAAATACGCTTGTCTGTTGTTACACTTGTTAGTATTTTCTTTATAGTTTCCATACCCTTAGTATGAACTGATAAGTTGTAAGTAAATACTGCTGCTATAATTACAAGCATTATAGGCCATAAAGCAAGTACTATACCTTCTAATGCAGCTGATAAAGATACACCTAAAGGCATTTTCCAACCTATTATTGATAAAACTATAGTTAGAACTAAAGCTATAGGACAAATCTTGTGACCTGGTATTTTAAAAACTCCAAGGGACACAATTAGTAGTACTATCGGTAACAAAGCAATAAAAAACATTAAATATTCGTTCATTCCCTTCACCCCTCTTTGAATATGGATATACGCTTAAAATCTCAGCTCACACCAATACCAAAAGAAAGTAAAAATTTATTAACAAAAATTTATAAAGTTTAAGTTTTATTAATAAATCTGCGAATAAAACTTCATAAATTGGACCATACTTTACATTGGTAAAATGGTATGACCAATTTCTGACTACTATTATATACCACATTTCCTATATTTTCTATAATTGTTATTTACTTAACATTCATAACATTAAAATAATCATAAAAAAAATATAGACATATAGCCTATATTCCTATTTTGAAAATTTTTATATTTTTTGATTTTTTTACTTATTCTTGAAGTCTTTGTTATTTATTTAACTTTTTATTATGTAACCTAAATTTATACTTAAATTATTCTATGTATCTTTTAATCAATTCAAAATGATCCTTCATAATTGCATGAGCACTTACTTCATTTCTATCTCTTATTGCTTCATATAACTTTTCATGTAATGATAGAAGATCCCATTTGTTTTCAGCATCTGATAATATATTTTTTCTTGAAACCTTTATAAATTTATCTATTAATTGAGATAAAACTTCTAAAACATCTATTATCAATTTATTTCCTGATGCTGCTGCAATAGTATAGTGAAATTCTTTATCTAGAACTACATTGTTATCTTCATCTACATTTTCTTTTAATTCATCTAAAATATTTTTTATCTTTTCTAAATGTTCATCTGATCTTTTTCTAGTTGCTAATATTACAGTTTCTAGCTCTATAACTTCTCTTAGTTCATATATATCAAGGGGATTACTTTCTTGCAACATAAACATTATTGCTAGTGGTTCTGATAATAATCCTCCAAAGTTTTCTTTTATATAATTTCCTGCTCCCTGTCTACTTTCAATAAGTCCAACAACTTCTAAAGCTCTTAAGGCTTCTCTTACTGATGCCCTACTTACGCCAAGATCTTCTGCCATAACTCTTTCTGTTGGCAACTTATCTCCCTTTTTAAGAGTTCCATCTTCTACCATTGCTTTTATCTGATCAACAATTTGTTCATAAACTTTAGTATTTTTAACTTGATTAAACATTAAAATACCCCCATACCCAAATTAATTATCTTATATATTTTATATATTACCACGAAAATATTTTTATAAAAAGAAAAAGTAATATGTTTTTTCTCAATTGACTCTACTTATATAAAAATATAATATTTTATCATCTCTACTTATTATTAAATATAGTAATATTATAAATTTATTTTAAAAATTATAAATAATTTACTCGAAATAGGTTGATAAATGTTGAAAAAAAATAAAATAATTGGTATAATTTTACTAGTTAGTATATTAGTACTAAGTTTTAACTACCGGTATAGATTAAACTTCATTAAAATATTATTCTAAATTTTTCTATAATTTATTTAGCCAAGATAACTTAATAGGTATATCTATTTTAATAAAATTTGAGGTGCTTAATGCTAGAATTTTATAATAGTTAAAAGAAAAAATTTTAATTATAAATAAATATTAATTTAAAATATTATTTGTATAAGATTATATAAACAATTATTAGAAAGGGGGAACCGAATGATAAAAAAAACTAAAATAATTAGTGCAATTTTACTTGCAGGTATCTTGTCACTAATCATTCCAAAAACTTTAACTACTTACGCAGATTCATCTGCACTAAACTACGACTTTAAATATGATCTTAACAATGATTCTATTATCAACGAGCTTGATATTGATGAAATTTCTAAACATTATAATAACCAAAAAGATTCTGCTGATTGGACTGAAAAATTTGATTTTAATAATGATGGAATCATTGATATATTTGATATCATTAAAATTTCAAAATGTAATGGTATAAAAAAACCTGAAAAAAAATTATCTAAAAATGCTTTAGAACTTCAAAATCTACTAGCTGCTAATAAAAATATAACTACTACTGAAGATGCAGCTGGTAAAAAAATTTACAATGTATGGGTAAAAGGAATTACCCCTCCAACCGAAGATGATTTTACTAATCTTGATTTAGGAAGTAATTATACTCTGAAAGTTGCTCCATGGAAACCTGGACAAGGTTGGTATGATATAAATAAAACTAAAAATGGATCTGGTGATGATTTTTTATGTAGTGGAGCTGTGGCTGCTAATATGTTGCACTGGTGGTTAGACCAAAACAAAGAGTATGTAGATAGATATTTAGCTCAAAATCCAGAAAACGGGAAAAATTTAAATAAAACCCTTGATATTCGTACATCATCAACCTTCCACGATCAAAAAAATAGTGATATTTTTAATTTAATAAAGAATTGTTTCCGTAACAAATCTTTATGGGCTAATAGCACATTAGTATGGTACATAAATGGATTTAGTATGGATTTTCCAATAGGCCCACAATATACTTCACCACATTTTGATGCTAGAGTAGGATTTCTTAGAGATATATTTAAAGAAAGAGGACTAACTGATGTATCTTATATAGGATCATATGATTTGTTTAATATTAGACTTTTAGAGTGGCTACAAGAAGATAAGGCACTAGGAATTGTTCACAGAACTCTAGCTAGTTATGATCATATTATTACCCTTTGGGGAGCTAGCTTTGATGAAAATGGAAATATTATTGGAATCTATGTAACAGATTCTGATGATGAAAATTATGAAATATCAAATAATGTTCTTTATGGAATGAAATATTTTAGAATTATTAAAGATTCTAACGGAGTAGCTAGAATGACTACATATACTGGGAAAGATAATAATATTGGTGCTAAACTTGTAGATTTATATTCTTTAAGTTTAGAAAAAGACCAATGGGAAAAATACTTTAATGAAAAGTAAATATTAATTTTACATAGAATTTATATCAGCTTATATAAGTAAGTGAATTATCTACACTGATATGATTTAATTAATAAAACACATATATAAATACGTGCTAAAAAGGGGGTAACCGAATGATAAAAAAAAATAAAATAATTAGTGCGATTTTACTTTCAAGTATATTGTCACTAAACTTTTCAAAAACTTTAACTACTTATGCAGATTTAACTACATTAAACTATGATTCCAAATATGATCTTAACAATGATTCTATTATCAACGAGCTTGATATTGATGAAATTTCTAAACATTATAACAATCAAAAAGATTCTGCTGATTGGGCTGAAGAATTCGATTTTAATAATGATGGAATCATCGATATATTTGATATCATTAAAATTTCAAAACGTAATGGTATAAAAAAACCAGAAAAAAATTTATCTAAAAATGCTTTAGAACTTCAAAACCTACTAGCTGCTAATAAAAATGTAACTACTACTGAAGATGAAGCTGGTAAAACAATATATAATGTCTGGGTAAAAGGAATTACTCCTCCAACTGAAAGTGACTTTACTACTCTTAATTTAGGAGCTAACTATAGCATAAATGTTGCTCCATGGAAACCTGGACAAGGTTGGTATGATATCAATAAAGTAAGAGGTGAATCAGGAGATAACCTTTTTTGTAGTGGAGCTGTTGCTACCAATATGCTACATTGGTGGTTAGACCAAAATAAAGAGTATATAGATAGATATCTAGCTCAAAATCCAGAAAACGGTAAAAATTTAGATAAATCCCTTGATATTCGTACATCATCAACCTTCCACGATCAAAAAAATAGTGATATTTTTAATCTAGTAAAGAAGTATTTCCGTAACAATGTACTATCTAGTGTTAAAACATTATTATGGTATATAAATGGATCTAGTATAGGCTTGCCAACTTCTCCATATATTGATACTAGAGCAGGATTTATTAGTGGGATATTTAAACAAGAAGATTTAATTGATGTATGTTATATAGGACCGTACGACCTATTGAACATTAGACTTTTAGAGTGGTTACAAGAGGATAAGGTGTTAGGAATTTCTTATGAAAATGCAGGTGTCAATTATAATCACATTATTACACTTTGGGGAGCTAACTTTGATGAAGCTGGAAATCTTCTTGGAATCTATGTAACTGATTCTGATGATGAAAAATCTAAAATATCAAAGGATGTTCTTTATGGAATGAAATATTATAGAACCGTTAAAGATCCTAATGGAAGAGCTAGAATAACTACTTATAATGGAAAAGAAAATAATAGGGGCGCAAAACTTTCAGTTTTATATTCTTTCAATTTAGGAAAAGACCAATGGGAAGAATACTTTAATAAAGATAATAATTAAATGGGGTGAATAAATGCTAAAAAAAACTAAAATAATTAGTGCAATTTTACTTTCAGGTATATTGTCACTAAACTTTTCAAAAACTTTAACTACTTATGCAGATTTAACTACATTAAACTATGATTCCAAATATGATCTTAACAATGATTCTATTATCAACGAGCTTGATATTGATAAAATTTCTAAACATTATAACAATCAAAAAGATTCTGCTGATTGGACTGAAGAATTCGATTTTAATAATGATGGGATCATCGATATATTTGATATCATTAAAATTTCAAAACGTAATGGTATAAAAAGAACTATAAAAAGAACTATAAAAAAAACTATAAAAAAATCATCTGAAAATGCTTTAGAATTTCAAAATCTATTAGCCGCTAATAAAAATGTAACTACTACTAAAGATGCAGCTGGTAAAAAAATTTACAATGTATGGGTAAAAGGAATTACTCCTCCAACCGAAGATGATTTTACTAATATTGATTTAGGAAACAATTATGCTCTGAAAGTTGCTCCATGGAAATCCGGACAAGGTTGGTATGATATCAATAAATTTAAAGATGGATCTGATGATCTTTTATGTAGTGGAGCTGTTGCTACTAATATGTTACATTGGTGGTTTGACCAAAATAAAGAATATATAGATAGATACTTAAAGCAAAATCCTAATAATGGGAAAAGCTATAATGGAACTTTAGATATTCATAAAATACCCGAATTCCATAATCAACAAAATAGTGATATTTTTAATACTATTAAGAACAGGCTTGGACGCGGTCCAATATGGGCTGATAGAGCTGTTTTATGGTATACAAATGGATTTGATGTTAATTTTCCAGCACCAATAGAATCACCATATATTTCCTCACATATTGACCGTCGTGGTGGAGTATTCAGAGATGTTTTTAAAGAGTATGGATTAACTGAAAGATTCTTTGCTAGAACATACGATGCTTTTAACAGAGGACTTATACGATGTTTAAAAGAAGATCGAGCATTAGGAATCTCTCATAAATCCCCTTTTCTTGATAGTCATATTATAACACTTTGGGGGGCTAGCTTCGATGAAGATGGAAATATTATTGGAATTTATACATGTGACTCTGATGATGAAAAGCATAAAATATCAAAAGATGTTCTTTACGGAATGAGATATAATAAAATCGTTAAAGATTCTAGTGGAATAGCTAGAATGACTAACTATAATGGAAATAACAATGATATTGGTGCAAGAGTATTAGATTTATATTATTTAAGTTTAGAAAAAGACCAATGGAAAAAGTATTTTAATGAAAACTAAATATTAATTTTACATAGAATTTATATCAGCCTATATAAATAATTAAATTATATAAGCTGATATAATTTAATTAATAAAACACATATATAAATATATGTCCTAAACACGTGCTAGAAAGAGGTGAATAAATGCTAAAAGACTCTAAAATAATTAGTGCAATTTTACTTGCAGGTATATTGTCACTAATCATTCCAAAAACTTTAACTACTTACGCAGATTCATCTGCACTAAACTACGACTCTAAATATGATCTTAATAATGACTCTATTATCAATGAACTTGATATAGATGAAATTTCTAAGTATTATAACACTGAAAAAGATGATCCAAATTGGAATAGTAAATTTGATTTTAATAATGATGGTATCATTGATATATTTGATATTATTAAAATATCTAAACTTGAAGGTACTTCATATGTGAAAAAGCCATCTGAAAAGGCTTTAGCCCTTCAAAATCTATTAGCTTCAAATAATAATGTAACTATTACAAAAGATGAAGCTGGTAAATCAATATATAATGTATGGGTAAAAGGAATTACCCCTCCAGCTGAAAGTGACTTTACTAATCTTGATTTAGGATTTAACTGTAATATGAATGTTGCTCCATGGAAACCTGGACAAGGCTGGTATGACATTAATAAGCTACTAGATGGATCTGATAATCTTTTATGTAGCGGAGCTGTTGCAGCCAATATGTTACACTGGTGGTTAGATCAAAATAAAGATTACATAGATAAATATTTACAACAAAGTCCTGACAATGGTAAAAACTCTAAGAAAACCTTAGATGTTCGTACGTCATCAACTTTCCATAATCAAACAAATAGTGATATTTTTAATATAATTAAGAGAATGTTTGGGGCTGGTCCAATATGGACTGATAGAGCTCTTCTATGGTATATTAATGGGTTTAATATGAATTTTCCAACAATACCACAGTACGATTCACCACATTTTGATTACAGGGGAGGATTTTTTAAAGATATCTTTAAAAAACCTGGTTTAACTGATAGATCTTACGTAGGAACATACGACTTACTTAACAATAGACTTTTAGAATGGCTAAAAAAAGATGTAGCATTAGGTATTTCTCATAAGACTATAGCTGTATATGATCATATTATTACCCTTTGGGGAGCTAGCTTCGATGAAGATGGAAACATTATTGGAATTTATACAACTGACTCTGATGATAAAGATGATGAAATATCAAAAGGAGTTCTTTATGGAATGAGATACTATAAGGTTGTTAAAGATTCTAACGGACGAGCTAGACTGACTACTTATAATGGAAAAGATATTAATATGGGAGCAAAAACTGTAGATTTATTTTCTTTTAGTTTAGAAAGAAACCAATGGGAAAAGTATTTTAATGAAAACTAATTCTAGTTACTTATATTAAAATAAAAACTTATAATATTATAAATTAAAAGAGTAAATACTTTACTTTAACATAGTAAAATATTTACTCTTTATTTCTTAGTTGTTTTGATTTTATATAACTACTGTAATTTTATGATTTCCTTTTAATTTAGGAATTAAATCCTCATTTAAAGTTTTTCCATCAATAGTTATACCTTTTTCATTTCCACGTTTTATTGTTATATGATATTGCCCCTCTTCGTCTTTTATGCTTACTTCATATTCATTCCAAGTATCAGGAATACAAGGTTTAATTTTATACCCTTTTCCCTCTACTTTTTTAACCCCAAGTATATCTTCTAAACCTACTTTATACATCCATCCTGAAGCTCCTGTGTACCAGCTCCATCCTCCTCTTCCGCCATGAGGTTCCTTGATATAAACATCAGCTGCCATTACATAAGGTTCTACCTTATAATTTCTTGCTTGTAATTCTGTATTTGAATGATTAATTGGATTAATCATATTATAATACTTGCAAGCCTTATCTCCTAATCCTAGTTTTGTTAATGCTAGAATTACCCAAACGGCAGCATGAGTATATTGACCTCCATTTTCACGAACTCCAGCAACATATCCTTTAATATATCCTGGCTCTAAATTTGACTTATCAAAAGGTGGTGCTAGTAGCATTATTAGTCCTTTATCCTTACTTACTAAATATCTATCTACTGCTTCCATTGCTTCCTCAACTCTTTCTCGTTTACCAGCTCCTGAAATTATAGACCAGCTTTGAGCAAGAGAATCAATTTTACATTCATCATTTTGAATAGATCCTAATGGTGTACCATCATCAAAGTATGCTCTTCTATACCATCCACCATCCCAAGCATTCTTTTCTTGATTTTCTCTTATGAAATCTTGGAAAGCTATATATTGTTGTTTCTTATCATTATCCTTCATATGTTCACAGATATCTTTAAATCCATCCAATATCTTATATAAGAACCATCCAAGCCATACACTTTCCCCTTTACCTTCATTTCCAACTGTACTCATTCCATCATTCCAGTCACCACTACCCATAAGAGGTATATTATGTGCCCCAAAATTTAAACCTCTATCAATAGCTCTTAAACAATGTTCGTAAATAGTCCCTTCTTTTGTAGATTGATTTACTATAGTATATCTTTCATCTTCACCATCTCTTAGTGGTTCATCTTCTAAATATGGAGCTTTTTCGTATAAGATATCATAATCTCCTGTAGTTTTTATATACTCTATGGTAACATATGGTAACCATAATAAGTCATCAGAAAATCTTGTTCTTATTCCTGAATTAACTACTGGATGCCACCAGTGCTGAACATCTCCTTCTACATACTGCCTTGAAGCACTTCTTAATATTTGATCCCTTGTAATTTTAGGATTTAATATTCCTATAGACATAGAATCCTGTAATTGGTCTCTAAATCCATATGCTCCTCCTGATTGATAGAAAGCTGTTCTTGATAAATATCTACAACTTAAAGTTTGATACATAAGCCATCCATTTAAAAGATAATCCATAGAAGGATCTGGTGTCTTTACCTGTATATTTCCTAGGAAATTTGACCAATAATCTTTTACATTGTCTAAAGCATTGTCAACTTCCTTTATATTTTTATATTTATCTATTTTTTCTTGTATCAAATCTAAACTTTCTTCTTCACCTAACATTACAACAATTTCTTTTTTCTCTCCAGACTTTAGCTTAACCTTTATAGCTGATGCCAAACATGGATCGAAAATTGCCCCAGCTGAGTTAGATAAATTTTCTTTACTTAATGCTAATGGCATGCTTAAATCTTCACCGATTCCTATAAATTCTTTTCTATCTCCAGTAAAGCTTTGATTTTCTCCACCTTGCATTGATAAGTAAGCTTTTAGCTTACCAAAGTATTTTGAGTACGGATTTTGACCCCATATATAATCTCCTTGGACATCTGTACTTATATTTTTAGCACTTCCATAATTATATACTCCAAGTACTAGTTGTGCGTAATAGAATAAAGTAAGCTCTTTATCATGATTTGATAGATTTTCAACAGTTACTTTATAAAGCTTTAACTTCTCTCCTTTTGGACAGAATGCTTTTAATTCTCCACTTATATTATATGCAGTATGTTTGAAAGTAGAGTAACCAAAACTGTGCTCTATAAAGTATTCTCCTCCATCCCTTATAGGTTTTGGAGTTACGCTAAAATACGCACCTGTTTTATCATCTCTTATATATAAGGCTTCTCCTAATGGATCTACTACCCAATCGTTACTCCAAGGTGTTATTTTATTTTCCCTACTGTTTCCACACCAGGTATATGCAGCCCCCACCTCGGAAATATGAAAGCCAAAATCCTCATTTGAAATAACATTAATCCATGGCGCTGGAGTATTTTCATAGTTCTTAAGTCTTATTACATAACTGTTATACTTCTTATTAAAACCTCCATAACCATTAAAGAAATCTAAATTTCTTTCATCAAAATTATACTTTTCATTTTTATTTGTTTTAAAATCTTCAGATTCATTCAAGTAATTTTTACTTTTAGATATTGTATTTAAATCTCTATAATTTGTTACGTCTTCTTCAATAACATTAACATCTAATTTATTCTTTTCCTTATACAATTCTTTATGTCTAATATAACTCTTAGGTGTATTTTCTTTTAAATCATTTATTTGTTCTATTAAACTACCATTACTTGAATCTATATATAATTTAGCTATTCCAACTATAAAGTTCTTAATATCTTCTCCCATAGTTGATTTATTATGTATAAAAATACCTGCCGCCTTATTTAAATTATCTCTTTCTTTAGAGTTTCTTATTATATCAGCAATATTTTTTTGCAGTGGTTCTTCGTAAGATATTTCTTCTTCATTATAGATTACTAAATCTACTTTTAGTCCTTTAGTTTTCCAATAATAATGCATATTTACTACTTGCCTTACAAGACTCATATCATTCTCATCTTTAACTAAAAGCATAACTATTGGCAAATCTCCTGATATTCCATATGCCCATAAGTTTTCTTGGTTCATGTTTATATTTTTAATATATTCTTCTCTATTCTTTCTACCACTATGTAAAAACAATATATAAGAAGCTAAACTTTGATATATATTAGCCTGTGCTGATTTTATACCCATATATTTTAATTCTAATTGGTTTGAGTAATTTGCTGCTGATATTTCTTTTTCTAACTTCTTAGTAGATTTATACTTATTGACTAATGATAATACTTGTTCTTTTGAATCTCCTACAGCTGTTAAGTAGTAAATTTCTTTTTCCTCTCCACCTTCTAATCTTAATCTAGCCCTTATACTCATTATTGGGTCTAAAACTATTCCTGTAGTATTTTGAAGTGGTGAATCATTATCCATTGCTTTAGGTGACTTTAAATCTCTATTCCTTCCTATGAAATTAATTCTTGATGTTTCATAAGTTATTGCCCCTTCAGTATTTTCATCACCTGCTATAGTATGAATAATATATGGTACCTTTGCACCTTTAGCCCTAGGACGTCTATTTCCTATTAAGCTATTGGTTTCTTCATCGTATTCAGTACTTATAAATAGATTTGAAAAACTTGGATGTACTGCATCTCCCTCAAAAGATTGCAGAGTAACCTCAAGATAACTTGTTATCTCTATAGTCCTTCCCTTTTCTCCTGTATTTTTAAGAATTATTTTTCTTATTTCTATATCATCCTCTGGTGAAAGAGCTACTTCATATTTAGTTTCTATATTTCCATCTTTTCTCTCAAATCTTGCTTTATCTACTGTAAATTCTATACTAGAATCCTCTGATACTTCCTTACATGGTTCATAAGTTGCGCTCCAATAATCATTTGAATTTAAATTCTTTATATAAAAGAACATACCACTAGAGTCTGTTGTACTATCGCCTTTCCATCTATATACTGTCATATCATCTTTCTTAGAGTATCCACTACCAGTTTGCGTAACCATAGTTGAGTAGCTACCATTGGACAATATAAGTACTTCTGGATTTTCCTTTTTAGCTCCTTTAATAATTCTTGGAACGAAATTTTCTTTTTGTATAGTTATGTCTGGAGTATGTATATCAACTTCTCTTTCAAATGTTACATTTTGAGGTATTTTTTCCTTTAGCAGTAATTCAACTGCTTTTATTTCTGGTATCCTATGAAATCTATCTTGCAGTATGTTTTTATTTAAAAGATTATCTAGGGCCATTAAGGACATACCTAAATGATGTACCATATAACATCTTACTTCTTTGTTTCCTTCTCCATTACCTACTCTTTGCTTTGTATAATCTATTGCTTCTATATAACCATATCTACCTAAAGCACCTATTTCTTTTAGAGCCTTTAAATTCTCAATGGCTCCATGCTTTTCATAAGGTAATGTCATTATTGTTGAATAAGGTGATACAACTAACTCATCTTCTAGACCTCTCTTTAAACCTATTCCAGGAACCCCAAAAGCTTTATATTGATAATTTTGTGCTACATCAAACTCATAAAATGCTGACTCTGAAATTCCAAATGGAATACCCTTTTTTTCAGCATAAATCTTTTGTGCTTTTATTACTGATGAATATGTTAAATCCCAAAGTGTATTTTCAAAATTCTTCATTATTTGGAATGGCATAAAATATTCAAACATAGTTCCACTCCAAGATACTAAACTCTTATTTCCAAAAGCTTTAGTCATATTTCTACTTAGGTTATACCAATGATCTTTTGGCACTTCCCCTCTAGCTATTGCTAAAAATGAAGCTGCCCTTGCTTCTGATGCCATCAAATCATAGTATGAGTTTCCTAATGAATTTTCTTCTAAATTATATCCTATTGCAAATAATCCTCTTTCTTTATTAAATACTACCTTGAAATCCATATCTTCCATTATGCTTTGGATTTCTGAAATTACTCTATCTATTCTATCATTAAATTCTTCTAGATCCTCTATCTTTTTAGATAAAATATTTTTATACTCTTTTCCTGAAGAATTCTTTATATCTTTTAATAACTCTATTATTTCTATTAAAGAAGGAACTTTTTCCTCTATAAATTTATCTATAAATAGCTTTTCTATTCCTTCAAAAATATAGTCATAAAAATCTAATTTAAATTCAATTTCACCCTTTAGCTTTTTAATCCAATAATGTTCTTTTTCTACTTTAATATCTTTTTCACTTAATTCTATACTTTTTAATGTATTATTTATTAAGTCTAGTTCTTCTTTTAGAGTTTCTTTATAGTCTTTAAACTCAACTTCATCTGGCAAAGTATCAAAAACTTCTATTTTTTCCTCTTCTCTTATTAACCTAAATGTATCTCTTATTGATAAAATTTCTTCTTTTCTTATTAATGGTTTATCTTTTAAATCCTTTAAAGTTTCACTTATTATCCATAAATATCCTAAAAGATTCCCACTATCTACTGTAGATACATATCTAGGCCATAAGGGAGCTTTTGTCTTTGTGTCATACCAGTTTAAATAATGTCCATGGAATTTTTCTAACCCTCTCATTCCATCTAAAACCATCTCAAGTCTACTTATTACTCCACCAAGTGGTAAATAAGCTAAATCATAAGCTATAAGATTTGTTATTAATCCCATTCCTATATTGGTTGGAGATGTTCTATGGGCTATACCTTTAAAAGGCTTTTCTTGATAATTATCAGGAGCTAAATAATTATTTTCTTCATTTACAAAGTCTTCATAATAAGCCCAAATACTCCTGCTTACTTCTCTTAAGAATTCCTCATTTTCTATCTCTAACTCTTCATCCTCTACACATCTAACCTTTGATATATTGTATGCTAATGCTGGTGATACCCCCCAAAGTATTACCAATATTAAATTAGTTAATCCTAATACTGGTGTAGTTTTTAAGGATAGAACTAAAATTAATATTGCAACTGCTGGTGATATCCACATTTTTTTATAGTAATTTCCTAATGTATTAACTACAGATGCCTCTGCATCTTCTGCTGTTTGCCATTGTAATAAGTTCTTTTTTGATATAGTTAATCTAAATAAAGTTCTTATTATAGCATCTAACATTAGATAAGTTTGATATGGAATAAAACTTAAAATCAAAACTATTTGTTTTAAATTTTTAAATGTTCCCATAAGTTTATTTTTAGGAGTTACTACAAAATCTGTAACTGTAAATACTAATGGTATTATTATTGCTAAGAATAATAATATTGAAATTTGTCCTGCTCCATTAAATAAAATTAATGCTAGTATTAAACCTATTAATAGACTTGGTGCAAGTAAACTTCTCCTTAAGTTATCGAATATTTTCCACTTTGAAAGTAAGTTAAGTTTTGATGAAAATAACCACCTTAAAAGCTGCCAATCTCCTCTAACCCATCTATGTAGTCTCAAGCAACTAGATAAATAGTAAGCTGGATATCCATCTACAACTTCTACATCTGTTACTAAACCACATCTAGCATATGAACCTTCTAATAAATCATGAGATAGAACTTTATTCTCTGGTATCTCATTTTTTAAAGTATTATAAAATGCATCTATGTTTATAATACCTTTGCCTGTGAAAATCCCTTCTCCAAATATGTCTTGATAAGTATCGGAAGCAGCTGTAGAGTATCCATCTACCCCTGCTTCTCCAGCAAATATCTTAGAGAAATATGTTTTATTTTTGCTCTCTAATGTTACTGAAACTTTAGGTTGCATTATTCCATATCCTCTAGTAACTCTTCCTCCTGCTATATATGGAGTATTTAACACATGGCTCATTGCTTCTATTAAGCTCTTTGCAGCTCCCATTGGAAGTATTGTATCTGCATCTAGCGTTATTATGTACTTAGCTTTTTTTAAAGTATCTATATTACTACTTATTACATTATATGTTGTTTTTTTATCATTTTTTAGTAAAGCTATGAATTCCATAAGTTTTCCTCTTTTTCTTTCATAGCCCATATAGACCTTTTCCTTATCATTAAATACCCTTTTTCTGTTTAAAAAGAAAAAGTGTTTTTCATCATCTTTAAAATATTTATCATTTAATCTCTTTGCTTCTTCTATACCTATACTATTTATTTCCTTATCCATGTTATCTTCTTCTGTAATGGCGTCTTTGAAATCTCCAAGTAAGGCATAGTAAATATTCTTATCTCTATTTGCTAAATAATAAACTTCTAGTTGTTCTAATAACTCCTTAGTTCTGTTTTTTGATGTTAAAAGACTAGGAATTACTACTACTGTTTTAGCTTCCTCTGGTATGCCATCTTTAAAGTCCATCTTTGGTATATATGTTGGCGGTACTATCTTTGCTATATTCCAATTAAATAAAGCTATTGTTATTTCACTGGATGGTATTATCATTATTAGAAAAGCAACTATATACTCTAGGACAGTTAATTTAACTCCAGTTAAATAAGTAAGAGTTAATACCCCAAAATTTACAAGTAAACTTACTAATAATATTAGTAATAAATACTTTTTAGAAGACATTTTATAGTTTACTTTACCCTTTTCATTAAATGATTCTAATACCTCCTTAACTCCATCATCTATTAGATAATATCCAACATGGGTTTTAAATAACTCCCTATTTTCATTTATTGCCTTTTGTGATAATTCTAATACCTTTTTTGCTAAATTTAATTCATAAATATTTAATACTCTAGCTAATTCTTCTACTCTATGTCTATAATTATCTTTTGTCTTAAAGTCCATGTTTACGTATGTTCCAGCTGGATCTAGACGTAGTACTTCTTCTACTTTTGATGTACTATTAAAATAATTTTTCCAATCAACTGCATCTATAAGCCTTAATGAACTTATAATGCTTCCAATAGATGTTTCTATAACACCTTCTTTGATTATTTCTTGGCTTAAATTATTATTTTTCCCACCGCTTCTTTCTGTTATAAACTTAAAAATCCTCTCATCTTCTACTGAATTATCTTTTAATACCCTAAAGAAAATTTCTATAAATTCAGCTGAAAATAAACCATCATGCAGATTTTCAGAATCCCCCATATATTCTTCAATATCTTCTTGTTTTTCTATAACTTTATTTAAAGGATATTCTTGATTTAACTTTGTTAAAAGAGAATCAATTTTTCCTTGATTATATGAATCTAATACTGTATTAGCTAATTTTCTAGCACCTGATCTTTGCTTTTGGACAATAATCATATCATTAGTTACTTTAGCTAAATTTATTATTAAAGCTATTCTTATCATAAGTGGGAATGCCCATAATTCTCCCATTGTAAAATCTATTTCTTGTTCATTTATAAATTTTATTATCTCATCTTCTTTTATTATTCCTTGGTTTATCTTTACATAGCTTTTAGCTAATTCATATATTCTTGGACACCCAGAACCGCTATTTGCTTCATAAGGTAAATTATCAAAATAACTTGCTGGGAGATTAAATTTTATAGCTTTATATTCTTTTTCTATCAGGTAAATATTATCTAATAGCCATTCACCTGAGCCAATAATCTCTTCCCCCTCCTTAAACTGCTTATTTAGGTATTTATGGTTATGTACTATTCCCTTGAAAGCCTGATTTAGTTCTGTTATTACAGCCTTTCTGCAGCTTAACGAATCTTTATCTCTCATAAATACACCTCTCCTTATTTAAACTCGTAATACGGTTATTATTCCCAAGTTTATATATATTACTCCTATACTTAGGGTGTTTTTCTAATTATTATTGAGATTTTCCAAACAAAAAAATCACCTAGTAAAATTAAATATTCTACTAAGTGATATTATTGTATTATTTAATATAATAAATGTTTTATTAAATCTATTATTAGCAATTTATCTTATCAACTTTAAATTACTTTTATAATTTTAAGCTTTAAAACTCTTTTATGTTATTATACTACTTCATATAATTTTCCATCTTCAATTTTAATATGTCTTTTAGCATATGAATCTACTTTTTCATCATGAGTTATAAGCACTATAGTTTTTCCTTCATCATTTAATTCTTTAAGTAAATTCATTATATCTTCACCTGTTTTTTTATCTAATGCTCCTGTTGGCTCATCTGCTAAAATTATTTTTGCTTCACTAACTAAAGCTCTAGCAATAGCAACCCTTTGCTGTTGACCTCCTGATAATTCATTAGGCATCTTTTTTATTTGATCTTCTATATCTAGCCTTTTAAGTATCTCTTTTATCTTGCTTTTTCTTTCTTTTTTACTAAGTTTTCTCCTTAACAATGGTAATTCAACATTATCATAAACATTATAATCTTTCATTATTGCAAAGTGTTGAAAAACAAAACTTATATCTTTATTTCTAATTAAACTTAATTTATTACCATTTAGTTTATTAACTAACTTGCCATCTAAATAATATTCACCACTTGTAACACTATCCATACATCCAATAATATTTAATAAAGTTGATTTTCCTGATCCTGATGGTCCCATTATAGATACAAAATCCTTTTCCATTATATCTAAATTAACATCTTTTAATGCATAAAAATTTTCTCCGTATTTTTTGCTTAGCCCCTTCAATTTAATTAACTCCATTACTCAATTCCTCCTATCATTTCTTTTGGTTGTAATTTATCAATGTTTCTTAAAGGAATAATTGATGATATTACTATTATTATGACTACTAATACTATTGCAACAACAAAATCAATAATACTAAATTGAGGTACTATTATCTTCTCTGCAATACTAAATTGCCTATTTTTATAAAGCTCCGTAAACTTAAATATCATGGCAATTATTGTAGATATTAATGATAAAAATAACATTTCACTTATTACTAATAATTTAATATCCTTTTTTCTAAATCCATTTGCTAATCTTATACCAAATTCTTTTTTTCTATTTATTATAGTAAATGACATATTACTTGCTAGTCCCAAACAAGAAGACACTAACATAAATATACTAAAGAATACAGTTTGAAGTATAAAGGGATAAATTCCCTGTTTAAATCTATTTAATATATCTTTAATACTTAATATTTCTACGTTTAAACCATACTCTTTATTAACATCATCTATTATATTTTGTATTTCGCTCTTATTTAATTTATCGCTTGTAATATATGTAGCACTATTTATTTCCATTTCATAAAAAAGTAATTCTCTTTCTTTTTTAGAAGGAATTGTTATACCCATTTTCCCTAGATCTTCTAAGGCAAAAAATTGAATATCATTACGCGGAAACCATTTTATATCTTTATTATAAAAACCTACTACTTCATAATTTTCTTTTGTTAATACTTTATTAGTTATTGTATCCCCAATATTTAATCTACCTTTATACTCTTCTGAGAAAATAATAGGTATCTTATCTTTATCTAAATTAAAATCATCTTCATTTAAATTTCTTCCATCTGTTATATTAATATCTAATAAATTAAATATATTTTTATCTGCTTTTAAAATATTAACTCTATTAGTAGGTTCTTGTACTTCTGTATAATACATATTTCCAAGTGACTCATATTTATAACTACCTATATCAAAATAATTACTTAACTTCTTCTTCAAATCTACTTTACCTGAACCATTACCATATACAGAGAATTTATATGTATTATTTAAATTCACATTTAAATTATTTTTAAATTCTCTTTCTTTATAATTAATAGTACTTAAATTTATCAATACATCTATTACTAATACCATAGTAATTGTAATTTGTACTATTGATAATAATGTAAATAACTTTTTATTTCTTATAGAAGATTTTATATATCCTAAATACATATTGTGATTCCTCCTAATTCCTCAAAAATTTTACTGGAGTCATTTTAATCAGTTGAATTATTGGTACTATTAATGTAATAGTTGTAGTTATAGCAGCAACTCCAATTCCAAGTAAAATATTATTTGGAGAAATATAGAAATATAATAAATCTATCCTACTTATTATACTACTTAAAATATATTGAAAAATAATTGCTCCTATAGTTGCTGATAATGATATAACAAAAAACTCCATAAATATTCTTCTAATAATAAAGAAATTACTCATACCACAAACTTTCATTATTCCTATTTCATTATGTATTGTATTAACCCATCCAGTAGATATAAATATTAAATTTATTATACTAATTAAATATACTATAATAATCATCTTAAAAAATGATTTACTATGTGATAATAAAGTTGAATAAACTTGATCTTTATTACCTATTTCTGAAATATTAACAAGTACATTTTCTCCTGAACTCTCTAAATCTTTTTTGAAATTTTCACAAACTTTAACTATATCTCCTTTATCACTTTCTATCTGTACCATAAAACTACCATTTTTTAATTCATCTAAATTATTTTTTGTAATATCTTCTAAATCTAATATAATTCTATTTTCCCAATTTGTTGCTCTATTTTTATAACCTAAAGTTCCAATAACATTATATTCTTCACCATAAATTCTAATTTTCTTATTTTCATTATCTCCCTCAGTAAATTCTTCTAGTTCATAACCAATTAAGATATCTTTATTTCCTTTTTTATTATTCTTAAAATAACTTCCTTTAAGTATAGGAATTGGATTTGTAGTATTATCCCCTCTTACATGAATAATTAGTGGATATCCAATATATTTAGAAGCCTTATCTATATAAGTAAATCTTTTTATAATATTAACGTTACAATATTCTGGTACCTCTTTAAAAATTGCTTTAATTTGTTCATGATCTACAGTTTTATTTAAATTTATATCTACCACTCTTGTATTATCTGGTACCCCATCATTTTTTTCATATGCTAATATTTTAAGTTGTTCTATACTACTAATTCCAACAGATACAGTAATAATAGCAACAAAAATACTTGTAAAAAAAAGCATTGTTTTCACAGGATTGCGTTTATATTTTTTAATTAACTTTACTAGTGTATTTATCATATTTTGTCTCCTTATTTAATTAATTCTACTACTCAATTGTCCCTATCATTTCTTTTGGTTGTAATTTATCAATATTTCTTAAAGGAATAATTGATGATATTACTATTATTATGACTACTAATACTATTGCAACAACAAAATCAATAATACTAAATTGAGGTACTATTATCTTTTCTGCAATACTAAATTGCCTATTTTTATAAAACTCCGTAAACTTAAATATCATGGCAATTATTGTAGATATTAATGATAAAAGTAACATTTCACTTATTACTAATAATTTAATATCCTTTTTTCTAAATCCATTTGCTAATCTT
Source organism: Clostridium septicum (assembly GCF_003606265.1). Lineage (NCBI taxonomy): Bacteria > Bacillati > Bacillota > Clostridia > Eubacteriales > Clostridiaceae > Clostridium > Clostridium septicum. The sequence goes on from NZ_CP023671.1 coordinate 1,344,407, forward strand.
ATACCAAATTCTTTTTTTCTATTTATTATAGTAAATGACATATTACTTGCTAGTCCTAAACAGGAAGACACTAACATAAATATACTAAAGAATACTTTTTGAAGTATAAAAGGATAAATTCCCTGTTTAAATCTATTTAATATATCTTTAATACTTAGAATTTCTATATTTAATCCATAATCTTTATTAACATCATCTACTATATTTTGTATTTCGCTCTTATTTAATTTATCGCTTGTAATATATGTAGAATTATTTATTGCCAATCCATAAAAATTTACTTCTTTCTCTTTTTTAGACGGAATTGTTATACCCATTTTTCCTAGATCTTCTAAGGCAAAAAATTGAATATCATTAGATGGAAACCATTTTATATTTTTATTATAAAATCCTACTACTTTATACCTTTGTGTCAATATCCCTTCATAAGTAACTACATCTCCAATATTTACTATATCCTTATACTCTTCTGAAAAGATAATAGGTATATTATCATTATCTAAATTAAAATCCTCTTCATTTAAACTTCTTCCATCTATTATATTAATATCCAATATATTAAATAAGTTTTTATCAATTTTTAAAATTTGAACTTCATTATTATTTGATTCCTTATCTAACTTAAACTTTTCTATAAACTTTTCATTATTCTTAAATTCTTCAATATTAGAATGATAATACTCATAACTACCTATATCAAAATAACTACTTAACTTCTTTTTTAAATCTGAGCTACCTGCATCATTACCATATATAATAAACTCATATGTATTATTTAAATCTACATTTAAATTATTTTTAAATTCTCTTTCTTTATAATTAATAGTACTTAAATTTATCAATACATCTATTACTAATACCATAGTGATTGTAATTTGTACTATTGATAATAATGTAAATAATTTCTTATTTCTTATGGAAGATTTTATATATCCCAAATACATATTACTTCCCCCCTAATTATTTTTAAATTTTACTAAAGTCACATTAATTCCTAAAATCGCTGCTTCTATTAATATGGAAATTCTATTCATAATCTTTTTATCTCCTTGTTTATTTAATATATAAAAGGGTATGCTAAAAATTAACACACCCCTTTTAAACTTAATGATAATATTTTACTATTGTATATTTATCCAAGCTATAACTTTAACTTACATGAGTTATTACTGTAATAATCCATTTAAACATGTACATTAATATTACTTATATCAATAATATTTTCCCCATAGTTCTACTTTTACTATCTTTTTTGCTTTATTATGTTAACATAATTTTAATAACTTTCTTGTCGTTTTTTGCAAGTAAATAATTTTTTTCTTCGACAAAAGTAACTTTGAAGAAAATATATTACATTTTTATTTAACTTAAAAGGAGCATCAAATAATTGATGCTCCTTTTTACCATAATCTAAGATATAATTTTATTTTATACAAATATATTAATATCTTAAATAAAATTCTTAGAAACTAATTTTTTATATATTTTTATAAATTAAAGAATTCTGTAAATGCTTTAATTGTATAATAGTTATCCTTAACACTTGTAAGTTCTTTTATTGAATGCATTGAAAGAACTGGAGCTCCCATATCTATAACAGGAATTGCTAATCCTGCTGCTGTTACAGGACCTATTGTTGTTCCACCCTTTACATCTGATCTATTAACAAATTTTTGGTATGGTACATTAGCAGCCTTACATACACCTTCAAAAACTGCTGCACTATAACTATCTGTACTATAACTTCCTGCTGCTGCTATCTTTAATACCGGACCACCTTCTAATACTGGTCTATTTGTTGGATCATGCTTTTCTCCTGAATTTGGATGTACTGCATGAGCTAAATCAGCAGATATCATAACAGAGTTTGATAAAGTTCTGTGGAAATCTTCTCTATCTTTTCCTAATGCTAATGCAATTCTTTCTAATACATTAATTAATAATATTGAACTTGCACCTTGAGCAGTTAAATTACCTATTTCTTCATTATCTATGCAAACCATAACCTTAGTTGCTGAATTTACTTTACTATCTACTAAAGCTTTTACTCCTGCATAAACCATCCACATATCATCAAGTCTTCCTGTTGATATAAGTTCTTCATTCATTCCCATTATACAGCCTTTTTCAACTTCAAATAAACCTAAGTCAAATCCAATTATATCTTCTATATTTACTTTTAGTTCTTCTGCTAATAATTTTAATAAGTAATTATCTTTTTCAAATTTTTCATTTATTAATCCTAATAAAGGAAGAGTATCTTTTTGTCTATTTATATTAAATCCTTCATTAACAGCTCTGTTCATATGAATTGCTAAACTTGGTATTATAAGTAATGGTTTAGCTATTTTAACTAGCTTAATTTCAGGTTTAAGCGGATTTTCTCCTTTTACTGTTACCTTACCAGCAATACCTAACGGTCTATCAAACCAAGTATATAGGATTGGACCTCCATATACTTCTGTGTTTAATTTTAAGTATTTACCTTCTGCTGTCATTTCTGGATTTGGCTTAATTCTAAATCCTGGTGCATCAGTATGTGCCCCTATAAGTCTAAATCCATTATCACATAAATCGCCATTACCAATAACAAAAGCTATAATAGCTGAATCATTCTTTCTTACATAGTACTTACCTTCTTTTTGTAAGTTCCATCTTTCACTTTCTTTTACTTCTTTAAAACCATTTTTATCTAACACATTTTTTACAGTAACCACACTATGAAATGCTGATGGACTTTCATATAAAAAATCTATTAGATCTAAAGCCAATTGTCTCTCCATTTTTAAACGTCCTTCCTTAATAAAATTTTTCACTTCATATTATACCATATAATAAAATATAGTCCTAATTAAGGTAATTATTTTCAATATTTTCTAGACAAACATACTTATATAAGTTAGTCTTTGTATATAAAGTTATCTTTATGAAAAAAATATTTTTATAGATTGGAAGTGATTTAATGATTTCAAATTTTTTAGTAAAAACTTTTGTAAAAGATAATGAAAATACTAGAAATCCTAAAGTTAGAAATTCTTATGGAACTTTAGGAGGAGTTATCGGTATTATAATAAATTCTCTATTATTTTTAATTAAATTTTCTATTGGTACATTAGTTGGATCAATTGCAGTTTCTGCTGATGCATTTAATAACTTATCAGATGCAGCATCTTCTATCATAACAATAATAGGTTTTAAAATGGCAAATAAACCTGCTGATGCAGAGCACCCATTTGGGCATGGCAGAATTGAATATTTATCAGCTTTAATAGTAGCTTTTATGGTTATGCTTGTAGGTATTCAATTTATAAAATCTTCTATAGAAAGAATTTTAAATCCTCAACCTATAGTCTTTGAATCAATTCCTTTCATACTGCTTATAGTATCAATTGGATTTAAAATTTGGTTATCAACTTTTAATAAATTTCTTGGAAACAAAATTAATTCATCTGCATTAAAAGCAGCTGCTACAGATGCCCTTGGAGATGTTTTTACATCAAGTACTGTAGCTATATCATTTTTAATAGCTAAATTTACAAGTTTCCCTATAGATGGTTATATAGGTATTTTAGTTGCTCTTGCAATCCTTTATGCTGGATTTAGTCTTGTTAAAGAAACTCTTAATCCGTTACTTGGAGAAGCTCCTGATCCTGAACTTGTTAATAGCATTTGTGAAATGGTTTTATCTTATGAAAATATTACAGGTGTACATGATTTAATAGTTCATAACTATGGACCTGGAAGAGTTATTGCATCTATACATGCTGAAATTCCATCTGATGTAGATATTATGGAAATTCACAATGTAATAGATAAAGCTGAAAGAGAAGTTTCTAAAGAACTAGATCTTCATTTAGTAATTCATATGGATCCTATTTGCGTTATTACAGATGAAGTTCAAGAAGCTTGGGATTATGTTGCAAAAACACTTAGAAAATATCCTGAAATAAAATCAATGCATGATTTTAGAGTTGTAGGTGAAGGAAATATTAAAAATCTTATTTTTGACATAGTACTTAGCCCCTCTGATAAAACAAGTCAAACTAAAATAGATATTATGGTTGAGGAAATTAAAAAAAGTATAAAAGAAGAACATCCTCAATACAATTGTGTTATAACAACAGATTATGATTTTGTTTAAAAATACCTAAACTAAAAAAAGTCCTTACTAATAAATAAATTTATTTACTAGTAAGGGCTTTTCATTTTCTTAATAATACCTCTTCAGAAAGCTTCATATTATTACATAAATTTAAATATAAATACTTTTATACCTTTTTAACTCATTATTTTTAATTAATTGTTTAATTTAATTAATTTTTATTGATTAAATTAACTATTTAGTGTAATATATTACATTATATGCATATAAATTATAATTTTTTAAGTTTAGGAGAATTATACATGAAAATATTAAGAACTGATCTTAAAAGAGCCTTAATTAGTAAAGAAATGTTGCTCTCAATAATTTTAGGGTTACTTTTAATCTTATTAGCTATTATTTTTGAGCCTATTAGAAGTGCATTTAATACTTATTTTTCTACTTCTAAAGACTTAGATATAGAAATAAAAAAACAATTAATAGGTAACTCTTTAAACAAAGTAACACTATGGAACTTTGGGAACTATTTTTATTCAAATTTAATTCCCTTAATATGTTGTATTCCTTTTACTACTGAATATTTAAAAGATAAAAAAAATGGCTTTAATAAATATTTGATAATTAGAAGTAATTATAAATCCTATATAAGATCTAAAATAATTACAACATTTATATCTGGTTTTGTTCCTTTATTTATAATTTCTATAATAACACTTATATTTATAAACATATTTAATTCAGGAGACGAATTTAGAAGTATATTTTATTACAATACCCTATTATCAGATTTGAGTACAAATAATTTTAATACTTTTGCACTTATATATGGAGTTATATCTTCATTTATGGGAGGAACTTATGCTCTTATCGGATTAGCTATATCAACTTTTTCAGATAAAATATTTGTTGCTTTTATATCTCCGTTTTTCTTATATTATACTGGCACTTATATTATGTCAATTTTGGAAATTACACCACTAATACCTAATTTAATAACATATTTTTATAGGTATCAAAGTTGTAAGTTTAGTTATATTGTTATGCAACTACTGATATTATTTTCTTTAAGCTTACTAATTTTTTTGAAAAAAACTTATTGGAGTAAAATTTATGAATAAAAAATTTTTATCATTATGCTTATTTAATTTTAAAACTATGAAGCTGAATATTACATTGTTCTTTTTATTTTTACTTTCTACTACATCTATATATGTAGCATTAACATATGACTCTACACAGATTAAAGAATTTAATATGTGGAATTTTTATTCTGTTATGTTTACAGGTGGACCACTAGTATCCGCCTTACTATTCTTTTACAACTTATTTCTCTTATTTCATTGTTTTCAAAGTGAAAAAGATAGTCTTTTTTTGAAAATACGAAGCGGCAATTCATTACTATGGTTTTTTTCTAAAATAATAAGTATATTTTTACTAAATATTATAGCTATAACAATAGCAACAATAATAATTTTATTAATTGGATGGTTATTTTGGGGATTTGGTAACATCTGGGGAGGAGTTAATATACATAATTCAACCTCTTATAAAGCTTTTTATAGTCCTATTAAAATAGTTATTTTTAATATAGTTACTTATAGTTTTTTTATAACTTTTCTTTCTGAAATTGTTGGTTATTTAATGACAAAGTTAAAAAATAAATTCATTGTGATTTTCTTATTTATACTTTATTTTATGGCAGATAAAACAGTTAATTTAAAATATTTTTCCTTTGATAAATATACTGATTTAAATTGTAGATGTTACTATTTATATTTAAATTCTAATAACTATTTTACAATTAAAGAAGGGATTTTCATTCCAATATTACTTACAGTAATATTTTCTCTTATTTTTATTTTATTATATTTTATAAAAAGATTTTATTTAAAAAGGAATTTAAAAGTATGAAAAAAAATATAAGTATTATTTTTTTATTTATAACATTAACCTTTATATCTTTCATTAATGTTATAGACATTAATTTGTTTTTAAGTACTTTATCTAGTAAGTTTAATAATATCTCAATGCAAGATATAGTTATATATATGTTATATGGTTTGACTTCTTCTTCTAGAGTTAACTTAATAGATATAATAAGATTTTCTATTCCTTTTATCTTATGTATTGGTTTTATAAACTCATATTTATCAGATATACTTGAATCTAATACTATTTATTTAAATATTATTAGATATAAAAGTTATTCATCTTGGATAAAAACATATCTATTTAAAATGACCTTATTAATAATTTTATTTTATACATATTATTATATTAATCTTATAATAATTTCTTCAATTTACACCAAAAATGTGTCAGGCTTTACAGACACCTTTTATTATTTAAATAGATACATGACTAATACTAATTTCTTTCAGTTGCTAATATATCAATATTTTTTAAGTATATTTTCAACTATATTATTAACATTAATAAACCTTTTATTAAGTTTAGTACTAAAAAATATTAATAAAAGTTTTATTGTTGTAATAGTAACCATTTTAATACTAACAGCATTAGGAAAATATGATATTATCAATCCCCTTATGCTTTCTAAACACTATACCATTAATTATAATTTTAATATAAATCCAATTAGCACCTTAACTTTTCATTTATTATTTTCATTTATCATTTATATTTCTTTAGTTAGGTGTATAAAACTATTAGTTAGGAGAACTGGGTTATGATAACTTTAAATAATGTAAACAAAAAATTTGGAGATACTGAAATATTAAAAAATATTAATATAAATCTAGAGAAAAATAAAATTTATGGTTTTGAAGGAAAAAATGGTTCAGGAAAAACTGTATTATTTAAAATGATATGTGGTTTTATTGCCCCATCTTCCGGTAAAATATTAATTAATAATAAACAAATAGGAAAGGATATAGATTTTCCTGAAAAATGTGGAATACTAATAGAATCCCCTGGATTTATAGATAGATTTTCAGCTTATAAAAACTTAAAACTTTTAGCTGATATAAACCGTACTATATCTGATAGTGAAATAAAAAAATGGATGGATTTTTACGACTTAGAATTTAACTCTAAGAAAAAGGTAAAAAACTTTTCTCTTGGTATGAAACAAAAGTTAGGCCTAATACAAGCCTTTATGGAAGAACCTAATATACTTATATTAGATGAGCCTATGAATGCATTAGATGAAAAAAGCGTAATTAAAACAAGGGAACTTCTAAATTCACTAAAAAATAATACAATTATTTTAATTTCTAGTCATAATAAAGAAGATATAGAAAGCTTATGTGATGAAATTTTTCTAATTGATAATGGAATTATTACAAAAAAATAATCTATCTACAAGTGAGATATTAAATTATATCTCACTTGTTTTATTGACAAATTATACATATTAATCGTTTAAAATAATCCTTTCTTAAATATAAAAATTTTTTATAAAAAAGCTGCATCAAAATAATTTTTGATACAGCCACCTTTAAATTATAAAATTATATCTCCCCTTTGAAAATGTCTAATCCATAGTTTTAATAGTTATTAAATTAAAATACCCATGTAAATGCTAATGCTCCAATAAGTCCCCCAACTATAGGAGCTATAACTGGAATCCATGCATATTTCCAATCAGAATCTCTCTTACCTGGTACTGGCAAAATAGCATGAGCTATTCTTGGGGCTAAATCTCTAGCTGGGTTCATAGCATATCCTGTAGTTCCCCCTGAACTTAAACCTAATGCCCAAATTAATAAACCTACTGCAATAGTATTTAATCCGTTTGCCATATCAACTTGTCCTAAACCTAATATTCCAAATACTAAAAGTGCAGTTGCAATAAACTCGCTTATAAAATTAAACTTGCCATTCCTTATTGCAGGGCCTGTACAAAATACTCCTAGCTTTCCGTCTTTATCCTCTGTCTCTTCAAAATGATTATAATATTGAATAAATACCAATACTGCACCAATAAAGCCACCAAGCATTTGTGCTAGTAAATACATTGGCACTTCACACCATGCAAATTTGCCTATAGCTGCTAAAGCTATTGTTAATGCTGGGTTAAAATGTGCTCCACTTGTTGCTCCAAATATAAGGGCTGGTATAGCTACTGCAAAAGCCCAACCTGTTGTTATTACTATCCAACCACTATTATTACCTTTTGTTTTTTTTAAAACAACATTTGCAACAACAGCATCTCCTAAGTACACAAGAATCATTGTCCCAATTAATTCAGCTAGAAAACTCATTATAAAATACCTCCTCGAAATTCAAATCCCGTCTTATTTTCATAATTTTTAGAATATTTAAGTCTAAAAAAAAGTTAAACATAAAAAGAAATCTTCTCTTTTTATGCTCAACTGTAAAATTTCATAGCACAAAATACCCTCTTACGTTAAATGTAATCATTTCCAAAGGTTATAGTATAATATTACCATATCAGTTTCTATATGTCAATTATCCCTATATTTTTCTGTTATGTTAAGTTTGTTTTAAAGCTGTTTTTTAATAAAATTATATAAATATAGTTAAAACATTAACAATATGGAAATCATATATTATCTTATTAATACTTTATATTTTATAAATAGAATGGTTCAGATATTCTATCTGAACCATTCTATTTCAGACTGCTGACAAAGTGTCAGCAGTCTTTAATTTTATACAAATATGTAATATAATTTAAAATATATTAATTTATTACATAGGGGTTTTGGTGATGATAAACGAAAGAAGACAAGCGCAAAATGAAATGGAAGTGGTTATGCTAGAACAATTAGTTCCGAAAGACCATTTATTAAGAAAAATTGATAAATACATAGATTTTTCATTTATTAGAGAGTTAACTAATGATTTGTATTGCCATACAAATGGTCGACCAGCTGTTGATCCAGTAGTACTATTTAAAATGTTATTTATAGGATATCTTTATGGCATCCGCTCCGAAAGGCAACTAGTTAAAGACATAGAAGTAAACTTAGCATATAGATGGTTTTTAGGTTATTCAATTACTGAAAAAATTCCAGATTCATCTACAATAAGTCAAAATAGAATTAGAAGATTTAAAGGTACTGATATTCCACAAAAAATATTTGATAATATAGTTCTTCAAGCTATGGAAAAAGGATTAGTTGGTGGTAAGATTCTTTACTCTGATTCAACACATATAAAAGCTAATGCTAATAAGCGTAAGTTTGAAAAAATTGAAGTACAAGTAACACCTAAAGAGTATATAGAACAACTAGATATTGATGTGAATTTAGATAGAGAAAATCATAATAAAAAACCTTTAAAACCAAGAAAAGAAAAAGAAGAAACAAAGCAAATTAAGAAAAGTACTACAGATCCTGATAGTGGATATATGATGAGAGATAATAAACCAGAAGGATTCTTTTATTTAGATCATAGAACTGTAGATAGTAAAAATAATATTATTATGGATGTACATGTTACCCCTGGTAATGTCAGCGATAGCGAGCCAATACTAAATAGAATAGATAGAATTAAAGAAGTATTTAGTATAAAGCCAAAATATCTTGGTTTAGATGCAGGATATTCAAGTAATCCTATTTTCAAGGGGATTGTAGATAGAGATATAACACCAGTAGTTGCATATAGACGTTCTCCTCATAAAAAAGGAATGTATACTAAGAATAAATATATTTATGACTATGATAAAGATATCTATATTTGCCCCAATAATGTTGCGTTAATATATAAAACTACGACTCGCGAAGGCTATAGAGAATATAGATGTTTTGAAGAAATTTGTATGTATTGCCCTCATAAAGATAAGTGTCTTGGAGAAAAAGCTAAATATAAAACAATTAGACGACATGTTTGGGAAAATCATAAAGATGATAATAAGAACTTTCTTAAAACTGAAAAAGGAAAGGGAATTTACAATAGAAGAAAAGAAACAGTTGAGCGAAGCTTCGCAGATTCAAAAAATTTGCATGGGCTTCGCTATGCTCGCTTCCGCGGACGCGAAAAAGTATCCGAGCAATGCCTACTAACTGCAGCAGTGCAGAATATGAAAAAGATAGCAACAAGACTATCTTTGCTACTTTTAGATTTTATTCGTATTATTTTGGATGATATTTTAAATATAAGTTTTATTCATAATTAATAATAGAAAAACCCTCTGTTTTTTAACAGAGGTTTTTCAACAAACTGAAATAGAATGGTTCAGATATTCTATCTGAACCATTCTATTTAATTATTTACTTGAAATATTCCTACTAGCAATAACATCAATTCCTGTTCCCAATACATTTTCTATTATTATATCTCCCATTTTAACTGGAGCCTTTACAATAATTGAATTTATAGCCTTCATACATTCAAAATTTAAATTCTTAGGTATTGCTCCACTAGTCTTTACAGGCATTACTGGAAGCTCACCACCTTCTACCTTAACAGTTGAAGTTACAACTCTAACAGGATTTGTTACCTCATTTAACCCATATACTTCTCCCCTTTTACAAGTGTTTCCTTCTACTGTTTTCTTTTCTGTATCTACTTTTAAGTGACATCCCATTGGACAACTTATACAAATTAACTCTTTAATCATTTATTATTCACCGTCCTACTAAATATTTATATAAATCTACTACTTTAAATTCAGCTATTCTAATGAAATTGTTATATCACCCTTAACTCCTTCTAATAGTTTTTTAGGTAATATTATCTTTTCCATTTCAGATGGAGCAAGATGCGCTCTCTTAAATGAAGCTATTTCTTTCTCTCCTTCTCTAACAACTAAAACCTTGTTATGGTAGATATTATTGACTCTCATGAATACTGTCATGTTTCCATCTATTGCGTCAACTGTAACTTTCTGAGGAACAGTGTAATTTACGTTTTGTCCATTAATTATTCTAATTGATTCACCTTTTTTAAGTTTATCTTTTATATATTTAGCAGCTGATTTCCCAGCATGTTTTGATTCTTGTGTAACAAAGTCCACTAAATCATGAACATGTACAACATTACCACAAGCAAATATTCCATCCACTGATGTTTCCATACTTTCTGAAACAATAAGTCCATTTGTTCTCATATCTTTTTCTATACCAGCTTTACTTGATAGTTCATTTTCAGGAATTAATCCAACTGAAAGAAGTAATGTATCTACATCAAATTCTTTTTCAGTACCTTTTATTGGCTTTCTCTTTTCATCAACTTCAGATATTACTACTTTTTCTAGTCTTTCTTTACCAACAATATCTATTACTGTATGTGAAAGATATAATGGAATATCGTAATCTTGAAGACATTGAACTATATTTCTATTTAATCCATTTGAATATGGCATAAGTTCAACAACACCTTCAACTTTAGCTCCTTCAAGAGTCATTCTTCTTGCCATTATTAGCCCTATATCTCCTGAACCTAATATAAGAACTTTTTTACCAGGCATGTATCCTTCCATATTTATATATCTTTGAGCTGCTCCTGCTGTAAATACTCCTGCTGGTCTATCTCCTGGAATATTAATAGCTCCTCTAGTTCTTTCTCTACATCCCATTGAAAGAATAATAGCTTTTGAATTTAAAACTACATATCCTTCTTCTGGATTAATAGCATGTACATTTTTATCTTTATCTATATCTAATACCATAGTGTTAAGCATTACCTTAACTTCTGTATCTTTTAACATATCAATAAATCTTTGAGCATATTCAGGTCCTGTTAGTTCTTCTTTAAAAGTATGAAGTCCAAAACCATTATGAATGCATTGATTTAATATACCACCTAATTCATTATCTCTTTCTATAATTAATATATTTCTTATTCCTTCATTATAAGCTTCATAAGCTGCTGCAAGTCCTGCAGGGCCTCCTCCAACTACTATTAAATCGTACATAACTACCCCTCCTACTTTGTCTTTCCTACTAATATATATGAACCATCTTTTTCAAGATTTATATCTTCCATTTTAATACTTAATTCTCTTGCTATAATTTCTTGTACCTTTGGTCCACAGAAACCGCCTTGGCATCTTCCCATTCCTGGTCTACATCTTCTCTTTACACCATCTAGTGTCATATTTTCTCCAAAGCATCTCTCAATAGCAGCAACTATTTCACCTTCTGTTATACTTTCACATCTGCAAATTATTTTTCCATATCTAGGATCCTTCTTTATAACATCAGCTTTCTCTTCTGCTGATAATTCCATGAATCTTATTTCTTTTCTTATTGGATTAAACTTTTCATTCTTTGTAAGTGTTAATCCACAATTTTTTAGAATTTCAACAACACCTTCTGCTATAGCTGGTGCTGATGAAAGCCCTGGTGATTTAATTCCAGCAACATCAATAAAATTCTTAACATCTTCTGCCTCTTGTATTATAAAATCTCCTGTACTTGGATTTGCTCTAAGTCCTGCAAAATTTCTAATTGATTCCCTAAAATTTATTTTCTTCGTTGTCTTCATGGATGTTTCCCTAATATAATCTAATCTGTCTCCCTCAGTTTTAGTATCATCTTTATCATCAATATCTTCAGCATCTGGTCCTACTAAAAGATTTCCATGAATTGTTGGAGTGACTAAAATCCCTTTACCAAGCTTTGAAGGACATTGGAATATAGTACTACTTACTAAAGAACCTTGAGTCTTGTCCATCACAAAGTATTCACCTTTTCTTGGTATTATTTTAAAAGCTTCCTTACAAATTAAGTTATGAATATCATCAGCATGAATTCCTGAAGCATTAATAACATATTTAGCTTCTACTATTCTTCCATCTTTAGTAGTTAACTTAAATATATCCTTTAATTTCTCTATCTTATTAACTTCTGCTCTTAACATTAGTTCTCCACCGTTTGTAACTGCATTTTCCATTAAAGCTATTGTATATTCAAATGGTCCAACAATTCCTCCTGTTGGTGCATATAAAGCTCCCACTACTTCTTGGCTAAGATTAGGCTCTTTTTCTAAAAGCTCTTCTTTGTTTAAAATCTTTAAACCTTTAACTCCAATTTTATTTCCATTTTCATAAAGCTCTTGAACTGTCTTCATTTCTTCTTCTGAAAAAGCTACTACTAATGATCCATTTCTTTTAAATGGCACATCTAACTCTTTACAAAGACTCTCAAACATTTCATTTCCTTTTACATTATACTTTGCCATTAAGGTCCCAATCTTTGGATCATATCCAGCATGAATAATAGCTGAATTTGCCTTTGTAGTTCCCATTGAAACATCATTTTCCTTTTCTAGAACTATTGCCTTTAAATTATATTTAGTAAGCTCTCTAAAAATTGAAGCTCCTATTACCCCTGCTCCTATTATTGCAACATCATACATACTAAAACCTCCTAGAATTTTGCCTTTAACTTACGATAGCGACTTTCTAAATTAAATAATAAAAAAGCCAAGCTCAAACTAAGGATTAAAAACCCTTAAATTTTGTGCTTGACTCTACTTCTCTTAACACTTAATATTTTATTTTATAAATAAATACTAACACAAATAATTAACCTTGTCAATCGTTTTCAGGAAATTTTGATTATTTTTCCCAATTCTTAACTCTTGAAACTGCTTTTTTCCATCCAGTATAAAGTCTTTCTCTTTCTTTTGCATCTATATTTGGCTCAAACTTTTGACTTACATACCAAGACTTAGCTATTTCTTCTTTATCTTTCCAATATCCAACTGCTAAGCCAGCTAAATATGCAGCTCCAAGTGCAGTTGTTTCTGTAATTATAGGTCTTGTAACCTCTGTATTTATAATATCTGATTGGAATTGCATTAAGAATTCATTCTTACTTGCTCCACCATCAACCTTTAAACTTTCAATTCTATATCCAGCATCTTCTTCCATTGCATGTAAAACATCCTTTGATTGATAAGCAATAGATTCAAGTGCTGCTCTTATTATATGATTCCTATTAGATCCCCTCGTTAATCCAAATATAGCTCCTCTAGCATACATGTCCCAATGTGGTGCCCCTAATCCAACAAAAGCAGGAACTATATATACACCACCATTATTATTAACTTTCTTTGCAAAATATTCAGTATCTTGAGCATCATTAACTAGCATAAGCTCATCTCTAACCCATTGAATTACTGCTCCACCAACAAATACTGATCCTTCTAATGCATATTGAACTTTTCCACTAAGACCTATTGCAATTGTTGTTAAAAGACCATTTTTACTTGTAACCTTTTCTTCTCCTGTATTCATAAGCAAGAAGCAGCCTGTACCATAAGTATTTTTAGCTGATCCCTTTTCAAAGCAAGCTTGTCCAAATAAAGCTGCTTGTTGGTCTCCAGCAATACCTGCTATTGGTACTCTATATCCACCCTTACCTCCTAGGTTAGTGTATCCATATATTTCTGAACAATTTCTTACTTCTGGTAGCATTGATTTTGGAATATCTAAAGTTTTTAATATTTTTTCATCCCATTCTAGTTTATTTATATTATAAAGCATTGTTCTCGAAGCATTCGTATAGTCAGTTATATGAACCTTTCCACCTGTAAGCTTCCAAACAAGCCATGTATCTACTGTACCAAAAAGAAGATCTCCTCTTTCAGCTTTTTCTCTTGCCCCTTCAACATTATCTAAAATCCATTTAATTTTAGTTCCTGAAAAGTAAGCATCTATTATAAGCCCTGTAGCTTCATTTACATATTCACTTAACCCATTTTCTTCTTTTAATTTATCACAAATTTCAGCAGTTCTTCTACATTGCCAAACAATTGCATTATATATTGGTTCACCTGTATTTTTGTCCCACACAATAGTAGTTTCTCTTTGATTTGTAATACCAATAGCTGCAATCTCTTCCTGATCTATATTAGTTTTTGCCATTACCTCTTGAAGAACTCCATATTGGCTTGCCCAAATTTCCATTGGGTTATGTTCTACCCAACCTTCTTTTGGATAGATTTGTGTTATTTCCTTTTGACTTACCCCTAATATATTTTGTTCATTATCGAAAATAATTGCTCTTGAACTTGTTGTTCCTTGATCTAAGGCTACAATATATTTTTTCATTCTACATACACCCCTCAAATTATTTGCTAATCATTAAAAGTCAATATTCGAAATACTTAGATATACATTTATTAATCTTAAAGTCGCTATCGATTAATTAAAATTTTATATCTCCCTTATATTTCTTTTCTGTTGTAGAAATTAATATTAAATTTATATTATTAGTGATTTTTTTAATTTATTAATAGCAACTTATGAAAACATTTAACCCGTTGCATGACTTTATTATTACATCTATGGATAGATATGTCAATTAAGATATTTTTTTAA